>CAZHIQ010000002.1:181694-266847 GCA_964532595.1 uncultured Roseivirgaceae bacterium
CAATTAGGCTCGTCTTCGAGGTAATCTTCGAAAAAGTCAGGATAGTACAGCAGAAACGCCACAAGTTCAGCAAAATCTTCATTATAGCTGCTGGTGGCATAAGGGGATACATAACCCCGCTTGAGGGCATCCTCGTCAGATAGGGTGTACCAGGAGCCAGCCGAAGTGTATCCCTCGGGCGAGATCTGCTGAAATCCGGGTGGTAGGTTATATCGTTGGTGAACGATGTGAGCAAACTCATGGTAGATCGTCCCGAGTTGTCGGAATACCCAATCCTCATTGTCTTCGTCGATAAAGTTGACTTCCGTAAGCGTGATCCGGGCACCTGCGTCGGCAGTGCCCAGCGTGACGGTTCCGTCGTTGTTGTACATAGGAGAACCCACCAGGACGATTTCGGCGGGTACATGATTTCTGAAGAAACGATTCCCGTTTGCTACGTCCACAAACGGCTTGATCCAGTACTCGGTGAGGAACTCAAGCATAGGTTCGACGACATCGCGTTTGGGTGGCGTGACACGTTTGGTGCGATCGACGTAGCGATCTACATAACGGTACCGAACGGCGACTCCATAGGCATCGATAAAGTTTTTTTGGATGTACTGGTCAATCGGATCATCGGAGTAGGGATGCTCGCGCACCGGAGCAGATACCTCTTCGTCGGGATAACACGATATAGCGATTGAGCAAACCGTCGCCAGAATGAGTCCGTATATCAGTTTCTTTTTCATGATTATCGAGGATTCGGTTCGAGTCCACCTACGTCAATAGCAGCCTGAGGTATCTGTAGCGTCTTTCGGTTGTCTTCCCGTTCGAGTATGATAATCGATCCATCTTGCAACATGTGGGTGACAGGAATGTCATAGCGCCGCAGGTCAAACCATCGGAGTCCCTCGTGGATGAATTCCTTCCTTCTTTCCTGAACGACGTAGTTCAACGCTGCATTCTGGCTGCTCGCGGTCTGATAGTAATTGCGCAAGGTGTTGATGGTTACCTGAGGATTTCCCTCGTAGCGCATGCTTACGAAAGTCTGCAAATCAGCAATCGCTGCGGTGATATTGTTCTGATGAACGTACGCTTCGGCGCGATTCAATAGAACTTCATCGCCCCGGAAAACCGGCATTATGGTATAGTTATATCCCACGTTAGAGGTAAGGCTGGTTCGTTCGAACAGGAATTCGTACTTCGCAATCGCGAGATTATCACCCCGCCGGAAGATCGGATACTCCAAACTCGTTCGGATGTCCTCGGCGCCTCCCCAGGGATTGGAATTGAATAAGCCGTTAATCAGGGAAGGAGAAGGCCAGAAACCGACATTTACGGGATAATTCGTTACTTGACGGATTAGCAAAAGATTGCTGTTGTCACTGGGTGATGTATAAGCTTGCAGGAATTCCTCGGTGTTGGCCGTCTGGCTGAGAATGCCGGCGATGTCTTTTACGAACAGTGCGGGATTCGCACCCAACAGTTGACTGCTATAAGTCACGCAGCTCGCCCAGTCGTGTTTGAATAGGTAGAATCGGGAAGCAAAGGCCAACGCTGCGTTTCGGGTAAAATGGTACTTGCCCGAGTGGGCATAAAAGCTTCCGTCAACCAGCGCAAGGCCATCGACGAGATCGCGTTCGATCTTCTGATAGGTCTCTTCAACGGATTGGCGTATGTAAGTCTTAATGAACACTGTTTCGGGTTCTTCAACATAAGGGATTCCCGGGTCAGTCGCCGCCGTCTCCGGATCATAGGCTTTGGCAAAGAGATTGACCAGCATGAAGTGACCATACGCCCGGGTGAGCAGCGCCTCGGCGCGAACAGCATCCCGGTGTTTGTCGTCACCGCTGAGCTTGTCGATCCTGGCCAAGACTTCGTTCGCGTGTGCAATGGCATCGTAAGTCGTTTCCCAGAAGTTGGTTGGGGTGTCCTGCGCAATGCTTGTTACGTCCTGCCACTGATAGGCCTCATTGTGCTCCGGCAGTATGAATGTTCCTGTCGTGTAGCTAACGTTGTCACTCATCCATTCGGTAAAAGTATATGACCCGCTGGCATAAGCGTTGGTGAGCAGCTGCGCAGCCTTGACCACATTATCTAAATCGACACGGTTGTCGGGGTTCTCTTCCAGAAACGAGTTGCAACTGGCTGTCAGAAGCAAGGTCGTGAGAAGGGAGCCGTATAATAGTTTTCGCTTGTTCATGTCTTTAGAATCCGATGTTAAGCGACGTAGTGATCAATCTTGGTTGTGGTAATGCAACTCCCCCTGAGGAGAAAAACTCGGGGTCCTGACCGTTCAGGCGACTATCGGAGTAGAGGAGCGCCATATTCTGTGCTTCAATACCAATGCGGACATTTTGTGCTCCGATGCGGCGTGCGAGTGTCCTGGGCATAGAATACATGAGCCTGATTGACTTCAGGCGTATATATGATCCGTCTGCAACGCGGGCAGTGCTTTTGTTGTACAGATCGTACGCGTATGAGTATTCCGGATTGCTACCGTCTTCGACAGTCTCGCGATCAAGGATAACCGGGATGTCGGTGATGTTTTCGTCACCGGGAACTGCCCAGCGGTTTACGAAGCTCCGCGATAGCGAATTGAAGTCGGTGTAACGATGGCTGAAGGCGTCATCGAGACGAATTTTATAGTCGAATTTGTATGAGAGGAACACATTGAGGCTGAAGTTGCGGTAACGGAAGATGTTGTCGAAACCTCCTGCTCCCCTTGGTTCCGCCGAGCCCTCGTAATGGAGCATCTGGGTCAGGTTATCGCGTTCCTGAAGGTCGTAATAGTAGACTCTTTCTCCGGATCCGTCATGGAAGGTTGGGATTCCCCGGGAGTCAAGTCCGGCGAAGCGGGTCGAGAACAAACCTCTCCGCGGTCCACCCTGAACGGCTGCTCCTCCCTGGGCGATAGCGTCGGCGAGGCGCGGATTGAAGTCGAGACGGGTAATCCGGTCCATCGCATAGCCTACGTTAAAGGCCGTCGACCATGAAAAGTCATTTATGCTGACGTTGAGGGAATTTATGGAAACCTCGAACCCATCGGAGCGCATATCGGCATAGTTGCCCCATTTATACGGGTTGCCGCCTATGCCGCTCGTTTGTATAAGTCCAATGAGATCGAAAGCGTTGCGCCTGAAGAAGTCGGCAGTTGCAGTAATTCTACCGTTGAAAACTCCAAAATCGATACCTATGTTGAGTTCTTTCAGTTTCTCCCAGGTGAGGTCCGAATTTTCGAGATCCTGGATATAGAGATAGGTTTCCACGTCGGTGGGGCGCATGGTCACGGCCGACTGGAGGTTAAGGAGTGCGCTCGTGTTAGGACCCAGGTTTGCGGATAGTCCGTACGTAGCGCGTACCTTGGCATAGTCAAGCCAGGGAAAACTGATAAAGTCTTCGCGATCGAGATTCCAGGCTCCGCTGATATTCCAGGTAGGCAGCCATCGCGCCTGATTGCTTTTCCCCAGGCGGTTTGAGCCGTCGTAGCGTACTGTTCCGTTGAAGATGTATTTCTCGCGGAGTGAGTATCCTCCGTTGAGGAAGAAACCGGCGAAGCGTTCACGGTCAGTAGAGAGCTCGTTTGTCCGGATTCCCTGGCGGTTAAGGAATTCGATCATCAGCGGGTCGGTGTTTACTATTCCACCGCTTTCGTACGAGATGCCAATGGCTTCCGCCCTTCGGGACGACCGGTCGGTATATTTTATTTCCTGGCCTGCAAGCAAGCTGATGTTATGTATCTGGTCGATTGTTGTGGACCAGTCCAAGCTGTTGCGCACATACCAGTTGCGCAGCTCGTCGTCGTTGACGATGTTGAAGCCTCCTTCCGGCAGAACGATTTTTGGCTGAGCTCCAGGATCGTCAGGGTCGCGGAACAACAAGGGGTTGGACTCCTGTATAAACTGGGTGCCGTCGGCACGGTAAGCTTCGGCCTGGTTAGAGTGTTCATGGATTATATGCTCGCGCCGCGTATTCGCATAGCGCGCCTGCAGGGTGCTTCGAAAGGTAAGATTGGGTAAGACCTCATAATTCACGTCGGCCTGCGAAGAGACATCGGCGACTCCGATGTTGATGTGGTTCAGCCGGGTTTCTTCAAGAATGTTAAATGGCGCATAATTGCGTCGGAAGTACTCGAGCTCTCCGTTATCGTCGTAGGGGCGGATGGAACGACTCGTATTCAGCGCATAACTGAGAGGGTTGATGTCAAAGTCGCGTTTGTAGCGTCCGGTAATGGGGTCGAAGTCACGGTTCGTTGTTCCTGGTGCGCGTTGCTGGCGATAGTTGGCGGTGAGCTTCAGGTCAAGGCCAAAGCGGTTTGTAAACTGAAACGCATTGCGGGCCGTCCCCGAGTATCGCTTTACGTTGTCGGCAATGGTTTGGCCATTGTCGTGCAGGTAGCTGATAGAGTAGTAACTGTTGTGTTTTTCTGTACCGGAAGTAAGACTTACGGAGTGCTGCTGCTGTATTGAATAATCGCGAAAGAGAACCGAAAACCAGTCGGTGTTCGCTGTTTCGTAACGGTTGAGAAAACGTTCATTGAGCGAGCCATTGGGGCCCCATGGAATTTGGTGATCGGAAATTAAGGCGAACATCTTGCCGAGCGCTCCGTAGTTCTGAGCACGCACCGACGTACTGATATCAATAATTCCTTTTTCATAGAGCTCGCGGTAGACAGACATCTCGTCAACCGAATTCATGATATCGAATTGCGAGTACGTCGGACGAAGGTGCAGGGAGTAGTTACCTGCATAGTTTACCCGCGGTTGCCCGCTTCGACCGCGTTTGGTGGTAATGACGATAACTCCGCTCTTGGCGCGTGTTCCGTACAAGGCCGTGGCAGATGCGTCTTTGAGCACCTGAAATGACTCGATGTCGTCAGGGTTTAATCCGGCGATTGACGACGCGGTCAGCGTATTTGCATTTCCCGTAATGATGTCATCGGCGCTCACGTTGTTGAGATCTTCCAGGATAACGCCGTCAATTACAAACAGGGGCTGATTGTCGCCATTGATAGATGTATTGCCGCGAATCCGGATTTTTGGCGTAGTCCCGAATGTTCCGGAGACGTTGTCGACGGTAACGCCAGCTACCCGTCCTTCGAGCATTTGTGTGGCATCTGTCATGCCGGCAATGCGGGCTTCATTCATCTTCACGCTAACGGCCGAGCCCGTAAATAGCTTGCGCTGCACTTCCTGAAAACCTGTAATGACTACTTCTCCCAGTTCGGTAGCTTCCTCCTTAAGGGCAACGTTCATCACGGTGCGTTGCCCCACGCGCTCATAGGTCGTGTTGTAACCAATGAACGAGAAGACGAGGGTGTCGGAAGGAGAGTTAGTCGTGATCGAGAAATTGCCGTCGAAATCAGTGACCGTTCCTTGCGAGGAGTTGTTCAGCCGGATATTCACCCCGGGTAATGCCGAGCCATCTGTTGCTGAAGTCACCTTTCCTGTGACTACTGATCCCTGACCCTGCGCAAATAATACTGATCCAAGCAGGGCAAGTAGAGAGATACAATATAGCTTCATGACGATGGCTTAATCTTTTCAGTTGTTTGCTGCGCCTTGAGCGGTCACTATACCCATCTCGCCGGGCAGCCCCCGGGGTGTGCGTTGAAATGAAAAAATAGTCATTATTGTCAAGATTTCATGAAAGGGGACCAAAAAATAAAGCCCGCCGGAGGGTTCCTGCCTATCCTCCTGCCGAACATCTAAAAAAATCGAGCCGGCCATTCAGAGGCGAAAAAGCAAAAAGCCCCGACAGGGTCGCTGTCGGGGCTTTGTTGCTCTGGCGGATTGGATCAGGCGAGTTCACGCAGATCGACCGGAACAACGCGGGAGACACCTTTCTCCACCATGGTAATCCCGTAAATCACGTCAGTTGAAGCCATCGTCCGCTTGTTGTGCGTAACAATCACAAACTGGCTGTCTTTGCTGAAGTCGCGGATGATGTTGTTAAACTTGTCGATGTTGGCATCGTCGAGAGGAGCGTCGACCTCGTCAAAAATACAGAACGGAGCCGGCTTCAGCAGGTACATGCTGAAGAGCAGAGCCGTTGCCGTCAGCGTTTTTTCACCGCCCGATAGCTGATTGATGGTCAGCGGACGCTTTCCTTTGGGCTTCGCAATGATATCGATGTCAGACTCGAGCGGTTTGCTTGGATCTACGAGACGCAAATCACATTCGTCGCCCTCGGTGAACAGAGACCGGAAAACTCTGATAAAATGTTCCTTAATCTTGTTGAACGACTCCATGAATGTCTGGCTCGCAACTCCTTCGATCTCGTTAATGGTGTTGAAGAGCGACTCTTTGGCTTTCAGAAGGTCTTCCTTCTGTGCATTGATGAAATCGTTCCTTTCCTTTATTTCGGCATACGCCTCCATTGCCATCGGGTTGATAGGCCCCATGTTGTCGAGTCGACCCCGGATTTTATTTACTTCCTGACGAATTTTCTCTTCATCTTCCGACATCAGAGCTTCTGACTCCTCCGGGGTGGTGTCGCCCAGAACCTGGTCGAGGTCAACGTTAAACTCGACTGACAGGCGTTCTTTTACGGAGTTCAACTGCAGTTTGCTTTCGTTGAGAGCGTTCTGAAGCTCCATCAGGCGCGAGTCGATGCTTTGACGGTTATGTTGAATCTCGCGCAGCTCCTTCTCAACCTTGTCGATACTGGCGCGGCCATCATAGTATTCCTTCTCGGCTTCCGTCAGGCCTTTCTCCATCTCTTCTTTCTGCTCATACATACCGAGCAGTTCGTCGTCGTTCGTCTGTGTCGATTCGGTGATGGTCTGAATCTCTTCCTCGTTTCGGTTGAGCTCCTGCGTGTTGGTCGCAATCCGCTGGCTACTGTGCTCGAGAGATTCCTGTTTGAATCGAATCTCCTGATCAATGCTTTTGACGCGGTTTTCCTGTTGATGGAAGAAGATGTTCTGCTCGTTGTAGGCGGCCGATTTCTGACTGAGCAAGTCGTTATGGGCAGAAAGATCGTCTGTAATGACGGCTAGTTTCGCTTCCTGCTCGGCAAGTTCGTCAAGTGCCGTCTGCGCTTTCGGACGCAACACCTCCAGCTCCTGCTGTAGGGTGTCAATCTTTTCCAGGATGTCTTCCCTTCTGAGGTCGGCGCTACTCAGCATGCTTGAGAACTGCTCACGCTTGGTCCGCACAGAAACGTATTCTTCGTTGATTTGGCGGATTTCGTTCTGCAGGTCTTCGATCTGAACGCGAATGCGATTGTTCCTCAATTTTTCATAATCGCCCTGGCGCTCCGCGAGTGATGCGCGGATTTCGTCGAGTTTTGCGTTTAGCTCCCGGATCTCCTTGTCCAGTTTTTCCAGGTTTTTTGCCCGGCCGATTTTCTTTCCTTCGAACAATCCCACGGATCCCCCCGAAATGCTGAACCGGCGACGGGTTATCTTCCCACTCTTGGTAATAAAGGTGTTTTCGTCCGAAGAGGGAATGTTCTTGATGTCGCCTTCATAGATATAAACGCGGTCAAGTATCCATGCCATTAACTTCTTGTACTTCGGATCGAACTCAATGATCTGTGTTGCGGGGAACGCATTTGAGTAGATCCGGCTGTTTGATGATTCGAACTTTTCGAAAGCATCAAGAATAAAGAAGTGCGCTTTTCCCTTCGAAGCGTCGCTAAGGATATTTATCGCTTCGTAGGCCTCAGCTTCGTTTTCTACGATGTAGTAATTGAGGTAGGGTTCGAGATAGTTCTCAATGGCGATCCTGTACTCTTCAGACGTTGTAAGAATGTCGGAGAGCAGAGGGGCGTTCTTGGCGATTTTTTTCTTGAGAAACTTGATTGCCTCCGGGAATCCTTCCAGGTTTTCGACCAGCGACTTTGTGAGGTTGTACTCGTTTTGTCTTGCGTCGAGCTTCCGGTTCGTGACGTTGAGTTCTTCCCGGATCATCTCAATCGTCTTTTCCAGGTCGGCTGTGCGTTCCTGAATCTCTTCTTCTTCGCGCTTCAGTTCTTCAAGTTGCTCCGTCTTGCCGGTTATTTCTTCCTGAAGTACAACAAGTTTCTTTTCAAATTCCTGGAGACTGGCGCTCTGCTGGGAACTGTCAGTAGCCGTGCGCTCGAGCTCTTGCTTCAGGGACGAAATCTGGATCTCGCGGATCTCAACATCTTTGTTGATTTTGAATGACTCTTCCTGATGCGTGCGCTGTACTTGCCGTATAGCATCGGCCTGTGCCTGAAGCGACGCAGTACGTGTTTTTTGCTCCTCGTACTCCGCTTTCAGGCGCTCAAGCTTACTGTTGATTTCCTGGAGGATTTCCTCAGCGGCAGCTTTCTCATTTTCGAGACTTTCAATGGAAAAGCGAGCCCGCTCATTGCTCTTGGCGTCTTGTTCGATCTGCTCTCTCAGACTGTTTGCCCGGTCGTTAAGGTACTTGAGACGCTCATTTTTTATTTGCTTGTCGCTTTCGTATTGACGGATCTTGGATACGAACTCGTTAATTGCTTTTTGCCTTGACGACAGCGTTTTCTCCTTCAGAACTAGTTCTGATTTTGCCTTTTCGATAGCTGCTTCTTTTTCAGCGATCTCCGAAGCCAGGGCAACTTTCCTGTCGTTTTCCCGTGCAATTTCAGCCGTCAGGCTGTTAAAGTTGTCCTTTTGTTTATTCACAACCACCTTGGCCAGGTGGATGCTCTTCTGCTTGTACTCCTCTTTAATACGGTAGTAGTTCTCAGTCTGGCGCGCCTGTTTTTCCAGACTTTTCATGTTCTTTTCGATCTCGAAGAGGAGGTCTTCTACGCGCTCCAGGTCGGCGTCGGTATCTTCAAGTTTCTTGAGGGTTTCCTTCTTGCGTTTCTTGAATTTCGAAATGCCGGCGGCTTCTTCGAACAGGGTGCGACGACTGTGGTCCTTATCATTAAGGAGATCGTCGACCATTCCCAACTCGATGATAGCGTAGCTGTTGGAAGCGACGCCGGTGTCCATAAAGAGGTTAGTGATGTCTTTCAGACGACAGGTAACACCGTTAAGAAGATATTCACTTTCGCCCGACCGGTAGAGGCGGCGGGTAATGGTAATCTGTGAATACTCGGTCGGAAGGATGTTCTTTGTGTTGTTGATGGTTAACGATACCTCCGCCATTTGCTGGGGCGATCGCTGGCTGGTCCCGTTAAAGATAACGTTCTCCATCTTTTCGGAGCGCAGCGCACTTGTCTTCTGCTCGCCGAGGACCCAGCGCATCGCATCTACAACGTTCGACTTACCGCATCCGTTTGGTCCAACGATGCCGGTAATTCCTTCGTCAAAATTAATTACGACCTTGTCGGCAAAACTCTTGAAGCCTTTGATCTCCAGTTTCGCTAATTGCATGCAGTAGTGGTTGTAGTGGTTGATACCCTTCGTACAGGTTGATCGGCGGGCCTGAGGGGTGCCGCCCGACACAGCGTATTACAGGTAGGTGGCAAAGATAACCCTCCGGTATCTGCAATTCAAAATAAAAAAAGAGGGTGGGGGAAAAGCCCGGCAAAACCGATAGAAATCAGCCGGATAGGCTTTTTCAATAATTTTCTTAACTTTGTTTGATGGATTTTGAGCTTCTGATATACGTTATCTTGGGTATCGTGTACTTTTTGAGCAGAATGCTCAAAAAGCCCGAGCAAGAGCCAGGGAACACACCTCCACCCCAGCGTCCTCAAAGACGGACGGCCATGGATACCGTTGAAGATCGCCCTGTGGAGAAGCCGAAGCCTCTTACTTTTGAGGAGTTGTTGCGTGAGATAACGGAGGCCAAGCAGCCCCGTCAACGAGAGCCGGAGCCGGAACCGTCGTACGAATCGTACGAAATGGTTCCAGCGGAAGAAGCCAGAAGCCTGGAATCTGTCGAAACGTCGGAGACTCGGACGCCGTCGAAATGGGCTGCCTACGAGCAGGTTCAGGTGGAGACGGAAAGGCGTTCGCTGGAAGACACCCTAAAACTGGAAAATACCCGCACGGACTTCGAGCGATTTTCCCATTATGAGAAGAAGGAGGAGAAATCGAGGGCAGACGAATACAGGAAACTTCTCGCCAATCCGGAGTCGTTGAGGCAGGCAGTGGTGCTGACGGAGATATTGAACCGTAGGTTTTAGGAATTAAAAGCTGTATACTTTTTACGAAAATATTACTTGCATTGGGGATAAGACTTTTTGAAACCGCCCCAACCGGCTGTATCGCCGACCTTTGACAAATTTGGGTTACCAAGCCTCGAAGAAGGCTATACATACGGAGTCACTTTTTTTTTACCTGACATGCGCCTATACCTTACTCCACTAGTGGCAGTCCTGCTTATGCCATTTCTGTCGTCCGGGCAAGTCCCGCCTACTCAGAATGAGTGCCCGGAATTACGACAAGTATCAACTGAAATTACCCACACGACCGGTAGCGTTAATAATGGAGAAGTTCTTCTGAAGCTTCCTGAAGGCCTCGATAGCCGAAACTATCAGATTTTTTGGCTTTGCACGGGGTGTTCTGACTCACGACGCGCATCCGAGCCAACGAAGGTAGCGGAACCCCGCCTCCAACAATTAAGTGCAGGCTTTTATGATATCTACATCGTCGGAAAAGACGGATGCTATAAACAACTCAACGTTCAAGTAAAGTAGGATGCAGCGCAAACTTCTCTCCGTTGTTCTCAAGTGCCTGGCCGTCTTCTCTTTTTGCCTTTTTTCCGGCGCAGCCTCCTTCGGACAGGCCACTGTTGTAATAGAAAATGTCACGAATGCTTGCGGCTCTCAGGCGAATGGATCATTTCAGATAACGGTAACCGCGGGGATTCCCCCGTTCTCGGTGGTTGTATTTGCTCCGTCTTATGGAACTTTCGTAACCAAAGAACTGCAACTCGGCGTGCCCACGATTGTAGACGGATTGTATCCGGATAACAATGTCCTTTCGGTTACGGACAACGACCCCAACCCGAACTATTCGACATCCGTTCCCATTATTTCGGTTCCGGAAATCACTGGCATGTCTGTTTCAACATCGGATAATACCGACGTGACCTGCGTGATGCCGAATGGCTCGATAAGTATCGACGCGATTACGGGTGGATCGGGGACATACTCGTTCTCCTGGACGGGCCCCAATGGTTTTACGTCCAATGCGCAAAATCTAACAGGCCTGTCAGGGGGTGATTATGTAGTCACGGTTACAGACCAGGACGCTGCCTGTTCGTTCGTGTCGAACGTCTTTACGATTGTGGATCCGGTGCCCTCACCGTTCACAATATCGTCGGGCGACCTCTCCATATGTGCGGGGGAGAGTGTCTCTGTGGACCTTTCAGTTGCGGATCCCGGGGTAGAATATCGATTGTTTGTCGACGGGGCGGCTACCCCTGCAACGGTAACAGGACCGACTAACTCCATTACATACGGCGGTTTGGCACCGGGATCCTACACGCTGTCGGTGCGTGCCGCACTGGGTTCATGTACACCAATATTTAGTCTTAATACGCTTACACTCGACGTTTCTGCAGGACCTGTCAGTGCTGTACTTTCGGGAGATGCTACCATTTGCGAAGGTACGCCTACTGACCTCGCGGTGACGATTTCCGGTGGTGCGCCGCCTTATTCGTTTACGATTGACAACGGCGTGGGTCCGATTACCGGGTATACGAGCGGGACTGCAATTTCCGTTACACCGAATTCAACCACTGCCTACCAGATAGTAGGCAATGTTGTCGATGCCAACGGTTGCGTTGTTGCGGGAGCCGGATCCGCTACTGTCACGGTCAGTCCGGTTCCGGTAGCCGTCATCGACGGGGGAGGAGCTTACTGTGCGGGTGGAACTCCGCCGTCAGTAATCTTCAATTTCACAGGGACACCGCCATTTGATTTCACCTACTCCGACGGGTCAGCGACTCATATCGTGTCGGGACATCCCAGTAATATTTACACTGTTTCGACTGCTGCGGTGGGAACGTATTCGATTACCGCTTTGACGGACGCTGGCGGGTGCGCCGGCGCCGATCTGGGCACACCGGTTGATGTTATTGAAAATCCTCTGCCAGAGGTAAGTAATGTATCAGGGGGTGGAACGGTATGTGACGGAGCGGCGCTTCCCGATGTTACGTTTACATTTGCAGGTACTGCGCCTTTCAATTTCTCGTACACCGATGGAACAGCAACGGTTCCGGTAAATAATCACCCCTCCAACACCTTTACAATCTCAGGAGCTGCAGCAGGTAGCTATTCCGTTACCGCCTTAACCGATGCCAATGGCTGTAGCGCAACCGATCTTGGCTCTTCCGTTAATGTTGTAGTCAACCCGCTCCCTTCCGCCGCAGTAAGTGGTGGAGGTGAGTTTTGTGAAGGTACACCGGTGCCTACGGTTACTTTCACCTTTACGGGAACGGCGCCTTTTGACTTCACCTATTCGAACGGGGTGAATAACGTTCAGGTCAATGCTCATCCTACGAACACGTTTGTCGTCAATTCGCCTTTGCCGGGTAGCTACTCCATTACCCAGTTGAGCGATGCTACAGGCTGTGCTGCCGCCGACTTGGGAACTCCGGTGGATGTCATCGAGAACGCACTCCCGACAGTAAGTGCGGTCGCGGGTGGCGGTGCTGTTTGCGATGGGGCGGCACTTCCCGATGTTACCTTTACTTTTACAGGAACTGCGCCTTTCAACTTTACCTATACAGACGGGACGACTACAGTTCCGGTCAACAACCATCCTTCCAATACCTACACGATCACTGGAGCGGCCGTGGGTAGCTATTCCGTTACAGCCCTGACGGATGCTAAGGGATGCTCCGCCACGGATCTGGGCTCATCAGTTGATGTAATCGTTAATCCACTTCCTACCGCAGTAGTGAGTGGCGGCGGTGAGTTCTGTGCGGGTACTGCGGTGCCTGCGGTTACGTTTACCTTTACAGGTACGGCACCATTCGACTTTACTTATTCTGACGGGACGGACGATGTTCAGATCAATGGGCATCCTACGAATTCGTTTACCCTTACCAGTCCATCCGCTGGCACCTACTTCATTACGCAATTGAACGATGCTAGCGGTTGCCCCGGAGTCGACCTGGGAACTCCGGTGGGTGTTGTTGAGAATGCCCTTCCTACCGCGGCCAGTGCGGTAACGGGTGGAGGTTCAGTTTGCGATGGGGGAACGCTGCCCGATGTGACATTTACATTCACCGGCACGGCTCCTTTTAATTTTACGTATACGAATGGTACGACTACAGTACCCGTTACTAATCATCCCGACCACACCTATACGATCAGCGGGGCAGCAGTAGGGAGTTATTCCGTTACGGCGCTGACCGATGCGAAAGGCTGTTCAGCAACGGATCTTGGCTCTTCAGTGGATGTGATCGTGAACCCGCTTCCCTCTGCCGTGATCAGCGGTGGCGGAGAGTTCTGTGCCGGTACAACCGTGCCGGCTGTGACCTTTACCTTTACGGGCACGGCACCTTTCGACTTTACTTATTCTGATGGGACGAATGATGTTCAAGTTACGGCCCATCCCACTAACACATTCGCGCTTACGGCGCCGAACGCAGGTACCTATTCCATCACACAGTTGAGTGATGTTACCGGTTGCCCCGGCGCAGACCTCGGCACACCGGTCGATGTGATTGAGAACGCCCTTCCCACAGCGACCAGCGCTGTAACAGGAGGGGGCACGGTATGCGAAGGGGCTGCTTTGCCCGATGTTACCTTTACCTTCACAGGGACAGCACCCTTCAACTTTACCTATTCCAACGGAACGACCCCCGTGTCTGTGAATAACCATCCGACTACCACTTATACGATTACGGGGGCTGCGGTAGGGAGTTATTCAGTTACAGCTTTAACGGATGCAAAAGGCTGCTCAGCAACAGATCTCGGCACCGCGGTAGAGGTCATTGAGAATCCCCTTCCTTCGGCGGAGATTAGCGGTGGTGGCGAATACTGCTCCGGTACCACCGTCCCCACGGTAACTTTTACCTTTACAGGTACGGCGCCCTTTGACTTTACCTATTCAGACGGAACAAATGATGTTCAGGTCAATGCTCATCCAAACAACACCTTTACCATCACTTCTCCTACGCCGGGTACTTACTCCATTACACAGTTCAGTGATGCTTTAGGCTGCGCAGCCGTCGACCTTGGTACCCCTGTCGAAGTGATAGAGAATCTCCTACCCACAGTAAACGCAGCAACGGGTGGTGGAGCTGTGTGCGACGGGGCGGCTCTGCCCGATGTCACGTTCACCTTTACAGGTACTGCACCTTTCAACTTTACCTTTACCAACGGCACAACAGCCACACCGGTGAATAACCATCCTACTCACACCTATACGATCAGTGGGGCGGCAGCCGGTAGCTATTCCATCACATCATTAACGGATGCAAATGGGTGTGCTGCGACAGACCTTGGCCCTTCGGTTGACGTGATTGTCAATCCGTTGCCCTCCGGTGATGTTGGAGGCGGGGGTATTACGTGCGATCCGGGAACACGTCCCGACGTTACTTTCGTATTCACGGGTACTGCGCCTTTCGACTTTACTTACTCGGACGGGACTGTAACAACATCAGTTTCCGGTCATAACTCCAATACGTTCACCTTGACCAATCCCGCCCCGGGAACCTATAGTCTCACTGCGTTGCAGGATGCTACGGGTTGTGTCACTAATGATTTGGGAGGACAGGCTTCGGTGGAAATCGCACCCGTACCGACAATAACCGCCGGACCACCCGCGACGGTTTGTGCTACGGATTTTGTTGTCCTTCAGGGAGACGTTCAGAATGCGCCGGCGCTATTGTGGTCCACCGCAGGTGACGGCGAGTTTGACGACCCCACTGATCCCTCGGCAAGATATACCCCCGGAAGCCAGGATGCAGCTAATGGAAGCGTTGTGCTTACCGCAACGGCTGTCGGAACTTGTCCGGGGTACAGTGCAACGGTAGTAATCACCGTCAATGAGGCCGCCATTGTTGACGCTGGGTTGCCACAGACCGTTTGCGCAGGTCAGTCGGCGACTCTCGACGCAGCTATGGGAGGATCGGCAACATCTCTGCTTTGGACTACCGCCGGAGACGGCTCCTTTAGTGATGCGACAAGCGCGAATGCCACGTACACACCGGGTCCCGCCGACCTGGCGAATGGCTCGGTCATTCTGACGGCAACGACGAACAATCCTCCGGGGCCTTGCCCGGCAGCAACTAGTACCGTTGCCGTTAATTTTATGGACATTCCGACCGATCCGAGCCTGGTAGGTAACGAGACATGGATTGGCCATGTCTATGACGATGCGGGCGACCCTACGCCCATGCCCGCTCGCATCGATTTTGATGTTGCTAAATACAGAGGATTCATCGAGTCTGCTGATATCAGCGGAATGACTGCAGCGTCTTCTTACGATGAGACGACTGACTTTTTTGACCTCAATCTGGAAGCTGCAGATTTCATTTCAGGACCTAACGTCTGCGGAAGCTATCAGAATAATTTCAGCATCCGATATCTGATGAACAAGACCTTCGAGGCTGGTGTTTATCGATTCACAGTCGGATCAGACGACGGGGTGCGTCTCTTCCTCGATGGAGTCGCGATTACACCTGCCGAGGGCTTTGATCTGCAGACGTATACCCTCTACACTTCGGATCCGGTGTGTCTGACGGAGGGCGTCCACGCTCTGGAGATTCAATATTTTGAGAACACCGGCGAATCGAGGTTGTCGTTCAGCTATGAACGAGTTGCTCCTGTGGTCACCAACGCTCCGATTGAAGTGTGCGTGGGTGCTGCGGCCCCGACACTCAGCGCCTCCAGCACGGATGCGGACGTCCTGACCTATCACTGGTATCACGAGGGTGTACACGTATTTACGGGAGCCGATTTCATTCCCGATGCTTCCACCCTCGATATGTCAGTTCCCGGAACGACTGCCTTTGAAGTCGCCGCGGTGTATGCCTGTGGCGAGGCACCGCGCGTGACGGCGACTGTAAATGTACTGGATGCGGCAACACTGATTTTGAGCGACCAGCAGATTTGTGCATCAGGTGGGCCGGTCGATTTACAAGCTTTTGCCTCGGCTGTACCTGCCGGAGGAACGTTTATGTTCTCGGGTCATGCCGCGATCTCCGGAACGTTGTTTGACCCTACCGGGCTCGCAGGAAACACAATACAAGTGACGGTGGATTACTCCACGGGTGCATGCGCCGCATCCTCGGGTACTTTGAATCTCACCATCACTGATGATGCTGTACTTGATGTGCCGACAGCTCCGGTAGTACTTTGTGAGAGCGTGGGACTGATTGACCTCACGACGCTGGTCGTCGCCAACCCCGGAGGAGGAACCTTTGTATTCAATGGTCCTCAAGTCACAGGCAATATGTTTGATCCCGCCGGCTTGAGCGGATTGCAGGTGATCACGGTGGATTACGGAGTGGGAGCTTGTGTCGCATCGCAGGCAGTCTTTGAGGTGGAGGTTATGTCGGAAGCAGTGCTTACAACAACCAATGCGACAGTCTGCGCGAACGCAGGGCCGTTGAATCTCCTCACCCTTGTCACCGGGCAGCCCGGCGGAGGAACATTCACCTTTACCGGTGCTGGTGTGTCGGGCAACTTCTTTGACCCTACAACTCAGTCAGGAACGATTCAAGTTCAGGTCCATTATGACCGCGGTGGATGTGAGGCGACCGGTATGATCAATATCAACGTTCGTGATGCTTCGGATCCATTCTGTACGGTAGTGAATTGTAACTCGGTTGTAGTAGTTCCTAAGACGACGCCTGCAACCTGTGCGAACTCGGATGGAAGCATGACGTTGAGCATAAAACCGTTCAAGCCAAATCCGACGGCAGCGGTTGTTATCACGGTGACGGGCATAACCACTCCTGTTCAATACTCAAAAACCATCCAGAACGACAGTATCTTCACCCACCTGCCGGTTGGACTTTATGAGTATGTCATTCAATACGGTGACGTCTGCACGCTGCCCGGCTTCTTTTCTATTGATCGGTCGGGAACCGTCGGACCTGCCAGTGTGATCGTGCAGAGCCCTCCGGATTGTGCTGATGCTGCCACAGGATCCGTTATGATCGATGTCCCGGGCGAGGAGGGTAATGTGCTGGAGTGGTCTCTCAACGGAGGAGGTTTCACGCCTTTCGTAGTGGGGAACGCGGTAACCGGTATTGAGAAGGGTGATCATATCATCCGCATACGCAGAAACAATTCCGACGTATGTACGTCCGATGTCGCCTTTACGATGACGGGGCCCGATGCAATAACTGCATCGTTTACCATCACTGCTGCTACGTGTGACGGTAACGACGGAGCAATTCAGGGAATAACGGTCGGCGGAGGAAGCGGTACCGGATATGAGTGGTCGATCGATGGTGGTTTAACCTGGACGACTGAAACGAATCTGACCGGTCTCATTACCGGATCATATAATCTGGTGGTACGCGACGGCAATGGGTGCGAAAGTGTGTTTACAGCCGATGTGTTGTCACCTGGATTTGTCAATACGGTGATTACGAAAAGCGATGCGAATTGTTCCAACGAGGGGAGAAGTGGATCCATCTCCGTCAATGTGGTTGATGGTGGTCAGTATTTCGTCGCATTAAGCACTGATCAGTTTAATGCGCCGGCGGAAGATGAGTACGTCACGTACACAAACCCGGCTCTGGTGTTCAATAATCTCGCCCGTGGCCAGTACTTCGTTTATGTCAAGCCGGCTACAGGTTCATGTCCGACAAGAACAGCTCCGATTGAAATCTTCGGGGTATATGATATAACCTTTGATCTCCAGCTGAACTGCCACGATAATGCCGTGTCGCTTTCACTGTTGAACATAACAGGTGAGAACAAACCTGGTTCGGGGCCGTTAGAGATTCAGGTGTCACGACGCCTGAGCACTGATCCCCCCAGTGTCGTGCAGTTCCAGTTCCCTGCAAACGGTGAGCTATTCCTTGATAATAGTCAGCACGCTTTCCTTCAGGCGCCTGGAGAGTACACTCTTAAAATCCTGCAGGTACAAAGTGAAGTGCTTTGTCAGTTCTCGTCCGAGACGGTAACGTTTACCGTTCCGGGGCCTCTGGCAGCAAACATTCAGCAAGTAGGTAAATCGTACCCCGATATACCGTCCGGAGTGTTCACGGTAGCAGGTATTACCGGTGGCGCATATCCTTATGATGTGCGGATCAGTCTGGATTCAGCTGCGTCGTTCGCGCTGCCTTTCTTTGAGACGAACTTCGAACAGGTTGGTCTTGACGAACATCAGTTGCCTGCAAAAGCCTACAAGAATGTGCCTCCGGGAAGGTATCAGGTTGAAGTACAGGATGCGTTAGGCTGTGCTATTGGTCTGACAGCCCGGGTGCCGCTCGATGATGAGTTGTTTATCCCTACCGTTTTTACGCCAAATGGCGACGGCTACAACGAGGTGTTCTATATCCGCAACCTCCCGACGGAGTCAGCAAGCAACGAGCTTATCATCACGAACCGTTGGGGTAAACAGGTATATGCGTCAACCGACTATCAGAATAACTGGGATGGAGGTGACGTTGCAGATGGCGTGTACTTCTATCGACTCCGGATTGGAAACGGTGAAGTCCTTACGGGATGGGTTGAGATTATGCGAGGACAGCAACCCTGACGGAATCAGTGAGTGGTGAGGCGTTAGGTCCTCATCCACTCACGACAATTGTTGCAGAAACTTCATCGTATCAACTCGATCAGCATAATCCCAAAGATCTGGTGATTGTGCTTCCCCGAAAGGTACCCAATCGTCTTGACCGATACCTACGACGCATTGTATCTTCTCAGACAAACTATCGAGTCGTTCTTTTAGCTGGGTGGTGGATGAATAACGCTCGAGGTATACGACCGAAATTGGTGAGACAAGCCTTTCGTCTTCCTGGAGGATAACGAAACCTGAATCAAAAAACGGGATTCGGTTCACAAGAAGGATGCTCTTCTGATAGTCGTAGTTGTTGTGGTATTTGTGATGATGCAGGATATCGGTGTAATCTTTCCATGCGCCGAGCAAACGCACAGGGTCGAAGTCCTCGGGTACAAACAGCTTTGAGACGTTGCGACATCCGAGACCAAAATAGCTGAAGACGTCTTTACCAAGTAAGACGAGTTGTTCGAGGGTTTCGGTGCCTGTGAGAACAGCACACGACGTACGATTTTTCCGGATAATGTGCGGATACTTTCCAAAGTATTCGAGGAAGTATCGGGCGGAATTGTCGCTTCCCGTGGCAATAATTGCGTCAAAGCCTCTTAGGACAGACTCGATTCGGACCTGTTGGGAAAAGCGCGGTTCAATTTCAAGGAGCTTATTGATCAGATACGCTGGAAGGACAGAGTCTTTCGATGAGAATTTCGCCATCAGAATATGGCCGCTGGCCCACACAGCGAGCATATCATGGAATCCTGCCAACGGGATGTTGCCGGCCATTACCACGCCGATCTTTTTAGGAGAGGGAGCAGCTTGGTAGGAAGCGGTCCATTGGTGCAGTTTTTTTCCATCGAGGTAGCGGCTGATGCCGTTCAACGCCAGTCGGACGCTTTCGGGCGTAAACCAGGTGTTTTCATTTCTGACTTTGTCAGCGAGTTCACTAAATTCAGCTTCATCGATTGCAGAGAGGAAATTTCCCAGTTTTTCAAGCGCTACCAGTCGTTCGTACGTCGTCATATATTTAGGGAATACCCCGATTCTTTTGTAAGGTTATGTATTTGGGGTTATTTTTGTGATTAACACTCAAAAGTAGGAAAAGCATGGCAATAATGATTACCGACGAATGCATCAACTGTGGTGCATGCGAACCGGAATGCCCCAATACCGCGATCTATGAAGGTGGCAGGGAGTGGACGTGGGCCGGGGGCACCAAACTCGAGCAAGTCGAGTTGGAAGACGGAACGTCAGTCGATGGCCACGAGGCACAGACTCCTGTCTCTAACGAGTTCTATTACATTGTCTCGATGAAGTGTACGGAGTGTACGGGTTTCCACGAAGAACCCCAGTGTGCGGCCGTTTGCCCCGTAGATTGTTGTGTGCCTGATCCGGATGTTGTTGAAACGAAGGAGGAACTCCTTGCCAAGAAGGCATGGCTCCATCAGGAGGTTGAGCAGAGTTCTTAAACCTGGTGCAATCGAATAGAATATCGAAGCTCCTTGCGAACCTGCAAGGAGCTTTTTTTTTGAGGAATAGTTCCGGTTTACGGCTTAACGCATTTTTGCGCGTTTAATCAGATACGTCTGCAAGACCGTGTTGAAATCACGTTCGACATCGGCCTCGACAAAGTCGATTTTGTATTGATTACACCGCATTTTCAGACTGCGATAAAACCGTTCGGCTGTCTCGCGGAAATTGGACCGGATGTCGCCGGGATTGAGCTTTATCCGTTCGCGTGTTTCCAGGTCGATAAATTCCATGGGGCGATCGTCGAAAGCGAAGTGCAGCTCAGTCTTGTGGTCGACCACGTGAAATACAATGACCTCGTGCTTGTTGTGCTTAAGGTGCTGGAGCGCTTTAAACAGGTCGTCGGTCGATTCACTACTGTCAAACATATCGCTGAACAGGATCACCAGCGATCGTTTGTGTATTTTTTCGGCAATCTCGTGCAATACAGTTGAGACTTGTGTCGAGCCATCGCCGGGAGCCGCATCTTCGAGCTGGCCCAGCAGCCCAAAGAGCTTGTCGAGGTGCGTGGGTGTCGACTTGACTGGAGTTAATTCGCGGATCTGTTGATCGAAAAGACACAGACCCACCGCATCCCGCTGGCGGTGCAGCAAATAGGCAAGTGCGGACGCGGCGTAGATACTGAACCGGAGCTTGGATCGGCTTTCCACTGGATAAAACATCGAGGGTGACTTATCGATGGCGATGAGACACCGGAGATTTGTCTCCTCCTCGTAACGCTTGGTGAACAACCGGTCGGTACGCGCGTATACCTTCCAGTCGATATGCCGCGTGCTTTCCCCCTCGTTGTAGAGACGGTGTTCAGCAAATTCCACGGAGAACCCGTGGTAGGGCGACTTGTGCATTCCGGTGATGAAGCCCTCAACCATCTGGCGGGCGAGCAGTTCCAGACTCGTATGCCGCGCTATTTCATGCAGTTTAATGCTCACGATATTGCAAATTCGATATCTTCCGTGCTAATTTTAGCGGTTTTTAATTGGGATAAATACTAATCGTGCCAACTATTATTGCCGGTTGTCTTTGCTGGAATAGGCCAAAGTATTATCTTCAAACTACTAAAACGTTAACCTAACACTAAAATTGAAGGATTGTGGAAGAAAACAAGACAAACGGTAGGGAAGAGATATTCTCTGAGAAGGTGAAAGCCGGGAAACGGACCTACTTCTTCGATGTGAAAGCCACCCGTTCGAATGATTACTATCTGACGATTACAGAAAGCAAGAAGCGCTTCAAAGACGACGGGTTTACCTACGAAAAGCACAAGATTTTCCTCTACAAGGAAGATTTCAATAAGTTCATCGAGGCGTTGAACAACACGGTTAACCATGTGAAGCACGAACTTATGCCCGACGTTGACTTTTCCCAATTCGACCACGAGCCCGAGAGTGAGGAGGCAACTGCCGAAACGTCAAGCAACGGCAAAGGCACGGAACTCGATACTGAACTCAAATGGGATTAGCCCCCGGCTGAGTTCGACCAGAACTGATCAAGACGTTAGCTTATTCTTACCCCTGCCCCGCAGGGGTTTTTTTGTTAGTTGCCACGGGGGGCTCCAACGCTATTCCCGGGCGGAAAATTTCTTAACTTCGCGCCTCGATTAACAAAAACGCTTAATAATCAAGAGTAATGGCATTGCGATGTGGTATTGTAGGGCTGCCAAACGTTGGCAAATCCACCCTTTTTAACGCGATTTCCAACAATAAGGCGGAGGCAGCTAACTTTCCGTTCTGCACCATAGAGCCCAACGTCGGCGTTATTTCCGTGCCCGACGAGCGCCTGACCGTCCTGGAGGCGCTGGTCAAGCCCCAACGCGTACTGCCGACTACCATTGAGTTTGTCGACATCGCCGGTCTGGTGAAGGGGGCAAGCAAGGGCGAGGGCCTGGGAAATCAGTTCCTGGCCAATATACGCGAGGTTGACGCCATTGTTCACGTGGTACGCTGCTTCGAAAATGACAATATCGTCCATGTCGATGGAAAAGTGGATCCGGTGTCGGACAAAGAAATAATCGACACGGAGCTTCAATTGAAGGACCTCGAATCAGTAGAGAAGAAGATTGCCCGCGTTGAGCGCACGGCGAAAAGCGGTGATGCGAAGGCGAAAAAGGAGCTGACCATCCTGCAGGCCTTCAAAGATGCCCTTCTGGAAGGCAAGAATGCACGTGCAGTACAGATAGACGAAGACGACCGGAAAGCGGTCGCCGACCTACAGCTGCTCACCGATAAGCCCGTTGTCTATGTGGCGAACGTCGACGAGGGTTCAATCCATACCGGAAACAAGCACGTAGATGCTCTTCGAAGCCATGTGGAAAAGGAAGGAGCCGAAGTGGTTGTGATCAGCGCGGCCATCGAAGCTCAGATCGCAGAACTCGAAAGTGCCGAAGACCGCGCCGTTTTTCTCGAAGAGTACGGTCTGAAAGAATCGGGGCTCAATAAGCTCATTCGAGCGTCGTATCGACTGCTAAACCTCATCACTTATTTCACGGCAGGAGAAAAAGAGGTCCGGGCCTGGACAATCCAGAAAGGTTGGCGAGCACCCCAGGCCGCTGGGGTCATCCACAGCGACTTTGAGAAAGGATTTATCCGCGCCGAGGTCATTAAACTAGCTGACTATCAGAAATTTGGGACTGAACAGGCGTGCAAGGAAGCCGGAAAAATGGCCGTTGAAGGCAAGGAATACGTGGTCGAAGACGGCGATATAATGCACTTCCGCTTCAACGTTTAAAGATCGCGACCGGTGCTGCGAACTTGCTGATTTTTTCTTAGCTTTATAAACTGCTCACGGTCAACCGGAAGCAGTATTAGGTAAGATTTTTTTGCCCTGCCCCGTACCCGGGGAAAGTGGGTGGCCCGGTTAAATTTTTTAACGTTGAGGATCAGAATCATTTTTTCGCTGCGAAACAGGGGAGCGTACGTCCCGTTTCATCACCAATATTTATTGGCGCAGGTCATTAAAGGACTTCTGGTGTTTGGGCCTGACAAGTCATTCCTCGACTATAATCAGTTTAATTTCTCCGGGCTGAAAGGACAAACCCGGGTGAGTCGGAAAGGACTTCACTATTATTCTTCCCGCGTCACACTTGTGTTTTCCTGCGCCGATCCGGTTTTTCTGGAATACTTTAAACAGGCTTTGTTCGCTCAGCGTGAGCTTATCGTGGGCAACCTCCATCTCGAGCCGGAAAGTATCGAGCCGGAAGAACCCGTCCAGATAGGGGATGAGGCGCGTTTCCTGTGCCTGTCGCCCCTGGTCCTGGTTCCTCCCGCTTTCAATGACGACCGAGGCAAGAGATTCATTCATCCGGAAAGTGACGAATTCTCCGACTTATTGTACGAGTCAACGCTGCAGCGGATGGAAGCAACGGGCAAGTATACACCGGAGCAACTGAGTTCGTTCTACAAGTTTCAACTGGTTCCGGATCGCGACTACATCAATCGTATTCAGGCCGCGCATAAGAAATTTGCCCGGATATACCCGCTTTTTGACAACGATATCAAGTTTGAAGTGCGCGGATACACCTTCCCGTTCGTCCTGTACGCGGCACCGGAAGTCAGACATTTCCTCTATGAAAATGGCCTCGGCTATTTTACTCACAAGGGATTTGGCATGCTGGATGTAGCGAGCAACGACTCTATCCATACCGCTACCGAACAGGAAATGTCGTATGCCTGATCAGCGACGGTTCCGTTCCAGGCGAGCGTAGCCCACCAGCAAATCGGCTTGTTGTTGAACGGGACGATAATAAACGAAGATTTCGTAGCTGTTTTCCGTCTGGAAGTGACTTCCCTCAATTTCGTAAGGCGGAATATCATCGGCGCGTACCAAATACTGGTAGTCGTACCACCCCTGCTTTAACAGGATACGCGCCCGATACTCTCTCTGTGACGAATCGTACTGCATTTGGTTAACGTCGTTCAGGTTCCAGTAATTGAACGCTCCCGTGACATAAACAGGCCCTCGCCACGGCTGGGGCGCGCTCAGCGTGAAGTTCACATAGGCATAGTTGGAGAAAGCCTGGTCTCGATAGTCAAGATTGTCAGGAATGAAACCACCGTTATAATCGGGAAGCTGAGAGTAGACTTCATGCGTTCTCGCCTTGTCCCGTTCTATATAGACCTCGTAAGGAACACGAGTCTTGTCAACCTGTGCCACGTTTCGCCCGGGGTTATGAAGCGATCGAAGATCAAAGAATCTGAATTCGTTGCCCCCCTTGAACATCTTTTCGGATTCAAAGAAGCGGTATTCCAATTCCTTCTCGATCTCCCTGACAAAACTTGGTCTGACGTCGGTAGCCATATTATCCCACCGCCGGTTCTGCCGGATAGCGACCTTTACCCTCTCAAGAGGGTTTATGATGTCGAGGTGGCCGTAGTTGATAGTGAAATTGATTTGCTGGTTCAGTTGGGTTGTTGACCCCGCGCCCATAAGGTTCCTTTCGTTAGCAAAGGTCACCCGGTTGTCATACACCATAAACCTTTTGGTCAGGACGATGTCGTTCTTGTCTCCCTCCCGGTACACGATAGCCAGATAGTTGCCGGGTAGCTTGACCGGCGGAAGAGGAACACTGTAATGGACATAAGGTATGTGGGTGTCGACCGAAAACTCGAACTCATTGATAGGAAATTCGTTGAAGTCGTGAAGGAAATCGAGATCCATCAGATGTGAACGGGTCCAGTCGAAGTTGCAATGAACAATTCGCAAGGCATACTGGTCGCGTTCGGCACGCAGGTCGTCGAACTCCAGTACAAGATTCCAGTCACCCATTGCCGTGGCAGCCGGTTCAAGCCAGGTAAGCGGGTCGTCGAAACCAGGCTTAATGGTCATGGTTCGGATTTGTGGTTCGTACGCGAAATCGTGAAAACGTATTGACTTAGGATTGCCCGCGGAATTCAGCGAACTTTGGCCCAACGGTGAACATCCCGCTAACAAGCCAATGATTATCAGTGACTTAAATTTCATAGTTCTGACAAAAGTATAAAACCATTCCAACCTTTCCGGAGAGTTTGGGGTCAAATATGCAAAACGCCCACACATTGCTCAGTGAACAAGAGCTTATCGAAGGATGTCGCTCCGGCGACAGGAGCTCCCAGCGTGCGCTTTATGAGCGTTACAGCCGGAAGATGTTGGTCGTTTGCCTTCGCTACTCAAAGACCACCGCAGAAGCCGAAGATATACTTCAGGAGGGATTTGTAAAGGTGTTTCATGCGCTTAAAGATTTCCGGCAGGAGAGTAAGCTGGAAACCTGGATTACGCGGATAATGGTCAACACCGCCCTGAACAGCCAGCGCAAGAAGCTTTACCTGTATCCGATGGTTGATGTGCAGGAGATCGACCTTCCTGAGGACGAGGTTAGTATCTCCGGAATCCATTTTTCCCAGCTTCTGGAAATGATTCAGTCACTGCCGCAGGGCTGCCAGGTCGTTTTCAACCTTTTTGCTATTGAGGGTTACAATCATAAGGAGATTGGAGAGATGCTCGGGATATCGGAAGGGACTTCGAAGTCGCAATATGCACGGGCAAGAAGTCTCCTGCAGGCGAAGCTGCTAAAGGAATCATCATATTATCAAAAATATGGAGAGGGAAAAGTTTGAAGAGTCGTGGAAGGACGCGTTCAGCAAGGCTGAGATGGAGCCGAGCGATCAGGTGTGGACCAATATCGAATTGGATCTTGAGCGCCATCGCGGTGGCGAGCTAAAGCGACGTATCTTCTTCTACCAGATGCTCGCGGCGGCATCCGTGGCTTTTGCGCTGGCCGTTGCAGGGGTGGGTTACTACCAGATGACGGAGTTCAAACGGGGTGACCAGCTGGCCGTCAGAACTCCGGCGCATGCTGCCGAACAATCTGAATCTGAAGAGAATTCGTTGCGCATTGCTCCTGAAAGTAGTACTGCCGATCTCCAATCCTTCGCACAGCAGCCGAATATCAACTCGGAAAGAACGGGAAGTGAGCCGTCTGCTTCCTCCCTCGTTAACCCCGACCTTGCCATTGCTTCTTCCGATAAGTCGAGCGCGTCTTCCGTCAGACCTCGAACTTCGTCTGAGTTGGGGCTTCGCGCCTCGGATGATACAGGGCGGTTGACCCGTTCGGAGTCAACTTACGCGAGCGAAGGCAAAGGCACCAACGATGCAGCTCATTCTAAAACATCGATAGCATTCGCCAATCTTCCTACTGAACTCGACGATGAACGACTGCCTCGGCTTACAATTCCTGACCGCCGTCCCGAATTGGTGATCGCCAAGCCGAAAGAAGAAGAAAATGTTGTGGATCCGGTGATGGCTATGCTTGCCAGGCTTGAACAACGTGCGCGCGATCTCGGCGAGGAGTCGAAGGAACGCGAAAGCGGTAGTCACGAACAGCTCTGGACGTCGATTGGACTTGCGGCGGGCTCATTTAATACAGTGCATGCCTCAACCGCCAACATGAGAGCAATGTCTGCTTCGGCTCAATCGGTAGCCGCTCCTATTGTGGATAACGAGGCTAAGGCATCGGGTATGTCGTACTCGATGGGCGTGAACGTAGGAACCCGTATTGCCAACCGATGGGTTTTGCAGGGAGGGGTAAATTACCTTACTCAGGCATCGGAATATACCACCGACAACGTGGTAATGACATCGACAGGATACTCGTCGCGATTCATGGCTGCGCACTCCAACGCACTGGTAGGGGCCAGAGAGAGTGAGTTGCACCAAAAGATCGTGTATTCAGCCCCGTATACCGTCAATAACAGTATGCGGTATTTAAGTATCCCCATGCAAGCGGGGTATCTTGTTGTTGATAAGGCGTTTGGAGTCCAGGTTAATGCTGGTTTGGCAACCGACCTTTTCTTGCAAAATACTGTTAAGGGAGACGGTGATCAACTTGCAAGAACCTCGCAGGCTGCGGGTGAAGACTCTCCTTACCGGGCGGTCAATCTCAGCGGGTTGTTTGGAACGGAACTCAGCTATCGCTTCTCAGATCACTATCGCGTTGCCCTGAACCCCGGGATCCGCTATCCGTTTAATACGATTTACAAATCGGAGCTCGGTATCCAGTCAACGCCGCTTACTTTCGATATCGGTCTTCGTTTCAGATATATCTTTCATTGATTCCAACCCGTGGGAGCGGGTGAGTGTCTAATATGTACAAACCCTGACCCGACAATGGAAACGCTCGAAAACCGACTTCAAAAGCGCATCCACGCTTCCCTATACGCACTGCTGTTCTTAACAGCGCTTCTCGGCATCAGTGTGCTACTGGAGGGATGCGCCGAAAAGCGCCATATCGCGCAAAATTGTATTCGTCTTGAGTCCGACTACGCGACGACAAAGGAATTCAGCCCGACGCGGGACGCTAAGAGGTCTGCAGAAGTTATGCAGACCACAACAGCGGAAAACAATAGAGCGGAGCGCTAGGAGCTCAGACTGTCAATTTCCTCTGCAAGCTCTTCCCATTTAGCGTTCGCTTTATCCAACTCCTCTGTCACGCGATTGAGCTTTTCCTGCACTTCATTCAGTTTCTCGAAGTTGGCGTAAACTTCGGGCTTCGCCATATCGTTTTCAATACTCAACTTGTCGTCCTGAAGACGAGCGATGGTTTCCTCGACTTTCTTCAGGTCTTTCTCAAGGTTTTTTATGCGGAGGTCGTCGGACAAAGTATCCGGTTTTGATTCCCGGGGTTTCTTTTCCGTTTTTTGTTTCTTAGGCTCACTACGCTGCGCTCCTTCTTCGGCCTGCACCTTCTTTCTCCAATATTCGTACTCTTCATAGGTTCCCGGGTACTCTTTAATCTGTTTGTCTTCGATATACCAGATTTTATTGGCAATCTGACTTACAAAATGGCGGTTGTGGGATACGACTACGAAGCTTCCCTGGTACTGCTGTAACGCCTGGATAAGGATGTTTTCCGAGATAAAATCGAGGTGGTTGGTTGGCTCGTCAAGTAAGAGGAAGTTTGCCTCGGAAATTAACGTCTTGGCCAGGGCTACGCGTGACTTTTCGCCACCCGACAACACCTTAATCTTCTTGAACTGGTCTTCGTCCGAAAAGAGGAAGCATCCCAACACATTTCGCAGCTCTTGTTCGGTTTTGCCCGATCCGGCCTGCTTCATTTCCTCGATTATCTCATTTTCTATGTTCAATGATTCGAGTTGGTGCTGTGCAAAAAAGGCGGGAATGACATTGTAGCCCAGTGTCCGTTCCCCTTGCACCGGCTCGGTTCCGGCAATGATTCGCAGCAGGGTAGACTTCCCGCGACCGTTGGCTCCGATCAGGGCAATCTTATCCGAGCGTTCTATCGAAGCCGAAGCATTTTTCAGAATTTCCAGGGAGCCGTACGACTTGGAAACGTCCTTTAGGTTGATAATGAACCGACCTGGTTGTTGTGTAAAACGAAAACGGAAATTTACTGCTGCAGTATCGCTCACAACTTCTTCCACCTTATCCATTCGCTCCAGCGCTTTTATGCGCGATTGCACTTGCCGGGCCTTCGTTGCCTTGGCACGGAAACGCTCGATGAATCTTTCGGTCTGACGAATTTTCTGTTGTTGATTTTCGTAGGCGTTCTGCTGGATTTCTTCCCGCAGTTCCTTTTCCTGAAGGTAGAACGAATAGTTTCCGTCATAGGTAACCAGCTGTTGTTGCGTTACTTCGACGGTCTTGTTGACTACGTTGTCGAGAAAGGTCCGGTCGTGCGAGACCACAATCACGGCCCCTTCGTAGTTACGCAGATAATTTTCCACCCATTCTATGGAAGGCAGGTCAAGGTGGTTGGTTGGCTCGTCGAGCATTAACAGCGAGGGCTTCTCCAGGAGCAGCTTGGCCAACATTACCCGCATACGCCATCCACCAGAGAACTCTCGGAGTGGACGGTGAAGGTCTGCTGTTGAAAAGCCTATACCCTCGAGAACCTCCTCGGCCTTGGCCTGCATCGAGTAACCATCGAGGTTATCGAACTTCTCCTGGAGGCGGGCAAGCTTTTCGACGAGAGCGTCGGAATATTCCGCCTCAAGCTTGTGAAGCGTCTTTTCGATTTCGCGCTGTGTGTCTACTGCGTCACCGAATGCCTGCATGGCAACGGTTACAATGGCGTCGTCCGATTGATACGACAGGAGATCCTGGTTTAGGAAGCCAATGGTGCAATCGTTGCTTTTACTTATGCTTCCGCCGTCAGGTTTGTATTCACCGATGATAAGCCGAAGAAGCGTTGATTTTCCCCGGCCGTTCAGGCCGATCAGTCCGATCTTGTCTTTCGGGCGGATAAACATGTTGGCGTTTTCATAGAGCGGGCGGCCGCCAACGTAGTACGACAGGTCTGTAATTGAAATCATTTCTATTAAATGACGCAGGCGAAGCGCCTGTGTGGTTCGGCTTAATCCACAAAAATAGCAGATCGCGACTAGCTGTTAAAGCGTTAGTCGATTAATCTCTTCCGAGGGGTGGAAAGGAGACGCGTGGAGGAAGAAAGTAAAAACGGGTCTTGTAAAAGACCCGTTTGACAATCAGTTACCGGCAGCCGATTGGTCGAGCCTTCGTATCCAGATGTTTCTGTAGCTTACAGGGTTGCCGTGATCCTGCAGGCGAAGGGCACCTTCACCATGTGCGATGATTTTGGGCGGCCCGATGTATTCGGTTGTACCCTTGATTTCGGTGTTGTTGTGGATGACAACACCATTGTGGAAGACGGTAATCCGTCCCGGCGTTTTCAAGGTGCCGTCGCTGTTAAACCGCGGCATGATGAAAATGACATCATAGGTTTGCCATTCACCCGGCTTTCGACTCGCATTAACCATGGGAATAGTTTGCTTATAGATCGATCCTGCTTGTCCGTTGGAATAAGTTCGGTTGTTATAGGAGTCGAGAACCTGCAACTCGTACTTCTCGCAGAAGAAGATTCCGCTATTCCCGCGGCCTTGACCTTCACCTTCCAACTGAGTGGGGGTACGCCATTCGATATGCAGCTGACAGTCGCCAAATGTCTCTCGCGTCCGGATGTCGCCGGTACCTTTAACCACCGTCATGATTCCGTCGTCCACTTTCCATGAAGGCGTCTTTCCGTCTTTGTCCGCCCACTTTGACAAATCCTTTCCGTCGAAAAGCACAATGGCGTCGGAGGGAGGTTCCGCGTTCGTCGCACCCGGTGTAACAATTCTGGGTTCGGGCTCCCAGACTTCCGTGTCTTTAGGGTCGGGTTTCTTTTGAGCAATGCCTTCCATGACGAGTGTTAATCCCAACAGGATCAGTGCCGTTTTTTTCATAGCTGTAGCCTTTAGTAGTTGCGATAAATTGTATGCCTTATAGGTTAGAAGTCGTCAGCAATATCATCTACCTTCTTCTCTTTATCTGCTTTCATCTCGTCAAGTATAAGATAAGACGAAAACAGTAATTCGAGCTGGTTCCGGCCATATGCTGTGAACTTTAGAATGAGCGTTTCCCCCCGCCAGAACCAGGTTTGATTTTTCATGTCGTAGACCGACTTTCCGTAAATCGATTCAAGGGCTTTCATCAGCCGGGGGTCTTTCTGTGTTAGTACTTGAATCTGGTAGACGCGGTCGTTGTAGGTGCGTATTTCGATCTTGTTTACGTTCACCTCCCCAATTCGCTGCAGATCGGGGGCAGTGACGGAGAGGATTTTCGCAGGATACAGGTCTTGCTCAAGAATTTCTTTCCGCACCTTTACCTCGGCATCCAATGAGTCAATGTGCATGCCGAGTTTAATGTGTTTAAAGCCATTTCGGCGTTCAAGCTCGGCGATATCCTGCGAGAGGGCGGCTATTGTAATAAGTACAAGGGGTGTAATTGTAAGGGCGCGTCTTAGCATGGGTATCAGTTTGTGAATTTAAAAGGCAGGGCAACCTGTACGGTATCCCACGCCAGAATGAGGTCGGCCAGATTGTTTCGATGGTCAAAAAAGATGGTGAAAACGTCGTATATCTTTTCGCTCGGCTGCGCGGGGACGTCGAACCGGTATACATCGCGGGCCGCGTTGTAGTTGTAGGCTCCCCATAAGCCGACATCGCTGTTAATGATGATAGTCCACCGTTCCGGGCCGGGGATTGTGAACAGTGAATAGGTGCCCGCGCGGAGGATGCGGCCGTTGACCTCGACATCCCGCGTCGTCGTGAGTTCGGTAGCTTCGTTGGCTCCGGTGCGCCAGACTTTCCCATACGGTACAAGTTCGCCGAAGATCTTTCGATTCTTCCGTTGGGGTTGACAATACGTTACTTTGAGGTAGTTATCTTTGTAGCGGACCGCGGAAATCGCGAGCGGACTCGGTCGTGGCTTGAGAACTTCCTGGGCGGTACTTTCGCCCAGAGCGCACAGGAAGAGCAAGAGTAGAGTAACACGTATGGTCATAAGTCATAAAGATAATACATTCACTATCACCCCCGACGCCATTTTTTCACGGCGTTCAATATCCTATTTTTACCGGCATGACCAGGCCAGATTTTGATGACATCTACATGGAGTTAGCGGTTAACCTCGCTACCCGTTCCCATTGTATTAAACGCCACGTCGGGGCAGTACTTGCAAAAGACACCCGAATCATCTCAATTGGCTATAACGGACCACCCTCCGGAACGCACAACTGCGACGAAGAATGGCCTGATACAGGTTGCCCGCGTGACTCAAAAGGCGGTTGTTCGCTCGCTATTCATGCTGAGCAAAACGCCATTCTCTACGCGGTAAAGAACAAAACATCGGTGGAAGGCGCCACGCTTTACGTGACACTTTCTCCATGTCTGGCCTGCGCCCGGATTATTTTTTCGATGGGTATCAGTAAAGTCGTATACCTGAAGTCTTATGCCGAGCATAAGGGAATCGAAAGTGATGAGGGTGTCGACTTTCTCCGGCGATTTGGCGTGGAGGTGGTCCGGTATGCCGGTATGTTGCCGAACGTCACCCCGATGATCTAGGCGTCGCGGTCTCTGAGAACTTTCTCGAGGTCGTTGACGGCTTTTGCTGTGATGCCCCGGGTTTTCTTTTCTCGCTCCTCTTTGAAAAGTGTAAGCGTCCTTTCTACGCACCCGTACAGGCCGACAGGGTTGCTGTCATTTCGATAACTTCCCAGGCACCATTCCAGGTCGCGTTGAAGTTGCTCGTCAAGCCCAAGCGCTCGAAGTTTTTGTAACGCCTCATCGCTGACTTGTTCGAGGCTGAGCGTTGCCTTCGCCCGGGTTTTTCCTTCTGATGATTTTGCCGCTGCTTTTGTCATGGCCCAAGTGTTCTTGTTATGAGCTATCGCAAGGATAATTTTTGTGCCACGTCCCGAACCCCCGACACCTTGGCTCTAATCAGCTGATCCTATAAAAGCAGAAAGGGGAGTAAACAAGTTTACTCCCCTTCGCAAAGTCTTTAGGTCAAACCTAATTACTTCTTTTTCTTAGCAGCCTTCTTCGCTGTCTTTTTCACAGCTTTCTTTGCTGCCTTCTTCGCTGTTTTTGCCATAGCGTTTTGAATGTTTTGGTTTAAACGATACGAAAAGTTATAACAATTTTCTTATTCGCAAAAATTTTGGTTGAAAAATTTTTCTGTTAGAGATTTTTTTCAGTGACGGTTGTGAAGCATCATGAGCCGATGATGTTCACTTCGGGTTGTAAGTGTATGCCGAACTTCTCTTGTACACTTGATTGAATTTCTTCTGCAAGCGCTCGTATCATTCGACCCTCACCACCGCCGTAGTTAACAAGAACGAGTGCCTGGTTCTTGTGAACGCCGATGTTACCGCGGGTAAAGCCCTTCCATCCGCATTGTTCTATCAGCCATCCCGCCGGCACTTTTACCTTTCCTTCTCCGACGGGAAAAGAGGGAATGGTCGGATACGTTTTGCTTAATGTGTCGAAGTGATGTTGGGTAACCACCGGGTTCTTAAAAAAACTTCCCGCGTTCCCGATGTGCGCGGGATCGGGAAGCTTGCTGGTCCGGATGGCAACGACTGCACTGCTGACATCGCTGATCGATGGGTTAGTGATTCCTTTTGCCCGTAGCACATCAGCGATGGCGCCGTAGCCTGTGTTGATCCGATGCGTTTTCTTGGTGAGTGTTAAAGTAACACTTGAGATGAAAAACTGATCTCGTTCCGTGAGCTTGAAGATACTCTCCCGGTACCCGAAGGCGCACTCTTCACGCGAGAATCGACGTTCCCTCCCGGTAGCGAGTTCTATGGCATTGACATAGTCGATGACTTCTTTCACCTCAACCCCGTAGGCACCGATGTTCTGCATGGGAGCTGCGCCTACTGTCCCGGGGATGAGCGATAGGTTTTCTATTCCGCCGTAATCCCGGCTCACGCAGTGCATGACGAACGCGTGCCAGTTTTCTCCGGAACCAACGTTGAGTGTGATGGATGTGTCGTCTTCGCTGACCACCGAGATGCCTGTGACCGCGTTCTTAACGACAAGGCCGTTAAAGTCGTCGGTGAAAAGTACATTGCTTCCGCCTCCCAGAAACAGCCGTTGATGGCTGCGAAAGAGATCGTGCTCCAGTAACTTCTGTACCTCTTCCCGGGTCGTGACGGTCGCGAAATACCTTGCGCGTGCGTGTATGCCGAACGTATTAAAGGGGAACAGGTCGACGTTTTCTTCTACTTTCATGACAAGGCCTCCGGCGTCAAAGGTAGCATGAAAATTCATTTCACGAGTTTACGAAGTTCATCCCCGGGCAGTTTGAACAGACTTATCCGCGGAAACCGTCCGGCCAGCCAGGTCGTAGCAGTCACGACGAGTCCGCCATCTTCCGTCCGCATCACTCCGCCTACTTCATAAGGGTTTGAGAAGCCGAGGTAACGGGCCGAGAGGAATGTGCCGGTTAAAGCGTCGTAGATGTATAGAGCTACTTGCTTGCTTCGGGTATTGGTTGCATAGATCACGACTTCGCGGTTGTCGATAGCGGTGGAAAGAATCCTGACGGGGGCGTCAGGGGTCATCTCCGGAAAAGTAAATCCCCCCAAATTTCCGGCGGAGGCCAACGTATTGCTGGGAACATCGGTTCGTGGCAGGAGATAGTTGTCTCCAAAATTGAAGCGCGCCAACGCAAAGGTGTTTCCACCAAGAGGTTGGACGGCACTGAACCCTCCGTCATCCTGATTTCCGTAAACCACACCGATAGGGTCTTCCGATTGCAGGTCAGTGAACACTAACGAAAATGTATAGTTGTAAAATCCGTTGAAGTAGTACGAGCCCGCAGTTTTACCCACCTGAAACGGGAACCGACGCCCCGTTCGTGCGAAATGGTTCATGACGGGCTCTTCGGTTTGGTCGCCGGCACCAATGCCAAACGAGATGCGCGCGCCGACCGTTGTTCCGTCGAAAGTGTGGCGCGAGACAACCGATTTGCGGTCGACGTGGTCGTAGCTGAGCAGCAGGATGTTTTGTCCATCAAGACCAGCTGCGGCCGGATAGGTGATCCCTGGAATTGGTGTCGTCTCCGTGATCTGTCCGGTAATGTCTACGTTGATAATAACAGCCTCCTGGCTTTCACGGTCCATTGCCAGGAATGCGTACCCCTCGTCGCGCGCCATTAACGGACCGATGGGGTTCACATAGTGTTCATCAGGGGAACTGGCGGCTTGAAATACTCCCCCGCGGTCGGATTTCAAAAGATAGATTCCCGACCAGTGTACGTCTCGCAACTTCCTTTCGGCCAGCACCAGGAACCCTTCGTCACTTGTCTCCACCACATCGATCGGGCAGAACCCGGCCGAATATTCGTTGTCATCGTATACAACAGAAATAGGTGTTGTGACCGGATCTGGCTCCGCGTCTTCCGCGCATGATAGCAAACTCAAGGAAAACACGGCCAGCAATGCCGTGGTCGTGCGCCGGTGGTTTGTCAGGTAAAGATGAATCTTCATGGTCAGTCGATCATGGATTTGAAACCGCTTTGTAGAAATCGGAGGGGGAAAAGACACCCGGCCGACACGGAAATACTGTTAAGATGAAAATCGTCGGGCACATCGCCAACCCCCGTAAGCCGATCGTTGCGGTATCGGTTGCCTGGCGAGGCGGCATTGCTCATTCCTTTCTTGTAGAGCACTTCCAGGTTCAATCGCACATTCCCGAGGTTGTAAAACAGGCCGCCCCCGGCAATCAGTCCCCAGTGGTGCTGAGCATACAGACGGGAAGCTCGTACTTCGAGTGGTTCCTGCTTAAAAGCATTGTCTCCCCCGGAAGCATTGTCAACTCCGGAGACAAGAATGGTATTGCTTCCGTCGACGCGCAGCGAAGAGTAGATCCCTGTCTGCAGGTATGGACGAACGCTCCCGACGGCGAATTCGTACCTAACGAGCAGAGGCCAGTCGACATAAGCGAGCCGGGTGGTCTGCTCGTAGTCGAGCTCTAAGTGGTTACTGGTGTTATCGCTGTCAGCCCATCGGTATGTGTTGGTGTAAACAACGCGACTCGTTCGGAAGGTTGGTTGAATACTCACCGAAAGGGTGCGGAAGTTGAATGCGGCTTCGAGGGTAGCCTGGAAACCGGGATCTGCATAACGACGGTAACTTTTGGCGATAGAAGTCGCCTCGTAATTTGTCGGAACAATCACCTGATGCCCTGTCTTGACGATGGCATCCGAAACATTTACGCCGGCACGAAAGCCAAGCCACCACTGTTTTTCCAGAAACACATACGATTGATTTCGAGCCTGATTGAATCCCGAGGGGCGCTTTTGCGCACGTTGTCCGAATAATGGGGTCGTAGCGAAAAGCAGGACAAGAACCGGAAGTGCGTATTTCATTTTACTGAGTGATAATAAGTGAACGGGTGTCTTTGAAAAAACCGCTACGCAATTCATACCAGTACTGGCCCGGAGGAAGATCATATACCGGAGCCTCTATGCGGTGAGGGCCGGGCGGATAGTTTCCGGTAGCAAGCGTGCGTATCTTTCGTCCCTCTCCGTTGTACAGCGTCAGCGCCACGTGTTGTGAGTGATTAATGCGGAAACTGAAGGTAACGAAATCCTTTGCCGGATTAGGGTAGCAAGGGTCTAGTGCAAACCGTCCGGCAACAAAATCGTCGGCACCTGTGATCACCGAACTTGCGATAGGTAGGGGAGTAAACAATACACCGTCGCTCGTTCCGGTGGACATGATCCCCGGGAATATTTCATCGAGGCGATTGTCAGGCACACCCATCCAGTCTTTCATGATGTTCGCATAGATAAGACGGTAGTCGTACTGCATTTCGACGTTTGATTTCATCAGATCAGGAACGGTCCCAACCATTCCGCCTTGTGCACCTTTTCCGAAAACGAACATCGGTGCACCGGTTCCGTGGTCAGTCCCGTAGCTTCCATTCGAATAGACCCGACGTCCGAATTCCGAGGTGGTTACTGTGAGTACCCGGTCCTCAAGACCCCGAAGTTTGAGGTCTTCCTGAAATGCGCGCATTGCGGACGATATATGGTACATTAGTGCTGCGTGCAACCCCATGGTCGGATCATAAGGCTCTACCTGATCAGCGTGCGTGTCGAATCCTCCAATCTTCACAAGAAAGACTTTCGTCTTGCATCCACCCGACAGGAGTCTGGCGATAATCTGAAGTTGAGGAGTAAGGCTGTTAACGGTGCTTCCCCTGGGCGCGTTAAAGGGATATTTTTCGGGATAGTTTTTGTAGCCGCTGATCTTTGACCCGGCTTCATAAACTTCGGCCAGACGTTGCGCGTAGTCTTTGGATTTGTCTTCCAGGCTTAGAATCCAGTTCAGCTCATCAAAGTATCGGGAGTCGCGAAGATGCTCCGGGGGTACGCCACGCGGGTCGAGTTCTTCGTCAACGAAGCCTTCCAGTTCGTTCACCATTCGGGCAAACCCTGCCGGGTCGTGAATGGAGATAGACGTGGGAATGTTGCCTTCCTGATGGAAAACCAGGGATACATCACTTCCCATTTCAATGGCAAGCGGATCCGGCATCGCCGTGTTAGGGAAGTCTTCGGGGTATCGCTGAGGGGCGAGTTCCTGTTGGAGGTATCTTCCGACCCATCCCGATTGCAGATATTCGTCGTGCGCACCGCCCATAAAGAGGATGTCGCGACCGCGGAAGTGCGACCCGTTATTGTTTTTATAGGATACACCCTGGACCATCGTTACCCGTCCCTGGTCGTATAGAGACTTTATAGCCTGCATGTCGGGGTGTAAGCCGACCTGTTGTTCGGGCGGAAGAGTGCTGTCCAGTTCGATATATTTGCGGGCGCTGTTCCGCGCGGGAATAGCGATGTTGGCGCGTCGACTGTAATAGAGTTCATAGTCGCTTACCGGAATAAGACAATTGAGACCATCGTTCCCTCCATGCATCTGGAGGATAATAAGCACCCGGTCATCGATGCTGCTTCTTCGGGCCAGGCGGGTGAAGGCATTTTCAGCCATCACACTTATCGGTACTCCGGCCAAGGCAAAGGGAAGCCCTACCGCTGCCGGAAGCTGTTTGAGAAATCGTCTGCGACCTCGGTTCATAAGAATTATGTAAGCTGGTACTCGGGTGACTGAAGCATTGCGTTAAACAGCAAGTCGAGCTGCTCACGCAAATCGGAGGCATTAATATTCCAACGCACGGTCCAATAGGATTCATCGAACTCCTGCAGAAACCGCTCTTTGAAATAATTAAGGCGTTGCGCCGTTAGTGACGCACTTTCGTCCAAATCGTTATCAAAACTGAGATTGTCGGTCATTGGAAATAAATAGGAAGCGAGGCTTGTGATCAGCGTTCGGGCGTCGGCGGCGACGTCGGCGAACTCATCCCTGACAAACGCGTGGGCGTCGACAGTAAACAGGTCATCCATTGTATTAAACACACTTCGGATGAAAGCGTACCGTCTTGCCAGGAAGTTGGGGGTGATCCAGCTTCGGTGGTAAACCGGAAACTGGTGATAGGCCTCGTAACCGGCTACATCGTAGGGTTCAAAAAAGGGGAGCCCCAAGTCTTCGAGAATGCTGTTGATTTTCCCTGTAAATGCATAGAAGGCTTCGGGGTTCGTTTGAATATCAGGAACCGTAACACCGAAAAAGCGCAGTGTGCCGGTTACCAGATCGAGGGGAGATTTGATGATTCCTCCGAAGTTTTTGATGGTTTCACCGGCCTCGTAAAAGTGCTGACTGCAGATTAGTGCCTCAATAACCGGTTGCAATTTATAGCCAGCATTGACGAACACTTCGGCCATCGCGTCGATTATGGTATCGTCGAGGGCCTTGCTGTGTTCGGGATCGTGCGGAGCATAGCAGAAGAATCGATATACTTTGCGACAAATGTTGCGCGCAGTTTCCGGGTTGCTGTATATCAGATCAACAAGTTTACGGATTTCGTCGAGCGCACTCTCTTCCGTAGCTTGTTCGCCATTCAGTAGCGAAGGATCGGGTTGAATAATGTGGTGATTAAAGCGATCGCTGAACTCTTTTATGTTGTTGTCGTGTCCTGAAGCGTTCAATGGATTTCCTCTGACTTTTCCGCGAGGCAACAGGGTAAGAACATCTATTGTTTCGAATTGGTCGTCGACCGTCCAACCGGAAAAGACACGAGCCGCAGCCTGCACGTCCTGTTCCTTGAAGACCACATAATCGCCGGGCTCGACCGGGGTCGGAACGTTGCCTTCGAGCCCCCGCCCAATCGAGAACAGTTCCATAAACTCGCGGGCATAGTTTTCGTTCGGACTCCCCTTGACGTTGAGGTGTCCGTCGAGATGGAGTAACATGGCATTATCAACGCTGATCAGAGTTGAAAGCTCCTTGAAATTGATCCGTGGATTAGTGTTGAGGGCATCAAGCGCGAAGGTTCGAAGGAGTTGGTTTTGAAAGTATAGCGCACGACTGTTGTTGATCTTGGATTGTATTGCTGTGAAGTGCGTGTGCAAAAAGAAGACGATGCGCTCGCGGGCCGACTGTGCGAGGGCCAGCGAGGGCGTGGCCTGCACCGAAAGCATCTGACCGATGAACCAGGCCTTGAAGTAGCCTTGTAGTTGGTCCTCTTCACTGTTGGCGCTGGTGGCGCCCCGTGTTACCCACTCGTCGCCAGTGCGGGGATCAATAGGGGGTTCGGGCATCGGGAGTAACTGTCTGTACAGTCGCTCGGCGGCCTGCCGTGGCGTGAGCGTGGCAAAAGTGTCGACATCGCTTCTCGTAAAGCCGAAGGTCGTCCGCCGCAGAAGATGGCCAGCGCGCTTCAGCCCAAGAGGTTCTGTGAGTTCGGTTAGTGGCATGTGGGGTTACCTAATATCCTATTAATCGACGCAGATATGCCAAGAGAGGAGTACCTGCCGACTAACGACATTGCGGAGCGTTAATTTAATGGATAAGGCTGTGGTTTTGATTTACCTGTATTTTATCAATCTTTAAGCTAACGATTTCACCGATAAATGGCAGCCAGCGTAAAAATTATTGAGTGCCCGCGCGATGCTATGCAAGGAATGGAGCGGTTCATCCCGACCGAGCGGAAGATTGATTACATAAACGCATTGCTGAGAGTTGGTTTCCATACCATCGATTTTGGAAGCTTCGTGTCGCCCAAGGCTATTCCGCAGATGGCCGATACGGCGCAAGTCCTTAGGGGCCTCGAGACGGGAAATACAAGTACCGGACTACTAGCGATCGTCGCCAACATCCGGGGAGCGGAAGACGCATCGGCACATAGTGCTATCCGTTTCCTCGGCTTTCCGCTCTCAATTTCCGAGACTTTTCAAAAACGGAACACAAACAAATCAATTGCGATGGCAATGGAGGAGCTTCGCGCAATCAAGGAGATTTGTGTAAAGGCCAACCAGAAGCTTGTCGTCTATATCAGCATGGGGTTCGGAAACCCTTATGGGGATCCGTACGAAACAGCGACAGTTGTCGACTATGTCGGACGGTTGGGTGAAATGGGGGCTGATGTGATTTCATTGGCCGATACGGTTGGAGTTGCTACAGAGACGGAAGTTGAGACTTTGTTCAACGCCGTGTCGCAGACGTTTACCGACCTGGAAATTGGTGTCCATTTACATTCGCGGCCTGACACAGCCCACGCGAAGATTGCCGCGGCGTGGCGGGGTGGTTGCCGACGATTTGATGGTGCCCTTCGTGGTTTTGGCGGTTGTCCGATGGCTGGTGATCAACTTGTCGGCAACATCGCAACCGAGACCCTCGTCGATTTCTTCACTAGCCAGGGCGTTGATACAGGAATTGAACAAGGCGAACTTGATCGAGCCATGGCGATAGCAGCGTCAATATTTGAATAATCTCGGCTCACCGGTTCAGTTTGTAAATTTTGCCGGGGAGCGATGATACCAATCCTTTAAACTCCAGCGCAAGGAGTATGGACGCGAGACGGGTTAGCGGAATGTTGCTGCGCCAGCTTAACTCGTCAATGACTAGTTTTGAATTGTTCTGAAGCAATGTCGTCGCAACGATTTCTTCTTCTGGCGAGAGCCCATCCCAGGGATTTGATTCTTTTTTTGGATTCATTTCGATCTCCCAATTCATAATATAGGCGAGGTCCTGGCAGGAAGTAATAAGGTGAGCGCGATTGGATTTGATAAGATTGTTGCAGCCAGCCGACTGACTCTGTCCTACGTTCCCCGGAAAGGCGAAGACGTCTTTGTTGTAGCTGTTCGCGATGTCGGCCGTAATTAGCGCTCCTCCTTTCTCGGCGGCTTCGACGATGACGATGGCATCAGCGAGCGCCGCGACAATCCGGTTCCGGGCGGGAAAGTTGTGCGCGTCCGGAGCGGTGCCAAAAGGATGTTCGGAAAGAATGCCACCGTTTTCCATCATGCGGTAGGCCACCTCGCGATGGGAGGCGGGGTAGACGACGTCGAGCCCGCTGCCCAGTACACCGATTGTCGGAAGGTTGTGACGCAAGGCCTGCTTGTGAGCGTGGATATCGATCCCATAGGCGAGCCCGCTGACGATCAGGGCACCATGGGCGACGAGCTCTTCAACAAACTGCTCCACGCAGGTACGCCCATAGACAGTAGACTGACGCGTTCCCACAATGGCTATTGTTTTCGGGTTCTCAAAGTCAATGTTGCCTTTGATGTACAACAATGTTGGCGCATCGGCCGCATGTCGAAGCCTTGCGGGATAACGGGCGTCTGTAAAGAAGAGTAGTTCCGCTTTTTCGCGCTCGGCGAGGCGTACTTCGCGTTCCGCCCGGGAAACGGGTTTTCCTGAGGCAATGGCATCAGCGGTTATGCGACCGATGCCCGGAATCTTCAGGAGTTTGCCCCGCGGGGTGTTGAAAACTTTCTCGGCCGTGCCACAATAGCTCACGAGCTGACGAATCAGGCGGTCTCCCAGCCCCGGAATAAAATGCAAGGCGAGTAACGCAAGGCGGTTCTGGTCCATGCGCAGAGGGTCTTATGTTGAAGGCAGGTGTGCCTACCGTATGAGAAAGTCCGCTAAAGTCGATCGCGCAGCTCGATCAGGAAGCTTCTTACATTCCTGAGGGAATCGATCATTTCCATTTTGTCTTTAACCGCCTGGGCGTCGTGACGAAGCATTTCCTTCGCGCCCTGCAGGGTAAAGCCCTTTTCCTTGACCAGGTGATAGATGAGACGAACGTTGTTGATATCTTCTTTTGTGAATTGTCTGTTGCCTTTTCTGTTCTTCTTCGGCCGGATGATGTCGAACTCGGATTCCCAGAAACGGATAAGGGAAGGAGCAACCGTGAACATTTCGGCGACTTCTCCAATGGAGTAATACAGCTTCTCTATTTCTTTTTCCTTATACGCCATGTTTACAGACCAATATAATTAATTAAACCATCATCGTCAATTCGGATCTGGGTCTCCGGAAAATCTTTCTGGGTGAGTTCGCGTATGATTTGTATTACCCTTTTTGCCGGGTCTATTTGAACGCCTGTTTGGTGATTCTGAATCGTTGGGACAATCTCAGCCTTCAAAAAAGCGCCTTCGCGATCGGTGAATACCTTTATTATAGGGGCGAGGCCATTGACCCCGGCCACGTTAATTCCCTTATACGTGCAGAAATTGCCGAGGCTGTAGGCGATAAACCTGTTGTTGTACACTTCAACTGCCCGGGTTACGTGTGGGCCGTGACCAAAGACAATATCGGCGCCTTCGTCAATAAGGGCGTGCGAGAAAGCATACACGTCGCCGCGGTCCTCGCCGTAATAGATTTCATGGGCGCGGGGAACATGTTGGTGCTTAGCTCCTTCGGCGCCACCGTGGAACGACACAATGACGATATCGACGAGTGAATCGAGTTCGCGAATAATACGTCGCGCACCTTCCAGGTCGTTGATCTGAACGCAATTTGTGTTAGGAGCGAATGCCGCAAGGCCGTAGCGAATACTGTCTTTGACGAGTATTGCAGTGGGCACTTCGAGTTGCCCTGCGTGCAGAATTCCGGCGCGCTCCAGTGTTCTCATCGTAGTGTCCCGTCCGGGCTGGCCCATATCGCCGGCGTGGTTATTGGCGAGGCTAACCATGTCGAACCCCGCATCAACAAGGTTTTGCACGTAACGCGTAGGGGATCGGAATGCGTAGCATACCTTAGGGTCGCGACATCGTTTCGGGATTCCACCTTCGTCGAGCAACGTTCCTTCGAGATTTCCGAAGGTGACATCGGCATCGCGAAGAATATGCGCTACTGCGGCCATCAGAAACCGGCCATCGTCGGGAGGTAGGCGGTTTTCGGGATAATCGGTCCCCATCATAATATCACCCACCCCAATAATAGTGACGGTGTCGGGCAAAGCGACGGTTGGATGCGGAGCCTGCTCTTCTGCAAGAGGTTGCTCGGGAATAGGAAGGGTATCCATTCGCACTGGAATTGCCTGCGAGAAAAGCGCCAGCGGCGCCATTATACACCACGTGAGAAAAAATAACTTCCGCATGCGAAGGCTTACCGTTAGAGAACGGCAAAGAAACGGAGAATCCGTGAGTTTGAGAAACAGTTAGTCGAGTGATTCGTTGTTCTTACTGCCTTCTTCGACGAGTTTCTCGTACTCCTTGTTGCTCAGGTCGCGCTGGAAGAAGTTGATGGGATTGATGTGACGTCCCTGGTAAAGGACTTCGTAGTGAAGATGGGGTCCGCGTGACAGACCGGTATTTCCAACCAGTCCGATGATGTCGCCCCGGTTGACACGGTCGCCCTTTTTGACCCTGAATTGTGACAGGTGAGCGTAACGCGTTTCATATCCGTAGCCGTGGTCAAGGAAAATCACATTGCCAAAGCTGCCGGAGAAATACGCAGCCTTCACAACGCCATCGCCCGTGGCATAGATCGGCGTACCGATATCGGCGGCGAAGTCGAGCCCTTTGTGGTCACGGACATAGCCAAGCAGGGGGTGAAAGCGCTCACCGTATGTCGCGTGCAGGCGGGTCAGTGTTTTATTGCTGATAGGCTGAATCGCAGGACGTGTCGCCCACATTTTGCTCTTCTCCTCATAGAGTTCGGCGATTTCATCGAACGACTGCAACTCAACCTGTAATTGGTTTTTCAGCTTTTCAAACTTTTCATACTGTTGAAGAATAGTCGGAAACTGCGCGAGTTGCGCCTTGTTGATCTTCTCGCTTCCTCCAATCCCGGCTTCCCTGATGCTTGCTTCGAGCGGTTGGGAATCGAGAATTACACGATAGTTGTGATCGCCTTTTTCGATGAGTTGGGCAAGAACTCCGTTAGCCTCATCAATTTGATCGCGTAGAATGTCCCATTCAATCTTCAGGCGATGATTCTCTTCTGCGAGGAACAGCTCATTTAGTGACGGAACCAGACGTACGGTATAAACATAGGCGGCAACAGCCACCGCAAATGAAATGGCGAAGAAAATCAGAATCCGCCGCGCCAGAATGCTTCCGGTAACGACATAAGGTTCGTACCGGCATGTTTCTTTGTTATAGCGGAACCTGGAGGCCATCAGTCGAGAGATTGGTTTTGTTGGTGACTCTTTGTCGTCAGTTCATAATGTTCGTCGGCGGTCAGCCCTTCGACCATATAATAGACGGGATCAACGTTGTCACCATCACGGAGCACTTCGTAGTGCAAGTGCGGGGCGATGGAGCCACCGGTACTTCCTACGCTCGCAATCGTATCGCCTTTCTCGACGCGTGCTCCGTAACGAACGGCGATGTCTTCGAGATGCGCGTAGCGCGTAATCAAACCGTTGCCGTGGTCGATCTCCAGATAATTTCCGTAGCCTGCCTGTAAGTCGCTGCGTTTGAGCTGTGAAATACGGCCGGAGGCTGTAGCCACAACCGGTGTGCCCCGGGGAGCCGCGATATCAACTCCCGCGTGCATATAGAGGCCCTTATGAAAGGGATTGATGCGCATGCCAAAGCCGGAAATCAAGTGATCCGCATTCCAGGGATGAACGGGTTGAAGGGTAGGCGTCCGTGCTAGCCGCTCGAGGTCATCTTTCTTCAGTGAAAGTGAAGTCGCAAAGAAATGCGACGACATGCCTGAGCGGTTGAGTAGTCGGTCGGAATGTGCACCCAGTAGGGATACCTGCTCACGGAACGTCTGGCTATCGGCCAGCAAAAGCGCTTGCTTTGACGCTCGTGTCGTGTCAGCGGTCTGCCGACGTGGAAGCGTCCCGAAAAACTTCCTGTGAAGAGATTGGTCTTTTTGCTGAAGGGAGGTGAGCACAGGCTGAAGTGTGGTGAGTTCGGCGGTCAGAATCGAGTGGTGACGACGAAGTGCGCGATTCTCACGGGTGAGGCGTTGTTCGTTTTCTGTCTCTACGATGAAATCATGCAAGAACAACAGACCTACGAGAAAGAAGGCTCCAATAGTTACAACGCCCAGTACATACCAGACAACCCCGCCGGCCGTAATTCGCACGCGTTCATATTGGCACGTATCGTGGTTATAACGATATAGACTTTTTCGCATTCGCAGCGTTCACTTCAGGTTTGGTCGAACCACAAAAAAAGCAGTGCTTAGTGCGCTTTCTCGGCAACTGACCTTATTTTTGTGGCTTGCTAATCCGTTACTCAGGTGAAAGGCAACGAATTAGCGGGCTAATATAGAAAAAAACCTAGAATTGTCGCTTAAACCGGGCTTTTGGATGGACGCTGGATCTGTTAGACGTACTTTTTTACAGTTTTTCGAAAGAAAACAACACCTGATTGTTCCTTCGGCGCCACTCGTGCTGAAGAATGACCCAACCCTGCTTTTTACCAACTCAGGGATGGTTCAGTTCAAAGACAATTTCCTGGGACATGCCGCTCCCAAGGCAACTCGTATCGCGGATACGCAAAAGTGTCTCCGGGTAAGCGGTAAACACAACGACCTCGAGGAAGTAGGGATCGATACCTACCATCACACGATGTTTGAAATGCTGGGGAACTGGTCGTTCGGTGATTATTTCAAAAAGGAGGCGATTGCCTGGGCTTGGGAACTGCTCACCGACGAATATAAATTGCCCACTGAGCGTCTCTATGTGACGGTTTTTGAGGGAGATGCTTCCGAAAACCTCCCTTTCGACCAGGAGGCCTTCGATTACTGGGCAGCCATTCTTCCCGAGGAGCGCATTCTTCGAGGCAATAAGAAAGATAACTTCTGGGAGATGGGGGATACCGGTCCCTGCGGTCCTTGTTCGGAGATACACATCGACCTTCGGTCGGACGAGGAGGTGGCCCAAACGCCCGGGCATGTGCTCGTAAATACGGGGCATCCGCAGGTGATTGAAATCTGGAACCTGGTGTTCATGGAGTTCAACCGGAAGGCGGATGGATCACTTGAAAAACTTCCTGCGAAGCACGTTGATACAGGGATGGGTTTTGAACGCCTGTGCATGGCGATTCAACGGAAAACTTCGAACTATGATACCGATGTTTTCTCTCCCCTGATTGACTTCATCAGCCAGTCGGCAGGTGTTGCCTATAAACAGGCCGAAGAAACAGACATCGCAATGCGTGTCGTTGCCGACCACGTGCGTGCTGTGGCCTTCGCTATCGCAGACGGACAATTACCCTCTAATACAGGAGCCGGGTATGTTATCCGTCGTATTCTCCGAAGAGCTGTGCGCTATGCATTCACGTTCCTCCATTTCAAAGAACCCTTCATGCACAAGCTCGTCGCGGTTCTTGCTGATCAAATGAAGGAAGCTTTCCCCGAATTGAAGGCGCAGGAGGACTACGTAAGACGGGTGATTTTCGAGGAGGAGACGGCCTTCCTTCGGACCCTCGATAAGGGACTGAAGCGCATGGAACTCATTCAGGCCGACCTGAAGGGCAACAAAATTTCGGGCGAACAGGCTTTTGAGCTTTATGATACCTTTGGCTTTCCGTTTGACCTCACTTCCCTTATCGCTCGTGAACGCGGAATCGAGGTGGATGAAGCCGGCTTCAATCGCGAGATGGAGAAGCAAAAGTCGCGTTCAAAGGCAGATGCAGCAAAAGAAACCGGTGACTGGATCTCCGTCGGCGAAGATGAGGCGACCACCTTCATTGGATACGAACATCTTACGGCGCAGGTTCGTGTGGTGAAATACCGCGCGATCAAACAAAAGAACAAGGAGCTTTTTCAGCTGGTATTTGACCGTACCCCGTTCTACGCCGAAAGTGGTGGGCAGGTAGGAGATACGGGCTTCATCGAAGCAGATGGTGAGCGTATCGCAATACGCGATACGCGGAAAGAGAATGAGTTGATTATCCATCTTGTCGATAAACTTCCATCGAACCTCACCGCAGCTTTCAACGCTGCCGTGGATGCCCGGCGTCGCTATGATACCATGAACAACCACTCGGCCACGCACCTTCTCCACGCTGCGCTGCGCGAAGTACTTGGAAAACACGTAGAGCAAAAAGGGTCGTTGGTAAGTCCTGAAATGCTTCGCTTCGACTTTTCGCACTTTTCGGCGATGCAGCCGGAAGAGATTACGCGCGTTGAAGAAATTGTAAACCGAAAAATTCGCGAGAACATCGCACTGGATGAAAAACGGAACGTACCCATCGAGCAAGCAAAGGCTCTGGGGGCGATGGCGTTGTTCGGCGAAAAGTATGGCGACTTCGTACGGGTTATTACATTCGATCCGGAGTTTTCAGTTGAACTGTGTGGAGGAACGCACGTACCGGCTACCGGACACATCGGATTGTTCAAGATCGTTGCTGAAAGCTCCGTCGCTGCAGGGGTCAGACGTATTGAGGCGCTGACCGGAGAGGGAGCCGAACGCTATGTACGTGATTCGCTTGCGCTCCTTAGCGAAGTTAAACAAACGCTGCGGAATCCCCGTGATCTCGTAGCGGCCGTTAGGGGATTGGCCGAAGAAAAGCACGCTCTCGAAAAGAGGATAGAAGCGCTGCAGATCGAACAGGCAAACCGCATCAAAGACGGGCTTGCGAGTCGCGCTGTACAACGGGGCGACTACACAGAAATAGTTGAACGTATTAACGCACCTACCGCCGAAGCGGTGAAGAATATTGCCTACGCACTGCGTAACCAATTCGATGACCTTCTGCTGGTGCTTGGTGCCGAGATCGAGGGTAAGCCATTGCTTACGGTTATGCTGGGTGAGAAACTCGCCGGGACAAACCGTTTCCACGCCGGGAACATGGTTAAAGAACTCGCCCGGGATATACAGGGAGGAGGCGGTGGCCAGGCGTTCTACGCTACGGCAGGAGGAAAGAATCTGGAGGGTCTTCAGACCGCGCTGGAAAATGCACGGCGACTTATCGGTGCGCAGTCTTAAAATTTCGTCATGAATCAATCTATTCGGGATAAATATACGGCCGTTATCGGTCTGGAAGTGCATGCGCAGCTTGCTACGGTGAGCAAAGTGTTTGTCGCCGATGCCGTAGCGTTCGGACATGAGCCTAATACGACAATCAGCGCAATATCATTGGCGCACCCGGGTACGTTGCCGAAACTCAACCGCAAAGCACTCGAGTATGCAATTCGCATGGGAATCGCGTGCCACTCTGAAATCAGTCGGTACAACATCTTTGACAGGAAGAACTACTTTTATCCGGACCTTCCAAAGGGATATCAGCTTACCCAGGACCGAACCCCGATTTGTGTCGGTGGATACATTACCGTGAACATTGGCGACGGTACACGCGATGTCCAGCTCAACCGAATTCATCTAGAAGAGGATGCGGGGAAGTCATTGCACCTTGCTGAGGAGGACGACACATTTGTCGATCTCAACCGGGCAGGAGTGCCCCTGATCGAAATAGTGACCGAGCCTTGTATTCAGTCGTCGGAGGAAGCTGCTGCGTTGATGGCCGAGATCAGAAAGATGGTCCGCTACCTGGGCATTTGTGACGGAAACATGGAAGAGGGCTCTCTACGTTGTGATGCGAACGTCTCGGTGATGCTTCGCGGAGCGACTACGTTGGGACGGAAAGTGGAAATAAAGAATATGAACTCGATTCGCAACGTGCAGCGTGCAATCGATTATGAAATTGAGCGTCAGATTGCTGCGGTTGAAGCCGGAGAAACCATTCTCTCGGAGACGCGCACGTTTGACGTAAGCTCGGGTAAGACGTTCGGAATGCGGACGAAGGAGGAGATGAACGATTATCGCTATTTCCCCGATCCGGATCTGAGTCCTGTCACGGTGTCTGACGAATGGCTGACCGAGATCCGCGTGTCAATGCCCGCTCTTCCGCGAGAGTTGGCTGAACGGTTCGTGCAGGAATTCGGACTTCCCGCGTACGACGCTCAGGTGCTAACAGATAGCGCAGACGTAGCATGGTATTTTCAGGAGGTATGTCAGACTACATCGCACTATAAGTCGGCCAGTAACTGGGTTATGGGTCCCGTAAAGTCTTACCTTAATGAGCACGACCTCTCTGCACGGGAGTTTCCTCTTGAGCCAGCAACTCTCGCCGCAATTATTGCGCTGGTAGAGGAAGGAAAAATCAGTTACACGTTGGCTTCCCAGCGTTTGTTTCCGGCTATGGTTGAGGCGCCGAAAGCCGAACCTCTCGAGGTTGCTCAGAAATTGAATCTCCTTCAGGAGCGGGACGAGCGTTCAATCTTACCCGTCGTCGAAGAAGTGATTCGCGAATTCCCGTTGAAGGTAGAGCAATACATAAACGGAAAGAAAGGTATTGTCGCCATGTTTATGGGAGAAGTGATGAAGCGCACGCGTGGTAAAGCCGATCCGAAGATGGCCAGCGCCCTGATCACGGAAAAGCTCGAGCAAGCCCGCCAGCAGCACGCCGCTCAGGGGCGCAAGTCGCGGCAATAGCACTTTGCTGTACCTTTATTACCTTTGTGAGGTGCACTTGCCCAATGTTCCATTGATACAAACGATATGAAAAAATACAGCAGCAGTTCGGTAGTTCTCAAGTCTCTGATACTGTGCCTGGTGGGCCTTTGCCTGTCGTGCTCCACGAACGGGAAAGGGGAGCAGGGAAGCGCCAACAGTTGGTCCATAACCGTTAGCGGTAAGGTTGGATATCCTCAGTCCGGAACCATCGTAATCCAGGAACTTCGCCAGGATGGTGTCGAAGGATGGAAAGACACGGTGACGCTGAAGTCGGATTATACATTCTCGAAGCAACTGACGTTAAACCAGCCCGGGTACTACCGGATGAATTTTTACAACAAGCAGATCGTCACGCTTATTCTTCACAAAAGCGATATTGAGGTCAACGTCGACGGAAATAGTCAGCAGGGATTCACGGAAATCAAGGGATCGCCCGATATTGATCTTATTAACCGCGTGCAGCAGATTCAGGCGGCTGTCAACGAAGATCCAGAGGTACTCAGCCTGAATGAACGGTTCACGGTCGCAGCACAGCGGCGCGATGAAGTCACGATGGATAAACTTCGAATGGAGTACCAGTCTATTGCAAAGAAATACAATGACCAGATTGCTTCGCTGCTGGTGGAAAAATCACCCAGCCTTGCAGTCATCAATCTTCTGCAGAACAATACACTCGATCGGGATGCGTACTACGATGTGTACGTCAAAGTGGCCGATAAACTCCGGAAGGAGTGGAGCGACTACTCCTTTGCTAAGGACTTTGTCACCTTTGTCGATCGGATGAAGTTGACGGCGGTCGGCGAACTTGCTCCGGAGATTTCACTCCCAAACCCCGACGGTGAGATAGTGAGTTTATCATCGCTGCGGGGAAAGTATGTTCTTGTCGACTTCTGGGCAAAGTGGTGTGGTCCTTGTCGTCAGGAGAATCCCAATATAGTGAGAGCCTATCAGAAGTATAAAGATGATGGATTTACTGTGTATGGCGTTTCTCTCGATCGAAACAGGCAGGATTGGCTACAAGGAATTGAGCAGGATAATTTGACATGGACCCACGTATCCGATCTGAAATACTGGCAATCGGAAGCAGCCAAGACGTATAATATCACAGCAATTCCCTTTTCACTACTGCTTGATCCGGACGGAAGGATTATTGCGAAGAACCTGCGTGGTCAGGCGCTTCATCAAAAACTTGCCGAGGTGTTCGGAAAGTAGCTGGGGAAAAGAAGTCAGGTCAAGAACCTGACTTCTTTTTTTGGCGACCCCTACAGCGTAAATTTCACAGGGAGTACGAAGCGCACCGCTACTTCCCTTCCACTCTGTTTTCCCGGATTCCATTTGGGAAATCCTTGTACAACCCGAAGTGCTTCTGCGTCAAGGCTCGGACTCACTCCTCGAACCACCCCTGCGTCCGTTACCGATCCATCAGCCTGCACAATGAAGTTCACGTAGACCGTTCCCTGCTTTTCCTCCTGTCGCGCATCGGCGGGGTAGCGTATATTTTCACGCATATACTCCACCAGTGCGTCATATCCTCCGACGAACTCAGGTTGTTCTTCCACAACGGTATAAACTCCGTCTGTTTTTGATGACTCGGAAATAGACTTTGCCTGGTCATTAAACTCCAAAATCACATACGTGCTGCGCCCTTCCGGACTGCCTTCGACAATGATTTTTGAAGCCTGACCACTGACAATCGGGTTGCCTTCATTGTCGAACAAGGGCTCATCACCGCCGATCTTGTATACCTCTATCGATTTCGGGAGGCCGTGCTGTTGTTGCAGCGCTTCGATTCGCTGGGATGCTGATTCGTCCGCCCGAAGTAGCGCATAGTGTTTATCAGGGTTTTCTCGTTTCAATTGATCAAATCGATCCTGGACACTCCCAGGCACGACAAGTGCGTGGGATGATCCCTTGGCAATATCCGTCACTTCCTCGGATACTTGATCCTGACAGGCGACGGCGAGAAACACGATGGGGAGAGCGACCGTGAGCACTACAACTTTCCACCCTACTAGACTGGATTTGACAGTTTTCATCATTTCGATCCGTTTAATGGTTAAAGAATTGTGAAAGTGATTGGCCAGCCTGAGGCCGGCCGACTGCAGTGCAAGCCTGGCCAGGAGATTGCAGTATTCATTCAGATCCGTATGCTCAGCAGCACGTGCGTCTGCTTCGAATTCGTGAACCTGAATAAATGTCTTTTTATATTGGTAAATCAGGGGATTAAACCAGAAGAATATTTCTAGAATGTTCAACAAAAGGATATCAACGGAATGCCACTGATGAACGTGCACACTTTCATGCAATATTATTTGCCGTTTCTCAGCGGGTGAGAGTTGTTTGGCGCGACCGATCAAGATGAAGTTGAAAAATGAAAACGTGGGAAGATCATCGTTCGATTCAGCGATGCGAACCCTGCCATAACGGTATGTTTGTGTCCGCTTTAGCATAGGCCACAGATGGCTGAACCCGGACAGCAACCGGAATGAAAGGATCAGTATACCGAGACCGTAGATACCAGCGACAACCCGCCATACTTTGCTGGCCGATGATGTCTCCACAGTGGGCGTTGTTCCTCCGATGGCAATTTCTGGTAGCCAATACGTGGGAATGGCGGCGCCGAGAGAAAAGACCGATTGATTTTGCCCGAGGTCGATTTTAGCCAGCGGAAACACCAGAGCTCCGATCAGCGAGAACAGCAGAAACAGACGCATCATGCGGAAATCTGTCTCATGCCGAAGAACGAGTAGATAGACAAGGTAACAAACCACCAGGATCAGGTTGGCCTCTATGACGTAGTTGAGCATCGTGTTCATACGAAGCGCTTTATTGATTTTTGTCCTTAAGTTCCTCCAGTAACTTTTCAAGGTCGGCGGCACTTAGTTTGTTGTCGCGCGCGAAGAACGACACCAGATTATGTACCGACCCATTGAAGTAGCCACGCACGACGTTGTTGAGATAGAAGCGCGTGTACCGATCTTTGCTGATCAGCGGAAAATACTCATGAGTTTTTCCGTAGGCCTTGTGGTCAACAAAACCCTTATTCTCCAGAATGCGCACAATGGTCGATACTGTGTTGTAAGCCGGACGGGGCTCGGGCATGTGCTCGATAATGTCCTTGACGAACGCCTTTTCGAGTTTCCATAATATCTGCATCACCTCTTCCTCCGCGCGAGTGAGTTCCTTGATTTTGTCCATGTGACTATGTGTTTAGGTGTAAAACTAAAGATTTAGTTGATAAAGGCAAGCAGCCGTTTGAAAAAAGATTTGAGAAATTGCTGCTGCAGGTTCTCAAGATGCAGTTGCAGCTAAGTTCAGGACATCTGACGTGGCATCAGAATTTTTGCCACCTTTAGGGAGTCAAAGAGAAAAATGGTAGTTCATTTAACACGATATCTTGTTTTCATAGCGCTGTTGTCCGGCGTGGATAATGTTTATAGTCAGTCGCGGATCAAGCTTGCGAAACTCAAGTACAATGGGGGAGGGGACTGGTACGCCAACAAAACAGCGTTGCCTAACCTGATTGCGTTCTGCAACGCGCAGTTGGGGATGAACATTCATCCCGAAGAAGACATTGTAGAGGCGGGAAGTTCCGACATTTTCCTCTATCCCTATGTATACATGACGGGGCACGGCAATGTGGTTTTTTCGGAGGCTGAGGCAGCGAATCTTCGCAAGTATCTCACCGGTGGAGGTTTTCTTCACATCGACGACAATTACGGCCTTGACAAGTTTGTCCGGCTAGAGTTGAAGAAGATCTTTCCGGAGCTTGAGCTGGTAGACGTTCCGTTCGATCACCCTATTTATCATCAGAAATTTTCTTTCCCCGGTGGGTTGCCCAAGATTCACGAGCACGATGGCAAGCCTGCCCAGGGCCTCGGCCTTTTCTACGAGGGAAGGCTGGTCGTGTTTTATTCGTACGAATCTGACCTCGGCAACGGCTGGGAGGATCAGCGCATCCACAACGATCCCGAAGAAAAGCGCCAGCAGGCGTTGCGTATGGGAGCGAATATCATCGCTTACTGCTTTACGCAGTCTATTTGAAGACTGACCTGATCAGTTTTTTCTATCTTTGCCAAAACCGTGTTTTCCTATGAAGCAGTACCTGGACCTGATGCGAGATATCCTTGAAAACGGCACGAAGAAGAGTGACCGTACAGGAACGGGAACTTACTCAGTTTTTGGGCGCCAGATGCGTTTTAATCTCGAGGAGGGCTTCCCGCTCGTTACGACCAAGAAATTGCATTTGCGGTCAATCATATATGAGTTGCTTTGGTTTCTTAAAGGTGACACCAACATTGCCTATCTGAAGGAAAACGGTGTGTCAATATGGGATGAGTGGGCTGACGAAAATGGCGAACTCGGCCCCGTGTACGGTCATCAGTGGAGAAGCTGGCCTGCACCCGATGGGCGTTCCGTTGATCAGATTACGCAGGTGCTGAATCAGATCAAGCAAAAGCCCGATTCGCGTCGCCATATTGTTACTGCCTGGAACCCGGCTGAAGTTGACAAAATGGCCCTGCCTCCCTGCCATGCTCTTTTTCAGTTTTACGTAGCAGATGGTCGGCTTTCATGCCAGCTTTATCAGCGCAGTGCTGATTTCTTTCTGGGAGTGCCCTTCAACATAGCGTCATACGCCCTTCTTACGCATATGTTTGCTCAGCAATGCGATCTGATTCCGGGCGATTTTGTATGGACCGGGGGGGATGTGCATCTGTATACCAATCACATTGACCAAGCGAACCTGCAGTTGACCCGCGAGCCTTTTCCTTTGCCTCGTCTGAATATTTCGCGGAAGCCGGATACTGTGTTTGACTATGTCTTTGAGGACTTTCAGATCGTCGGCTATCAGTCCCACCCTGCTATTAAGGCGCCTGTAGCGGTTTAGGCCTAAGGGGCAGGTATTATCCGGTTTTTTGAACAATCTTCGCGGCTGGCTGCACATTTCGTGTAACTTTTACATCCTTTTATCGACAGATTGCGTATTGAATCAAAACATGGCGGAAAAAAGCAGTGTATTTGATATGATCGGGCCCGTGATGATTGGTCCCTCCAGCTCGCACACTGCCGGGGTGGTGCGGATCGGACGCGTCGCCCGGCGACTCTTGAGTGCCCGGCCCGACCAGGCAGAGATTACTTTTTACAATTCTTTTGCGCGGACGTATGAAGGCCATGGAAGTGATCGCGCTATTATCGCCGGACTTCTCGATTTCAAGACGGATGATAAACGTATTCGGGACGCGCTTGAACTGGCGACTAACGAGGGGCTTGAGTATACGTTCAAATCGGTCGGAAATGCGTCCACACTACACCCCAACACTGTCAGGCTTGTGATGAAGAAAGACGACCGACAAGTTGAGGTGGTCGGCGAAAGCCGGGGTGGGGGACTAATCAATATTTCAGAATTCAATGGATTCAAGGCCGACTTTAGCGCAAGTCTGCATACCCTTGTGATCACTGCCCGCGATATTAAAGGGAGTATCGCCTTTATTTCCGACGTGGTAGCACACGATGACTGCAATATCGCCACAATGTCGGTGTCGAGAAAAGGGAAGCATGATCTCGCTTGCCTTGTAATTGAGATGGATTCCGGTCTCAAGCCTATTACGTTAGAGTATTTGCGTGGCCTGAACTGGATCACTGAAGTGATTTACATACCTGATATAGATCTCTGAACTCAATGACCATAAAAAGAACCCTGCTTTTGCTGGCCTTAGTCGTGGGCGCTCATGTTGTATTGGCACAAGAGTCTACACGCCCTCCCGATAACGTATGGAGTCTGCGGGAATGTATCGACTACGCTTTGGCTCACAATCTTGATATCCGACGAAGTCAACTCGCCTACGAGCAGAGCGCAATTGACCGAAGACAGGCTATTCTTTCCCGGTTCCCCACGGCGAACGCTTTTAGTTCATACGGATACAACTGGGGGCGGGGTCTTGATCCCGTAACCAACCAGTTTGTTTCTTCGCAGCGCAACAGTTACACCAGTGTGGGAGCAAGCAGTGACGTTATTCTCTTCAACGGCTTCAGGATTCAGAATACAATTAAGCAGGCGCGCAAGGAGAACGAGGCGTCGCAGGAAGATCTGCAACGTGCAAAGAACGATGTGACCCTGAACGTCATATCGCTTTTCGTCAATGTTGTCTTTAACAAGGAACTGGTCAACAACGCCCAGTACCAGTTGGCGTCAAGCCAACAGCAGCTGGAGCGCACCCGAAAGCTCGTGGCTGCGGGGTCGCTGCCAAAGGCCGATGAGCTTAACCTGGAAGCACAGGTCGCTACAAACGAGGTGAACCTGATCAATCAGGAGAACGCGCTTAACCTCTCATTACTCGAACTTCAGCAAGCGCTGCAACTTCCCGCGTCAGGCGATTTTGATGTCGATGTTCCTGAATTACAGCCCGAAGATCTGGTACTGGAGCAAACCCGTGCTGAAATTTTTAACATCGCCAGGTCAACGATGCCGGAGATCAGGAGTTCACACCTGAGAATTGAGAGTTCGTATTACGGCGTAAAAGCGGCTCGTGGCAATCTGTTTCCGCGCCTCAGCGCAAGCGGATCCATTAACAGCAATTATTCCAGTTCATCCGCCACGCGTTTCGTTCCCGATGGGACGTTTCAGGTTGTTGAAACCGGTTACTTCGTGCAGGGGTCGAACATGCCAGTTTATGGTTACGAGCCGGTGGGTAGCTTCCGCGATATTTACGGCTTTCGCGATCAGATAAAGGACAACCTTTATAAATCGGTCAGCGTGACGCTAAGTATCCCGATCTTCAACGGCCTTAATGCACGGTCGGCCATGCAGCGGGCGATGATTGCGAACGAGCAGGCGCGTATCAATGCACAGGAGACAGAAAATTTCCTCAGACAGACAGTCGAGACATCCTATAACAACGCCCTGGCGGCTGCCAAGGCTTTTACAGCCTCAACGCGACAGGTAGCTGCCCGCGAAGAGGCATACAGGATGGCCAAACAACGTTTTGACATCGGTGCTGCCAATTATGTTGATTATCAGGTGGCCGAGAACGAATTGTTTCAGGCGCGAACAGAACTGGCCCGCGCCAAATACGAGTTTATCTTCCGTAAGAAGGTTCTTGATTTCTATCTCGGCAAAGACCTAGAATTTTAAATGTCCCACAATGGCTAAAAGAAAAAAATCCTCAAACCGTAGCTTGTATTGGATTATTGGCGGACTGCTGATCATCATCCTTTTTCTGGTCGTTGGCAAATCAGCGGGTTGGATCGGTAAACCGCGTCAAATTGAGGTGGAAACCGCTGTGGTCAAGCGTGCGAGTATAGTAGAAAAAGTCAGTGCCTCGGGTACGGTTCAGCCCGTTACTGAAGTCAAAATTGCACCGGAAGTCTCGGGTGAAATCATCGACCTTCTTGTGGAAGAGGGCGACTCGGTTTCGCGAGGACAGCTGTTGGTTCGCATTCGTCCCGATGTGTGGGAAAGTCAATTGCAACGAGCCCGGGCATCGCTGAGTCAGCAAAGGGCAAACCTTGCCCAGGCCGAGGCCAGCCTCAATGCCGCACGTGCCGCATTCATCCGTGCGGAACAGGAGTATAAACGGCAGGAAACGCTGTGGAAAGAGAAGGTAATTTCTGAGGCTGACTGGCAGTTGGCTAAGCAGAACTTTACAATCGCGCAAACCGATGTGATTGCCGCGGAGAAGAATGTAGAGGCGGCCCGATACGTCATTGAGAGTACGGAAGCCTCCCTGCGCGAAGCGCAGGAGAATGTACGGAAAACTTCCGTGGTAGCGCCTATGGATGGCGTAGTATCAAAGTTACTGGTCAGAAAGGGTGAGCGCGTCGTAGGGACGGCTACGATGACGGGAACGGAAATGCTTCGTATCGCCGACCTCAATGTGATGGAGGTACGCGTGGATGTCAACGAGAATGACATCGTACGTGTTTCGGTAGGAGATACGGCTATCATCGACGTCGACGCCTATGCGAGCACCAACAAGAAATTTAAAGGTCTGGTTACTCTCATCGCGAATACGGCCAAGGAAAAGACTTCAGCGGATGCGATCACGGAGTTTGAGGTGAGAATCTTGATGCTCAAGTCGTCGTACGAAGACCTTATCAGGGAGGGAAGACGGTTTCCGTTCCGCCCCGGTATGACAGCAAGTGCCGACATTATCACCACGCAAAAGGAGAACGTTGTATCCGTACCTCTTGCCGCTGTCACCACACGTAACCCCGATCAGGCTAAGGGTCCCGAGACACCCAACCGGCCCGCGAGCCAGGAGCAAGACCCGCCACGCCCTCAACAGCAGCCGAAGACCGTCATTTTTGTCAATGATAATGGCGTGGCCAAAATGATGGAGGTCGAGACGGGTATAAGTGACTACGACAATATCGAGATAATTTCTGAGCTGAGTGATAGCACGGAAGTTATCACCGGCCCGTTCCTGGTGGTTTCGTCACGATTGAAAGATGGAGACGCCATACGCCCGCTTCCTAAAAAGGAAGGCAAGTGATGGGTGAACCTCTCGTGAAAAAGCCCTAAATTCGGCCATGGTTCAACATCCGTGGCATGAGTTATCGGTCGGCGTGGAGCCACCGGCACGCGTCAACGCCGTTATTGAGATTCCGAAGGGCTCGAGAGCGAAATACGAAATAGACAAGGAAAGCGGCCTTATTAAACTCGATCGCGTCATTTACGCATCGATGTACTATCCGCTCAATTACGGCTTTATCCCTCAGACGCTGGGTGAAGACAACGATCCCCTGGACATCGTTGTGCTCACACAGGTATCCGTTGTCCCGCTGTGTGTTATTCCATCTAAAGTGATTGGTGTCATGCAAATGATTGACCGGGGGGAAGCTGATGAAAAGATTATCGCTGTCGCCGAGGAAGATCCCAGCGTGAGCCATATCTCAAGCGTTGAAGATTTGCCGGAACACCTGCTGTCGGAATTGCGCCATTTCTTCGAAAACTATAAGACGCTCGAGAAAAAAAAGGTGGTTGTTGACGAGTTCCTGGGGAGGGCGGAAGCGATGAGCGTGATTGAGGCCGGTGTAAAGCATTATAAGAAAATCATAAGAAAGGATTAGCTCCTGTTGCTATCTTTGTCGGAATGAGAGTTTCCGTTATCATCAGTACCTACAACTCGCCTGAATGGTTGGAAAAGGTGCTCTGGGGTTATGAATGCCAGACGCACAAGGATTTCGAGGTGGTCATCGCCGATGACGGATCAGGCGAAGAGACGCTGAGGACCATCGAGCGCTTCAGGCAGGGGTCTTGCCTTGATATCGTCCACGTGTGGCATGAAGACCGCGGTTTCCAGAAATCGGAAATTCTCAACAAGGCGATTCAGGCATCGAGAACTGATTACCTGATCTTTTCCGATGGAGATTGTATCCCACGAAAGGATTTCGTCACCGTCCATGCCCGGCATGCCGAACCCGGTTATTTCCTATCGGGCGGCTATTTCATGTTACCAATAGAAACGAGTCATGCGATTACCCACGAAGACGTCATAAGCGAAAACGCCTTTCGGGTGAGTTGGTTAAAGGAACATGGCCTGAACGGCACCTATAAGACGCTAAAATTAACGAGTACCGGCAGCCTGCAGAAATTTCTGAACTTTGTTACGCCCACCAAAGCCACCTGGAACGGTCATAATTCCTCCGGTTGGAAAAAAGATTTGCTCGCCGTGAATGGGTTCAATGAGCAAATGCAGTACGGTGGACAGGATCGTGAGCTGGGTGAGCGGCTTATGAACAAGGGAATCAAGGGAAAGCAAATTCGATATAGTGCGGTTTGCATCCATCTCGAACACAAACGCGGTTACAAAACACTGGAGTCGATCCGCAAAAACAAGATGATCCGCAAGGAAACCAAGCTGCAAAAGCGGGTCTGGACTGAATATGGCATTGTTAAGGAAAGGTAATGTTCCTTCGAGATTACCGCGGTGTTTCCGTTATCCGTTCCAACGAATGAAAAAGAAAATGGGTCTAAGCCAATGCATAGGCATGTATAATTGCATAAAAACCCCCTTCGTGTAGCGTATGGGCCGCCCAGTCAGTATCTCGGCAACGGTCATAACCTATAACGAAGAGCGGAAAATAGAGAACTGCCTGAAGTCGTTAATGGAGGTGGCAGATGAAATCGTGGTGGTGGATTCTTTTTCAACCGACCGTACGGAAGAGATTTGCTCCCGCTACCCGGTTCGCTTTATCAAGAGGGCATTTGATGGGTACGTGGCACAGAAAAATAACGCGGTGGAGTATGCATCACACGATTACATTCTGGCGTTGGATGCCGACGAAGTACTGTCCGACGAGCTCAGGGATTCCATATTGACGGTAAAACAAAACTGGGACCCGCAGTACGACGGTTATTCCTTTAACCGGTTTAACAACTACTGCGGACATTGGATCAGGTTTTGCGGGTGGTATCCTGATCGCAAGGTGAGGTTGTGGGACCGAAGAAAGGCTCGCTGGAGTGGGGAAGATCCCCACGACCGCGTGGTGATTCCTCGCGAACGGCTTAAGCAGCTGAAGGGTGACTTGTTGCATTATGCTTATCACACGCTAGATGAGCACCTGCGACAGATGCACCGTTTTGCGGAGGTCGCAGCACGGGCGAAGTATCGCAACGGAAAGAAGGCTGTATTTCTTGTCCATGTGATACTCAATCCGATGTTCAAGTTCTTCCGGAAATACGTCCTGCAACTCGGGTTTCTGGACGGGTATTATGGTTTGGTTTTTTGTGCTACAACCTCCGCAATGAATTTTTATAAGTACCTGCGTCTTTACGAATACGGGCGCCGGGGACTACCAGAAGAATAAACGAATGTGCGAATGACTGTATCAGTGGTTATAAGTACCTATAATGCACCTGCCTGGCTGGAGAAGGTTCTGTGGGGATATACGCGCCAGAATTACAGAGACTTCGATATTATCATAGCCGACGATGGTTCGGGGGAGGAAACCCGAAGCGTGATTCGATACTTTCAGAACAACACGTTACTCAAAATCAGGCATATCTGGCATGAAGACCGGGGATATCGCCGGCAGACTATTCTCAATAACGCTATTCTCAGCTCCGATGCTGACTATTTGATATTTACTGACGGTGATTGCATTCCCCGCAACGACTTTGTCTATACGCACGTCTCGCAGGCGGAGCGGGGGTATTATCTGTCGGGTGGATACTGCAAGCTGTCCATGCACCTCAGCAAGAGTATTGAGAAAGATCATATCCTGAGTCAAGAATGCTTCAAGCTCAAATGGCTGCGTTCTATCGACTCCGTGGGTATGTCTCAACGCAGGAAGCTGAATGCACGCGGTCGATGGGCGCGTTTTCTGGATATCGTTACAACGGCGAAGCCAACGTTTAATAATTGCAATTCCTCGGCGTGGAAGGCCGACCTTTTGGCGGTAAACGGCTATGACGAACGTATGCAATACGGAGGGTCTGATCGGGAGATAGGGGAGAGGTTGCGCAACTATGGTATTCAGGGAAAGCAGATTCGTCATCGTGCCATTGTTCTTCACCTCGATCACGCACGCGGGTATAAAACGGCTGAATCGATCCAGCGCAATCTTACAATTCGAAAGACCACTCGGGCCATGAAGGTAAGCTGGACACCTCATGGTATACAAAAACGGTAAGGATGCAACACGAAGATATTCACGCGCCTCTGCGCATGTGTATTACACGTTCGTCGCGCCACGCTTATTCCGAAACCTTCATTCGCGATCAGATTACGACCCTGCACAAGATGGCGGAGGTCCATACCGTTCACAGCGGACGATTTCCTGAGCGTAGGGAAGATGGCACGCTGCTTAGCCCACTACCCTTCTGGATGGCGCACAAATTGGTGAAAGGCATCACGGGGCGTCGCAATACCTTTTTCGGGCATCTGGGATTTAAGAAATTCTTGAGCGACCGACGGATAGAGGTGGTGTTGGGCAACTACGGCATTTCGGCGGCCCACCTGGTAGAACCCTGTCGCCAGCTTGGCGTCCCGCTGTTAGCTATCTTCCACGGGCATGACGCGAGCAACCGAAGATTGCTCGCCGCTTACCGACGTCGCTATCTCGCCCTCTTTGACTACGCCTATGCTGTTATTGCGGTCTCCAAAGACATGCAAAAGGGATTGATTGCCATGGGGGCCAATCCCGATAAAGTGGTGCTGATACCCTACGGCGTCGATGTTGAGAAGTTTAAACCTGTACCGTCCAGAAAGGAAAAAATGTTCCTGGCGGTGGGACGGTTTGTCGAGAAAAAAGGTCCGGAGTACACGATTCGGGCTTTTTCCGAGGTATTGAGAAAGCATCCCGACGCCCGGTTGGTGATGGTCGGGAAACACGACGAAAGGTATATGGAATGCGCGCGTCTGGTGACTGCGCTCGATGTCGGTCATGCCGTTTCGTTTCCGGGCGTGCTTAGTCCAGATCAGGTAGCCTCCCTTATGGCCAGGGCACTGGCTTTCGTCCAACACTCGGTGACTGCGGCTAACGGAGATATGGAGGGTACACCGCTGAGCATTTTGGAAGCGTCGGCGAGCGGGTTGCCGATCATTAGTACGCGCCACGCAGGGATCAAAGAGGCCGTCGTGCATGGTCGGACCGGATTTCTGGTCGATGAAAAGGATACAGCGGGTATGGCCGAGTTTATGACTAAACTCCTGGATGATGAGGCCCTCGTCCCTGTCCTGGGAGGGGCGGGACGGGAACATATCCTGAAACACCACAATCAAGTTACACAGATTGCCAAGATTCATGAGCTGGCCATGAAAGCGAGCGGACGTCTTGTAACACAAGAAAGAGTATTACACCGCCCGACTGTATAGTGTCACCATCTCATAAGGCGCTGGTAAACTTTATGCACGGGCAATCCCATCACATTGAAGTAGGATCCTTCGATCGCGCGGATGATGACAATCCGTTCGCCCGATGCAGGCTGTGAATCTTCCACCAGCGACAACTTCCCGATCTCTTTCAGGAAAGCAATCTCCTCCGCTGAGCACGGATTGACGCCGGGAGGGAGTGAGTCCTGTGCGCCATAGGCGCCTGCTTTGTCGAAGGGCTGAAAGGTGTCGATATACTGTTCAATCTGTCTTTGGTCGAGTTCCTCAAAGGTGACATAAGTGGTCTCGTCGAAGCTTTCCTCTTTATCCGCCGATGTAATAGTTACTCCTGTCATTACTTTATGAGTGCGTCCGGCAAGTCGCGAAAGCATATCCATCGCATCCTGTCGGTCGGTCGGCTTGTTTAGGATTGTGTCATCGAGAATAACAACGGTGTCGGCGGTTACGACAATTCTGTCTTCCGGGTGGGGACGGAAATAGGCTGCCTTGAGCGATGCCAGGTAACGGGCGACTTCACTGGCGGGCAGATGAGCAGGGTAGACTTCCTCTACCTCCGGTTTTGCAACTGTGAATTGCAGACCGGTAGCCTTCATGAGATATTGGCGGCGCGGCGACGATGAAGCGAGCACCAATGGACGTGAGTGAATCATGCGGGGATATAGAACGGTGAATAAACCGGCTCCTGGAATTCTTCTTCCCGAATGGATGAGAATACGAATCCGCTGATAACCTTTGGATAAAAGTAGGTAGACTTCTGCGGCAGGGTGTAGCCACTATCGCAAACGGTCTTCACGTCATCAATAGAGACAGGGTTGGTAATGATCGCCAATTGGGCCTCACCCTGAATAACTTTGCGAAGGCAGTCCGCAAAACTTCTGTCGAAAGAAAGATGCTCGGAGCGGCGTTGGTCCTTACCCGCGATACCCAGTGCTTTCTCGATGATGAAGTAATGGAGTACGGTGAGATCAAGTTGTTGAATCACTGGTGGAAAAGGCCACTTCATTCGTTCCATTGACTCCGGCTTGAGTCGTAATTTAAAACATCTGTCCTTCATCATGATGCCGAAAGCCCGTGGTTTTCCCGCGATAACTTCATGTAATGTATCACTGTCTTCCACCGGCTTAATAGTGAAGTCTTCAGCAAGACTGCTCATAACGGCGTCGACATCGAAATGACGTAAGCCTGAAATTATCCGGTGCGTTGGTAAAATCTTCAAATCATCCGACTCCGTGTTACTCAGGTACATAAGATGATAGTTGAAGCCGCGGGAGGTTTCGCCCGGAAACTGCTTCAGCATCTTCTTTTTATACAGTAAAGATCCTTCGTAGCGGTGGTGTCCATCGGCCAGAATGATTCGTTTGGTTTTCAATACTTCGATGAAGCGTCGGATGATCGCAGCATCGTGGATAACGGCCAGCACATCTCGCACGCCCTGATAGTCTTCCGTTTCGAGAAGGGGGCGCGTCATAGCTTCGTCCATAAAGGGTTCCAACTCATGCGCCGGATCGGTGTAAAGTCCGTGTGTCGGACTGGTATGGAGTTGCGTGTGTTCGAGCAGTTCTACCCGGTCGTTTACAGACGAAGGCATTGTGTTTTCATGCCGGCGTATTACGCCTTCTTCCCAGTCATAGGTTCGTATGTGACATATAAACCCCTTTCGGCAATACGTTGCCGGATCTCCCGCGATGTTGAAGTACTGATAGTACACGTATATAGCAGGAAGTGGGTCTTGTATCAATACGCTGTCTTCTTTCCATTCTGCCAACGTTTTGGCTGCGCGTTGCGCGGCGTCGGGTGGCTGAGGCGAAGTAAGATGAATGCTGTTGTATGGATAATGATAAAGCGCCGAGCGTTGTTTTTCTGAGATCACATCGAAGAGTGGCGCCATCAATTCGTCAGGGTTGCCCAAGAGATCGGGGTGATATCGCCAGGGTCGGATGGGTAGAATGTCAGCCATGAGCAAAGGGATTATTATGCCCCGCTAAGCAAACGACGCCGCGGAAGGAGCCAAAATTAAGAGAAATTGCTCAACGCAGCCGGTTTTTTTTCCAGCGACTTTCTGTCGGAGGATTTGTACCCGCCACCGCTGTGGGGCGTTTGCGTTCGCGCAGAGCCACGGCCAACACGGCGGCAATATGCAGTTCATCAAGATCAATTTCGCCGGATTGTAAAGAAGAGGGGGTGAAGTACTTCTCAACAAAGTTCGTATCGAAGTTGCCGGAAACAAAAGCGTCGTGTTGCATTACGAATTTACAGAAACCAAGGGTCGTCTGCACGCCGGTTACTTCGTATTCGTCGATGGCGCGTATCATCTTTTGTATCGCCTCGTTTCTATCACTTCCGTGGCAGATGAGCTTTGCAATCATCGGGTCATAGTATAGCGGGATATCCATACCTTGTTCAAATCCATCGTCAACGCGAATACCATGACCCTGGGGGCGTCGATACGTCTTAAGCGTGCCGATGTCGGGCAGGAAGTTGTTGGCTGGGTCTTCTGCATAGACGCGGGCTTCGATGGCGTGACCGCGAAGCTGTATGTCTTCTTGCGAAAAAGGAATCTTGCCTCCTGCGGCGACATGAATTTGTAGTTTAACGAGGTCGAGGCCTGTGACAGCCTCTGTGACAGGGTGTTCAACCTGCAGTCGGGTATTCATTTCGAGAAAATAGAAATCGAGATTTTCGTCGAGTATGAACTCTACTGTTCCGGCGTTGACGTAACCGCACGCGCGGGCTACGTTAACAGCGGCCTCGCCCATCTGTCGCCGTTTTTCGGGCGTAAGGACGGAGGAAGGGGCTTCTTCAATGACTTTCTGGTGGCGGCGCTGAATAGAGCATTCGCGTTCGAATAAATGGACGACATTGCCGTGAATGTCACCAAATATCTGAAACTCGATATGCCGGGGTCGGGTAACGTACTTTTCGATAAAGACCGATCCGTCGCCAAACGCCGAAGACGCCTCACCGATAGCCCGTTCCATTTGCGTTTCGAACTCACTTTCATTCTCCACTATCCGCATCCCTTTTCCGCCGCCACCTGCGCTGGCCTTTATCAGCACGGGGTAGCCGATGTTGGCAGCGATCTGACGAGCCTGGTCAACATCCGTAATTGGTTCGGTCGTTCCCGGAACCAGGGGAACGTTGTATTTCTGCACGGCGGTTTTCGCTGCAAGCTTGCTGCCCATGAGGGCTATGGACTCCGGTGAGGGGCCGATAAAGACGATTCCGGCGGCGCGGCAGGCCGAGGCGAAGGCCGCATTCTCCGAAAGAAATCCGTACCCCGGATGAATTGCATCGGCGCCGGTTGCCTGAGCCGCTTCGATGATTTTGTCACTGCGGAGGTAGGATTCTGCCGAAGCGGCCGGTCCGATACAGATCGATTCATCGGCATATCTTACATGCAAGGCATTGCGATCAGCTTCGCTGAAAACTCCCACCGTGGCGATTCCCATTTCACGGGCACTGCGAATAATGCGCAGGGCAATCTCGCCGCGGTTAGCAACAAGGATTTTCTTGAGTTTTGTCATACAGGTCCATTTCCCCCGGCGCCCGGGTGCTGAAATCTAGGGAAATTTTACTTCTTTTGGTTCGAATACATGTCGCGCAGTAACGGCCTTTGGACTGAGGCCGCCATCGAATCGCTTTTTTCACTATTTTTGCCGCAATTATTTAACCGCAAGTATGGTAGATCTGTTTGACAAGCTTAAGATGGAGGCCGGTCCGCTGGCGAAATATTCCCACCTTCCTGACGACTATTTTTTCTTTCCGAAACTGGAGGGGGAAATCGGACCGCGTATGCAGTTTAATGGGCGGACGGTGCTCAACTGGAGTCTGAATAATTACCTGGGACTAGCGAATCACCCCGAGGTTCGAAAAGCCGATGCAGATGCGGCGGCGCAGTACGGGCTGGCTTCGCCGATGGGCGCCCGTATGATGTCAGGAAACTCGGTTCACCACCTTGCGCTCGAGAGCGAACTGGCTAGCTTCATCGCAAAAGAAGACGTAATGCTTCTCAACTTCGGCTACCAGGGAGTCCTTTCGATCATTGATGCTCTGGTTGACCGTAAAGACGTAATTGTCTACGACGCTGAGTCGCACGCGTGTATTATTGACGGCGTTAGGCTTCACATGGGCAAACGCTTCGTTTACACGCACAACGATATGGAAAGCCTGGAGAAACAACTGCAACGGGCTACGAAGCTGGCTGAGGAAACGGGCGGAGGTATTCTCGTTATTACGGAGGGTGTTTTCGGGATGTCGGGTGCACAGGGCGACCTCAAAGGAGTTGTTGAACTCAAGAAAAAATACAAGTTCCGCCTCTTTGTCGACGACGCACACGGATTCGGAACAATGGGTAAAACCGGTGCCGGAACCGGGGAGGAGCAAGGCGTTCAGGATCAGATTGACCTTTATTTCTCTACCTTCGCCAAGTCGATGGCAAGCATCGGTGCTTTTGTAGGAGGCGATAAACGAATTATCAAGTACCTGCGCTACAGCGTCCGGTCACAGATATACGCCAAGTCGTTGCCCATGCCTTTGGTGTTGGGTGCCTTGAAGCGTCTCGAGCTTTTGAAGTCACGTCCTGAAATGCGTGAAAATCTCTGGACCATCGTAAATGCGGTTCAAAACGGATTGCGTGAGCGTGGCTTTACCATTGGTAATACAAACTCTCCTGTGACGCCTGTTTTGTTCAAAGGGGGAGTTGGCGAGGCTGCCAACATGGCAATGGATCTGCGCGAAAACTTTAACATTTTCTGCTCAGTTGTTATCTATCCGGTTGTTCCTAAGGATGTTATCATGTTCCGAATTATCCCGACGGCAAGCCATACACTGGCCGATGTGGAGGAGACTTTGACAGCATTCTCGGCACTGAAGGATAAGCTTGACAGCGGATTTTACCGGCAGGAAGCTCTTGTGTCAGTAACTAAAGCCGGTTAAAAAACGCCTTTTTAGTGGAATTTTAAGGTTTTAAGATTATTTTGGCGTAGAGAAACCAATTACCAAATCTTAACAATTTATAGAAATGCAAAAGTTTGAAGAGCTCAAAAGCCTCATTGCTTCTTTGGAAGTCGATGCCGACAAGTTTTACAACAAGGGCAATAGCGCAGCCGGCACCCGCGTAAGAAAGGGAATGCAGGATCTCAAGAACCTGGCTCAAGCCATCCGCGCAGAGGTTCAGGAGATTAAGAACAAAGCGGCCTAACCGGGTCTTCCTTTAAGCTATCAAAAACAAGGGATAACCTTTTCGGTTATCCCTTGTTTTTTGCGTAGTGCGCATGTATCTGTTCGCGTAGCTCAGGCGATGCTTCCGCCAGCGGCAAGCGAACGTTATCGCCGCATATACCCATTTTGGAGAGCAGTACCTTCAGGCCTACGGGATTGCCCTCGGCATACATGAGAGGATGGATGTCGAGTAGTTTAAAGGCCTCGCGACTGGCCTTAACGAAGTCCCCCCCCTGCGCATGATCCTTTATCTTCCTGAAAATCGTCGGGTAAGCATTCGCGAGCACCGAGATAACGCCACGTCCCCCGAGTGCATAAAGGGGAACCGTATACATATCATCACCGGAAATTAACAAAAAATCCTTCGGCATGTCGCGTGCAATGAGCATGCACTGCTCCATATTGCCGGATGCCTCCTTCACGCCCAAGATGTTCTTGTGGGTGGCAAGGCGCAACGTTGTAGCTGCAGAAATATTAGACGATGTGCGCCCGGGAACATTGTAGAGAATGACGGGGACGGGCGAGGCGTCTGCAATGGCGGTGTAATGCCGGAATATACCTTCCTGCGAGGGCTTGTTATAATACGGGCTTACTGATAGAATCGCAGTGACGTCGGTAAGATCCGATTCCCGAATTGCGTCGAGCACTTGTTGTGTGTTGTTTCCGCCGACACCATAAACAATAGGTAGCTTCTTGGTGTTGTTCTGCCGCACAAAGTCGAGTATTTCCTTTTTCTCCTCCTTCGTAACAGTGCTGGACTCACCGGTAGTGCCCATAACGACGTAATAGTCGACACCTTTTCCGGTGTGTTGGAGAAGTTTTTTTAGTCCTTTAAAATCAACTTCGCCTGAATCGGTGAATGGCGTAACAAGAGCAACTCCGGTACCGTATAGCTTCTTCATCTCGTTCCTCAATAGAGAATCAATAATATTTAAAATTCAAATGGAAACTGGTGTTCAACGCAGTGACTTCATGTACTTGTACATGTCGTCTATAAAGCTGGCGGAATCACCGCGGCTTTCGATCATCATCTCGAAGTACGGAGCACCCTCGGGCCAGTATTTTCCAATCCGACATTTGGCGACACTGCGGGCCACAAGATTGAGAATTAACTCATTGGGTGTTGTGTCGAGATATAATAGAAAATCGAACGACGATTCTGTAAATGATTGAGCGGTTGGGGCTGTGATGTTGCCCCAAAAAGAAACCTCCCGGTAAGTAAAAAAGTCGAACAGAAATTCGTAGTTCTCCTGGTTTTGTGGAAGAAATGCCAGCGCCTTGACATTCTTTTTGTCAAGCTCCAACTTACGGATGAGGTTCTTTATTTGATCGTGTTTGCGACGGTCTTCTACGGTAAAAATCAGACCAAATGAAACGGCTTTCTCGTACGCCTCATTTTGCCGGGGTGTTTGATTTTTTCTCAGGTATGACTGCGTCTTCTTTTTGAGAAATCTCAGTTTCATATCACGCTTGACCGGATTGGATTTTCCCGGATGCATCGACCTGGGGGATTCTACTTCTTTCACACTTCCAACATTTTCTCCAGTTCATCTTCGGAAATAATCGTTACCCCAAGCTTCTCTGCTTTCTCACGCTTGGCCGGTCCCATGTTATCTCCCGCTACAAGATAGTCGAGTTTTCCCGAAACCCCAGACAGAATTTTGCCTCCGTGTTGTATTATCAATTCTTTAAGTTGCTCGCGGTCGTAGCGCTGAAAAACGCCTGAGATGACGAACGACTTTCCCGTCAGGGCGTCGCTTACTTTCTCCGGGGTATTGTCGTCGCACACAAAGCGCAACCCGGCCGCTTTCAGTCGTTCGACTTCCCTGCGGTTTTCCGGATCGCGGAAAAAATCATACACACTGCGCGCAATCTTTTCACCCACCTCGGGCGCCTGCAGGAGCGTTTCCAGACTGGAATTTGCCAGGGTGTCGATGTCATGAAAATGACGGGCGAGTTTTTCGGCGACGGTCTTACCCACGTAGCGGATCCCAATACCGAAGAGAACATTCTCGAAGGGTTGTTTCCGGGAGGCGTCGATCCCAGCCAGTAAGTTGTTGATTGATTTCTCCTTGTACTTATCCAGCCGCGAAACGTCATCGTATTTGAGGTCGTAGAGATCAGCCGGGCTTCGTACAAGGCCAAGCTGGTACAGTTGGTCGATTGTCTTCTCACCCAAGGAATCGATATCCATCGCCTTTCGCTGTATGAAGTGCTCGATCCGGCCTTTGATCTGTGGGGGGCACCCATTAACATTCGGGCAATAGTGCGCAGCTTCTCCTTCGATCCGATACAAAGGGGTGTCGCATTCAGGGCATCGTTCAATATAGCGGACGGGGGTAGCATGGTCGGGGCGTTTTTCGACATCGACGCCCGTTATTTTAGGGATAATTTCCCCTCCCTTCTCGACAAAGACAAAGTCGCCGATATGCAAATCGAGCCTTGCGATTTCATTAGCGTTGTGAAGCGAAGCCCGCTTCACGGTCGTGCCCGCCAGAAATACCGGCTCTAACATCGCTACCGGTGTAACTGCACCGGTTCTCCCTACCTGATACACGACGCCATTGAGGCGTGTGCTCGCGCTTTCTGCTTTATACTTGTATGCGATAGCCCAACGCGGACTTTTTGCTGTGAATCCGAGATGCTCCTGCTGTTCAATGTTGTTCACTTTGATGACGACGCCATCTGTTTCCAGCGGAAGTTCGTGCCGTTTGTGCTCCCACTCGCGGATATAATCCAGTACTTCCGCGATGTTTGCACATTTGCGGTAAGTAGGGGAGACGTTGAAGCCCCAGGCCTCCAGTCGGTTAATGGCTTCTTCATGTGTTCGAATCCCCGATGCACCCAGGAGACTATAAACGTAGCAGTCTAGTTTCCTCCGCGCCACTTCACCGGAGTCTTGCATCTTAACTGTTCCGGCCGCCGTGTTCCGCGCGTTTGCATAGCGTTCTTCGCCGATATCTTCGCGTTCTTTGTTGATGCGAAGAAACACCTCCTTCGGCATGAAAACTTCACCCCTCACTTCGAATGAGTCGGGAAGATCGTCGCCTTTCAATACAAGTGGGATGGTGCGAATCGTACGAATGTTGTTGCTGACATCGTCGCCTCTGACGCCATCGCCCCGGGTGACAGCTCTGACGAATCTCTTGTTCTCGTAGTGCAGGCTAATGGAAACGCCGTCGAATTTGAGCTCACAAAAGTATTCGTAGGGATCACCATCAAGTCCGCGGCTGACACGGCCGTCAAATTCCTCAAGCTCCGCCGGACTATACGTGTTGCCAAGCGAAAGCATCGGATACCTATGGGTTACCGTGGGGAATTCACGGGTTATCGTTCCACCGACGCGCTGCGTTGGAGAATTGACGTCCCGGAATTGCGGATACGCGTTCTCCAACTCCATCAGGCGCTCCATCAGTTTGTCGAACGCCTCGTCCGATATCTCAGAGGTATTTTTCTGATAGTAGAGATCGTTATGGTAATTGATCTCTTCGGTTAACCTTTCAATCTCTTGTCGTGCCTGTTCATGAGACATGCGCGTACGATAATTATTGGTCTCTTACTGTGATGGAAAAAATCACCGGTCGTTAGCGCCCGAGGTTGTCGGATCCTCGTAAGCCTTTGGCGGCTGGGTCAGGTCGATTCGGTTGTCCTGACGGTCAACATCCGCTAGCCGCTGCGAGGGATCAATTTCGATGGACGAAATTTCCTTCGAGGCCCGCCCGATTCTGACAGTGTACGTTGGGTTAACCCACGGCCAGGCGACCAGATCGGTTCTCATCATCTCGGTGTCTTCTACGGGTTTACTTCCCATCATCTCATTCAACGGTATGTAGTACAATTCCCTTGTACCATCTTTGTAAGTGACTACCAGATCAACAGGCATGGGGAATTCTCCTTTGCGCGCTATAGTAACGAACGTATTGCCTTCATCTTCCACGACTGCTTTAATGCCATAATCAATCGTCTTGGTCGTATAGACGAAGTAACGCAGGTACCACTGCAGTTGAATTCCGCTTACCCTCTCCATGACGCGAATGAAATCATTGGGTTCAGGGTGCTGAAACTTCCAGGTGTAGTAGAATCGACGCAATCCTTTGTAAACGTTTTCTTCACCGATGACATATTTTAATTGGTGAAGGAAGATAGCTCCCATGGCATACGCGGCGACAGAATAAGCACGGTTTGTGCTGAAATGGTCGGAGTGCTGACCGGCCGGCTCGAAGAGGCCGTTTTTGATAAGGGCGAAATACCCAGCATATGCGTTCTCATGAGGATTTCCTTCCTGCTCAAAGATGTCGGCGATGGCTTCGTTAGCGGTAAAGTCGGTGAACCCTTCATCCATCCAGGCGTAAAGCCCCTCGTTAATGGCAAGAACCCCTTGATACCAGCTGTGGCTGATTTCGTGCGCAGTCACGCCGGCAAGACTGCCCATAGAACGTTCACCGGTGATAAGGGTACACATCGGATATTCCATTCCGCCGTCGCCCCCCTGTATGATGGAATAAGTCTCGTAGGGATATTTGCCGAAGTGCCGGTTCATGTATTGGAAATACCGGACGGCAAAGTCTTTCAGTCGAGTCCAGTTCTGTGTAGTCTTCTCTCCGGGCTGGTAGAAAAAGCGTACGGTGGGACCATCGGGCACTTGTACTACCTCATGTGTATAGTCCGGGTCGGCCGCCCATGCAAAGTCGTGCACATCTTTGGCGACAAAGTGCCATGTGAGGTCTCCTTTGGGACGCTTTACAGCCGTTCCGGGTTTCTCATATCCATGGCCGATTTCCTGAGGATTTTGTAAAACACCCGTGCCGGCCACGATAAATGAAGGATCGAGTGTGATCTTAACGTTGAAGTCACCCCATACTGCGTGAAACTCACGGCCTATGTAAGGGTAGGTGTGCCATCCGCGATGGTCGTACTCAGCCATCTTGGGATACCATTGAGTCATCGAGTACGAAATACCCTCGCGATTGTTGCGACCGCTCCGCCGGATTTGAACAGGGACCTGAGCCTCAAAGGCCATGTCGAATACAGCTTTGTCGCCCGGCAATAACGGCTTGCGAAGGGTGACTTCGAGTACCGTTCCACTGACGTGCCAGGAAACATCGCGCCCGTTTTGTTTGAGAGATGCGATGTGTTGATAACCAATCTCGTCGGGCTTGAGTTTTGAAATCCGGTCCGTGACCCGGGGATCGGGATCAGCGATCGTTCGTGAACGCACGTCCATCATACTGCCCGGCTGAAAAGCGTTGAAGTATAAATGATAATACACCTTGTCAAGGGTGTCGGGCGAGTTGTTGTAGTAAGTAAGTTTCTGTGTTCCTGTAAGTCGATGCGTAGATGTGTTGAGCTTTACGTCCATAGTGTACTCAACCCTTTGCTGCCACCGGTGTTGCTGCGCGTAGGCGGATAACTGTAATAAGGCGAAGACAAGGGCAAGGATAATTTTTTGCATGACTTAGAGGATATGTTAGATATGCAAAATATTGATAACAGCTATAAGTTCAAAGGCTATCCGTGGTACTCGTTAATTGCGTCTACCAGAAGTTCGTACTGCTCTTTTGAATGCGCAGGGAAGTTTGCGAAGCGTAATTGGGTTTTCTTACCCGCTCCGTATCCCGCGCCTGCATGAAGGCCGCGCTCAGCCAGGAAAGACGATAGTTTTTCCGTGTGATCTCCGGTGTCAGCGACAATTACCGTCGCCGATCGGAACCGAGGTTCTTGTACTGACGCAGACAGTAGCGGATGTTGTTCCAGTGCCTGATAGAGAATGGTGGCTTTGTAGTTGGTCTCACGTCGCAAGGCTTCAACGCCCCGACGGAGAAAGTCGCCCACTACCTTACCCAGCAAGTAGATCCCAAGGACATTGGGTGTCTCGGGGGTCTGATGTTTTTTCGCATGTTCGAGCAGCGACTGAATGCTGTGGTAGGAACCTGTCGATATGTTTTTTGAAGCAAGCGCTTGAGCTTTCGCGATACAGTGCTCGTTAACGACCCATACACCAAGACCGGCCGGTAGTCCGAAGGCCTTTTGTACGGAGAAGAATACAGAATCAACAAGCGAATAATCGAACGCCGGGTAGGGTAGGGACGACACAGCGTCGACAACTACCAGTTTTTCAGAGTGGTCTTTTTTTAGTTGATGAATCCATTCCGGAGGTACCGACACGCCGGTGCTGGTTTCATTGTGGGTAACGGCTATTAACTCAGTGTCGTCGGGAATCGCCGGAGCATCGGCAAAGCCTTGCCCTGCAGGACTTTCGATTTTTCGGGCACTTTTTCCGAGTTGAATGCCTGTTTCGTGAAATCTTTTTGAGAAAGATCCGTTTACAAAGTGAAAGGATGCGTCCTGCACCAGGTTCTGGAATATGCGCTCCCAGATTTCAGTGGCTGAGCCGGTGAAAAATATCGCGTTGTCGCTGCGTAATCCGAGAAGCTGAGCCAGACCTTCAGTCGCTTCCCGACTGATTGCCTCAAATTTTCGGCTGCGATGGGAAAGCGACGGTACACCGTCTTTAAACGCCTGGCGAACGTGGTCGTATACAGTGAAGTAGAGCTGTGACGGACCTGGTGTAAAATTTGCGTGCTGTGTCATAGAAGATAGCAAAGCTAAAATTGCTTACAGAAAAAATACAATTTTCGCAACGTTGGTGAACCAATGGGTTTTTTCTACGTTCGTATTAAGAAATCCCACTCGGGTTTGGGACACGTTTGCTGAACCTAACAATTAAAACAAAACCGGGTGAAGCTTTCTTTCAAAACCAGGCCTCATCCGCTTCGGCGGACCTCGCCCAAAAAGCAGGATAACAGAGGAAGGTTGCGAGGGATAAGCAGCTCAAAACTTGTCTTTTATGGGGTTCAGAAACACCTCACCAAACTCAGTGGGTTTTTTTTTATTTCCTCCCCTCCCTCTAACACTTTAACACTTCCTAATACAACATCCTGAACTTGATCGTGTGCTCAATAGCACGCAGTTTCTTGATTACTTCGCGATCATACTCTTTGTTAATGTCCGTGATCACATAGCCTATCGACTCATTCGTCTTCAAATACTGACCAACGATATTGATGTCGTGGTTGGCAAGCACCTGGTTGATCTTGGCGAGAATTCCGGGGACGTTGTTGTGAATATGAATCAGGCGATGTGCATTTTCGAGAATCGGAAGCGTAAGATTAGGGAAGTTTACGCTATTCGAAGTGCTGCCTGTATTGATGTAATCAATGATCTTTCCGGGTACAAAGTTACCAATGTTCTCCTGTGCTTCCTGAGTACTTCCTCCAATGTGCGGTGTTAGGATTGTATTGGGCAATCCGCGCAACTCGGATACGAACTCCTCGTCGTTGCTGGCGGGTTCCTGAGGGAATACATCGACAGCACAGCCTGCTACTTTCCCGTTGAGAATATTTTCTTTCAACGCAGCGATGTCAACAACATGTCCCCGACTGAGATTGATGAAGATGACCCCCTTCTTCATGAGAGCGAACTCTTCCTTGCCGATGAGGTTTGTGTTTGACGCGCGGCCGTCGACGTGAAGTGAAACTACGTCGGCCTGCTCGAGAACCTCTTTTATCGATTTACACTTTACAGCATTTCCGAGAGAGAGCCTTTCTTCAACGTCGTAGTACAGCACTTTCATACCCATCGATTCGGCGAGCACCGATAGTTGGGTGCCTATATTGCCATACCCGATAAGTCCCAGTTTCTTTCCGCGCACCTCGTAGCTTCCTTTTGCCGATTTGTCCCATACGCCCTGATGCATCTTGGAAGACTTGTCGAAGATGTTACGCATAAGCATGACCATCTGCGCGATGGCAAGTTCTACCACTGATCGGGTATTGCTAAACGGAGCGTTGAAGACCGCTATCCCCCGTCGAGTTGCTTCGGGGAGATCGATCTGGTTTGTCCCTATACAGAAGGCACCGATCACCATGAGTCGGTTAGCATGTTCAAGTACTCGCGCAGTGACCTGCGTCTTCGACCTGATGCCAAGGACGGAGACATTCTTGATTTTCTCACATAACTCATCTTCAGACAGCGCAGCGGCGTATGTCTCGACATTGAAGCCTTCCTGTCGGAGCAATTCTACTGCAACCGGGTGAACATTCTCCAGGAGAAGAACATTGATTCTGTTCTTGGGGTAGGAAATAGCTGTGTTCAGCTTGTTGAGGTAGAGGAACTCGTCGAGGCTGGGTGTGATATGGTCAGCCTTCTCTTTTACTTTCTCGCGCTCAACGTTCTCGGTAAAAGCATAGAACTTGTTGGCCAGTCCTGCGTGTTTGATTTCGTAGTCGGTATAGCCATCGCCGATCACGTATACATCACCCGGCAAATTGAGTTTCTTCAGTTGAGCAACCTTTCCGCCGTTTGCCGATAACGGGTTTTCGGTGTCGAAGCCGATTACCTTTCCTTCGTCGTCGAAACGGAACTCGTTCGCCAGGACATTCTCCGGCTTAATGCCGTATTCGGTAACGATCGGTTCGATGAATTCGCGGAAGCCGTTGGAGATGATAAAGATGTTTTCGGAGTGGGTTTCGAAAAACTCTTTATTGCGTTTAAACGATTCGGAAACCATACCCTTCAGCTCGCGGATCAGCGGCTCCAGATGGCTGCGCGTTGGTGACAGCAACGCGAGGCGCTTCTCCAGCGATTCCCGGAGAGAAAGGGTTCCATTCATTCCCTGGTCGGTGAGCTCGTGGATGAGTTTTTTCCGTTTTTCCTTCTCGGGATGATCCTTCAGGGTGATGTCAGCAAGGACATCAAACGCTTCGACTTTCGTAAATGTGCTGTCGAAATCGATTACGAAATACTTATTCAGTTTCATAGGCAAATGGGAAGCGCAAATGTAAGAAAACCAGTCGGTTGAAGTGCCCGTTTCCCAATCAAATTCTTATTGCGCTTCCGTCAGGCCTTCAGGGGGTCAGTTGCAATACCATGACGGCCGCTGAGTCGGGTGATAGTTTACTGAACTCTGCCGATCGCTGAACTTCGGCAGGCACGGCCTCGCGTGTTATGTCGCGAAATCCCTTCTTTTGAAAGAAGCCACGTGCGGTGGTGGTAAGCAGGTAAATTGCCTTGAGTTTTCTCTTGCGTGCTTCCTCGAGAAGGTACTCGGTTATGGTCGATCCCACTGCCCGCCCGCGGATACCGAGCTTGACGGAAAGTGACCGCAGCAAGGCGTAGGGTTCGTAGATTTCAAGACCTCCGGTGCCTACCAACTCCTCGCCTTCGTAGTACCCTACCAGGAGATCGCGCTTGTGATCCAGGTCGTCGGCAGGGAGTTCGGACGCTCTTAGAAGTGAACGAAAGGCCTCGAAGCTTTCAGAATCCTGGATTAGTTTGTAGGTAAGTTCCATGGTTCGGTAATTGGGTTAAGATGTAGATGCCGGCGGGTTGACGGCGGCCGGCGTGCACGTGAGTCAAAGAAACGGATAAAATCTTTCCGAGAACAGTGTTTTTTCCGATTGACCTTCCTATCGCCGCTTCGGCACTGTTTTGTTAGAGGTAGTCAGGCTTCGGTGGCCCGATAGTCGGACAAGGCGAACACTAACTTCTAAGAGCATGGACGATAGTATGAGGCAAACCAGCGCTCCCCTGGTTTCAGTGATTTTACCGTTTGCAAATCAGCGAGTCCTCTTGCAAGATGCGATTGATAGTGTGTTCGCTCAGGAATATTTCGACTGGGAGTTGATTCTTGTGGATGATGGATCGGGGGCGGCGAGCACACGCGTTGCACTGCGGTATGCCCGGGAATATCCGGCGCGCGTCAGGTATTGCGAGCACCCTTATCACAAGCAAAACGGCATGAGTGCAAGTCGCAACCTGGGGATTCGTCAGGCGAAAGGCGATTTCATCGCTTTTCTTGATCCCACTGATGTCTGGTTTCCTGAGAAACTTTCTTGTCAAGTTAAGACGTTGCTACAGCTTCCGACAGTGACCGCTGCCGTCGAAGCCTCGCTTTTGTGGAAATCCTGGATGGATGAAAGTCGGGGCGATACGGTTGTCAACGTTGGCGTTGGGGAGGGCGTCTATGAACCTCCTCAATTGATGTACAATTGCTCTCCGCTGTCGACAGATGCTCTACCCTGTCTGTCAGGTGTGATGATGCGGCGAACGTCCGCGCGACGTCTTCTGTTTGAGGAGGCGTTTCGCGGGTTGTTTCAGGAGTATGATAGCCGGGCCTTTTTTTGTAAGATTTTTCTCGAAGAGCGCGTTTACGTGTCTGCATTGTGTCATACAAAATGCAGGCAACGACCTCTTTTGCCGGGAGTAGGGACGAAATCGCCAGAGGAGGGCAGAATATTCTTCCTGTACTGGTTCAGAGATTACTTAAGACGTTTCCCGATGCGGTACCACGTGGTGGAACGCATGGTCCGGCGGGCGTTGATGCAATACCGCCAACCGTACTGGTATTCGCTCACGGTAGAGTGGCCCAAACGTATGCAAAAGACTGTCGGACAACTGGGAAGCAGACTCGTGCGCCGGCCGTATGGCAAGTCGGGTTAGAGTCTCTGCGTCAGGACTTTTTCCGCTTCAGGACTTTCAGAACCGCTTCGGTAATGTTGCCTGCGCTAAGTCCGTATTTCTCAAGAAGCTGTGTGGGAGTACCGCTTTCTCCAAAGCTATCGTTGACGGCGACCATCTCGAGGGGAGCGGGGTAGTGGCGCGCCAGCACCTGCGCTATTGCTTCGCCAAGACCGCCATTCGCCTGATGCTCCTCGCATGTGACAACACATTTGGTTTTCTGAACCGAGGCCAGCACAGCTTCAACATCAAGGGGCTTGATTGTGTGGATATTGATCAGCTCAACGCTGATGCCACGCGAGGCAAGTTCCGCTTCGGCTTCAATAGCGTTCCATACGAGATGCCCACAGGCGAAGATCGTCACATCCCTTCCCTCAATCATATGATCGGCTTTCCCGATGACGAACGGTCTGTCGGGAGTCGTGAAGATAGGCCAGCTGGGTCGGCCGAAACGCAGATAGGCGGGGCCGTGGTGATCGCCAAGTGCCAGGGTTGCCTGGCGTGTCTGATTGTAATCGCAGGGTACTATTACTGTCATACCCGGCAGCATTCGCATCATTCCGATGTCCTCCAGAATCTGATGGGTGGCACCATCTTCTCCCAGCGTTACACCCGCATGTGAAGCACAGATCTTGACATTCTTATGTGAGTAGGCAATAGATTGGCGAATCTGGTCGTAAACGCGGCCAGTGGAGAAGTTTGCGAATGTTCCCGTGAAAGGAATCTTTCCCCCTATTGTCATCCCTGCCGCCACGCCCATCATATTGGCTTCGGCGATTCCTACCTGAAAAAAACGATTTGGAAACTCCTTCTTAAAGGCATCCATCTTGAGCGATCCTGTAAGGTCGGCGCAAAGCGCAACCACGTTCTCGTTCTTCTTGCCAAGCTCGTGAAGGCCCACGCCAAATCCTGAGCGTGTATCTTTTTTTTCAGTGTAAGTAAATTTCATAGTGTAAATGTAATCGGCCCGGCGTTCACGGGAAAATGCTGTCGCGAAAGTAAAGAAATTACGGAACATTCCCGCGCAAATATGTCGCCGCCGAGGGATCCTGGCGAAAGTCTGAATCAGAATAGGCTGATATTCAGAGTTTGCCCAGACTTCACTTCGAAGTATCGGATGGCCGTATACTTGCTGCCTCGGGTCCGGCGGGCGCGGAAGGCAATCTTATACTTCCCGGGCAAAAGATTAAGGAAATGCCGGGTCTTGCTGTCGTCAAGGGAACATACCCAGTTTGTTTCTCCTGATTCAAGTACTTCGAATACACTCCCAAAGCCCGGGGCCAGGGTGTTAATGTTGACGGCTCCGCTCGACGGTAGAGTGACGGTGACCGACCGGTCGGCCTCGACGGTGACCGGAAGAATCCTACGGGGCAGTGTCAGGGTTTCGACTTCGTATTGCCCTGCCAGAAAGCGCACTGGCGAGTTGCTTTGCACAATGTGGAGGATATTGCTCCTGCCTTTTTCGCGAACAACAGCGCTAAAGGGGTTGCCCGTCGATTCGGGTCTGACGATGAGCGTACCCTGCGGAGCGGGAATACGGATGACGTTGTGTTGTCCGTTGACGATGTTCACATTATTGCGGGACACCTGCGGCAAGGTATTCACGATGATGTCGTACGAAAGGACGGGATCCACCTCAACGGAGTCGGGACGCCCGCGCTGGTCCAGGTAGTGTACAAAGTCATAGGCGGGAGTTCTCGTGGTGGCATTGAGAAAAGTGACGGACAGGTTCGTTTCTACGGGCTCGTTCTTACCGTTGAGAAGCTCAACGCTCACCGTGGTTTTGGCGAAGGTGGTTTCAATGGACTCGTTGAGAATCTGGTTGAACGACTCGGCATTGTCGGCATCGATAAACTTCCCGACACACTCGAGGGCGCGCCCGCCAGGGACACCGAGGCCGATGATAAACGGCCGAAGAAAAACACCTTTACGCTGAAGTTCTATAGACGCTTCGCATGGGTCACCTCCGCACGACTCGACTCCATCGGTTATTAGAATAACAATATTGCGATATCCTGCGCCCGCCGGAAAATCATTCGCGGCCTGCAGGAGGGAGTATGTGATCGGAGTCACGCCCCGCGGTACAATATCACGAATACGGGCGATGATGTTATTGTGATTGTTGGGAGCGAAAGGAACTTCAAGTTTGCTATCCTGGCAGTTGTTCGACTGGCGTGTATAGCGATGTCCGTACACGCGCAAGGCCAGCTCCAGTTGTGGATTTACACGGAGGGAGTCGACCAGTCGGGTCAGGATAGCCTTCGCGACATCCATGCGCGATTGCCCGTCGCTCCAGATGGCATTCATGCTGCCCGATCCATCGAGCACGAAAAGGATCCGTGTTTTCTCAGGAAGCGCTTGTTGATTGATCTCTTGTGCCGATGCGATTCCAACGGCGAAGAGCAGCCAAAAGACAAGGAGTATACCGGCGCGTTTCTCGCGGTTGATCATAGCATCCTGAAGTCAAAGGTGCGGGCTTCCAACGAGTCGCCGCCGAGTCCAATCAGTAGTCGCCCAGCGTCTCTTCCAGTTGGGCGAGAGCCTTCTGGAGTTCGTCATCGTTAGGCGCAACGCCGTGCCATTTGTGGGAGCCCATCATGAAATCGACACCAAAGCCCATATCGGTCTTCATCAGGTTCAAAACCGGTTTGCCCTTCCGGGCCAGTGATTGCGCTTTTTCAAGACCAGCTACAACTGATTCGATGTCGTTACCTTCGAACGACTGAACCGTCCAGCCAAAGGCTTCCCACTTGGCGCCGAGGTCGCCCAGTGACATAATGCTTTCTACCGGTCCGTCTATCTGCTGTCCATTGTAGTCGATGGTAGCGATCAGGTTATCTACTTTGTGGTGCGGTGCGTACAAAGCAGCTTCCCAGATTTGTCCTTCCTGCTGTTCGCCATCCCCCATCAGGACATAAACGAATCGGTCGTCGCCATTGAGTTTCTTAGCCTGTGCGGCACCGATGGCCACAGACAAACCTTGCCCAAGCGAACCTGAAGCCACACGAACACCGGGAAGGCCTTCGTGAGTGGTGGGATGACCTTGTAAACGTGAATTTATTTGGCGGAAAGTAGCCAGCTCTTCGACGGGGAAATAACCACTGCGCGCCAGGGTAGCATACCATACCGGTGAAATATGGCCGTTGGACAGGAAGAACAGATCTTCACCCTTGCCATCAAGGTCGAAAGGAGAGGCGTTGTGCTTCATCAGGTGGAAGTAAAGGGCTACGAAAAACTCCGTGCAGCCCAGCGATCCTCCGGGATGTCCTGATTGACAGGCATGTACCATCCGCACAATGTCTCTTCTGATCTGTGTTGCGAGTTTCTTCAAGTGGGTATAATCCGGTGCCTGGCTCATGCTGTCGTTAGTTTGTCGCGAAGATGATTAATTTTTTTCAGCGCACAAAGCCTTTCCGGCCGGCGATGCAGATTCGAGGGGCACCAGGAGATGGAGAAGCGTGTTTAGCTGGCGCCTTCGAGGATTTGTGCGGTGTGGTCGGCTGTTTTGACTTTGTCAATGATGTTTTCGATAACTCCTTCCTTATTGATCACAAAAGTAACCCGGGCGGTACCCATATACTTGCGGCCGTACATCGATTTTTCAACCCAGGTTCCGTAGAGATCATGGACCTGCTTGTCGGGGTCTGAAAGAAGCCGGAAAGGAAGGTTTTCTTTTTCAATGAATCGCTGATGACGTTTTTCGCTGTCTGTACTGATTCCCAGAACCTCAAAGCCCCGGCGCTTCAAGGCTGTGTAGTTGTCGCGAAGGTTGCATGCCTGCGCGGTACATCCCGGTGTCATGTCCTTCGGATAGAAGTATAGTACGACCTTTTTTCCGCGGAATTGAGAAAGAGTAACGGGCTGACCGTCCTGGTCCGTTGTCGTGAAATCGGGTGCCTTGTCGCCAATCTTGAGCATCGCCTACTGAATGGTTTTGTTATAAGTTGATCGGTTTCCTGCATTATCTGTAACAACGAGTGTGAACTCGCCCTTCAGCAACGTATTCTTGTCCAGACGCTCAGACCAAAGCGATTGTGTTTTTGGATCGTGATACATCAGTAGCCACTGGCCGTTGATTGTCGCCCGGAAGCTGGAGATCCCAGACATTTTGTCGTCAATCTTGAAACGCGCCACGTGGTCGTTGACGACAACGGGCTGTATGATGGGCGGCGTGGTATCTTCTAGAATTGTGAATTCTCCGAATTCGCGGGTAGCGAATCGAACAGCTCCGTTTTCCCATTTTCCTCCCACATAAGCCGGACCTTTTTCGCCGAGCAGGTAGACACCCAGAGAGGGCTTCCAGGTAATTTTTTGCGCAGGTCTGAAGGTCACCTGAATATTCTGGTTAAGAGGAATAAGGGGAGATCCTATCCGGAATATCTCCCGATCATCGTCGGTTATCCGATGATCGGTCTGAAGGTACAATGTGTCGTAAAGCGAAGCCGCTGGAAATTGTATGTCGAGGCGGTCACTGTAAAAATCGTAACGGGTCCGCGATGGAACTGCCGCGGCAATGCCCGGTCGTATGGTGGCCGAACAAAACACTACAGAGTCGGGAATCTCTTTGCGCAAATCAATGAGGTACACGGCACCGTTCTTGTTGGCATAATCGGGTGTTATTATTCGCTGCCCAAGCCGTGTGTGGAGAATCGCCCTGTTGCTATCGGCCGGACAAGGCCGGGTGATAATTTTCAGAGTGTTCTCATGAATCTGAAATTCGGCCTCCGACCGGCGAGCCTCCATGAGAGGCACGGTGGGTGCAGGAGGAGACGGACGCAGGGCAAATGTCAGAGTGCTGGTGTTCCCGTAACTATCGGAAAGGTTTACTGTGACGTTTTTTTCATCTCCTTCGGTGATCCGGATTTTTCCATCGCCTGGTGATGCGTTGTAGAAGTGAAGATGGTTCCCGTCTTCCCGGAAGAGTTTGTAGAACCGATTGCCGTCATTTCGCATAGCCGGGAAATCGAGTACGGTAAGAATCTGGCGGCTGTGAGCCAGGTTGAGTTTGTCGATCGATTGATTGAAAACGAGCTGGCTGTCAACATAAAGTTGAATGTAATTCACTCCGCCGTGAAATCGGCTACCGGGAGCGAGTCGGTCTTTGGCCAGCACCTCGACACCAATGTTCCCATGGGCCAGAACCGGGACATCAAAAACGTAATTGTTACCCACGCGTCGTGCGTGGAATTCGAATCGCCCGAACTGATCATTGATTCGCGAGTCCTTGTCGAGCGTGCGCAACGCAAGCTTTTCCACAGCAGGGGGGAGTTCGTCCTTGATTTCGGGAAAATCTTCCACCAGCAGCGGATTCAGCGCAAAGTTGTTCTTGTCGCGAATGTCGAAATGAAGGTGAGGGCCGCCAGACGATCCCGAATTTCCCGAGAAGGCAATAGTATCGCCGCGCTTGACGGGGAACTGGTTGGGCTTGAAATAAAGGTTTACCTGCGAAGAACTCTTCCGATAATGCTCCTTCAATACGTAATCCGCCAGGTCACTCTTGAAGCGGTCGAGGTGCGCGTAAATCGTCGTATAGCCGTCCGGATGTGTAATATAGATCACGTTACCATATCCGGTGGGCCCCACCGAGACGCGAGATATGTAGCCACTCTTCGATGCGAGGACGGGCAGGCCGATAACGTTGTTGGTGCGAATGTCGAGTCCGGTATGAAAGTGAGTGCTTCGCAGTTCGCCCATGGTGCCCGACAGCGAACCCGGAAGGCCGGGATTAATAGGGTAGAGAAAGCTTTCGCCGGCCGTAAATTTCTCGTCGGGCCTGCTGAACTGCGCCGACGAGAAAAAAGGATAAACCGCCGCTATTACGACGGCGATGAGTCTATTTAACTTGAAATTCGAGTAACTTTTCATTTTCGATAAAGGCCGACAAGGTGTCACCGACTTGAACGGAGCCAACCCCGGATGGAGTTCCCGTGAAAATCAGATCGCCGGTGCGCAGTGTAAAAAATCTTGAGAGATACGAAATTATGTATTCAAAACTGAATATCATAAGACCCGTGTTGCCGCGCTGCCGAACGTCACCATTGATCGACAAACTGAAGTTTATGTCTTTCAGATCCGCAAATTCCGTCACCGGAAGGAATTTCTCGGAAATAGGTGCGGAGCCGTTGAAGCCCTTCGCGATATCCCAGGGAAGTCCTTTTTCCTTCGCTTTCTGTTGCAAGTCGCGTGCCGTAAAGTCGACCCCGATCCCGATTTGATCAAAATACTTCCCTGCGAACTTTTCCTGGATGTTCTTCCCTTCCTTGCACACACGAAGCACTAACTCTACCTCGTAGTGCACGTCTTTCGAGAAATCGGGGTAGTAAAAGGGGGCGTTTTTCCGAAGGACCGCGGTGTCGGGCTTGGTGAAGATGACCGGCTCATCGGGTCGTTCGTTGTTAAGTTCCTTGATGTGTTCGGCGTAGTTTCGACCAATAGCAAAAATTCTCATTCGGTTTTATTATTTTCTGGCATAAATCTAGTGAAACACAACCGTGTTATATTTGAAACTTGAATGAAATACTACATCAATATGAAGCGCATTCTTCTCCTTACGGCTCTGGCTGTCACCCTTTACGCATGTGCCAAAGTCGCGGTAACCGGCCGCCAGCAGCTTAGCCTGGTTTCCAACGCCGAAATTCTCCCCCTTGCCCAGCTGCAGTATGACTCCGTCGTCAGGCACGCCAAACTTTCGACCAACACGGAGCAGGCGACCATGGTAAAGAATGTCGGCGCGCGTATTCAGCGGGCGGTGGAGCAATATATGGCTGAGCAGAATGCCTCCGCTGAGTTACAGGGATTTGACTGGGAATTCAATCTTATCGATGATCCCGATATGGTTAACGCCTGGTGTATGCCCGGTGGGAAAGTTGCCTTCTATACCGGGATTATGCCGATTTGCCAGGATGAAGCCGGCGTAGCCGTGGTAATGGGCCACGAGATTGCTCATGCCATTGCCAATCACGCCCGCGAGCGGATGAGTCAGGGAATGATTGCCAATGGTCTCCTGGGAACGCTGGGAGCAGCGCTGGGACAAAATGCCTCCCTGACCAAACAGCTGTTTTTTCAGGCGGTTGGGGTAGGAGCCCAGGTCGGTATGCTGAAGTTTTCCCGTCAGCATGAATCGGAGGCCGACCGGATAGGTCTCATCTTTATGGCCATGGCGGGCTATGATCCGAATGAAGCCCCGCGCTTCTGGGAACGTATGCAGGCTCAGGGAGGAGGAGCAGAACCCCCGGAATGGCTGTCGACCCACCCGTCGCACGGTACCCGAATCAAGGATCTTCAAGAAGCAATCCCGGATGCGATGAAGTATTACCGGAGGTAAGAGGGAGGCACAAGGTCAAGGTACGAGG
>CAZHIQ010000002.1:266947-291549 GCA_964532595.1 uncultured Roseivirgaceae bacterium
GAGGTACGAGGTAGCGAGTACTTCGTCGTCTCATCGCTTTCCAAAGCCGCGGAGTTTTATCTCCGTAAGTTTTCGTTTGGTATCCTGGGGGAAGTCTCCATTCATCATCCAATCGTAATAGGCGGGTTCCTGGCGCAAGACGTCGACGACACGCTTATTCTTGTGTTTGCCGAAGTTGAAGATTTCTTCGCCTTTGTCGTTGCGAATCATGCGACCTGCGAGGTCGACCATGTCGGAGGCGACAAGGTTTCCGAGAACTTCCATGTCGTTCCGAATCTCGCCAATCTTGCGTCCGGTTGTATCGATGACGGGCTGGCCGTCATAACGTTCGAGTTGGGCTATCAGGACTTGCATCGCCGCTTCCGTGTCAGCCTCGGCGGTGTGCGAATCTTCCAGTTCTTTTTCGATATAAAAGCGGTACGCGGCTTTCAGCGTACGCTTTTCCATCAAATGAAAAATTTTCTGTGAATCGATAATCCGCTTGCGTTGGTAGTCGAAATCAACCCCTGCTCGGAGAAATTCTTCCACCAGCATTGGGACGTCCATTTTGAGGATACTGAAACCCGATAGGTCGGCGCCTTCAAAGAATCGCGCATAGTCTTTTGCGACTTCTTTAAACGTAGGTTTGTCTTTTACATCTTCGTCATAGATGCCGTGAAAAACGGAACTCTCGGGAGGAATGGGAATAGTGGGGTTGATCCGGTCGACTTTTTTCAGAATCTCGCCGTTGGGCATAACCTTGATTACCGCAATTTCAATAATCCGGTCATGCGTTACATTCGTACCGGTTGACTCGATGTCGAAGAAGCATATAGGATTGCGCAGATGAAGTTTCATGATAAAGCTTTTAGTCCGGTCAGCCCGAGATTTTTCGGGCCAGGCCGGTGAGATCCAGGCCCCCAAAGGTACCGGAACTCATTAACAAAAGGTCTTGGTTGACCCAAGATAATCCTGTCAGGTATTGATGCAACGCGGCGGGGTCTTCGAATACCTGAAGCTTTGGATTGGCGAAGGCTTTGACGATGTCGTCGGCTGTGACGGGGTCGCTGTGCTTAGCTTTTGCCTTCGCCGGATCAAAAAATACCAGGGCGATGTCCGTATTCTTCAACGTGTCTTTGTATTGCGCGATGTACTTCTTGCTCAGGCTGCTATACGTGTGAAGTTCTACACAGGCAACAAGCTTTCTCTGAGGATGGACTTCGCGTACTGCTTTAACAGTCGCGGCCACTTTGGAAGGGGCGTGTGCGAAATCCTTGTAAACGGTAACGCCTTCTTTGGCGCCAATCTCTTCGAGACGTCCCGCCGCGCCTTCGAAGGTAGCGATTGCGGCGTAGAATTCCGGAAGAGTGATGCCGATCTTCTTGGAAACTTCCCGTGCGCCACTGATGTTTTGGAAGTTGTGGCTACCGAAGATTTTTACGGGATACTTTTCCTTGTTATACACCAGGTAGTGATTCCCGTTTTCATCAGTAGTGTGCGCATGCGTCTTATAGGCGACTGCGGTTACATCGGGGCGTTCTTTCTTCCCGATTATGGGAGCGAGGGCATCCTGATCACAATAGACCAGGGTTCCGCCTTTGGGAGTTTGATCTGCAAAAAGATCAAACTGCCGTACATAGTCTTCTTCTGAAGAAAAGACGTTGGCGTGATCCCAGGCGATTCCGCTGATGAGGCCGATGTGATGTTGGTAGCGGAGGAATTTTGGAGTCGGATCTATTGCCGAAGAAAGATATTCGTCACCTTCGATAATAATGATAGGAGCGTCCGATAAACGGATGGTTGAATCGAGGCCACGAATGCGGGCACCTATGACGAAGTCAAACTTGCGGTTGCATTGTTTGAGTACATGGACGAGCATGGCGGTGATGGTTGTTTTGCCATGACTTCCTGCGATGACGACGCGCTGTTTGTCACGCGATTGTTCGTAGATGTACTCGGGGAAAGAATAGATTTTCAATCCCAGTTCTTGTGCCTTAAGCAATTCCGGATTGTCTTTACGGGCATGCATGCCGAGCATGACAGCGTCCAGGTCGGCCGTTATACGGTCAGGGAACCAGCCTTCTTGTTCGGGCAGCAATCCGTGCTCCAGTAAAATACTGCGAGCCGGGTCATAGATTTCGTCGTCGGAGCCGGAAATCTGGTGGCCGGCTTGCTTGAGAGCTACTGCCAGATTGTGCATTACGCTTCCGGCGATGGCAATAAAGTGAATCCGCTGTTTTTCTTGGCCCATATCGGCGGTAAAAAATTCCGGCTAAAATAAGCCAAAAAGTTTGCGCTTGAAAGCGTTCACCGGTGCGGCATTCGTGTTTCGCGGATTTTACTGACACAAAGTGTCATCGGTGGCGCTTTTATTCACAAGTTATTCACAAGTAGTTAACACGTGGAATTGTGGACAAGTCGTAAAATCATTCGTGTATGTTTGTCGTCCGAATAACAAGAACACGTACAACAACCACTGTATGGAGCAAGGAAGATCTACGCCTCTGAGGTTAAGCGGTAAGTCGAACAAATTGGTTCCGAGAGATATCTCGGAAGGGTTGGGCAAGCTGCCACCTCAGGCGCGGGATCTCGAAGAAGCCGTGCTGGGAGCGTTAATGCTCGAAAAGAATGCTCTTAATGCGGTGGTGGAGTTTCTTAAGCCCGAACACTTCTATACTGACGCGCATAGGGAGATTTATCAGGCTATCATAGATCTGTTCAAAGATTCCGAGCCGGTCGACATGCGTACGGTGGTGAATCAGCTTCGCAAGAACGGGAAGCTGGAGCTGGTTGGAGGTGCCTATGCCATTGCCGATCTCACCGCGAAAGTCAGTTCCGCAGCCAACATCGAATATCACGCCCGCGTGATTATTGAGATGGCGATCAAGCGTGAGTTGATCCGGATCGCATCGCAGATGCAACAGGAGGCCTATGAAGACACTACCGATGTTTTCGAACTACTCGACAAGACCGAACAAGCGGTGTTCGAAATTTCGGATTCAAACCTGCGCAAGAACTATGACAACATGCGCAACCTCATGGCCCTCGCCATCCAGGAACTTCAGGTATTGAAAGACCACAAAGACGGATTGACGGGCGTGCCCAGCGGGTTCACGGCTCTGGACCGGATTACTTCCGGATGGCAGCGGTCCGACCTTGTTATCATCGCCGCCCGCCCGGGTATGGGTAAGACGGCGTTTGTGGTTTCAGCGCTGCGGAACGCAGCTGTCGATTTTAATATGCCGGTAGCGATCTTTTCGCTGGAGATGGCCAGTATCCAGTTGGTCAATCGTATGATTTCCGCGGAAGCTGAACTCGATAGCGAGAAGATCAAGAAAGGGAACCTCGCCGACCACGAGTGGGCGCAGCTCGTTCACAAGACGAGTCGTCTTTCTTCGGCACCTATTTATATAGATGATACTCCGGCGCTTTCTATCCTGGAGCTCCGGGCAAAGTGCCGTCGTCTCAAAGCCGAACACAATATTCAACTGGTGGTCATTGACTACCTGCAGCTGATGCGCGGCGACCAGGGAGGTAACCGGGAACAGGAAATTGCCTCAATTTCCCGGGCGCTAAAAGGTATTGCCAAGGAACTCAATGTTCCGGTACTTGCGCTCTCGCAGTTGAGTCGTGGTGTGGAAACCCGCGGTGGTGACAAGCGTCCCCAGCTTTCCGACCTTCGAGAATCCGGTTCAATCGAGCAGGATGCCGATATCGTAATGTTCCTCTACCGTCCCGAATACTACAAGATCACCGTAGACGAGGATGGAATGCCCACCCAGGGGGTAGGGGAGGTTATTGTAGCCAAGCACCGAAATGGGGGAACAGGCACCGCCAAACTGAAGTTTATCGGAAAGTTCACCAAGTTTGCCGACCTCGACGAACCCTCGTCATTCGACAACCCGTTCTCCGGAATGATTACCCGCGAGAGCAAACTCAATTCATTCAACCCGGATCAGCCGCCGGCGCCGCCAATGCCTCCGGCCGATGACGACGAAGCGCCGTTCTGATCACTCAAATAAGAGTTCATCGTAAACCGTTTGCAGTTCCCGAAGCGCTTTCGCTTCCTGTAAGCGGCGTGCCAGCGCTATCCCGTCTTCCAGAACGGTGATTGCTTTGTCCCTGTCGTCGAGTGCGATGTAGAGCTGCGCGGCGTGGTAGTAGGTCGGGAGGTAGTCGCGATGCGACGTCAACAATGCCTCAAAAAGTTCGCGCGATTTCCCCGGGTCGGTCTTCAGGTATTCCAGTGCAAGTGCATAGGCGTTAAAGGGATCATTGGGGTCTTCTTCATAAAATTTGAACAATTGCTTAAGGCGATCTGTTGGCATAATAATTACATCTTAATTCGCGAACCCCGGTAAGAAAAGGGCGAACGCTAAATTTTTCCACCTTTCCGGGGTAGACTTTTAGATTTTTGTATCTTGAGGCCTGTTTCAATACAAAGCAGGCTGAACGCATTGATTTAGAACGAGATGAAGATACTGGTTTGCATCACCCACGTTCCGGACACAACTTCCAAAATCAATTTCAAAGATAACAATACAAGGTTTGACAGCACCGGCGTGCAGTATATCATTGGGCCTTACGATGATTACGCGCTGGCCCGCGCCGTTGAACTCAAAGAGGCGACCGGGGCATCGCTGACGGTGTTGAATGTTGGCCTGGCGGAAACGGAACCTACGATCCGAAAAGCTTTGGCGATCGGCGCCGATGATGCGATTCGCGTTAACGCCGATCCTTTGGATTCCTTTTTCGTAGCGCATCAGATCGCCGAAGTTGCACGGGAAGGGAGCTACGACCTCATCCTTATGGGACGCGAGTCCATCGACTACAACGGCGGTGTCGTCCACGGCCTGGTCGGGGAAATGCTCGGCATCCCCTCCATTTCTCCCGTGATGAAGCTGGACCTCAATGGAACACAGGCAACACTAACGCGCGAGATCGAAGGTGGAAAAGAGGTACTCGAAGTCAATCTGCCGTTCGTGGCCGGATGTCAGGAGCCTATCGCCGAGTGGAAAATTCCCAACATGCGGGGTATCATGTCGGCGCGAACCAAACCGCTAAAAGTCGTCGAACCGAAGCCAGTCGATGGAGGCGTTAAACTGAAACAATACACGCTTCCTCCGCCTAAGGGAGCAGTGAAGATGATTCCCGCCGATAATGTCGCCGAACTTGTCCGGCTGTTAAAGACGGAGGCGAAGGTATTATAACCTAATCTAAGTTTGTAAAGCATGGCTGTTCTAGTATTTGTAGAGAGTGCTGAAGGAAAAGTAAAGGCAACTTCAATTGAAGCTGTTTGCTACGCCAAGGCTATGGGGCAACAGGTGACAGCAATAGCTTTGGGGACATTTGCCGATGGTGAACTTGCTTCCCTCGGAAAATATGGCGCTTCAAAAGTGCTGCATGTGGCTGACTCCCGTCTTGATCAGGGAAATATTCTCGCCTATGCCCGCGTTCTTGCGCAGGCAATGACCGATGAGCAGGCGGATACTCTCGTGATGGCTGGTTCGTCGCTCGGCACGCCGGTAGCGGCCAGGGTTGCAGCTAAAGTCGACGCCAGTCTGGCTACCAATGTGGTGAGTGTTCCGGATACTTCGTCGGGCTTTGTTGTACGCAAGAGCATCTATACCGGCAAAGCTTTTTCAGATATTGAACTGACTAAACAGAAGAAGGTTATTGCGATCCGAAAGAATGTTGTGGACGTGACCGAATCGGGAGGTGAAGCAACGGTGACACCCTACGCGGCGACAATTGAAGATCAGGATCTGGCTGTCCGGATCACTTCGTCGGAGAAAGCTTCCGGGGAGATTCTATTGCCGGAAGCTGATATCGTGGTGTCGGGCGGTCGGGGAATGAAGGGACCGGAAAACTGGCATCTCTTGGAAGATCTGGCTAAAGAGCTTAACGCAGCAACAGGATGCAGTAAGCCCGTATCCGATATCGGTTGGAGACCGCACCACGAACACGTTGGCCAAACCGGTATCAAAGTAGCGCCGCAACTTTACATAGCCGTCGGCATTTCCGGTGCCATCCAGCACCTGGCGGGTGTTAACTCATCGAAGTGTATCGTGGTAATCAACAAAGATCCGGAGGCACCATTTTTTAAGGCAGCCGACTACGGAATTGTAGGCGACGCTTTTGAAATCCTCCCGAAACTGACTGAAGCCATCAAAGCCGCGAAGTAGTGAAGAAAATCAAACTGGAAATATTAGGCTTGTCTTCCAGCCAGTCACAGACCGGCTCTTTTGCACTGGTACTGGGCGAAACGGAAGGAAACAGACGGTTGCCGATAATCATCGGAATGTTCGAAGCGCAAGCAATTGCGATAGAAATTGAGAAGATCATCCCTAACAGGCCGATGACGCACGACCTCTTTAAGTCGTTCGCCAATAATTTTCATTTTACCGTTGAAGAGATCGTCATTTCCGATCTGAAGGAGGGGGTGTTCTTCGCGAAGATTGTCTGCTCCGATGGGCTGAAGAAATCGGAAATCGACGCGCGTCCTTCTGATGCCATCGCTATCGGACTGCGTTTTGATTCGCCGATTTTTACCTATGAGAATATCCTTGCCGAAGCGGGTATTGTGTTGACCGATGAAGCGGAAGAGGAGAAAACCGAGCCGAAATCCGAGACGAAAGTCAAGGCGAGGCGTGAGGTGAAAAAGGACGACTTCAAGAACTATTCTGTCGAGAAACTCAACGAACTTCTGAAGGAAGCCATCGATCGCGAGGATTATGAGCGTGCGGCCAAAATCCGCGATGAGCTGAGCAAGCGTAATTGACGTTTGCCTACGGGCAGCGCTGTCATATTAAACCAGCCTACCTTTGTTGCGCGCTGTTATCGGTGTTTTGATTTTGCTAGCCGTTGCATGGCTGCTATCGACAAACCGCAAAAGCGTCGATTGGAAGCTGGTGACAGCGGGTGTTTTGCTGCAGATTCTCATCGCAGTCAGTGTTCTTCGGATACCCTTAATCCGTGAATTTTTTGATGCCGCCGGCGCCGGGGTTGTCCGGTTTCTCAGTTTCTCCGCTGTTGGTGCGGAGTTTCTTTTCGGGCATCTTGCGCGCAACAGCGACGCCGTCCAGGCAAACCATCGGCTAGGCTTCCTGTTTGCTTTCCAGGCATTGCCGACCGTTATCTTTTTCTCATCGGTAACGGCAGCACTATACTACCTCGGTGTTCTCCAGAAGCTGGTCTATGGCTTCGCCTGGATTATGGCGCGAACCATGCGCTTGTCAGGTGCTGAGAGTCTTTCGGCGGCAGGGAATATCTTCCTCGGACAAACCGAAGCGCCCTTGCTCGTGCGGCCCTTCATCAAAGACATGACGCGCTCTGAATTGCATTGTTTGATGACGGGCGGCATGGCCACAATCGCGGGGAGCGTCATGGGGGCTTATATAAGTTTTCTCGGGGGAACAGATCCCGAGGCACTTGCCCGCTTTGCTACGCATCTGCTGTGCGCCTCGATGATGAACGCGCCTGCCGCAGTGGTAATGGCAAAAATTTTCCTTCCGGAGATGAAGCCACATCGTATTAATCGCAATCTGCATGTTCCGCGCGAAGCAGTAGGCGTTAATTTGATCGATGCACTGGCAAAAGGAGCGGCTGACGGGCTCCGGCTTGCATTGAACATCGGCGCAATGCTCCTCGCTTTTATCGCCGGTATTGCGGCTATCAACTGGTTGTTGGTCGAGGGTCTTGGCAGTTGGACCGGTCTCAACGACTGGGTATATCGCTCAACAGGAGGGGCTTTCTCGGGCTTTTCACTCGAATATCTTTTCGGACAGGCCCTACGTTGGTTCGCACTGGTGATGGGCGTCGACTGGAATGAGTCACTCGCCGTTGGCAGTCTGCTCGGACAAAAGATCGTGATCAACGAATTCCTCGCCTATAGCAGCCTGTCGGAAATGAAGGAAGTCGGAACGCTCTCATCACGCTCTATCCTAATATCTACGTACGCACTGTGTGGATTCGCCAATTTTAGCTCTATAGCCATTCAGGTAGGTGGAATTGGAGCAATGGCGCCATCGCGGCAAAGTGATCTTTCACAGCTGGGCCTACGCGCTTTGGTTGCAGCCTCCCTTGCGACAATGATGTCGGCGACGATCGCGGGCGGACTTGTTGATTTGTCTTGAACGCGGGCTTTTGCCCGCAATTGGGTAAATTGAAAACGTTATGAAAAAATACCTGTTGTTTGTGACAGCGCTTATTATCGCGTGGCCTACGATGGCACAACGCGACGTCCAGCGCGATTTTCAACGAAAGCTGATAGACGCATCCGATGAATCGGTGATCGAACTCCCTGCCGGAACCTGGTTCTTCGACGGAACGTTGTGGCTCGATGGTAAGAGTCGGGTTACCATCCGCGGTGCCGGCGAGGACAAGACCATCCTCGACTTCGGTCAACAGGTTTCAGGAGGTGAGGGATTGAAGATTACTGACGCGCGCAACATCGTCATCGAAAATTTGACTGTACAGAATACCAAAGGCGATGCGATCAAAGCGCAGATGGTCGATGGCCTTGTATTGCGCCACGTCTCTACAATATGGACCCGGGGACCGCACAAGACGAATGGTGGCTACGGCCTTTATCCTGTTCAGTGTAAAAATGTCCTGATCGAGCACTGTACGGCATCAGGAGCGAGTGATGCGGGAATTTATGTGGGGCAGTCGCGTCACATCATAGTGAGAAATAACAAGGCATTCAGGAACGTCGCCGGTATCGAGATTGAAAACTCCCTTTATGCCGATGTGTATGATAACGATGTATACGACAACACAGGGGGTGTGTTGGTCTTCGATCTTCCTGACCTGACGGAGAAGCGCGGCGGTTTTGTCAGAGTGTTCAATAATACCATACGGGAAAACAATCACAAAAACTTTGCTCCGCCGGGCAACATTGTTGGTCAGGTGCCGCCAGGAACGGGAGTGATGATCCTGGCCGCGAAGAATGTCGAGGTTTTTGATAACCGCATAGTAGGTAATATCACCGCTGGGGCAGCCATCATCAGTTATCACATGACGGAAAATCCGGTGCGCGACACTTCATACCACGCTTATCCAGGCGATATTCTCATCGCGAATAATCACTTTGAGCGTCCCCGCGTACGGGCAACGGGTAAAGGACGTATGGGTAAGATGTATCGATTCAAACTTCGCTTCGGGCGCGATGTTCCTCACATTGTTTACGATGGCATTGAAGATCCTCACAATCGTGATAGGCGCAATATCTGTATTGTAGAAAATACCAACGCGACGTTTGCAGATATTGATGCCGAGAACGGCTTCAAGAATATTTCACGCGACCTCAAACCCCATGACTGTGCGCTCGAGCGGCTGGCACCTGCATCGGTAAGCAGTGTGGTGCAACCATGATTTATGATGATTATTTTCCTCCTATATTGGCTATTCGTTGCCTGGGACGCCGATAAGACGACAGTGCTTCCGCATGAGAAACTTTCCCGGTATGGTTTCTTCGAAGGAAGGTTGAGCAATCTCGATCCCGCAGAAGGGGTCATTCCCTACGATGTAAATACTCCACTTTTTAGCAACTACACCGAAAAGCTTCGGTTTGTCGTTTTGCCGACGGGTACCTCCATGCACTATCAGGACTCGAGTGTGTTTTCCTTCCCGGTGGGAACGATCCTGATTAAGAATTTTTTCTATTTCACTGATTTCCGCAAGCCGGAAAAAGGTAGAATGCTGCTCGAAACCCGTTTACTGATAAAGTCGGAGCAGGGATGGGAGGCTTTCCCCTATACGTGGGAGGAAGATCAGTCAGACGCCTATTACGATCCCGCGGGCGATCGGCGAACGGTCAGATATATCAATGCCTCAGGGAAAAGAGTGCAAACATCGTATCAAATTCCCAACAAGAATCAGTGCAAGGGATGTCATTGGCACGGCAACGCGCTTGTGCCGATCGGGCCGTCAGCCCGTCAGTTGAATAGGGATGGTGTACTGGGAGACGAGCGGGGAAATCAGATGTTGCTTTGGCAATCGGCCGGCATTCTGGAGGGTCTTCCGGCCATGCACAACGTACCGCAGGGAGTAGTGTGGGATGATCCATTGACGGCGAATCTGGACGCACGGGCACGGGCTTATCTCGATGCCAATTGTGGTCATTGTCACAGTCCGAACGGCCCGGCAAGTACTTCCGGGCTCTTTCTGAATATCCACGAAAGCGACCCCCTACGTCTGGGGGTTTACAAGACACCTGTTGCCGCGGGCCGTGGAGCAGGTAACTTGCGTTTTGGAATCGTCCCCGGCAGCCCGGAAAAATCTATTCTTCTGTTTCGGATGAAAACCAATGATGCGGCGATCGCTATGCCGGAAATCGGCCGTGAACAGGTACATGCCGAAGGCGTTGCGCTTATTGAAGAGTGGATTAGAAGTGCTACCTTTGGTCAATCACAAAAATGAATTCTGTTGAGCTAAAGCTTCTGACGCATTTATCGCAATTCGTATCCGATCACAAGAAGGAATTTATTGAAAAAGTCCTCGCACAACGTACACGATATGTGACGGTTGTACTAGAGAACATCTACCAATCTCAAAATGCCAGCGCCGTTATACGTACCTGTGAGTGTATGGGCGTTCAGGATGTTCACGTGGTCGAAGATACCGCACGCTACGAATTAAATCTCCGCGTGCTCAGAGGCTCAAATAAATGGATGACGATCTCCCGTTACAAGGATCGATCTGTCAAGAATACGGCTGTCTGTTTCGATCAGCTTCGCGAACGGGGATACCGCATTTGTGTGGCCGACCCCGCGGAAGACGGTGTCGACATCCATGATCTGGATGTTTCAAGCGGCAAGATCGCGCTGGTTTTCGGCAACGAGTTGCGGGGACCCTCCGATTTCTGCTTGTCGGAGGCCGATTTAAAAGTCCGGATCCCCATGTATGGGTTTACGGAAAGCCTCAATGTGTCTGTGAGTGCAGCTATCTGCCTGGATACCGTCATGAGCAGGCTGCGAACGTCCGATCTTCCTATTGCGCTTTCGGAAGAGGAAAAGAACGACCTGCGCCTCAAGTGGTACCGAAAGATCGTACGCCGCTCGGAAGTACATGAACGGGAGTTTCTGAAGACAATTGAGTAATTTAGCGACTGGCAGGTGAATCTTATGCGTTGGCTGAAGCGAATAATCCTGGGGCTTGTTATGACGGCCGTCCTCCTGGTAGCGGGTTGCAACCTTTGGATTATTGGTAGTACGCGCAGTGACGTTTATTCAGATGTGACGCAGCTGCCGACCAACCGCATCGCACTCGTTCTCGGTACGAGCCATCGTACCAGTAAGGGAGGGCCCAACCCTTTTTTCCACAAGCGCATAGAAATGGCCGCCAGACTTTATCACGAACGTAAGGTCGCTCATTTTATTCTTAGCGGCGACAACAGTACCCGTTACTATAACGAACCGCTGGAGATGAAAAAAGCGCTCGAAAAGCGCGGAGTCCCGAGTTCGGTAATTACACTTGACTATGCGGGACTGCGTACATTGGATTCGGTGGTCCGAAGCAAAAAAATATTCGGCCAAAACAGGATTACAATCATAACACAACCCTTTCACAGCTATCGGGCATTATTCATCAGTCATTATTACGATATTGACGCCGTCGCAATGGTTGCGGATGAACCTGCACTCGACGAGTCCCTGCGCGTTCGAATGCGGGAGTACTTGGCGAGAACCATGGCGGTTCTTGACCTCTATGTGTTTAAAACGGGCCCGCGGTTCCTTGGCGAAAAAGAAGAAATTAATGTTGCCTCCTGATGTAACCATGAGAGCCCGGTAACTGTTAAAGACATAGCGAAAATATTTTTTTTTGTGCGACCTGACCTCTCTCCTTTGCGGCGCTCGTTAAATGTCTTTGTTCTCTTTCTGTTTCCGGGCTTTCTGTCGGCTCAAACGGTTGTGACAGGCAAAGTGACGGATTCCCGTTCGGGCGACCCGATTCCCTTTGCCAACGTCATTTTCCAGGGAACGACCATTGGAACCACTACCGATTTCGATGGAAACTACTCCGTGCGAACGCACGACCCCGTTGACTCACTCGTGGTTTCCTATCTCGGCTATCAAACCCGTGTTAAGGCTGTCGAGCGGGGAAAAAAGCAGACCATGAACTTTCAGCTGGAGGAGGAGGTGACCGCGCTGCAGGAAGTCGTTTTTGAAGCAGGAGAGAACCCCGCGTATGAAGTTCTCCGCCAGGTGGTGAGGAACAAGGCCACAAACGATAAAAGAAAACTTAGCGCTTACGAGTATGATACCTATACAAAAATCGAGATCGACGTCGATAATATGTCGGATCGCTTTCGTCAACGCAAGGTAATTCAGAAAATTACGCAGGTGCTGGATAGTGTCGAGCAGATTGCAGGCGAAGACGGAAAACCTGTTCTTCCGATTTTTATCTCCGAGAGCGTTTCCAAATTTCACTATCGCACTAACCCTCGGTTGCAAGTCGAGCGGATACTGAAATCAAAAGTCAATGGGCTCGGTATCGAAGATGGTACCCTTATCACGCAATTTGTCGGGGCATCGTTCCAGGAGTATAACTTCTACCAGAATTGGCTCACAATCCTTACCAAGGAGTTTGTGTCCCCCATAGCCGATGGATGGCGCCTTTATTACCAGTACGATCTGACCGACAGCGTTTACATCGACGGCCACTATTGCTACCGTCTGGATTTTTTTCCTCGCCGACCGCAAGATCTTGCGTTCAGCGGGACGATGTGGATTACGAAGAACGAATGGGCTCTCAAACAGATCGATGCGCAGGTAGCCGGGCAGGCTAACCTGAACTTTGTTGAGAAGATCCGTATTCAGCAGTCGCTCGTACCTACGGATGCCGGAGCCTGGATTCCGGAGAAGAACCGGGTACTCATCGATATAAGTGAACTCAGTAACACGTCAGCAGGTATGCTGGCCAAGTTCTATACGTCGAACCGAAACATCGTTGTTAATCAGCCCCGGCCTCCTGCCTTCTACGAGCGCGAGATCGTTATGGAGGAGGACGCGCGAATAAATGAGGATGAAACGTATTGGGATACATTAAGGCATGAGCCACTCTCGGAAACGGAGAAGAACGTTTACCGAATGATTGATACCCTACAGCAGATACCGGTTGTACGAACCTACACCGATCTGGTGAAGATCGCGGTGAATGGATACTACACGATGGGAAAGGTAAACGTTGGCCCCTATATCTCCCTGATCGCATTAAACAACGTTGAAGGATTGAGGTTGCAGCCCGGCTTCAGAACCAACTATGCCTTCAGTCGACGCTGGGTACTGGGCGGAAGTCTGGGCTACGGCTTCAATGACGAGCGGTTCAAGTATTCGGCGCTGGTACGCAACATTTTATCGCGCGACCGCTGGACAACCCTGACCCTGAGCGCGCGACGTGACCTCGGAAGGGTGGGAGTGGATGACGAAGTTTTGGGCGATAACTATCTTTTTCTGGCGGCGCAGCGCTTCGGGACTTTTCGGCGCCCGTACTACTATGACGAGTCGCGCGTCGATTTTCAGCGCGAACTTGTCCGCGGCCTCAACCAACGGGTTGCTTTCCGGTATAATACTTTCCGACCGGTGTTTGATTTCGGCTACCGGAATCCCGTGGGGGAATCCGATACCGCCCGCACATATGAGAACGCCGAGCTGGTGATCGAGACGAGGTTTGCACGTGACGAACTGTTTGTAATAAACGACAATGAGCGGCTCAGTCTCGGTACTTCGCGGTGGCCGGCTATAACGCTGCGGTATACACACGGATTTCGCGGCCTGGGGGGAAGCGATTTTGATTACGACAAGGTGAGACTGACCGTTCATAAGCGCGTGCGATACGGTCCAATGGGAGTCGGGTATCTCACCCTGACAGGCGAGTATGTTTTTGATCAGCTACCCTACCCATTGCTTTCGCTGCATCTGGGTAACCGTACTCCTTTCTTCGCGCACGTCACGTACAACCTGATGGATTACGGAGAGTTTGTTAGCGACCGCTACGCTACGATGCATTATAGCCACCATTTTGAGGGGTTCCTGTTGAACAGTCTCCCCCTTCTCCGGAAACTGAAGTGGCGTCTGGTCGGAACTTCAAATGTTATTTTCGGCGGCATGAGCACCATGAACCGGGCGCTGGTTGCTGACGAGGGTGATGATCAGGCGATCGGCTTTTTATCGCGGGGCAAGCCGTATGTTGAAGTTGGCTATGGCGTTGAAAACATTTTCCGCTTTTTCCGGGTCGATTTCATCCACCGCCTTACCTATCTCGACAAGGACCGTAACCCCGATGTGCGGAGATTTGGCGTACTTTTCAGTTTCCAGTTCAGTCTGTAACGGTTATACCGACGGTTGTCCGGGGAGTTCAGGGAAACTACCAACCATCGTGCTTGTAACTCCCTTGTGCTTTCCGCATCTTTGTGGCCAATTTTCTGAAGTACGATGAATGTTAAGATAACTTTTCCCGATGGCAATGTCCGCGAATTCCCCCAAGGGGTAACCGGGGCGGAAATAGCAGGAAGCATCAGTGAGGGGCTTGCACGCAATGCACTGGCGATCGAAGTGAACGGCGAAGTCCGTGAATTGTCGCGCCCCATAACCGAAGACGCTGCCATCAGTATTCTGACGTGGAACGATCAGAAGGGCAAGAGTACGTTCTGGCATTCTTCTGCCCACTTGCTTGCCGAGGCGCTTGAGGCGCTATATCCGGGTGTAAAGTTTGGAATCGGGCCGGCCATTGAGAATGGCTTTTACTACGATGTGGATTTAGGGGGCCGTGAGTTTGGCGAGCCCGACTTGGCCAATGTTGAGGCGAAGATGAAGGAGCTGGCCAAAAAGGAGAGTGTGTTCGTACGAAAGGAAGTCAGCAAAGCGGAAGCCCTCGATTATTTCACGCGTAAGAATGATCCCTACAAGCTTGAGCTTATCCGCGATCTTGAGGATGGCAGTATTACGTTTTATGAGCAGGGGAACTTTGTGGACCTTTGTCGTGGGCCGCATATCCCACATACCGGCTTCATCAAGTCTGTTAAGTTACTTAATGTGGCGGGAGCCTACTGGCGGGGCAACGAAAAGAATCAAATGCTTACCCGCATCTACGGCATCACCTTCCCGAAACAGAAAGAGCTCGACGAGTATCTGCGCCTACTGGAAGAGGCAAAGAAGCGCGACCATCGCAAGCTTGGACGCGAACTCGAGCTGTTTACATTTTCGGAGCGGGTAGGCATGGGTCTCCCGTTGTGGCTTCCAAAAGGTACCATTCTCCGGGAGCGTCTCGAACAGTTCTTGCGCAAGGCACAGGTGAGAGCGGGCTACGATCCTGTAGTTACGCCGCATATCGGAGGTAAAAACCTCTATATCACCTCGGGGCACTACGAAAAATACGGTAAGGACTCTTTCCAGCCTATTCACACGCCGGATGAAGACGAGGAGTTCCTCCTAAAACCGATGAACTGTCCGCACCACTGCGAGATTTATAAATCGAAGCCGCGTTCATACCGCGACCTTCCGGTGCGTTTGGCCGAATTCGGCACGGTGTACCGGTACGAGCAGAGTGGTGAGCTACATGGCCTTACGCGGGTGCGAGGCTTCACGCAGGACGACGCCCATATTTTTTGTCGGCCCGATCAGGTCAAGGAAGAGTTTATCAAAGTGATTGACCTGGTCCTCTACGTGTTCGAGTCACTTGGTTTTCAAAATTATACCGCGCAGGTCTCTCTCAGGGATCCCGATAACAAGGAGAAATACATCGGTAGCGACGAGTTGTGGGAGCGCGCGGAGAGGGAAATACAGGAAGCAGCCGATGAAAAAGGGCTGAAAACCGTGTCTGTAAAAGGAGAAGCTGCTTTTTATGGCCCCAAACTCGACTTTATGGTGAGAGACGCCCTGGGACGCAGCTGGCAGTTGGGGACGATCCAGGTAGACTACAATCTGCCCGAGCGTTTCGAACTGGAGTACGTCGGTTCAGATAATCAAAAGCACCGTCCGGTGATGATCCACCGGGCGCCGTTCGGTTCGCTGGAGCGCTTCGTCGCGGTGCTTATAGAGCATTGCGGTGGCAATTTCCCGCTTTGGCTCGCTCCTGATCAGATTGCTGTTTTGCCGATATCCGAAAAGTTCAACGAGTATGCCGCTATGGTTTACGAAAAGCTGAAAGAGGAGGATATTCGTGGCATTCTTGACGACCGAGACGAGAAAATCGGCCGGAAAATACGCGACGCCGAAACCCGGAAAATCCCTTTTATGCTCATCGTGGGCGAAAAAGAAGCTACCGAGCGGAAAGTAGCCGTTCGGAAGCACGGCGAAGGTGACAAGGGGACTGTTTCTCTTGATGAATTTGTCCAGGATTTCCGGAAGGCATGTGCTGCCCCGGGAAACTGAGGAAGTAATTCTTAGGTAAATGCGCGATTGGGCGGTTGGAGGGAACAATCGGCAGTTTCCGACTGTTCAAGCGTTTGGTAATGACCAAAATAAAGTGGATATTTGCACCCTGTTTTGTTAAATTAAATAGAAAAGCTTATTAACTCCGGAAGCAGCAGACCTTTCAACAGGCCCTTCAGAAGGGGGCCGCATCGACCCGAAGAGCCGTACAGAGTGAACGAACGGATCACCGCTCAGCGCGTTAGGGTTGTTGGCGAGAATATCAAGGTAGACGTTTACCCTGTCCAACAAGCCATTAAGATGGCCCAGGAGCAGGGGCTCGACCTCGTTGAAATTTCTCCGAATGCAGATCCTCCTGTCTGCAAGATTGTTGATTATTCGAAGTTCAAGTATGAACAGAAGAAAAAGCAGAAGGAGATTAAGGCGAAGGCTCAGAAGGTTGTCGTGAAGGAGATTCGTTTCGGTCCGAATACCGACGATCACGACTTCAACTTCAAGGTCAAGCACGCGCAGGAGTTCCTGAAGGACGGGTTTAAGGTAAAGGCTACCGTCACTTTTTATGGCAGGTCGATAGTTTACAAAGAGCGCGGTGAGATTTTGTTGCTGCGTTTTGCGCAGGCCCTGGAAGACGTAGGGAAGGTTGAATCGATGCCGCGCCTGGAGGGTAAACGGATGAACCTGCTCATGATGCCGAAAGTCGCCAAGAAATAGGCTAAACGTTAGTGGATTTATAAACAAGCGATAACAAATGCCCAAGTTAAAGACGAAATCCGGAGCCAAGAAGCGGTTCAAGGTTACCGGAACAGGTAAGGTAAAGCATAAGCGCGCTTACAAAAACCACATCCTGACGAAGAAAGAGACCAAACAAAAGCGCAGACTCGGTCACATGGCGCTGGTCCACAAGTCGGATATGGATAACGTAAGAGCGATGCTCGTACTCTAACCTTTGGTTTTAATGTTTAACCCGATCTTTGGCCCCCAAGTATTCGCTCCGCGAGTCGCCAACGGTCAAAAAAATGAGAAATGCCTAGATCAGTAAACAATGTTGCTTCCCGGGCGAAGCGCAAGAGAATCATGAAACTGGCCAAGGGTTACTTTGGTCGTAGAAAAAATGTCTGGACGGTAGCGAAAAACGCTGTAGAGAAAGGGCTGGTTTATGCCTACCGCGACAGAAAGCAGAAGAAAAGAGAATTCCGCGGACTTTGGATTCAGCGTATCAACGCTGGTGTTAGGGCTCACGGACTTTCCTATTCTGAGTTTATCGGAAAACTGAAGAAGTCTGGAATCGATCTGAATCGCAAGGTGCTTGCTGACCTGGCTATGAACCATCCCGATGCGTTCAAGGCGGTCGTTGAGAAAGTGAAATAGGATTGATTCCGATTATTCCAAGACCTATAAAAAGAGGCGCGTGTGTACGTGCCTCTTTTTGTTTTTCATTGGTTTTCAGGTATCTTGTGTGGAATTTTTTGTTGGTATTAGAGGGGTTTGGAATATTTTTCAGGAAATCAATCCGGTTTAATGAGATTGCCGCCGGTTTGATTAATTTTCACGTTGGAAACACCCGCTATGCTGAAACAACCCCTCCACGTCGGGGAAATTGACACACCTGTTTCGGATAAACCGGTCGCCTGGGCGCCGCGGGGAGCCAATCCGTTTCCGGGGCTCAGGCCATTCACCATAGACGAGTGCCATCTTTTTTTCGGCCGCGAAGGACAGGCGGACGAAATCCTTGTTAAACTCGCCGCAAATCGATTCGTATCAGTCATGGGCTTTTCCGGTAGTGGAAAGTCGTCGTTGATGTATTGCGGACTGGTCCCTATCCTGCATGGCGGTTTTGTCACACACACCGGCCCTAACTGGAATAGCGTGTTCTCACGACCGGCCGCCTCGCCGATTGATACACTTGCCGAATCTATTGTAGATAAACTCGCTGAAGATGGGCGCATTTCGGAAGAGGATGCACCGATTCAGAAAGCCCTGATGAGTTCGGTGCTCCGCAGTAGTCCGACAGGACTTGTGGAGGTATCGCGATATCTTCAGTACGATGAGGGAGACAATGTCTTCTTTCTCATTGACCAGTTTGAGGAGCTATTGCGCTTTCGTGAGAGTTCCGGTAAGGCCGGTGCCCATGATGAAGCGCAACACTATGTAAATCTTATTCTGCACGCCGTTGAGCAGACGGAGATACCGATTTACATCGCGTTGACTATGCGGTCAGATTTCATTGGAAACTGCTCCGTATTTCCCCAGCTAACCAACCTGATCAACAAGAGCAACTATCTTGTTCCTCAAATGACCCGCGAGCAGAAGAAGATGGTCATTGAAGGTCCCGTTGCCGTTGCCGGAGGAAAAATATCTCAGCGACTGGTTAAACGATTACTGTCCGACATGGGCAATGATCAGGATCAGCTTCCGATTCTTCAGCACGTCCTTATGCGTACATGGGACTACTGGGTGGAGAATCGCGAGGGGGCAGAACCGATCGACCTTCGCCACTACCAGGCTGTGGGCCGTATTTTCGAAGCGTTGTCCCTCCACGCCAATGAAGCCTACGATGAGCTTAGCACAAGGGAGCGTGAGATCGCAGAAATTCTTTTTAAGACCATAACGGAAAAAAGCGCTGATAATCGCGGCATGCGCAGACCGGCACGTCTTGGATTGATAGCGCAGTTGGCAGAAGCGGATGAGTCGGACGTCGCGCTCGTTGTAGAACACTTCCGGAAGCCCGGCCGCTCTTTCCTGATGCCTGGCGTGGGTGTGAAGCTGAACGCTGACTCTATGATCGAGCTCTCGCACGAGAGTTTGATGCGGATATGGAAGCGACTCAACATGTGGGTGGAAGAGGAATTCGAATCCGCTCAGATGTACAAACGTCTATCCGATGCCGCGGCGATGTACCAGATCGGGAAAACCGGTTTGTGGCGTCCACCCGATTTGCAGCTCGCACTGAATTGGCAGAAGAAGCAGAAGCCCACACGCGAATGGGCTCAGCGCTACGATGAAGCCTTCGAGCGTGCGATCGTATTTCTCGATACGAGCCGTATTACCTATGAGGCCGAACTGAAAAATCAGGAAATGATGCAACGACGCGTCCTGCGTCGTACGCGTGTCATGGCCGCCATTCTCGGAAGTGGTTTCATTATCGCCGTCATTTTCTTCCTCTTCTCCTACATCCAAATGTTGCGTGCCGATAACCAGGCGGCCTTCGCGCAACAGCAGCAGGCTATCGCAGAAGAGGAGCGCGTCAAAGCTGATGAACAACGGCGTATAGCCGAACAGTTCGCCGCGCTGGTGGAAGCCCGTAGTGATTCGTTGCGCGTTCGCGAGGCGGCTCTCCAGCAAGCCTTGGCTGTAGCCACCCGATTAAGAGAACAGACGGAGGGAGCATTGCGCGAGGCGAACTTCCAGAAACAGATTGCCGAAGAGAAGACGGACATGGCCAATGAAGCGTTGGAGAATGCGCGGATTCAACGAAATCTGGCCGAGGCCAGCTACCTCGATGCGCGGCGGCAATACCTCCTGGCTATTGCACAGTCGCTCGCGGCAAAATCGGTACAGGAAGATGATGATGCTAACCTTGCGGGCCTGCTGGCCATGCAAGGGTATCACTTCCATCGACGTTACGATGGAAGGGTATACGATCCCTACATTTATGAAGGGCTGTATAGTTCACTGACTAAAGTGAACGGACTTGCATACAACGCTATCAAGGTTCCGGGGCCTCCTCATGTTCACATTAAGTCGCTGGTGTTGAGCCGCGGAAATACCTTCTATACGGCCGGTGTAGACGGACGGATAATGAAAGGAAATGTGTCCAATATGACTGTGGCGGCCACTCCCTTCTCGAACCCCTGGCCTATCAAGATGGTTGCTCTCAGTCCCGACGAAAAATATATTGTAAGTGGCAGCGATTCGTCGTTTGTTCAGGTCTACAGGACAGAGGGTAATTCTGGAAGGCCGGCTACGGTAATCCGCGGACTGCAGGGAGGTGCCAATGCTATCGCGTTCCTTCCGAACAGTCAAACTTTTATTGTTGCGACCAATGCAGGCACGCTGGTTCAGGTGGATCTGCAAACCGGACAGGCAAAAACTTTACTGACACTACCGTACGATCTCAAAGCGCTTGACGTCAGTCCCGACGGAACGATGCTTGCGGCTGCGTCATGGAGTGGAAGGGTTGTTCTCGTTGATCTAGCGCAGGGTACTCATCGGGTGCTGGTGGATGAATCCGGAGCAAGAATGCTTAGCGTCCGGTTTACTCCGTCGGGGAACGGACTGGCCTACGGAGGCGAGGAGCGCACTGCCCGTGGTCGTGGGTTTGTTCGTCTATACACTTTTGCCACGGGTGAAACACGCCATTTTTCCGGCCACCGCGCAGGAGTTAATGACATAGAGTTTAGCCCCGATGGAGCCTTGATGGCCAGCGCGGGAGCTGACAGACGTCTTCTCATGTGGGTGCTTGAAAACCCGGGCGACCTGCCGATTACCATGCAGAATAATACTGGCTTTGTTTGGGATATCTCGTTTACTCACGACTCCGATTATCTGATCGCTGCGTGTAGCGAGTCGGAGATTCGGGTGTGGCCAACCAATCCGGCTCTGCTCGCGGAAAAGATTTGTCCCCAATTGAAACGAAACATGTCTAAGGACGAGTGGGTCAAGTATGTGGGAGAACTTGATGATATCCCCTATGAACCCACATGTGTGGGACTATTGATTAATGATTTTTAAGGATGGGACGGGTTTGCACTTTGCTGTTTCTCGTTGGTGTTTGCTTTTCCCAAAAAGCCGTCGGTCAGGTGATGGATTGCGAACAGACCATCGCCTATGCGACCGACGAGTATAACGCGGGACACTTTTACGCCGTCCCTTCAATTCTTGAGCGGTGCATGAAGGACTTCACCCGCGATCAACGTCAACGGGCCTACCTGCTTTTGACGCAGACTTACTTGCTATTGGATGATGCTGCAGGCGCGCGTCAAAGCTTTCTTAACGTACTCGAAGCGAATCCTGAGTTTGTGACTGACGAACGGGTTCATCCGATCGATGTGGTCTACCTGAGCAAACGGTTTACAGCGACGCCCCGGTTCTCATGGTTCGTTAACGCGGGGACGAACGTCACTCCCGTACGGGTCATTTACGATATGAACCCTATGTCGAGTACGTCGCAGAAATATGTTTTTCGCCCTGGTTACAACGTGGGGGCTGGTGGCGAACTGAGTATTTACGAAAAATGGAGGGTCAGGGTCGAGACCAATTTCATGCAGACAGGCTTTCGTCATATTTCTGACGGACACTTCCGCTTTGGAAACGAAAAGGTTACAGGCGATCGGCAGTCGGTCATTGAACAACAAACATGGATAAATGTGCCAACGTATCTGGTGTATTCCGATAATTTTGGCCGATATCGTCCCTATGGCTATGCGGGCATTTCGCTCTCTTACATGCTTAGCGACAAAGCAACCATCACCAATACCAACATAAAGTTTGAACGCGCACCCGCGCCGGGTGAAGCACCTCTTCCCGCTACAGAGTCGTTTGAGATGCCCAGTCCCAACTTTGACCTTACGCACGCGCGCAGACGCCTTGGTCAGGCCATTGTTGTCGGCGGTGGAGTAAACCACAAGGTCGGGCTCGACTTCGTATTTGTAGATGTGCGGTACAGCTTCGGACTTCGGAATATTGTTGAGCCGCGATATTCGGTCGGGAATACGAAACACGACCCCGCGTCTGGTCCCTTTGTCGATAGTGCTACGCCGGCGTTTCAATATGGATACGTAAGCGATTACTTCCGCCTGGACAACCTTTCAGTGTCCGTGGGCTTTCTGCGGCCATTGTATAAGCCGCGAGAGCTGAAACGAGCCCGGACCAAAGGCGTGTTGCGAAAACTGAAACGCAGCTGATGATGACCTTTATAAAGATATTGCGCTGCTATGTGGTGGGTTGTTTGATCCTTGCCTGTGGTTCCTGCGACACCGCCGGGACAATTACCCCTCCGCATGACTATTACTTCATGAAGTATTACGGAAGCGATGGGAATCAATCGGCTGTGGACTTGCAGGTGCTGGATGATGGCTCTTTTCTCATTCTGGGGAATTCAGTATTCGATTTCTCGACCGACGTCATTCTGATGAGGGTCGATGGTGTGGGGAAACTGCTCTGGCAAAAGTCGTTAGTCGTTGGCATAGGTGTCGATCTTGAGCCTGTGGCGGATGGAAGCTTTGTAGTACTGGTCAACGTAGCTTCGGGATTCCAGCTTCTCCGTATCACCGGCGATGGCGATATCCTGGATCAGAGTCCCGTCATGTCGGATGGCGGGAATGTGATTGCCCACAGCGTGACTCCGCTGGCAGACGGTGGCTTTATGGTTTCCGGGCAGTCACAGGCGACCGGACCGGGAGTTAGTGACCCGGGAAATGTCTTAAACTTCAAGGTAAGCTCGACATTCGGCAGGCATGTTGCCTGGGGACCGGTCAACCATGGCTTTGGTGGCGGAGGCTCCGGCTCTGGCGAGAGCCGGCTCGATGTTGCAATCAAGACTTTCCAGAAGTTGGTAACGCGAATTGAAGGCGGCCAGGAAATAGTAGATACGTTGTACTACGTCTTCGGCTACAGCAATACAAACATCGGAAATGATAACCCGCTTGGGCAGCAAGGCCTGTTTTACTTCGAACGGGGAGAGCTGGGCCAGTCCGGCCAGGTTCGGTACGCTGCAAATCCGGACGCTTCCAATACGGAAATTCGCCAGGTGTTGGCGGTACCCTCCACGTTGGGGTCAGGCTATGTGGTCCTTGGAACCGCACGCCGGTCGCAGGATGAGAATCTCTTCCTGGCGCGACTTCGCGATCCCCTGCTTTTCAATAGCAGCGATGCAACCTTGTTTACAAATGTGTCCCTGGGAAGACAGCTGAGCGCCGTCGCTGTCGCCCCATCACTGGTTGGAGCGCGAGGATTCTTTCTTCTCGGTAACGAGTCTCGGGCGACGGGTTCGCGGAATATCTGGCTGACAAAGATCGATCAGAGTGGGGCCGTGCAGTGGTCGGCTACTTTTGGATCTGAAAATGAAAACGACACCGCCGCGGCGGTTGTTGAACTGCCTGACGGTAGGATTGTCGTCCTGGGAACTATGGCACTGGCTGACAATCAGACCAAAATAGCGTTGTTTAAGATCAACGCTCAAGGACAGTTCTTGCAATAAATTCCTTTAAAGCGGCTATATTGCACAGTTACTTAAGGGAATGCAGCCTAATATACCTGATGGTCGACTGCTGACTGGTCAAATGAGAACACGCTACCCTAAATTCCTTTACCTGGGTTTACTTGCCTGCTTCTGGGTGCTGGGGGTGGGCGATGTGTTTGCGCAGGGATCTTGCCCGGGAAGCCACAACGTTGCGGCGCCTCATAGTTATACTATCTGCAAAGGCGACCAGATCAGTGTAACCGTCAACGGGACGGGTAGTAACTTTTCTTATGCACTGGTCGATGGAACGACTCAGTACAGTATGCTCACCCCGCGGACAGGCCCTTCTGTCACTCTCGTTAGCGAGCCGATTACTTCTAATATCACGCTTGGCGTGATGGTCGTCGGAGGCTTTCCAAATCCCAATTGTTATAATCTCCTTTCCCAGACGATAACGGTAACGGTTATCGATCCACCAACAACGGCCAATGCAGGGCCGGATCAGGAGGTGTGTGGTCCCGACTTCACCCTCGCGGCTAATAATCCTTCCGTAGGGACGGGAGAATGGACTGTCGTTGGATCGGATCCCGGAATCAATATCTCTAGTCCCAATAGCTACAACAGCAATGTTACAGGGTTGCCCGCCGGCGAAAGTGTGACCTTGCGTTGGACGATTACCCATAGCTCCTGTCCGCCGAGTTCGGATGATGTTGTGATTAGTCGCGCGAACCTGCCGGATGTGGCCGATGCAGGATCGGATATCGTCCAATGTAACAATGGCACATTTACGATGGCGGCCAATGCTCCGACTTCAGGGACCGGTAGCTGGTCAGTGGTCTCGGGACCTCCAGGGTTTGGAATGGGAAATATTGCCAATCCCGGTCTTTACAACACGCAAGTCACCGGGCTGCCTGCGGGAACGTCCGCTACGCTGCGCTGGACAATATCGGTTCCGGGTTGTCCTCAAAGCTCGACAAGTGATGTAACTATTCAGAACGTTACGCCTCCCTCGGCTGCCATAGCCGGAGCAGACATTCTCCAGTGCGACGATGCAAGCTTCACGATGGGAG
>CAZHIQ010000003.1:0-31829 GCA_964532595.1 uncultured Roseivirgaceae bacterium
TGCGGTTCAACGGTTTTCAAGACCGCCGCATTCGACCGCTCTGCCACTCCTCTGTACCAAAACCACCCATCCGGCGGCTTCAGGCTGCAAATCTAGGCTTTTGTGCCATTTGCGCAAAAACACCCCGCAAAAATCATTCGCAAATCAATAATGGCCTTCTTTCCGACGTTGCTCAGGCCATTATAAATCTTCTAATTCATTGAAAATCAGTAACGAAGAAAGGCCTACTCCCCAACCTCCAGCCGGGCTTCGTCGGCTATCAGGATTTCTGCAAGATTCGATAACAGCATGTCGGCCTTCTTTTCTTCAATCAGGGTGTCCTCTAAAAGCTCGGTGACTTCGGTACTACCCATCTGCTCGGCAAGCTGACGAAGTGTCCCATAAGCGGCAATTTCGTAGTGCTCAACTTTCTGCGTCGCGACAATCAAACCCACATCCCGGGTGAAACTACCTTCCTCAGTTGCCTTGATCATACGATCGGCTTCCTTCACGAGGCCTTCCATGCCCTGGCATTTCGTCGCATCAGCCTCCACTCCCAAAAGATCGAAGATCTGTTCCAGACGCTCAATCTGTACCTGCGTCACCTGGGAATGGTCTTCAAAAGCCATCGCCAAGTCGGGTGAGGTTGTCGCCTCCTGTAAACGAGGTAACGCCAAGGTCAATAACTTCTCAGCTCCATATATCTCCCTGAGTTCGCGAATGAAAAATTCGATAAGAAGCGACCGTCTTTTGCCGTTCTCCCGCCCTGATGCCTTGCCCTCCATATCCTTCCATTAAACACTGTCCGGCAGCAGATCAAAAAAACCGTTCCGCTTTATCACGCTCGGGTTTCCTTTACCATTTTCATCGACATGAACCCAAGAATCACAATCACTACCCCAATGGCAATCCATACGAGCCACTTGGTCGTGAATATTGTAAAGCTTCCGGTGTCGTCAACGGAATATAATACCACCTCGGAGGGAACGACCTGGGGCAAGACTTCAGGTATGCTGTCGCGGAACGAAGCGATGTCGTAACGCGCAGGGGGCATCCCGGTATCGCCTACCTTGATGGTGTAAGTCTCGCCAGCCTTGAGCCAGGCGACGCCATAACGCCGGCGCTGATAAAGCCGGATGTCGGTGAGCACCAGCGGCGGATTGTCGCCGTTCGCTATTTCAAAAACCAATCGGTCGGTGCGGGTAGAAGGAAGATACTGGGTGTTTTCATGTCGCGCGTTTACCTGAAAGTGCGCGAGGTAATGGCGTACGGTCCGGGTCTTGCTCCGCTTGTCAGTAGCATCTGCCGACACATAGATGGAAGCATCACGCTGATAGAACGGCATACCGGTTACGGACCAACTGATTTTTTCAACGGTGTGCAAAGTGTCAAGCGCAAGGGTAATAGTCGATCGGTCCTTCTCGTTCTCCTGTGTCACTTTGCGAACGGGAATTTCCTGGAAACGCGCTTCTTCCGGAATGCGCTTGTAATACCCCGCCTCCAGAATATTCAGAGGCGCACTGCCCTTATCGTTAAACCACAGCTTGTAATATTCATAGTCGCTCGCGGGGAAATCGATGATCTTAACATCCGCCGTCCCCGACGCTCCGTCGATATATCCCAGCGTAAACCGGTCTTTCAAAGCATACCAGGTCTCCTTGTCATCGCTACCAAATAATGCAGCCTCTTTCCGAACAGCCGCGTTTCGAACTACAAGATTGATGTTGTTGATGCGGGCGCGAGGACCACTGCTGCGCAACACTACAATCGTACACGAGTCCGGCAAGATGACTTTCTCTTCTATCACGTAAGGCACAAACTCATCTTTCTGTCGTTGCGCGGTTTCTACTTCGACAAGGAAGGGAACAAAGGTTCCGTTTGAATCGACGATGCGGAAGTTGGAGAACGACGTATTTAGATGAGCGGATAATGCGTTGGAAAGGGGGATCCTGTAAAAACCATCGGCTGATACAGGTTCCAGCTTGCTTTCAGCATGGAAGCCCTGACCGTATACATAGGCTCCCCACAGGGATAGGAAACAAACGATCACGTATTTCATAGGGTCGGGGTTTCGTCAGACTGACGGTCGTCAAGTAATAACTTCTTGAGTCGCTGATACATAAACGAAACAATCAGAAGAAGGATGCCCAACGAGATGAACGCGGCAATCTTTCCTCCTTCGGAAATGTCGCGGAGGTCGATCAGGAAGAGCTTCAACAGCGTAATCAAGAAGAGGACAAGCGAAATAATGCGCAACATCTTGATCTTCTTGCGAAGTCCGATTGCAATCAGAACGAAGGAGGCGATCCCCCAAAGAATAGGGAAGCCGATCCGGTGATTCTGAGAAATGACGGAGTATGTCGAATGGAAGTCGGTATACATCAGCAACAGAACGGTGTGATCGAGTTCCGCACTGGCGAGGAAAACGAAAAGAAATACGTACACCCACCAATGTCCCTGGCGGACCACAGCCAGGAATGTCGAATCCCGATTGAGACTCTTTAAGCTCAACGCCGCGGCGACGGTCAGGAAGCCAACCAACAGGTAATGGAAAGCGAAGCCGGTAAAGGAAGCGATCCCTTCCAGGTACTCGTTGCGCGAATCGAGAATGTGGGCATGATAGAAAAACAGGTATCCGCCCATGGCAATAAAGGCAAGCAGAGGAATCGCCTGTTTGAATTCATGCGGGATATCGATTCGACGACTGACGAACAGTAAAATGGCGATGAATCCCATGTTGTACGCGCCGACGATAACCGTTCGTGCTGCATAGGAATCGACGGCCTCGATCAGCTGATGTCGCAGTTCAAACAGGTTGACCAGATAGACTGCAATGATTAAGGTTATCGTGAGCACCGTCTTGTAAATTGCGTTTTCGTAGAGCCGATCGCCGGAGGATGTTCGCAGCATTCGCAAGGTGAGAGCCAGTGAGACGATTACGGCAACGCCAGTGATATATCCTTTGTTAAGCAGGATGGTCAGACTTTCATAGTCATTGTAGATGTTATTCCAGTCGAGAATTAGACTGATGATCATTAACGCTGTAACCGCGACCGAAGCGATACCCATAATCCGAATGCCCGACTTTTGTGCCAACCATAGCAACAACACAGCTTCCGCAGCCCAAAACAGGGTGATGTAATTTCCTTCCAGTTGAATAGGTGCTGCCAGACTGATAAACGTGAGTACAAGCCCGATAAGCATGAATACCAGATGGCGATCGACACTGGCTTTTCGGTAGAGGCTATAGGCGAAGGAAAAGTTGAAGATGGCAAGAAGTACGGTGAACAGTCCGCGGTAGTCGTTGCCAAGGTCGTTGCTGAGGATGGCCATGCCCGCGGAAAAATACAGGAAGGTGTTGCTGAGCAATAGTGTGATATCGGGAGCCTCGAAAGCTGATTGTTCGCGTATGTTTCGCACGATGTTCATCGCAAAGAAGATGAGGTAAAACAGCGTCGCAAAAATCAGACTGCCGATCATCATCGATGCGTCGGTGTTGTCGAATCGCGCGGCTAGCCAGCCCCCGAAGATGAGCACAGTGAATACATAGCAGATTATGTTGACAATGCGCCATTTCTTGTGGTAGGCCAGCACGAGCATACCCCCGTTGAGAATCAACATGTATGAAAACAATACGATGTAATTACCCTCGCCGGTGCTTACCATGAATGGCGAGCCAAATCCTCCGAGGATAGCCAGGACGGCGAGTTCAACACGGTTGTAGCTTACCGACAACAGTACGGTAAACACGGTAATAACTACCATCAAGGCAAAGGCTGCGACCTGGGAGAAGATTTGGTATTCGTGGAAGGCAATAGCAATTGTGAAGTAAAGGATGGCTATTCCACCGCCGACTAAAACCGAACTGAAAGCGGTAAACGATTCACGGAGGCGATGAGCGATTCCCAATAGAATTCCTCCGGCCAGGATGCCAATGAAGACCCGGCCAATTTCGTTAATCCAGTCTTTGTCGATGGCGTATTTAACGAAGAACCCAATGCCAATCACGAGAATGGCGATACCGATTTTGTTCGCCAGGTTTTCGCCGATAAATTTCTCGAGGTCGGGATGCCGTTCGAAGAATCCGGGCCGCCGGGGTGGAGGTTCGGGCATCGTCCATTGTGTTACTGGCGGGGCAGTGATAGGCGGTTCGGGAGTAACGGGACGTTCTTGTGGAGGAGTGGCGACCGGCTCGCGGGGTGCTTCCGGCCGAGCGATTTCCGGTTGCGGAGGTTCAGGACGAACCTGATGTGTCGCTGCAGGAACTATCTCGACGGGCTTTTCTTTAACAGGTGGCTTGTCAGCCTCCGGGCGCCGAAGCTCATTTAACATGCGCGTCAGGTCATTCAACCTGAGGTCAAGGGTACGCAACTGCGCGGAAATGCTTCGCTTGACGGCCAATATGACCAACAAGGTGATAACCACCAGAAGAAGTAGTAGGGATTCCATAGAGGGTATTCAGGTGAGGGATGGGGTCATTAGGTATTCGAGCCGTAATTTAAGAGTTTCTGTCGATTTGCTGCTTTCCCATGCTTGAACACATTGACGGTCTGCCTCTTTTAATATATAGCCGTAACGTTGGTGGAAGCAGCTTCCGCTCATCGGAATATTAATCCATCCGTCTTGCTCACTCGTTACATGACGTTGTAGGGAACGAAGATTTGTCATTACGACAGAAATGAAGAAGCTATTATGCAGATTGTACGCAAAATTCTAAACCCGGTTGCGCGCGCTGTCCGGGCGCTGCGCGACAACCATCGTCGCTATAACGACATTCCGCTACCTCCTGAAATCTATGACGATAGTATACCGAAACGGAGTGTGTCGTTTTGTACTACGTGTAAGAATCGCTTCTGGCACCTGCATAAGACTTTCCTGAAAAACATCGAGGATAACCGCGACTATCCCGGGGTTGAGTTTGTGTTAATCAACTACAACTCGGAGGATGAGTTGGAGGACTGGGCGCGTGAGGTTTTGCCCCCGTATATTGAAGCGGGGTTGGTCAATTACTACCGTACACCTGAGCCGGATTTGTTTCATGCGTCGATTGCTAAAAATCTTGCCCACAAAGTGGCTAAGGGTGACATCGTGTGTAACGTCGACGGGGATAATTTTACCGGTCGTGACTTCGCCTTCTTTCTCAATCATCAGATGTACCTGTATGGCGACGACACCATCTTTCATATCAAAAAAGCTCCCTACTGGGGAACGGAAGGACGCATTGCGCTTACGCGTGCAAACTTCGTGGCCTTGGGAGGATACGATGAGAGCCTTGAGTCTATCGGGCATCAGGATCACGATCTGATCAACCGGGCTACAGCCCTGGGATTGAAGTATCACAATGTTCAGGTTGAAAACTTTCTTCACTACCTCAGTAATACGCGGTACGAGAAGTCGGTGAACTGTAAGAAAGAGTTTACCGACTATTACGAAATCCTCGCGCGCAACAAGAAAAGGTCGAATGACAACATCGCCGCGGGGCGACTACACGCGAACCCCAACGGGTGGGGTATGCTTCCGATGTATAAGAACTTTTCAGAAGAGGCGAAGGTGTATGAGATTGCACCCGTCCCTCTTCAGGTCAGAAAGACAGGATAACGATGAAGGGTAAGCAGGCGAGACGTACGAAGGAGGAAGATCGCAAGAGGCGTTCCGCCAAACATGGATCCATTGTCGAACAGACGTTGGCGTCGCGTGTTGTTGATCCGGATACAGGAATAGTGAAGTACCCCGCCCGTACCGGTCACCATGGAACGGACGACGAGCGGGTTTTGAATCCGGAGGAGTAGTTACTTCAAGTGTTGTTTGAAGAAGGCAATTGTCCGTTCCCACGCCATCCTCGCCGCAGCTTCGTCGTAACGTGGGGTGGTATCGTTGTGAAAGCCGTGGTTCGTGTCAGGATACATATATGCGGTGAAGTCCTTGCCGTGTTTTTTCAACGCTGCCTCGTAAGCCGGCCACCCTTCGTTGACACGGGTGTCGAGGGAAGCATAGTGGAGTTGGAGCGGTGCCTTGATTTTGGGCACCTCTTCGGCCGGAGCTTGTCCACCGTAAAAGGGGACTGCGGCAGCCAGATCGGGTAAGCGTGTTGCCATCATGTTGGCTACCCATCCACCAAAACAAAATCCAACGACACCGACCTTCCCGTTGCAATGCTCGTGTTTCTTCAGATACTCGAATGCGGCGATGAAGTCTTCGAGCATCTCACCGCGGTCGCGCTTACTTTGAAGGTTACGACCTTCGTCGTCAGTGCCGGGATATCCGCCGAAAGGCGTTAACATATCGGGAGCTAGCGAAACAAATCCCGCGAGCGCTGCGCGCCGTGCTACGTCTTCGATGTGCGGATTTAATCCCCGGTTTTCATGAACGACTATTATTCCTCCGAGTTTCTCTTTTGCCCCTACGGGTCGGGACAGGAGGGCTTTGATTTTTCCGCCTCCTTTTGGCGAGTCATAGTCTATATAGCCTGATTCGAGGCGGGGATCGCTTGCCGTTGTTTGCACTCTATTGCTATAGTCGGGCATCAGGAAACTCATCAATGAAGCTACGGTGAGTCCTCCCACGGCATACTGGGACAGACGCTGAACAAATTCCCTGCGCTCAATACGGTTGTGCGCGTAGTCGTCGTAAAGGTCGAATACCTCCTGCTTGATATCTTCTTTGCGTAGCATAGTGTGATATTTTGTTCAGGAAATTACGAAATATACTTTTAAGATCACCGGACAATTGCCGGCAATTCGTTTTGAAACTAACCGTGATCGACCTGCGTTTTCGGTACGAGCACGATCAACGGTGTGACGCTTGCACAATGGTGACGTTCGTACTAGTTTGGCCACAAAAGAATACTTTATGAAGCAGCGACAACTCGGAAAATCAAGTTTGTATACAGCCCCCGTTGTGTTTGGAGGCAACGTGTTTGGCTGGACCCTCGATGAAAAGGGCGCCTTTGATATCCTTGATCAATTTGTGGAGGCAGGGTTCAATACAATTGACACGGCGAATTCGTACGCGCATTGGGTGCCGGGGAACAAGGGCGGTGAGTCGGAGACAATCATTGGCAACTGGATAAAGTCGCGGAAAAATCGTGACCGCGTTGTTGTCATAACGAAAGTGGGTTCGGCGATGGGAAGCGGACAGCGCGACATTTCCGAAAAAGCTATTCTCCGCGAGGCGGATGCATCGCTCCGTCGTTTGCAGGTTGATGAAATTGATTTATACCTCACGCATTGGGATGATGACAAGACTCCGGTCGAGGAAACACTGGGGGCATACCAGAAACTCATCCAGGCCGGGAAGGTCAGGTTTGTCGGAGCCTCTAATCTTTCGCCCGAACGTCTGCAGGCTTCGCTGGAGGCAAGCAAACAACATGGCTTACCCCGATACGAAGTCTTCCAGCCGGAGTACAATCTCTATGACCGGAAAGGGTTTGAAGACGGAAATGCCGCGTTATGCCAACGAGAGGGCTTGGGCGTGATCACCTATTATTCACTTGCCAGCGGTTTCCTTTCCGGGAAGTATCGTTCGGAGGATGATTTGTCGCAAAGCCAGCGTGGCGGAAGTGCTAAGAAGTACCTTAACGAAAGGGGCATGCGTATTTTGAAGGCGCTTGATGAAGTAGCCCGCAAGCATGAGGTATCGCAAGCAGGTATCGCGCTTGCCTGGCTGTTACACCGGCCGGGAATTACCGCTCCTATTGCAAGTGCTACCAAGCCGCATCACCTCGAATCGTTCCTTGAAGCCGCTCGGGTCCAGCTTGACGCGGAGGATATGGCCACCCTTGATGTCTGATCCTGCCGGAAGCCGTTATCGCTTCCAGACATCCTCGTATTGGTCGGGGTGTCGCTGAAAAGCGGTGTGAACGAAAGCGCATCGCGGCACAACCTTAAGGTTGTGGTCGCGTGCGTATTGCACCATGGTATTCAGCAGTTCACCGGCAACGCCTTTTCCGCGGAGCCTTTCCGAAACTTCGGTGTGATGTACCGTCATTGTGGATCCGTTGATGCTAACGACCATCTCGGCATCGCGCGCGCCGTTTTCTTCGAGAACAAACGCGCCCTCACCGTTTTCGTCCAACTGTAGTTTGAATTTGTCCTGATTCATCATCTTTTCAGTTAAGTGAAGGCAGCACTTCTTCGATGCGTGCCCGACTGCTTTCGTACTGTGGAGGAAGCATAAGATGCGTGCCAAGTTCATCCAGCGGCTCGTCTACCAGAAATCCTGGATTGTCGGTGGCGATTTCGAACAATACACCGCCCGGCTCGCGGAAGTAGAGTGAATAAAAATAATTTCGATCGATTTTCGGCGTGATGTGAAGGCCCGCGTCGACAATCTTCTGGCGCATAGCCATAAGCACGTCTTCATCTTTTACCCGAAAGGCGATATGGTGGATAGTTCCCGCCGCGTTTACACCACGGTCGCCGTCTACTTCGATGATGTCGATGATGTTGGCATTCTCGACAGTGGTTGTTGTATAGCGATGCCGATTGCCATCCATGCCCGCGTATTCGTAGCCGAGTAGATTGATCAGCACATTCTCCGTAGCACTTTTATTGCGCAAAGTCAGCGTCACGCTGTGGAATCCCCGCGTTGCTACCTCGGCTTTTATTTCATTGGTTTCCCAGGCAGGACGCGCGTCGGCTTTTGCCGGAGAAAGCATTGTGATCGGAAGTTCGTCCGGATCCTCAAACGAAAGAAAATCTTCGCCGAACCGTTTTCCGCTTTCGTTGACCTTAACATTGTTGTCCTGGAGTCTCTTTTTCCAGAACTCAAGACTTCCCAGAGGAACAGTGTAGGTTATTTCAGTCGATTGTCCCGTGCCTTGTTTACCAGGCTGAATGCCTTCCCACGGAAAGAAAGTCAGCAGCGTGCCGGGCGTTCCCTTTTCGTCACCGAAATAGAAGTGATACGTACCGGGATCGTCGAAGTTTACGGTTTTTTTGACCAGCCGCAGTCCCAGGATGCGGGTGTAGAAGTCGTGATTGCGTCTCGCCGCCCCTGCAATGGCGGTAATGTGATGTAATCCTTGAATGCTCATGATTCTGGGTGTTTTTGGGTTTTTTCTATAACACAAATTTCGAACCTGAACGCCCGCTTTCACTTGAACTAGATTAAGAAGTGTATCCACCCGCCAACACTCTAACACTTTAACACTCCACCACTTTTCCCTATCTTCCCTCATGCCAGAACTCATTATAGAAGCTCGCAAAGCCGCTATTGCCCCTGGGATGGCGGTTCGTCGCATACTGCCGTTTCGGCTTCGCCGGATGGTAGGGCCATTTATTTTCATGGATCACGCCGGTCCTGTCGAGGTGGTACCGGAGGCGGCGTCTTCGATGGATGTCTTGCCCCATCCTCACATAGGATTGTCAACAGTAAGTTATCTCTTTGGAGGCAATGTTACACATCGCGACAGTCTGGGAGTTGAACAGGTTATCCGGCCGGGGGAAGTGAATTGGATGACGGCAGGACGGGGTATTGCCCATTCCGAGCGATTTGAAGACCCTGCGGCGCTTGCTGGAGGAGAACTTGAAATGATACAGACGTGGGTGGCATTGCCTGAGCAGGACGAGGAGGCTGCCCCGTCGTTCGAAAATTATAAGCAGGAGCAACTTCCGGTCTTTTCCGACAAAGGCGTCTGGATGCGTCTGATCGCCGGTAAGGCATTTGGCGTGAAAAATAAGGTGAAGATTTTGTCGCCGATGTTTTATCTGCATGTTGTTTTAGATGCCGGCGCGCCGTTTACGCTTCCCGATGGATACTCGGAACGGGCCGTGTATGTGGCAAAAGGAAATCTGGAAGTGGCGGGGAGGTTCTATACTGCCGGACAAATGATTGTTTTTTCAAAGAACGAGGAGCCAGTGTTGAGAGCACGGGAAAAGTCAACACTTATGTTACTTGGTGGTGAGCCATTGGGTCCGCGCTTTATTTGGTGGAACTTCGTTTCGTCCCGGCGCGATCGAATTGAGCAGGCGAAAGCCGACTGGAAGGAAGGTCGGATTGAGCTTCCTCCGACCGATAACCAGGAGTACATTCCGCTTCCCGACGACAAATTTCGCCTCGCCAGCCCTCCAGAGGCAGAGCCTTTGTCGTAGGTTCGCCGTTCATTCGCGGAGTTGTATTATCTTTATTGGTTACTGAGAGATGAAACGACTCCCTTTACTCTGTTTTATAATAGTCTTGCCATTCCGGCTAACGGGTCACGACCAGGTTGACAGTCTTATCAATGTCCTTAAGCACGAGATTAGTATCCAGGACACTTACATCACAGCCAAGGAAGAGCGCATCCGCGGTCTGCGCCGGGCGTTGAAAGGTGTATCTCCCGCCGATTATCCGCGGCAATTTGAACTATGCAATGAATTGTATCACGAGTTCAAGACTTTTGTCAACGATTCTGCCTTCCGATATGCGCGTCAGCTTATAACGTTGTCGCGCCAACTTGACGACCCCGCCAGAATGGGCTACGCCCATCTTAAACTCGGGTTTACGTTGTTGTCGGCCGGAATGTTTAAAGAGACGTTCGATACATTGAGGACAGTCGATGTAAAGGTGTTGCACGACACTTCTGCTGTTGATTATTACCGACTGCAGGCACGTGCATATGCCGATGTAATGATCTTCAACAACCACGATTACTTCCTGGATGTTTACCGGCGTTATTATCGCGACTATCTCGATTCGGCGCTGCAGCGGTGTACGCACGGAAGTTATCAGTACTATCAGATCAGCATTCTGAAGGATCTCCATCTTCAGCACTACGACCGCGTCATACAGACAAGTGATTCGCTTATCGCACGCCACCGGCTATCCTATCCGCAGGCAGCGGTCTTTCATTATGATCTTGGTGATGCCTGGCGAAATCTCGGCAACCACGACCAAGTGGTGCGGAATCTTGTGCTCTCCGCAATCGCTGATATCCGGGGTGCGGTGAAGGAAAACGCGGCGATGTACTCGCTGGCGCGCGTGCTGCATCACAGTGGCGATTCGCGCAATGCGTACGTATTTATTCGTCAGGCTCTCAAGGATGCAGAATTTTACGGGGCCCGGCAAAGGCAGGTGGAAATCAATTCGATACTTCCCCTTATTGCCGCCGATGAACTGAACTGGCTGGATGAGCGAAGACTTCGGTGGGTTATTTATTCGGCGGGAATCACGTTCATCGTGGTGTTGGTAACCGTGTTCTCTTTTATTGTCTACAAGCAATTGCGACGCCTGAGAATCGCCGATGCGCAGATCAAACAGGCCAACCAGAGCCTGCAGGTCATCAATCGAAGGCTGGTGGAGGCCGACAAGATCAAGGAGGAATACGTAGGATACTATTTTAATATGACTACCGACTACGTCAATAGAATTGACGTGCTGAGAAAGCAGGTCATGAACCTGCTGGTAAATGACAAGAAGAAAGAGGCCCTGACGTTGTTGGGCAAATACAATCCACTGGACGAGCGGACGCGGTTTGTGAAAGACTTCGACCAGGTTTTTCTGCGTCTGTTTCCCGATTTCGTCCATCAGTTTAACCAATTGATTGACCCCCACGATCCTTTTGTCCCTGACCAGCCCGGGGAGTTGACGCCCGATCTGCGGATTTTTGCGCTGATCAGGCTCGGAATCCACGACAACCGGAAAATCGGCGAGATTCTCAACTTTTCAGTGAATACCGTATACGCCTACAAGACGCGAGTCAGAAATCGCGCTGTTGTTTCGGGCGATGAGTTTGTAAAGCGGATCATGGAAATAAAATCCGTGGATTCGACGCTGGAAGGGGCGCTGCAATCGGTGTAAATGCGTCGAATAACGATTGCAGGACACTGAATCTTCCATATTCGATCTATATTTTCCAAAGATTTCTCGTTCGTAACTAGCTGAAAAACAGCTGTTTAGTGGTAGCCGATATTCCGCCGTGTCTATACTGCGCCTATTCGGGGCGTTGAGGCAGCCCCAACTGTCCTAATTTCGGAAATCGTTTGTGGTCACTGTGACCCGACACCTGAATCTACAGATATGCTTATGAAGTACTCGTTACTGCTGAAAATTCTGTTGGCCGGCGCGCTTTCACTTTTGATCGTTGTCGAAAGCAGTGGGGCCAAATCCCTTCTCCAGCAATCGCGGACGGTAAAGGGCCGCGTTATCAGCGGCGAAGACCGCCTTCCGGTTCCCGGCGTCAGTGTTCTGGTAAAAGGAACGGTTTACGGAACGCAGACCGACGTGGATGGAGCTTTTACTCTCGAGATCGCCGACGACCAGGCGGTGATCGTCATTTCTTCCATCGGTTTTACGTCGCAGGAAATTGCTGTGGCGGGTCGGACCACGCTGGGCGATATCGTGCTCATGCCGGATGTTACGCGTTTGGATGAGATAGTCGTGGTAGGATACGGAACGCAGGACCGGCGTGATGTTACGGGAAGTGTCGCGACGATTAATCCGGACCAGCTGGTCTCGCTTCCGGTGGTCTCCGTAGGTGATGCTTTGCAAGGGCGTGCCGCGGGTGTCCAGATTGTCACGTCGGGAACTCCGGGTGACGATCCGCGGATGGTGATCCGTGGTCTTAGTTCGATCAACGGGACGGATCCACTGCTCGTAATTGACGGCTTTCCGACGCAATCGGGGCTGAATACCTTAAACCCGAATGACATCGAGCACATTCAAGTACTGAAGGATGCTTCGGCGACAGCGATCTATGGATCGCGTGCCGCCAACGGGGTGGTGATTATTACGACCAAAAGAGGAAAGAAGAATACATCGGAATTCAACATCGACTTCTTTACAGCGGTTCAACAACCGACGAACCTGACGAAGATGCTGAACGCCGCTGAGTTTGCTCAACTCAATAATGAAATGATGGCGGCGAATGGCCAGCCGGTAAATCCTGACTACGCCGATCCTTCATCGTTCGGAAAGGGAACCGATTGGCTTGACGCGATGATCAGGTCGGCCCCCCGAACGAACTTGTCGGTTTCATACTCCGGCGGAAGTGAAAATTCTACTTACCATGTTTCGGGTAACATTGTTGATCACCAGGGTATCATTATCAATACCGCTTACAAGCGCTATTCCCTTCAATTTAATGGAGATCATCAGGTACTGAAGCCACTCAAGTTTGGTCATAACATTTTGCTCAACCATGACATCAAGACCAGTGGTAATTACAACGTTCGCGATGCCATGGCCATGGTTCCGGTTCAGCCCGTCTACAAGGCAGATGGTTCGTATTCCGATCCTCTGGGCAATCCACTCTGGTATGGCGGAATGAACAATCCCGTAGGGCAGGCGTTGGTTCCGGAGAATACGACCAAAGGTTATAACCTCATTGGTTCTATCTACGGTGAGCTGGAAATTGCCGACGGACTTACCCTGAGGTCAAGTGCCGGGTTGCAGGGAAATTTTTGGGATTCGAAGCATTGGAACCCGAAGTATGACTGGCATCCAACGCCACAAATGGAGTCGTATCTCGGCGTTACGTATAATAAGAGTCTGACATGGCTCTTCGACAATACGCTGACTTATCGGAAGAACTTCAACGAGGTGCATGATCTGACGGTTTTGGCCGGAACGAGTGCGCAGGCAAACCAGTTCTCCTATGTCTCGGCGGTCCGCCAGGGTTTTGCCAGCAATCTCACGAAAGAGATCAATGCCGGAAGTCGCGATAACCTGGACAACTCGGGTACCACCAACGAGTGGTCGCTGTTCTCGTACTTCGCACGTGTGAACTACGGATATGATGACCGTTATCTCGTGACAGCTACCATTCGACGTGATGGGTCGTCTAAATTCGGACCGAATAATCGTTTCGGAACGTTCCCTTCATTCTCCGTCGCGTGGCGTCTCTCGGAGGAGGGTTTCTTCCAGGATGCGAACCTCGGTGCATTTGATGAGGTGAAGATTCGCGCAGGCTATGGTGAAACCGGAAGTCAGGAGATTGGTAGCTACCAGTTTGCATCCGCCCTGGTTACCGGTCAGTACAACTTCAACGGTCAGTTGGTTGAGTCGGTTTATCCGCTCGCGATGTCGAATCCAAATATCCGTTGGGAGGCGGTTAAGCAAACAAACTTTGGCGTTGATCTGAGCATGTTCAATCGTCGTGTCAACGTCACGCTTGAAGGCTTCATCAAAGACACGGACAATATGTTGGTGAGTTCACCGGTGCCGATTTCAACCGGATACAATCCGAACTTCCGACCTTCTGTCAACGCCGGTAAACTGCAAAACAGAGGGGTAGAACTCACCATCGGCACGCGAAACACGGAAGGAGCAGTCACCTGGAATACGGACTTCAACCTGACGTTCATCCAAAATAAGATTATCAGTCTGAACGACACCGTGCCCATTGTACGTGGAGGTATTGGGTTGAACTACAACCTGATCAGACTTCAGGAAGGACATCCCGTCAACGCGTTCTTCGGACATGTCACGAACGGTCTCTTTCAAACGCAAGCCGAGGTTGATGCCTATGCTGTTCAGACGGGAGGACTTGACCCCTTTAACAGGACATCAGCTGGTGATATCCGATTCCTCGATCTCAACCACGATGGTGTGATCAACGATGACGACAGAACCTTCATCGGAAATCCTAATCCGCGATTCATTTTCGCGATGAACAACACACTTGCTTATAAAAATTTTGACCTCGCTGTCTTCATTCAGGGTGAATACGATAAAGACATCTTCAATGCCAATCTCATCTGGCAGGAAAGCATGGGCGCGGTTCAGAACCAGACGAAGCGTGTACTGGATCGTTGGGTAGGTGAAGGGACCTCGACTGATGTGCCACGGGCTGTCTTCGGCGATCCGAATAAGAACGCACGGCCTTCGAACCGGTTTGTTGAAGACGGATCTTATCTGAGGATCAAGAACGTGACGTTTGGTTATACATTGCCGACGGACCTGGCAGAGCGCATCGCAATGAAGCGCGCAAGGTTCTACGTGTCGGGGCAAAACCTTCTGACATTTACCAAATACACCGGGAATGATCCTGAGCTGGGTAACGTAAATGGTATCGACCTCAGTGTTTATCCGCAAGCGCGGACCCTCAGTATCGGTGCTAATCTGACTTTCTAAGACGAAATGATATCGACCATGAACGTGAAATATTGCGCTGCATTTTTCCTCGTGCTTATTGCCACGAGCTGTGAAGACTTTCTGGACAAGTATCCTCTCGATACAGTCAACACGGAAAACTTCTATCAGACGGCTGATGATGCAATTGCCGCTGTTAATGCGGCATACCAGCCCCTGCAACGTCCGAAGCTGTATAACATGCGCATGTGGACAACCGACATCATCGCCGGTAACAGCGTTGTAGGTGCAAACCCGGTTGAGGCCAACGATGGTCTTGAAACAAAGGATCAGGCAAACTTTATCACCGCTACCGATAACGCCGGTGTTCTTGATCTGTATCAGGGACCCGCGCCGGGAATTCTGTACGCCAACCTCGTTCTTCAGAAAGTGCCTTCCATCGATATGGATGAGACCCTGAAGAAAAGGATCCTGGGCGAGGCGAAGTTCCTGCGTGCTCACTACTACTTTATCCTGGTTCAATTCTTTGGAGATGTGCCGCTCATCCTGACACCCCAGGCTCCTGGTGATGATCTCCGGCCTATGCGTACCCCGAAAGGTCAAGTGTATGAGCAGATTATCAGAGATCTTGAGGAAGCAATCGATGAACTTCCGCGTCGGGAAGAGTATGCCGCGGCCGACATTGGTCGCGCATCGAAGGGAGCGGCAACAGGTATGTTGGCCAAGGTGCATCTGACGTTGGGTAATTGGAGCGAAGTAGTGACGCTTTGCGATCAGGTAACTGCGCTCGGCTATGCTCTTAACGACAACTACGGCGATAACTTTAATCCGGAGACCGAGAACTCGATCGAGTCGCTGTTCGAAGTGCAGTATATAAGTCCGGTGAACAACTTCTGGGATGATGCCAATCAATCGTCGTGGACAACCAACTTCATGGGGCCGAGAGATTCTCCACTTACTGCGGTGGGTTGGGGATGGAATCAACCTACCCAGGAATTCGTCGATGCCTATGAAGAAGGAGACTTGCGAAAAGATGTAACAGTGTTCTACGAAGGCGGTCCTCTCTTCGACGGAAAGGAGTACAAGGCATCAATGTCGTGGGCGACAGGATATGGCGTCAGGAAGTTTGTCCTCCCCGAGCTTTACGTGCCCACAGGATCAAGCGGTAGTCCGCTTAACTGGCCCGTGTTGCGCTATGCCGATGTATTGCTGATGAAGGCCGAGGCCTTGAATGAACTGGGCAGGACGGGGGAGGCGGAAGCTCCGCTTAATGAAGTCCGAGAACGTGCCGGCCTTGATCCCATCACCGGACTTAACAAAGACGATTTTCGGAAAGCTGTCTTACACGAGCGAAGAATGGAGCTTGCTTTTGAAGGACATCGCTGGTTCGATCTGGTGCGTGTTAACAACGGCACGTACGGCCTGGAGTTTCTCCACTCAATTGGGAGAACGAATGCGACTGAAAAGCATCTTTTGTTTCCCATTCCGCAGGCTGAGCGCGACGTTAATCCTAACCTGACACAAAACCCCGGGTATTAAACTAGCAATGACGAAAGCATTTAGGGCGATAGTTGTGTTGGCAGGATTGTCGGCGGTTGCATGTGAACCCGATGAATCGTCTTTTACTCCTGCGCCAGGGATAGACGTACACTACAGTCTCTCGACTGACAAAGCCGCGTATGTTCCTGGGGAGGCTGTGCGCTTCAATATCCGTCCGGAATTGGGCGAGACTGCGCAGGTCCGTGTTACGCACCTGGGGTCGACAGTCGACGAGCTAACCGTGACGGGGACGTCATTTACGTGGAGTCCGCCTGCCGATGATTTCAAAGGATACTTGATGGAGCTATATCGCCGTGACAGTGATGGGGAGGAAAAGGTTCTCGTGACGATCGCGGTTGATGTTTCATCGACGTGGACCCGTTTTCCGCGATATGGTTTCCTTTCAAAGTTTCCGCAGATGTCGGATGGGGATATCGCGTCGGTGATCGACAACCTTAACCGACATCATATTAACGGTTTGCAGTTTTACGATTGGCATTACAAACACCATCAGCCGCTGGCCGGCACGGTAGCCAATCCGACGCCGGTGTACCGCGACATTATTAATCGGGAAATTCATCTCAGCACCGTGAGTCGGTATATCGATGCTGCTCATGCGCGTAACATACGGGCGATGTTTTACAACCTTGTCAACGGCGCGTTAAAGGATGCCGCATCGAACGGTGTAGGAGATGACATGTACTTGTATACCGATGCGGGCCGGACCAAGAAAGACAAGCACCCACTTTCATCGCCCTTTATCAGTGATATTTTCCTGACAGATCCATCGAATACAGAATGGCAACAGTATCTCATCAATGAGCATCGGAAGGTTTATGAAAGCCTCGACTTCGATGGGTATCATATGGATCAACTTGGCGATCGGGGAACGCTGTACAACTACGGAGGAACGACTGTAAGTCTTCCGAATAGCTTCCGATCGTTTGTGGAAGCGATAAAGGAAAGCGACCCGACAAAATTTAACGTGATGAACGCGGTCAATCAGTTCGGACAAGCAGAGATCGCCGGTGCTCCCGTCGATTTTCTCTATACCGAAGTGTGGGGGCCAAACGATACCTACGCCGATCTCGCTTCGATAATTCAGGCGAATGACGAGATGAGTGAAGGTCGTCTTCGCTCCGTGTTGGCAGCTTACGTCAACTACGACAAGGCGGATAATCCCGGGCAATTTAATACGCCGTCAGTGCTGATGGCTAATGCGGTCATCTTCGCTTTCGGAGGTGCACATCTTGAGCTGGGTGAGCATATGCTGGGGAAGGAGTATTTCCCGAATAGCAACCTGTCGATGACGGAGGAGTTGAAACGCAGGTTGGTGTACTACTACGACTTCCTCACTGCTTATCAGAACGTACTTCGCGATGGCGGGGAGTTTAATGCTCCAGCGCTGGTTTCGCACGACAACAAAGTGCAGTTCACGAATTGGCCGCCCCAACCGGGTCGCGTGGCTGTAGTGGGGAAGAAGATGACGAACCGGCAGGTGTTGCATCTCATCAACTTTAATCAGGCGGCGACGATGGCCTGGCGGGACAACAATGGAGTTCAACCTGCACCCCGCGCGCTGGAGAGTTTGCAGATTCGCTTTACACCTGAGATGCCTGTGTCAAAAGTGTGGGTCGCTTCGCCCGACTATAAGATGGGCGCGCCGCGTTCACTCGAATTTAAAAGTACTGGTAACCAGATCACGTTCACGCTACCTGCGCTTGAATACTGGTCCATGATCGTTGTTGAATACTGACTTTTACTAAAACAAGCAATCATATGCAAGTAATCGCCTCATACCCCGGAATCAGCAAGTGCCGAACAAGGATGGCAAGCGTTATGATCGTTCTCTTCTCCCTTCTTATCGTATCGTGTGGAGATTACGAGGACGCTTATTCGCCCCAGCTCGCCCTTGATCCCGTCCTGTCCGTGTCATCGGAAGAAGTGGTGCTGAATCAAAAGCAATCCGGAGAGACTGCTTTTACGCTAAGCTGGTCGGCCGGAAGTAACGACGGCACTAACAGTGCGATCAATTACCGGATTGAGGCCGATGTTGACGGAGGGTCGTTTGATAATCCTGTTGTTATCGACGCTGGAAAGGCGGCTTACAATAGCCACTTTATTGTCGATACATTCAACGATTTACTGCTCAACTCGTTTTTGGTAAGCGGAGGCTCCGAAGCCGTGATCGCATTCAGGGTAGTTTCTGTTCCGCTGGATGATCGGGCAACCGTTCGTACGTCGAATGTAGTAAAGGTGAAAATCAAGACTTATGAACCGGTGGAGGTTCCGGAGGCCTTATATATGATCGGTGACGCTGCGCCTTCCGGATGGGACAGCGATAACCCGACGCCGATGACGAAGAGCCCGAGTATCCCGGGCGTCTTTACCTACCAGGGCGAACTAAACGCGGGCGATCTGAAGTTCCTGACCACTCCGGGTGAGTGGCTGCCTTCCTATCAAAAGGGAGATGACGACAACACGCTGGTGCTGCGCACGGATTTTGATCAGCCTGACGATAAATTCATGATTGATCAAGCGGGGTTGTACCGCGTTACGGTAGATGTGATCGATATGACGTTTCAGGTTGAAGCGTTGGCTTCGTCTCCGTACAACGAACTGTGGATTATCGGTTCCGCTGTTCCTAAAGGTTGGGACATTGATGATCCTGATGCGATGTTCCAGGATCCTTCCGATCCGTTTGTATTCTACTACAACGGGGAACTCCTGGCTGGGGAGATGAAGATTGCGACGGCACGTGATTACGGGGCCCCGTTCTATCGCCCGGTGTCGGAAGACCAGCCGCTGACGGCGACTGACATTCAACTTTCTGCGGGCGATCCTGATTACAAGTGGGTGATCACCGATCCGGGACCGTATAAGATCACGCTCAATCTGCGCGACAACACGATCCACATTGAGGCTTTTGAACCTTTTGAACGACTCTGGATTGTAGGGGATGCTACGCCGACGGGTTGGAACATCGACAATCCTACTGAAATGACCCGTGTCGACGATTATGTATTTACCTGGACGGGACAACTGAACGCGGGTGAGTTCAAGTTCCCGATTTCAACAGGTGATTGGGGGACATCGTTCTTCATGCCTTACTTCGCCGACGAGAGTGTTTCCGGTACTTCTATGGCATTCCGACCTCCGGGATCACCGGATTTGAAGTGGCGGGTTCAGCCGGGTGAAGAGGGTATCTATACCATAACGCTAGACCAATTGCGTCATACTATTTCAATCGTAAAACAGTAATCACGATTTAATAAACCTTGTTTGGTGGTTTTGCCGGAAGCGGTCAGCGCTTCCGGCGGAGCCGCGCGGGGAAGATATTGCTTTTGCTATGAGGAATTTATTCGCAGGCGTATGCCTGGTCCTGGTTTCGTGCTCACAGAACTCCGCGCCGCCGGTGTACGAGTCGGATGCCTTTACCCTCTATCCCGACAGAGTGATTCAGGGTGTCTACCAGGCGCGGGCTGTATCAGCTCGGGAGATCGTCTCCGACTATGAAAATTTTGGAAACGATTATATGCCTCCGCGCATTGACTTCAAGTTTGCGATTAACGGTGAAGATAATGAGATGCTCTCAGGACGCGACCATCACTTCAGTTGCCTTACGGAAAATGGCGTTTGCGAGACTCCGCTGATCACCTTCGGTGAACAGTACGATGATCAACGCCCAGTACCCCTTGGAGTATATCTGAAGCCGGAGACGAAATGGAAAGTCCGCCTGGATATGCGACACGTGTTTTCCGCGTTCGAAACGAAGGGCTACTACGAGACGTTTGATGGCAGACGTATCGCAAAGGATGAGTTCGAGAGTGTTTATATCGCAGGAAGCACTGCCCCGCTGACATGGGATTTTCCGACACTCCGTGAATACACTCATCTTCAACTACACGATGAGGATGGAGATCATATCTATGAAATTGAGCTCGTGTTAAATCAACGGTCGCGTGGTGCGCGCCAGCCGTGGAAGCTTAGCCTGGCAACCGATGGTTATCCTCAATTGGAGTCACCGATGCCGTTGGTTGACGCGTTGTACAATCTGTCATTGGAAGAAATGGTGAGAGCCGTGGAGGAGGACAGCACGCTTCGTACCGGGAAAGAGTGGTCGGGAGTGTGGACGCGGGATGTAAGTTATAGCACCATACTTTCCATGGCCATTCTGCAACCTAAGGTGGCGCGGTACAGTCTCATGCGGAAGGTGAAAGATGGTATGATCATTCAGGATACGGGTACAGGAGGAGCCTACCCTGTGTCGACCGACCGGATGATATGGGCGGTCGCAGCCTGGGAAATCTATTTGGTCACGGGTGATCGTAATTGGTTGGAGACGATGTATCCGATTATCCGTAAGTCCCTGGAAGCAGATCTGAAGAATGCCTATGATACGGAACTGGGATTGGTAAGGGGAGAATCGTCCTTCCTTGACTGGCGGGAACAAACTTATCCGGCATGGATGACACCCGCTGATATTTATAGTTCTTTTTCTCTTGGTACTAATGCTGTCCACTACCAGGCGAATAAGATTCTTTCCGATGTGGCAGCACTACTGGGTGATGTCGATGTAGCCGCTTACCATCGCGGCGTGGCCACGCGCATTCGAAATGGAATCAATCAGCATCTGTGGGTGGAAGATCAGCAGAATTTCGGGCAGTATCTTTACGGACGCGCTTTCCCGATCCTTTCGCCGCGGGCAGAAGCGCTTGGTGCAGCGTTATGCGTCTTGTTCGATATTGCCGATAGTTCGCGACAGAAGCAGGTTGTGGAGAACATGCCGATTAACGCATTTGGCATTCCCTGCATCTATCCGCAGATTCCCGACATTCCCCCTTATCATAACAACGGTGTTTGGCCCTTCGTGCAATCGTATTGGGCGCTGGCATCGGCGCGTGCAGGAAATGAAAACGCGGTGCGGGACGCCCTCGCTGCGGTTTGGCGACCTGCCTCGCTCTTTCTTACAAATAAAGAGAACTTTGTAGCCCACACAGGGGATTACGCTGCTACGCAGATTAATTCCGATAACATGTTGTGGAGTCTTTCAGGTAACCTGGCGCTTGTATACAGGATACTTTTTGGGATAAGCTATTCGCCCGATCATGTTTCGTTTTCGCCTTTTGTTCCACAGGCGATGGCTGGAACGTACCAACTCAAGGGATATCGGTACCGTGATGCTGTCCTTGACATCGAAGTGACGGGCTTCGGAAATGTTATTTCAAGGGTTGTGTTGGATGACCAACCTATAAATGAAGCCCGATTGCCAGCCTCCCTTACCGGACGGCATAGTCTGAGAATTGAACTGTCAAATCAGTCTGCTGGAGGTTCTGTTAATAAGTCGCCGCATCGTGAGTCGCCCAGGGCACCCCAGGTAACGTTAGCGGGCCCGGTACTCTCGTGGAGAACTGTTTCGTCTGCGGACCGTTATCGGGTTATCAGGAACGGTGATGTTGTAGGCGAGCAAAATGATACGACGTTTAATGTTGACGGGGTGACTTACGGCGAGTATCAGGTGATTGCTATCGATGCTGATGGTGTCGAGTCTTTCGCGTCCGAACCGGTTGAGTATGCCCCAAAAGGTGACATTCGTATCATTGAGTCGGAGAAATTCAATGCAGGGGAAAGCCAGTACTCCGGGTATTCAGGGTCAGGTTACGTGCGTACTAACACTACGTCCACGCGCAATGTAAGCTTTGTTGTGGATGTTCCGGTCAGTGGCACGTATGTAGTCGACTTCCGCTATGCGAACGGACATGGGCCGGTTAATACGGATAATAAGTGCGCGATACGATCGCTGATGGTGGACGACGCGTTGGCCGGAACCGTTGTTTTTCCGCAACGAGGAAGTGGAGTGTGGTCGCATTGGGGTTTCAGCAATCGTCTTGTATTGAAACTAACGAAAGGACGGCATGATATCTGGTTGACGTATCTTTCTCACAATGCAAACATGAACGGCGCTGTGAATGAAGCAGCGATCGATTATCTTCGGTTAGTAAGAATTCAATAAGTGATAAGTGATGATGAGGTTTATTTCGGTTGTTCTTTTGTGTTTTATTAGTCTGTCTTCTGTCGCCCAGGTCATGCCCGGGCAGTGCCATTCATATGAACGGAAGGGAAGAGACATTGTATTCAGTTGTGATAATAACAGCCGGGTTCTTGTAAGACTCATTAGCCAGGATGTGGTGAAGGTGTGGTACTCTCCAACCGGCGAGTTCGAACGCAATAACGAATCGTTTGCCGTGATCCGTGAGGATCTCGAGGATATGGATAATTCGTTTGTGGAAGATCGTGCGCAGGCTTTTGAGATATTTACAGCAAGCCTTCGTATCCGTGTCAACAAGGCTCCTTTCCAGATACAGATTTTCGACAAGTATCAGAAATTGTTGATGGGTGACTATCAAAACCGTGGGCACGTCGCCGATTCGAGCCACGTCGCGGCTTACAAAATCCTGCGTTCCGATGAACAGTTTTTCGGTCTGGGTGAAAAAGCCGGCGATCTTGACCGTCGTGGAAAGTCCTTTGTCATGTGGAACAGCGATAAACCCTGCTACTCGACAACGGAGGATCCCCTTTACAAGAGTATCCCATTCTTCATGAGCAGTTACCGATATGGGATCTTTTTCGATAACACCTACAAGTCGAAGTTCAGCTTTGGCGTGGAGTCGTCAGACTACTATTCGTTCGAGGCGCCTGGTGGTCCTTTGTTGTACTATTTCATACGGGGAAACGATTACAAGGAGATTATCACAAACTATATGAAGCTCACCGGAAATCCGATCATGCCCCCTGCCTGGGCGTTTGGGTTTTCACAGTCACGCGGGCTCCTGACCAACGAATCGCTCACACGGGAAATTGCATCGGAGTACCGTCGTCGGAATATCCCTTGCGACGTAATTTATCAGGACATAGGATGGACACAATGGCTTCAGGATTTTGAGTGGCGCAAGGAGAACTATGACAATCCGCGCAAGATGTTGGCGGACCTTGCTGAGCAAGGATTCAAAGTTGTAGTGTCACAGGATCCCGTCGTATCACAGGAGAATCGCAGGCAATGGAAGGAGGCGGATTCGCTGGGTTATTTTGTCAAGGATGTCGTGACAGGTGAGACCTATGACATGCCCTGGCCGTGGGGAGGCAACTGTGGCGTGGTTGACTTCACCCTTCCTGAAGTAGCCGACTGGTGGGGGGAGCTGCAACAAAAGCCCCTTGACGATGGTGTGCACGGTTTCTGGACCGACATGGGAGAGCCGGCGTGGAGTAATGAAGAAGCGACGGAAAGATTGCGAATGAAGCACAACGCGGGGATGCATGATGAAATTCACAATGTGTATGGTCTGACGTGGGACAAGGTTGTTACGGAGCAATTTGAAAAGCGAAATCCGAACAAGAGGATTTTTCAGATGACCAGGGCTGGCTACGCCGGCCTGCAGCGGTATACCTTTGGATGGTCGGGTGATGCAGGTAACGGGAACAACGTGCTGGAAGGTTGGCCGCGACTAGCCAATCAGTTGCAGGTCGGGCAGTCAGCGGGTATGGGTCTGATTCCTTTCTGGTCAAGCGATATTTCCGGCTATTGCGGTGATATACAGGACTATGATGCTTTTGCCGAGCTCTATGTGCGCTGGCTGCAGTTTGGGATTTTCAATCCGATAAGCCGCGCTCATCATGAAGGGAACAACGCAGTGGAGCCCTGGCTATTCGGTGAGCAAGCGGAAGCGATTGCCCGGGAAGCTATCGGGATGAAGTATGCTTTGTTTCCTTACCTGTATACGTATGGAAGAATGGCGTATGACACCGGAGTGCCGCTGATGAGGGCGATGATTCTCGAGTTTCCGGATGATCCGGAATGCGCGCGGGCTACTGCCCAGTTCATGATGGGCGAGTCGCTGTTGGTCGCCCCGGTTGTCGAGAAGGCAGCAAAGATCAAGCGCGTATATCTTCCGGCCGGTGAGTGGTTGTACTATGGTGATCGATCGGAAAGATTTCACGGAGGACGATGGATTGACTTTCCCGTCTCGCTTGAGACGATCCCGGTCTTTGTGAAAGCCGATGCCATTATTCCTGAGATGCCGGTGATGCAGTACATCTATGAGCGCCCCAACTATCCCGTTACTTTTCAAGTGTTCCTGGACGCCACGGGAAAGACAAGCTTTACTTTGTACGAGGATGATGGATTCTCGAATGACTACAAAGACGATAAGTTTTCGACAACGGATGTTGTGTGCGAACGAACGGATCACCGTGTTCGGGTTTCTATCGGCGTTAATCTTAATAATGGCTTCGAAGACCGCAAGCGAAACTTTCTGTTAGAAGTGCCCGCCGACAAACGTCCGAAGGAGGTGACGTTAAGTGGCAAGCGTCTATCCCGAAGCAAGATGTCGCAGCTGATGGTCGATATTGACGGGTCTTTTAACGTCACAGGATGGACGTATGATAAAGACCGCGGTATTGTTATTGTAAGACTTCCGGCGGATATTGCCCTTGATCAGGTGGCGGTTGATATCAATTTGTGAGGAGTGCGAAATAAAAAAACGCGTCTTGCTTCCGAAGAGGCAAGACGCGTTTGTTTTTTAGGCGGGTTGTTGTCCTAGCTGGCGCAGTAGCCGCGTGTGACCGGCGAGGGCGCCGAAGAATGTCTTTGATGATTTGTATGGGAGACCGAACTCTGCTGCCGTTTCCCGAACGATAGTTGATATTTTTCGGTAGTGAACATGGCAGACGTTGGGAAACAGGTGGTGTTCAATTTGAAAATTTAAACCGCCTACATACCATGAGAACCAACGGCTGCGATTTCCAAAGTTGGTCGTCGTGAGTAACTGGTGAACTGCCCAGTTGTTTTCAAGTGTATTACTTTCGTCGGGGAGGGGATACTCCGTGCCTTCAATTACGTGAGCGGGTTGGAAAATGATCGCCAGGATGAATCCGGCAATATAGTGCATCACGATAATGCCCAGGAGAATCTGCCACCACAACAGGGGAGTCACCAGCAACGGAATTAAAAAGATGTACGTGAAGTATACAAGCTTAGAGCCGATCAGGATTAACCATTCGTGTGTGATATTGGCACGTTGCTTTTTTGCCAACCCCGATTTGTGGTACCTTCCGATGCGGACAAAATCTTTGGCAAAAAGCCAGACGATCGTCATCAATCCGTAAAGAAACCACGCGTAGATAAATTGGTAGCGGTGCATACTCTTCCATTCCGAGTGCGGGGAAAGACGCAGAACGCCGCGGGGGCTTATGTCTTCGTCCTCCTCGTGGACGTTGGTGAATGAGTGATGGAGTACGTTATGCTGAATTTTCCAATTGAAAGCATTTGCACCTATCAGGTTGAGGGAGTAGCCGAGTGTTGTATTGATCCATGACTTACTCGAATAGGCACCGTGGTTGGCATCGTGCATAACCGAGAGACCGATACCGGCGAGCCCGAGGCTCATCACCAGTACGGCGAGGAGTAAAGGGCCGGTGCCGGAAATTAAGCCGGCGATGACAAGGAAGTAGGGGACGAAGTACATCAGAAACATGACGATCGTTTTGATGACCATTTCGGTGTTTCCGTGTTTACCGATTTTGTTTTCTTTGAAGTAGCTGTTTACTCTTTTGTTTAGAGTGGATACAAAGTCGCGGTGCGTTGCCGCGAAGGTCAGCGCTTTCTTTTCCTGCATAAGAATTGTATTGATAGTGGGTGATTTTTGAATCAGGCGAACGGGTGTTCCATGACTTTGAGTGGAGTCGCGATGATTTTGTTTATGTCTTTGAGCTGGCTCTTTTCGGCCTGATCGCACAACGAGAAAGCTGTTCCCGTAGCACCGGCGCGTCCCGTGCGTCCGATTCTGTGGGTATAAGTTTCCGGCGTGTCGGGCAGTTCGAAGTTTATGACAAAGGGGAGGTTTACGATATCGATTCCTCTCGCTGCAATGTCGGTAGCGACCAGAACGCGTGTTGTGTTGTTCTTAAAATTTGTCAGCGCGCGTTGACGGGCATTTTGAGACTTGTTCCCGTGGATCGCCTCGGCGGTGATTCCTGCGCGTGATAAATCGCGAGCAACCCGATCGGCGCCATGCTTGGTGCGGGTAAATACAAGGACGTTCTCCATCGACCCTTCGGCAATGATGTGCTTGAGGAGCGCCCGCTTGCTTTCCTTGGAGACGTAATAGACGCCCTGAAAAATCTTCGCCGGCGTCGTCTGCGATACAACATCGACCTTAACCGGGCTTTTGGTTATGGCATCGACAATGCCCTGCACTTCTTTCGGCATGGTTGCAGAGAAGAGAATGTTCTGGCGCTTTTCGGGAATGACCTTGAAGATACGTTTGATGTCGTGAATGAAACCCATGTCGAGCATACGATCGGCTTCATCAAGGACGAGGATTTCCAGGGTGTTTAATTGTATCAGCTTCTGATTAATCAGGTCGAGAAGTCTTCCCGGGGTGGCTACCAGTACACTTACGCCTTGACGCAGTTGCTTTACCTGATGATGTTGTGAGACACCACCAAAGATGACGGCGCTTCGGATGCGAAGATTCTTTCCATAAAGGTCGAGGTGTTCCGAGATCTGGATGGCCAGCTCACGCGTGGGGGTAAGGATCAATGCCCGTACGCCCGGAGCTCTACGCTCGGAGAGTCGTTGTAGAATAGGGATGCAAAAGGCAGCGGTCTTTCCTGTGCCGGTCTGGGCACAAGCCACGATGTCGCGGCCCTCTATTATAGGAGCGATCGACTTGCGTTGAATGGGGGTAGGCTGAGTATAGCCTTTGTCTTTAAGGGCGGCGAGAATAGGTGCGCCTAGCCCAAAGGATGTAAATGACATGAATAAATTGTTGAGTTCTAAATAGAAAAGGTTCTATCCCCGCAGGGATGTGATAGCGTCGCTAAGGAAGCGACGATTGTGATCGAACGGATACCCCGACGATCGTTTGAGATGGTGAGTGCTGTGAGTAAGACGTAAATAACTTTGATGACCAAAAAAATTACCCTCCGCGATTTTCGCGGTTTGGAGGTGTTGCATCAAAATTCTTACGTGTTGTAATCCCGAACAGGAATTAATAATGGCCGGAAGATCCGATGCTGTCCTTAACTGAGGAGGAACTAAGTCGCGGTAATAAGAGAGGGAACCGGGAATTAAGATGTCCGCAATTGATTACTCAAAGATAGGAGGATTTTCCGCCGTATCCTAATCCTGGGAAAAGGGGCCGTTTTTGGCCGAAAAACAGGGTTTTGAAAAAAAAATCGCAAAAAAGGCCATAAAGTCTATTGACTTGGTAGACAAAAGATATAATTTGGCGGCCGTAAAACAGCAAGAAATGAACTCGGCCAATCGCATTTTCGCCCTGATATTTTTGACCCTCTTTTCACAGGGGGCCGTCGCGCAGTCGCCCCAGTCGGCAACTTCTCCTGATTCCGTTTCGGTGGTTGTTATCACCGGGGCTCGCTTCCTATACCCGTTGCTCGAGCATTGGATTGATGCTTATGTAAAGGAGAATCCATCCGTCCAGCTTATCATCGATTCGCGTGGGTCGAATGATCCTCTACACTATGACATCCTCGCTGAAGTGAGAACTTCGGATGATGCCTTGTTGCGCGGAAGGCAGGTAGTAAACGTGGGGCGCTATGCCGTGCTTCCGGTTACCCATCGTGCATCACCGTTGGCCGAAGCTTATGGTGAAAAGGGTTTGACCGTTGAGCAGATCAAGGAGATTTTCTTCGATGATATTTTCAAGGGAGAAAGTAAACGGCCGGTACTTGTCGCTTACACGCCTTATCGTCGACTCCAAAGAGCCGGAGTTCCGGAGGTCTTTTCACGGACCTTTGGCTACACTCAGAAAGATCTAAAGGGCAATGCCATTGCCGGAGCCGACGCCCACATTGTAAAGGCATTGCTGCGCGATACTGAAGGTGTTTCCTTCCTTCCGATTTCGCTGATCTACGATGTGAATTCGCGTGAGATCAACGAAGGACTCGCCCTGTTGCCTTTCGACCTCGACGGGAACAACAGGATATCCGACGACGAGCGTCTGAGAGGTGATCTCGATGAGCTAATAGCCACGATTGAATCGGCGGAGCCGCGTTCTGTGAAGCATCTGCCTGTTGCAGATATTCATTTGTCGGTCGACAAATCGCGCGCGCATCCCGAGGCCCTGGCTTTTCTGCGATGGGTGAGTGAACAGGGGCATACCGCCTTGCATGCATATGGGTTCCTGCTGCCTGAAGGCGCGGTTTCCTCCCAGGGCGACCCCCAGGATGTGGAGATGGATCGGAGAGCGGATCGGAAACGGGGGAGATGATTATTGGATTGATAACTAAAAATACCCACCACCATGCGATACATGTACCGTTGTTGTCCCTAGCCAGCACCTCGTGACTACGGGTGACTTCACACCCGAAGCGTACTTCTAGTTTATTACTTATAACACTCAACTTACATGAAAATAAAACATTACATTTTCGTGCTGGGACTGCTATGGGCAAATGTTTCGGTAGCCCAGCAAATCTCCGGCGTCATTTACGATAACAGTGGCCAGCCTGTGGCAGGTGCCACGGTGGTTGTGCAGAACACTAGCCTGTTTGCTCTTAGCGATCTTGACGGTCGTTTTAACCTGAACGTGCCGTCAAAGATTCCGTTTACGATTCGGGTCACCCTTACGGGGTTCAAGCCCTTTCAGATTGAAATATTCGAGCTTCCCGACGAGCCGCTGGAGCTGACCCTGCGTGACGATAACCTTCTCTCCGAGGTCGTAGTCACGGCGCGTCGTCGTGAGGAGACCATCCAGGATGTTCCGATCCCTGTCTCGGTCGTAGCGGGCGAACTGGCTGAGGATGCTGGTGCTTTCAACGTTAACCGCGTGAAGGAGCTTGTCCCCACCGTTCAGCTCTACTCGTCCAACCCGCGTAACACGACGTTGAATATCCGCGGCCTTGGATCGACTTTCGGGTTGACCAACGACGGCATTGATCCGGGTGTCGGCTTCTATGTTGACGGTGTGTACTATGCGAGGCCAGCGGCGACAACCCTTGATTTCATTGATATCGAGCAGATCGAAGTACTTCGCGGTCCGCAGGGAACGCTGTTCGGTAAGAACACAACAGCGGGCGCGTTTAACGTAACGACCCGTGCGCCTCAGTTTTCGCCCGCTGCGAATGTGGAGGTAAGCTATGGCAATTACGGCTTCATACAAGCCAAGACGTCGCTGACGGGTCCACTTGGAAAGAAGTTCGCTGGCCGCGTTTCCTTCTCGGGCACTCAACGCGACGGACTCCTATACAACGTTCGCACGGGGAGATACGTTAACGATCTTAACAATCTTGGTTTCCGGGCGCAGCTTCTTTACAAGCCCAGCGACAAGCTGAGCATTACCCTCACCGGCGACGATACTCATCAACATCCTGACGGCTATGCGCAGGTGGTCGCTGGTGTTGTGACAACACAACGTCCTGCCTACCGCCAGTTCGAGAACATTATCGCCGACCTTGGCTACTCCCTTCCTTCCCGTAATCCTTTCGACCGCAAGATCGATCACGATACGCCGTGGCGCTCGGGTAACGAGCTGGGCGGGGTGTCGCTCAATGTGGAGGCGGCCATCGGTCCCGGACGATTGACCGCTACTTCGGCGTGGCGTTACTGGAACTGGGATCCTTCTAACGATCGCGATTTTACAGGGTTGCCCGTACTAAGTCTGTCGCAAGCTACTTCCCGCCACGAACAGTGGACGCAGGAAGTCCGCTACGCGGGAGACATCTCCAAGCGGTTAAGCGGGGTTGCCGGTGTCTTCTTCATAGGACAAAACCTGAAGACTGACCCCTATCATATAGAAGAGTCGGGCGCTGCGCAGTGGAGGTTCTCACAAAACTCGGCGAGTCCTCTTTGGAGTACACCGGGGCTCTTCGACGGTTATGGCATACGGACCAAGTCGCTGTTGGAAACATTTGGTGCTGCAGTGTTCGCGCAGCTTGACTGGGCGATAACAGACAAGTGGCACATACTTCCGGGTATACGTTACAACTACGACCAGAAGAATGTTGACTTCAACCGTCAGCCTTATGGTGGTCTTGATACTGACGACCCAGATCTTCTTGCTTTGAAGCGCGTGGTCTACAGTCCTCAGGAGTTCACAGCCGATGTTGAGGAGTCAAACTTTTCCGGTCAGGTGACGTTAGCGTACAAGCCGTTCAAGAACGTCAACACGTTCGCCACTTTTGCGACCAGCTACAAACCGGTAGGTGTGAACCTGGGAGGTCTGCCGACGGCGAACGGTGTTGTTCTCACCGAGCTTGCGCAAGTCAAACCGGAATACGTTCAAAGCTTTGAAGCGGGCGTGAAAACCAGTCCGGGTACCAACAGCACTTTGAACTTCAGCTTCCACTATACACAGGTGACGGATTTCCAGACACAGGTGCAGACGGCTGAAGTGGGTGTGAATCGCGGCTATCTTTCCAACGCGGAGGAAGTTCGTGTGGCAGGAGCGGAGCTTGACGGAAATATCCGCGTAGGAAACTTCTCCGGTTATGCTTCACTGGCTTATACCGACGGTATTTACGTTTCCTTTACCAACGCGCCCGTTCCTCTTGAAGAGACGGGAGGGGAGTCTGCCTTCAAAGACATTTCAGGTGAACGCCTGCCGGGTATCTCGAAGGTAGCCGGTTCGTTGGGCGGCGAGTTGTCATCGCGTCCGCTGACCTTCTTTGGTGAAGAAAGTCAGTTCTTCGTCGGACTCACCGGTTACTACCGTTCCGGTTTTTCGTCGAGTCCTTCGCCTTCGCGATATCTTAACGTAGACGGCTATGCGTTACTCAACGCGCGTGCAGGCTTCCGGTCGTCAGGGGGTATCAGCCTGTTTTTCTGGGCCCGGAATCTGCTGAACGAAGACTATTTCGAGCAGTTACTTCCGGCGGCGGGTAACGCCGGCCACTACGCCGCCGTGCTTGGTGATCCGCGGATGTACGGTGTGACATTGAGGTTTAACTACGAAAAATAATAGCAGTGGTTAGTTAGGGCGCGTCCGGATTTCGGTCCGGCGCGCTCACTACCTTTTTGCTGGCGTATCCTCACAAGGCTTTATCTCATTTTCAAATTTTGTTTTTACTTTTGAGCCGCTCAGTCAGAGGAGTGACAGAGTGGCTTAATGTACCGGTCTCGAAAACCGGGGATCCCTTACGGGATCCGGGGGTTCGAATCCCCCCTCCTCTGCAAATCAAGAAAGACCACGCCTCCGAAGGAGGCGTGGTTTTTTTGTTGGAGCTCCCCCCGAAAACCGAAGGTTTTCAGGGGGCGAGCGATCAACAAAAAAACAAGCGCCCGC
>CAZHIQ010000003.1:31929-73081 GCA_964532595.1 uncultured Roseivirgaceae bacterium
TCCCCCTGTCGGGATCACCGCAGGTAATCCCGCTTGCTGCCGGGCGCGTGTCTCCCTCCCCTGGTTGCTTTCCGAAAACCGAAGGTTTTCAGGGGGCGAGCGATCAACAAAAAAACAAGCGCCCGCGTGAGCGGGTGCGCAGTCTTTCTTGATTTGACACTCCCCCTGTCGGGATCACCGCAGGTAATCCCGCTTGCTGCCGGGCGCGTGTCTCCGCTGTGCAGCAGTTACCCCTTGCATTTTCGCAGTCATTTTCCCCACGACCAGCCCTCATTGTCCCCTCAAAGAAAATTTTGCTGCCGATAGGGGTCTTTTCCCCCTTTGTTGTCTGGGAGGAAACGAATACTATAATCGGACTAACATGCAAAGATTATCCCCATCCCCGTGGATTTTGACCATCATCCTTCTAAGTTTTGTCTTGACGTCATATTCACAATCTATTACGCAAACTATTAGAGGCACAGTCATCGATCAGGATACCCGCTCGCCGTTGCCCGGAGCCAGCGTTGTGGTGCTCGAAAACCCGATGCTTGGCACGACTACCGATGCTGATGGACGATTTCGTATTACCGGCGTTCCTATCGGGCGTGTTTCGCTGATCGTTCGCTTTATTGGATACGAGGACCGCGTATTACCTAATATACTTTTGACCAGCGCAAAGGAGACGGTGCTCGATGTGGCGTTGACCGAATCGCTCGTTATGATGGAAGCTGTCGAAGTGAAAGCCAACGCTGATAAGACGACGATTGCTAATGAGATGGCTATTATCAGCGCGCGAGGGTTTACTGTTGAGGAGACCCGGCGGTATGCAGGGTCGTTCAATGACCCGGCGCGGATGGTGTCGGCCTATGCCGGAGTTGATGTCGACCCCGCCGGTGATAACTTTATAGTTGTCCGAGGAAATTCCCCGAAGGGAATTCAATGGCGACTCGAAGGGATCGACATTCCCAACCCCAACCACTTCTCGGATGAAGGTGCGACCGGTGGTCCCATCAATGCGTTGAACAGTCAGATGCTTTCTGATTCGGAGTTCTATACAGGCGCCTTCCCTGCGGAATACGGTAACGCGCTGTCGGGGGTTTTTGATATGAAGCTGCGTAACGGAAATAACGAGCGGCGTGAATATGCTTTCTCTATCGGTGTGCTCGGTACGGACGCGACTATTGAGGGACCTTTTGTCAAAGGAGGGAGATCCTCATACCTGGTGAACTACCGGTACTCGACGCTGACTTTACTCAACGATGCTGGTGTGGTCGACTTCGGTGGTATTCCCAAGTATCAGGATCTTTCTTTCAAGTTTCATTTTCCCACCCGCTCGCTTGGAACATTTTCGATTTTCGGTCTGGGAGGAAAGAGCCACATCATTCAAGAAGAGTTTGAAGATGACACGGAGGAGGTATTGCTTGAGCGCGGTGACTATTCAGCGGATATGGGCGTTGTCGGGGTAACGCAATACTGGTCGCTCAACGAGAATACATACCTGCAGAACAGCCTTTCCGTGTCGCGAAACGGAAGTGGTTATAGCGAGGTAAAACCGGATATCGATGGGATTTTGCGCAGATCGGACTCGTTTGATATGGACAAGCAGTCGTTCAAAGCTGCCTCGACGCTTACCCATAAGTTCAGTCCGCGTCATACCCTTCAGGCGGGAGCCATCTATACGCGTCACAACTTCGACTTCCTGGATGAGGACTACGAAGCGTCGGACAACACCTACTTTATTGTACAGGACATGCGCGGCAACGCCGATCAATACCAGGGATTTGTAAGTTGGAAGTATCGTCCGCTTGAGAAGCTAACCGTTGTTACAGGTCTTCACGCGCAGGGTGTTTCGCTGGACAACGAGGTATCGATAGAACCGCGTACGAGCGTGCGTTGGCAGTTCCATCCCCTCCAGGCTTTCACCGCTGGGTTTGGAGTGCATGGGAAGATGGAATCTTTACCCAACTACTACGCTATTGTTCCCGACGAACAGGGCGATGCGCAAATGCCTAACCGGAATCTTGGATTGTCCAAGGCGCATCATTATGTGTTAGGTTATGAACGTAAGGTCACAGCGAATCTCTTTCTGAAGTTGGAAGGCTACTATCAGTATTTGTACAACATTCCGGTAGAGGATGATGTGACGAGTTCGTATTCCCTGATCAATCAGGTCGCGGGTTTCACCGATCGTGTGCTGGTGAACGAAGGGACGGGACGCAACATAGGAATGGAGATGACGCTAGAGCGGTTCTTTGCTGATAACTATTACTTCCTTATTACGGCCTCTGTTTTTGATTCTAAGTACAAGGCGTTGGATGGTATTGAGCGCAATACTCTGTTCAACGGAAATATCGTGGGCAACGTAGTGGCCGGCAAGGAGTTTCTTTTGCGAACCACTGATCAGAAGAAGAAGGTAATCAGCGTTAACGCACGTCTCTCTTCCCTTGGGGGACGACGCTATACTCCGCTGAATCTGGAGGAGTCGATCGCGCAGAACAGGATGATCCTTCATGACGACAAGGCGTTTTCGCGGCGCGGTGATAATGTGTTCATCGCCAATGTGGCCGTGTCGTACCGGATTGACAATCCGCGAATCAGTCAGGAATTGAAGCTTGATCTGCAGAACGCAACGAACAATGCTGCGCGACTCGGGTACTATTACAATGATAACACTGGCAAGGTGGAGGAGATTACCCAGTTGTCGATGCTGCCGGTTGCGTCTTACACGATCTATTTTTAAGAATGAAGATCCCCCGAGTGCCGGGGGATCTTTTTTAGTCCACTTCCTGGAAGCGGTTATCGCCGCACATTCGAACGATTTTCGGCATGAACTCGCCAAGGATTTCAATCAGATCGTCCTGATGACGCATTACCTGACGAATGTCTTTGTAAGCCATGGGTGCTTCGTCAAGTCCCGCGCCGATAAGATCGACGCCAGCTTCCTTCAATGCTTTTCGAACTTGTCCGGGAAGGATGCTCTGTTTCGCTTTTGTCCGCGACATCGTTCGTCCTGCGCCGTGCGAGGCGGAGTTGATGGATTGAGGATTCCCTTTTCCGCGCACTACATAGCCTGGCGTCGCCATTGATCCCGGGATGATTCCCAGTGTTCCCTTTGATGCCGGTGTTGCGCCCTTGCGATGCACGATTACTTCGTTACCGTGTTCGTCACGTTCTTTCCAGGCAAAGTTGTGGTGGTTTTCAATGCGTACCAGGGGGCCCTGCCCCAGCGCTGCGGCGATGCGATCATGGATCTGGTGATGACAAGCGGAAGCATAATCTCCCGCGAGGTTCATGGCCTTCCAGTATTCGATTCCTTCTTCCGAATCGAGCGTAAGCCAGGCAAGGTGACGGGCGAGGCTGGGCAGCTTGCATATATCCATCGCGAGCTTGGTATAATGGCGGGCGATGTTGGCTCCAAGTCCGCGCGAACCTGAATGCGATAGCAACGCAACATAACGTCCCGGTTGGATACCCACGGGTTCGATCGGCTCACGGACGTCAAGCCACCCGAATTCCACAAAGTGGTTACCACCCCCCGAGGTGCCGAGTTGCTGCCAGGCGCGATCTTTTAACTCACGAACAATTGGAATTTCCCGGAACTCAAGACGCTCGATAATTTCGTGATCGATCGGCTTTCTGAATGTGTCAAATCCAAAGCGTGTATTTTCGAGGAGGATATTTCGAAACAGTTCCCGTTTGCTGGTGAGTTCCTTGTCGGGGATGTCGTACAACGTCATGCACATACGACAACCGATATCTACGCCGACGCCATACGGAATAATCGCGTTTTGAGTCGCCAGTACTCCGCCAATAGGCAGACCGTAGCCCTGGTGCGCATCGGGCATAAGTGCTCCGGCAACACTGATGGGCAGTCGCATGGCTGTATCCATTTGTCGAAGCGCGCCTTCCTCGATGGCTTCTATTCCGTAAATGCGGTAGGGCTGTGCGATAGGTTGTAGGGAAATTGTGGGTTCAATGGGTGAGAGCAGTGCCTGCGCGATAGGCGCGAGCTTTTCGTCTTCAAGAAATTCACGCGGGTTTGCGGCAACTTCTTTAAGAAGAATCAGCTGCTCGTCTTGTGGAAGCGATGAATAGTGGCGACTGATCGTCTGCAGCGCGATGCCCAGTGCCTTTCCTTCCGTAAAGCCAATAGATTTGAGATCCTTGCCCGTCAAACTCTAACCCTCTAACACTTCAACACTTTACTCACTCATTCCCGTAATCCAGGAAGATTTTCTTCAGCGCTTTTTCGTCGACTTTGACATTTCGTTCGTAGGCGTCGAGTTCAAGCAGTACGATGCGAGGATCGCTCAAGACAGCGCGGAGTTTTTCGATATCCTTGTCGAATTCTGCCGACCGGCGTGGGTGCTTAAGCGCATACTTGCGGGCGAAGTCGTCGCCTGCCGCCTGGACTTTGTTTCGGATGTCGATACTTGTGCGGATTTTGTCCATGATGCCGTCTTTCGAGCGACCAATCACTTCCGTAGCCTCAAGCGTGTTCAAGGTAAGGACTGTTGTTCCGCCTACACCGGAGACAATTTTTGACTGTTCCGGCGTTTCAATAACGACGGGGGAGAGGCCGGTTACGGCTCCCAGAGAAGCGTTAATAACGGACCGGTGTTGTTTCCCTTTGCGAGCCTTCTTGTATTGTCTATTCAGGTCCTTTTGATTCTCATCGAGCAGCTTAATTAGTTGGCCGGCTTCCATGAGATTACCCCGGTATTTTTGAAAAGCCAGGGCGTCTTTTTTTACAAGGTTCTCAGCGTCCAAAACGCGAATTTTTGCCTTCCGTTGGGTTCGGTTGTTGGACTTGTCCAGAGCGAAGAATACGATATCGGTGGTTACCGATCCATTGACTTCCTCGACATAGTCATATCCGGGAGACCAGATAAATTCGTATTGCTGGGAAGTATTGCTCTTAAGGGCGGTGGCCGGCACGCGGGGATCGCGGGCAACAAAACCTGCGTGACTTACGTCATCATCGCCGTTCGGGTCCGAGACATAAATCTTAATGTTGAGCGTTTCGTCTTCCTTGATAACGTAGGTTGAGTCGGCAGGAATTGCCGGTACCAGCTGAATTTCCGGGGGCAGGTCCTGCTGCGTGGGGGCTATCCGAAGTCGGCCGACGGTTTCTGCTTTTTCGGGCTGATCCTCGACAATGAACTCCACGACCAGCGGTTCTTTCCGAAGGGAGATGAATTGCGTTCTCGAGGGGGTCCATGTGAACTGGCCTTGTGCCGACAGTTTTGCGCCTTCGGGCATGCTACTCAGGACGGACTCGAACACCAGGGGATCGCCGTCAAGGTCATAAACAAGCTCCGAAGGAATCTGGTAAGTATTGGTAGTCGATTGCCGAACGTAGAGAACGGGAATTTCTTCGACCACGGGAGGGCGGTTTACGTGCTTAACGAGTAGCGTCACCGTTTCACGTACTTTGCGGGCACGGGAAAGGTTGGGCCAGTTGGCCTCGATAATGATACTGAATTCTTTCATTCGTTCCACCCGGTCGACGAGGTCGTACGATGGCTGCCAGTAGAAGTTTCCCGCCGAGTCAAATTTAATCCCCAGGTCCTCATCACCTTCGATTGAAAACACTGCCGGTTCAGGATGGGTGGTTTTTACCTGGAAGGCGAGAATCTGGTTTTCGGGAATGATATTCCATCCCGTTGAGTCGGGAAACAGTAAACGCGCGTCAAACTGACCCGTGGTGTCGTCTTTGGTCTGGCCAAAAGATGACAGACTGACCGCACACGCGCCGATCAATAATCCACACTTTAGAAGTTTCATCAGGTATAAGGTAAACACGTAAATTTAGCAACTTCACTACATCAAGCGCGATGGCTCGTATAAAAAGGATGCAATCTACCGACAATTTCTTCGCCGACGTCTTCCAGGTCGCAAAACTCATTCCAAAAGGCCGGGTAACCAGCTATGGAGCCATTGCGCGCTACCTCGGGCTTAAGTCCAGCGCCCGGATGGTGGGATGGGCGTTACATGGTTGTCCGAAGGATGTTCCGGCTCACCGCGTGGTGAACCGAACGGGCCTTCTTACTGGAAAACACCATTTTAACCCTCCCTCAGAGATGCAGCGCAGACTGGAAAAGGAGGGCATTCAGGTGGTCGACGACCAGGTTCAGGATTTCGATCGACTCTTCTGGGATCCCTCCGCCGAGCTTTCGTAGCGCATTTCCTTTGAGTTTCGCGCGACGTACCTACACGCTAAACACATCAACGCCCGTTACAGTTTCTTCACCCGGACGCCGGGCTGATGGATCAAGGCAAGTCCGACAAAGGTCAGGATGCCGTTTATGAGCAGAATTTCCAAGCCGAGTTGATATCCGTTAAAGAGCTCAGTTGACCAGGTGCTAAGGACCAAACAAATCAGGGGAGCTGCTGCGCACACAAAAGGCACGTAGCGGTCTTTGACCTGCAATCGCGTGAAGATTCCAAAGGAAAAGAGTCCCAGGAGCGGTCCGTAGGTAAAAGTGGCAATACCGAGCACGGCGGAAATCGCGGCCGCGTTCGTCACTTCCCGGAATATCACGATGATGACGAGAAAAAGCACGGAGAAACCGAGGTGCACCAGGAATTTCTGGCGGCGACGAACGTTCTCGGGCTTGTTCTTGAAATCGAGAAAGTCGATACAGAAAGAGGTGGTCAATCCCGCAAGAGCGGAATCGGCCGCTGCGTATGACGAGGCCGTGATACCAAGCAGGAAGAATATTCCTACGATGAGGCTGAATTCATTCAGCGCCAACATAGGAAACAGGTTGTCGGTTTCCGCCGGGATTGGAAGTCCTTTTTGTTCGCTGTACAGATACAACAATGCTCCCAGAACAAGGAAAAGGAGGTTTACGGCAACGAGAATCAGACTGAACCAGAACATGTTCTTCTGCGAGTCGCCGAGTGTCTTAACCGTCAGGTTTTTCTGCATGATCTCCTGATCCATTCCCGTCATGGTAATTGTTATGAGAGCCCCGCCAATAAAGTGCTTGAAGAAATAGAGCGGTGAGTTGGGATCTTCGAAGTAGAACATTTTGCTATACCGGCTTTCCTGGATAGCGTCAATCATGGCGGGAAACGACATGCCAAGATCATCCGAGATCTGCCATACGGCAACGACCACTGCAGTGACGAGAAAGAACGTCTGGAAGGTGTCGGTATAGACGATAGTTTTTACACCTCCTTTGATGGTGTAAACCCAGATAAGCACGAGTGTCGTAGCGACGGTGAGATAAAAAGGAACTCCCCAGGCGTCGAACAGGAAAAGCTGAAGAACTGCTGCTGCGAGATAAAGGCGAATGGCTGAGCCAAGTGTTCGCGAGATCAGAAAGAAGAATGCGCCCGTTTTGTAAGACCAGAAATCAAAGCGCTGTTCAAAGTAAGTGTATATGGAGACGAGGTTGAGTCGGTAATACAGCGGCAGTAGTACGCCGATGATAACCCAGTAACCTAAGAGATAGCCCAGAACTACCTGGAAATACCCGAAACCCGTGGCGCCGACGTTGCCAGGCACGCTGATAAACGTTACGCCCGACAGTGACGATCCAATCATGCCGAAGGCGACCAGAAACCACGGCGACTGTCGGTTGGCGGTGAAGAACGTGTTCGTATCAGCGCCTCGCGATGTAAGCCACGAAATCAGGACAAGGGTGCCGAAGTAGGCAATAAGAATGAAGAGAACGAGTGATGGGGTCATAGTCTGGATAACAACGGGTCACGGTTTTCAGTGAGGAACCGGATGAAGGCGCACGTATTGTGTGCCGCTATCCCTCAAACTCGTAAAGGAAAGCAGTTTTTCCGAACTTACTAAACATTAAAATGTTTTTTACCTTTGCATGGTACAAACAAACATGGCCTATGAAACCATCGCATGAATCGGAGGAAATGGTGGACGTACTGGATGCAGTGGAGACCACCGATGTTATGGATCTGGTTGTGTTCAATGATGACGTGAATACATTTGATCATGTCATTGCTACGCTGATACGAGTATGTAAGCACACACCTGAACAGGCCGAGCAGTGTACATTGCTGATTCATTACACCGGGAAGTGCGCGGTCAAGACGGGAACGCTGGCTTATCTCCGTCCTTTGCGTGAAGCGATATGTGAAGCCGGCATTGATGCCCGTATTATCTAATCGCTCATTCGCCTGTGGAATTTCCTTCGAAACTGATTGAGGAGGCCGTTAATCAGGTCTCAAAGCTTCCGGGTATTGGAAAAAAAACTGCGTTACGCCTTGTGCTCCATCTGATTCGGGAGCGCCCTGAGAATACTTTCGCTCTTACCGATGCGCTTAACAAGCTGCGGTCGCAGATTCGCTACTGCAAGCTGTGTCACAATATTTCCGATGCTGAGATGTGTTCGATCTGCGCGAGCCATTTACGGGAGCGTTCGATCGTGTGTGTCGTAGAAGATACCCGCGACGTCATGGCGATTGAGAATACGGGTCAGTATAAGGGCCTCTATCATGTTCTGGGGGGTGTCATTTCTCCTATCAACGGTATTGGTCCGTCTGAGCTTAATATCGAGTCGCTGGTGAGCAGGCTGTCGGCAGGTGACGCTGGCATTCGGGAAATCATCCTTGCGCTAAGCCCTACCATGGAAGGTGATACCACTGCCTTCTATATCAACAAGCGCGTCCAGGAATTCCGTGTTCAGGTGAGTACAATTGCCCGGGGAGTTCCGGTGGGAGGAGACCTGGAGTTCACCGATGAGGTTACGCTTGGCCGCAGTATTCTGGGGCGGACCCAATTCAGTTGAGTTACAGCAACCGATTGCTAAAGATCATGGCGGTACGTTGATCCGCCGCCTGTGGATATCCCGTCCAAAAATTAGCGTCAATCTTCTAAGTTCCCTTGGAAAGTGTTTTCTTTGCCCCGCTTAATCAAAAAGTCATGAATCAACAACTATCCGATCGCATTAACGCTATTGAGGAATCTGCTACACTGGCTATGGCGGCCAAAGCCCGTGAATTCAAGAGCAAGGGTATTGATGTTATTAGCCTGAGCCTGGGAGAGCCTGATTTCAAGACACCTCAACATATCTGTGAGGCGGCCAAGCAGGCGATCGATGAGGGCAAATACTTCGCGTACCCTCCGGTGGCGGGCTATCCCGATCTTCGCGAGGCGATCGCTGCGAAATACCAGAAAGAGAATAATGTGCCTTACAAGGCTGAGAATATTGTTGTGTCAAACGGAGCTAAGCAATCGATCGCCAACGCCATGCTGGCGTTGCTCAATCCGGGTGACGAAGTAATTGTCTTCTCGCCTTATTGGGTTAGCTACGATGCCTTGGTCAGACTCACCGAGGCTACTCCGGTGACGGTAAAGGGCGGCATTGAGAACGACTTCAAAGTTACGGCTGAGCAACTTGACAAGGCAGTCACCCCTAAAACCAAGGCAGTTATTTTCTCCTCACCGTGTAACCCGACCGGCTCGGTGTTTACGCCTCAGGAACTTGAAGCTATCGCCAAGGTGATTGTGAAGCATGACTTGATTGCCATTGCCGACGAGATTTATGAGCACATCAATTTCGGCGGTGATCAGGTTAGTATCGCAACTTTCCCCGGCATGTTCGAGCGTACCATAACCGTGAACGGGTTTGCGAAAGGCTTTGCGATGACAGGGTGGCGGGTAGGATATATCGCTGCGCCCAAGTGGATCGCTGATGGTTGCAATAAAGTTCAGGGTCAGATCACTTCGGCCAACTGTTCTATCGCGCAACGGGCGGCGCTCGCCGCGATCGCCGGAGACATTACGCCGACGCGTCAGATGGTTGAAGAGTACCGTAAGCGTCGTGATATCGTCTATAATCTTCTTAAGGAAATCCCCGGTGTTAAATCGAACTATCCCCAGGGAGCCTTCTACTTCTTCCCCGATGTAAGCGCCTTCTTTGGCAAGTCGGACGGTAAACGGACAATTGCCAATGCCGATGACCTTTGTCTCTACCTTCTTGAGGAGGCTCACGTGTCGTTGGTGCCCGGTGGAGCCTTTGGTGATGAGAACTGCATCCGTCTTTCGTATGCAGCTTCCGAGCAGGAGCTACGGACAGCACTGGCCAGCATGAAAGAAGCGCTGGCGCGTTTGAGCTAGAGATTCGTGAATCTTAGTGTTCGAACTGTTCGTTGAGGGGGGCGTGCTTCTCGAGGTCTCGCAGCACCTCCTGGTCGAGCGGAGACTCTTTGATTACGTTGTAATTATCCCAAAACGCTTTATTGTAGGGCTGGTCCTGGAACTGCAGCCCGTAATTGCGCATTTTCTCAGTCGTGCGTATGCGCTCGCTGGGATTGGGATCCACCTTGTTGATGAGTAGCTGCTGGTTCAGTTCAGTGGCGAACTTGAGGTCGTGGGTCCGCAGGTCGTGCCAGTTAATCTTTTTGTGAATGGCAATGAAGCTGGGATACATCTTTCCCTGGAACTCGCGAAAAGTGATCGATTTCTTAATGCCGGCGAATTTGCTGTAAAGATCTTTACGTTTCTGCAGGTACCCTTCCTCGAATCCTTGTTCAAATTCAAAGTGGAGGATCGCGAAGGTCTCGGTGTCGACATAGATCTTCATGAAATAGTCGCCATGGTAGGATATCACGTACGTCTCACGGTCGTTGAAATAGGAGTTCGCTTCGCGTTCCATTTGTGAAAAGACCGGTTCTCCGTCGTCGAACAGCCGGTATCTGACATTGTTGTGCAAAAGCAAATCTTCCAGTAAGTTGGTTTGGTCGAAGTAGTGCGTAAAGCGGCTTTCATAGCCGAGACTTTGCCGGACTTCAATCAATCGAACACTTTCGCGGAGCTTGTACTTGTTACGGGGCTCTTCGTAACTCTCGTCGTAGATTTTTACAGCGGCTTCAAGTAGCGAGATGTGAGTACCACCGACTTTCTTGATGTCACGATAGAATCCGTCGAGCATGAACGGCTTCATCGGGTAGTTGTCTTCGATACGGGCGAGGGCGATGTTTAATATTTCAGGTGCGCGCAGGGTGTCGGTGACAACGACTTCCTGAAGCACGATGGGAGACTTCTCCAAGCGGAGAACTTGATGACCCCCCAGTAGCGACCATACCGGCGCTTCGAAGTTCTTATAGCCGAGCATACTTATGACCACGACGTCGTGACGGAACTCGGCCGGTAGGTGGAAATCGAACTCCCCCCGGATATTGGATATGGTGCCAAGGGCAGCACCCCGAAGGCCGACTGATGCATAACTCAGCGGCTCGCTAGTCTCCCGGTCAACGACCGTGGCAGAGATGGTAATTGTCTGAGCCCACGAAAGCAGGGGGCCAAACAGCAGTACGACTAGCAACGGCCTTTTCATAAAACAGAGTTCTAAATTCTTCAATCAGGGCTGGTTTTCAAAGCTGGATGTAGGATTATCTCCACATTTGAATATTTGTCGGCTGTGGTATCGCTTTGAAGGCATTTGCTTCGGAATCTGTAACTTTGCAGCAAATTTGCCGGCTTGAAGCTACGTTTTGAAAATATTCCGCGAGTCTGGAAGCGGGCCTATCTGCTGCTTTGCTTTTGGTATGCCGTCAATTATTCGGTAGGGACTTTCATTGCGTGGAAACTCGAGACCCCGTACACGTACATCTTCTGGAAGTCGTTTTACCTGTTCGAGGCTCATTGTATTCTGATGATCGCCATCTTCTTCTACTGCAATTGGCTGTTCAGGTACAATGTTTATATCCAGGTGGCTGGTCACGCACTGGGCGTGATGACCTATTTCTTTATCATCGGCTCCCTGTCGTATTACTGGGAAGACTATGTTGAAGGCTTTGTATACTTTGAAAACTGGAAGGCTCACCTTATCCAGTTGCTCAAGTGGGAAGGTCTTCACATCCACGATCAGTATATCATTACGGTGGCGGTTTATTACGTAATACGGTACTTCCAGGGGCTTCAAAAGCAGGAGGAAGAGAAGAGTGAGTTGAGTATCAAGAACCGTGAGATGCAAATATCCCTTTTGAAATCACAGATCAATCCGCACTTTCTTTTCAATACGCTGAACTCGATTAATACTCTGATTGGCTCAAGCAAGGAACAGGCGCGTCGGGTGATCACCCAGCTTTCGGATATTTTCAGATATGCGCTCGACTCTCATGGAGACCAGATGGTGCGTTTGATTCAGGAGCTAGACTTTATCGACAACTATATCCGCATACAACAGGTGCGTTTTGGTGATCGGCTCAAATTTGTGAAACAGGTTGATTTCTCGTGCCTCGGAGTACGCATTCCTCCGATGATTCTACAGCCGCTGGTTGAAAACTCTGTTAAGTACGGAATCGCGCCTAAGGAAGAGGGGGGGACCATAGTACTCACGGTAAAGCGTTTCAACACCATGATCTTCTTTGAAGTAAAAGACGATGGATTGGGATCGAATGCCAAGAAAGTGATGGATGGAAGTTCGAGCGGTGTAGGACTGAAGAACACGGACCAGCGCCTTCGGAGTATCTTTGGTCCCGGCGCAGGACTGCGGATCAGGGCCAATGAATGGGGGTATTCGGTCAGCTTCTTTATCCCCTATGAGGAGGAATCGCCCTCGAGTCCTCCCCAAGAAGTGCCCGAAGGGCTTCGCGCTGAAGCCGGGTGACGGGAATGAGACATAGTCTGTGTGTGCGATTTTTTTGTAAACCCTCTATATTGCATTAATAATAATCGAAAATAAACCATACCCGATGAATATAACCTGTGTTATAGTTGACGACGAAAAGCTCGCGCGTGACTTGTTAATCGAGTACGTAGGGCAGATGCCAGACATCCAGATCGTCGGCGAAGCCTCAAAAGGAAAGGACGCGGTTGAAGTTATAGATAAGTTGAAGCCCGACCTGGTGTTCCTGGACGTCCAGATGCCGGGGATGACGGGATTTGATGTGCTCGATGAGATTACTCACGATCCTTTTGTAATCTTCTGTACCGCGTATGATCAGTATGCGATCAAGGCCTTTGAAAAGAATGCGGTCGACTATTTGTTGAAGCCGCTTGATCAGGAACGCTTCCGCTCAGCGGTCGAACGCGCGATCAATCGAATGAAGCTTGAACAAAATAATGTCGGCGAATTGCTGCGGAGTATCAAGACCGAGAACAAGACTTCGTATGATAATCACATCTTCGTGCAGAAGTCGGAGAAACTCCTGAATCTCCCTGTGGAGGAGATCGTTTATCTGGAGGCTTCAGGTGATTACACGATCCTGACCACTAAGAACGATCAGTTTGTGAGTTCGTCCGGTATCGGAAAGCTCGAAGAAATTCTCAACCCGGAGATGTTCATCAGGGTTCATCGTAGCACGATCATTAACATCAACTCGCTTAAGGAGATTGAGAAGCATTTCAATGGCGGCATGGTTGTCAAGATGCAAAACGGAAAGAGTTTTCCGGTTAGCCGCACGTATGCGAAACTGATTCGCAAGAAAGTTGTATAACGAGATTCGCTCAAGAATAAGAGGGGCCTGTAATGGCCCTTTTCTTATTCTTGAGGGTCACCGGACGTCCCCTTGTGTCGATACGTAAGTTCAACCTCGCCGACAACCGGCTGATCGTCTCGCGTAGCCGGTGACCAGGGAGGACCGTTCCTGATTGCATTGATGAGGGCCTCGTCACAGCCGTATCCGATTCCTTTGAGGACCCGGATGTCCGACAGCTGACCGTTGGCGTCCACGGTGAATTTCACCGTGATGCGTCCGTTTGGTTCCCGATACAACGTCTCCGTGGGACAGATTACAGCACTGTCAAGATATTGCATGTATTGTTTCTTTCCCATGGTCGGAGCAGCTGTTCTTATGGAGCCTGTTTCCGGGCTGGGAGCAACTTTGCTAAGGGTTGCCATATCCTCAGTCAGGTTGAGATCGACCACTGACCCTGGTTTCGCGACGATCTCGATCGGTTCGACGTCGGAGAGCGAATAAACCAACGTAGTGTCCTTTGGTGAGTAGATTGCGTATCGCCCTTCCTGGTCCGTTACAACGCTGGTTGAAGAGCCGGCTATTTCGACAACAACCCCGGGCATGGGAGTGTCACTTCCGCCGGTTATCGTTCCGGTGATCATCGGCGGGGCGAAGCTTCGTCTCGCCGCAGGAGGTTCGTGGATGCGAGATGTCATTTCCCTTTGCGGCCTTTTGTCGGCAACCGAGGGAGTTGCTTGACGTTGCTCGTTTGCTTCCTCTGTGCCTCGAGTCGCCTTCTTGTGTTGTTCCCCTTCGGGCGCGGGTGAGAGACGCTCCGGTGGCGATTGCGCGGGTTGGTCGCTGCGGGAGGGTGGCGCATCCATCGCAATCGGACCGGTCTCTTGCCGTGAGCTGTCGTGAGCAGGTGCTTCACGGGTGGCCATATCTTGGGGTGCCGTGAGGCGCGATTGCTGCCGCAGTACCGTTACCGTGTAAAATCCGGCGATGCCTACGATAAGCAGCGTTGCTGCGATACCCGATGTCCACAACCACAAACGCGCCGATCGCCGTCTGGTGCGTTGGCGTTGTCTGAGACGTGCTTTTACTGACCGATTCAGCTTATGAACGTCGTTTAAGAAATGTTCAGCTCCGGTTTGTTCTATCCCTTCCAGCGCTTCGGCAAGAAACGGGTCATTGAGTGCTTCCCTTTCAAGCGCATGCATCTCGTTTGGAGACAACTCTCCGCGCAGATATCGTTCAATATCGTGTCTGCGATTTTTCATTTCGTTCCATGCAAATTTTCAAGTTCCTCTTCCCGTTCTGGATGTAGCTCTTGACCTTGTTAAGATCGTATCCCGTGATATCGACGATGTCTCTGTAGCATTTCTGCTCGAGATAAAATAGCCTCACACATTTCTGTTGTTCGACACCCAACGAGGCGATGCATTGTTCGAGTCGTGTCAGGTCGCCCTCCAGGTCGGCGTCGGACTCCTGATGTCCGTTGGGTTCTATTTCCATAAGGAAAGGCTCGTGCACTTCCACGGCCTTTGACTTTTTCGCACGCAAGTGCATCAGGCAATGATTGCGCGCGGTGACGTACAGCCAGCCTTTGAAAGTAGATATCTGATGCGTACGCAGTGTGACGATGAGTTTTTCAAAGATCTGCATGACGGCATCCTGGCTTTCTTCGCGATCCTTCAGATACTTCAGGCATACGCCGAACGTCTGTGCGGTGTATCGACTATACAGAATGCCGACAATCTCCAGATCGTTCGTTTTTCTGTAGCGCGATATCAGTTCCTCGTCGCTTAGCTCATTATAATGAGGATTCGAAAGCATCGTCTCAAGATAAAAATTCACATCGACATTGTGGAATTCCGATGGCCGGTACATCCTTCTGTTGTCTGGCCTGCATCACATGCGGATGATGCGGGCAGGCGCTGTATTCCATAACATAAAATGATGTGATATGAGAAAGCTAATGATTTTGTCGCTGGTGGCGGTTTTAGCAGGTCCTGGCGTCTTCGCACAAAGGAATGTAACAGGGACGGTAACGTCTGCGTCGAACGGCACAGCTATTGGCGGCGCTTCGGTTCAGGTTAAAGGCACTTCTGTTCAGGAATTTACCGATCATAAGGGCTACTATGAGATTCAGTTGCCAGCGTCGGCGACCACACTTGTGATTTCGAAAGCTGGATTTGAATCCAGGGAAGTTGTTGTCGGACGGCAAAGCGTTGTGAATGTTGCGTTAGTTGAGGAGTCATCGATGCCCATGCTTGAAATGATGGCGCCTCCTGGTTATTCCAAGCTTCAAAGGGAGTCATATGTCCCTGCGACGGGCGCTGCGAGATATGATATGACTGCCCACCCCGTATACAATACGGAGGAATATGAGGGGCTGGAGGAAAATGTATTTCACGGGGTGTCTGGAAAACCGTTGTCGACATTTTCCATCGATGTTGACGTGGCTTCGTATGCCAATCTCAGGAGGTTTATAAACCATGGACAACGTCCGCCAGCGGAGGCGGTTCGCATTGAAGAGATGATCAACTATTTCTCATACGATTATCCCGAACCGGCTAATGGCAAACCATTCAGCGTACATACCGAGATTGGCGTGGCACCGTGGAACGAGAAGCATCACCTCGTGCGGATAGGATTGCAGGCGCGGCGGATAGAGACCGAGTATTTACCTCCGGCCAACCTCGTTTTCTTGATAGACGTCTCGGGCTCCATGCAACATCCGAGCAAGCTCCCACTGGTAAAGCAATCGTTTCGTTTGCTACTCGACCAGCTTCGCGATCAGGATCATGTGAGCATTGTTACGTACGCGAGCGGTACTCGCGTTGTGCTCGAGCCGACTTCGGCTAAAGAGAAGAGGAAAATTCTTGAGGCGATAGAAAGGTTGCAGGCCGGCGGATCGACAGCTGGTGCGGCGGGTTTGCGCACGGCGTATTCGTTGGCTGCGGTGCATCTTAATGAGAAGGGAAACAACAGGGTGATTCTGGCAACGGATGGGGATTTTAATGTGGGCGAAGCGAGTAATGAAGCGATGGAGAAACTGATTACGGAGAAGCGGAAGAGTGGTATTTATCTGACTGTGCTCGGTTTTGGGATGGGAAATCTGAAGGACGCGAAGATGGAGATACTTGCCGACAAAGGAAACGGCAACTATGCGTATATCGATAACCTGAACGAGGCACGAAAGGTATTTGTCAGCCAAATGGCCGGTACATTGTTTACCGTGGCCGACGATGTCAAAATGCAGGTGGAATTTAATCCCGCTAAGGTTCAGGCTTGGCGACTGATCGGCTATGAGAACCGGGTGCTCAAGGATGAGGATTTTAACAACGATCGCAAAGATGCGGGTGAGCTGGGAGCTGGACATACCGTTACCGCGCTGTATGAGATTATTCCCGTAGGTGTGGAAAGTAACTTCTATTCTATTGATCCTTTGAAGTATCAGCCGGTGAAGAAGGCGGAAGTACGTACATCGGAAGAGTGGCTTACGGTGAAGGTTCGGTACAAAAAGCCGGGGGAGAGCAAGAGTCAGTTGAGTGCTTTTGTGCTTAAGGCGAAACCCGTTCCGGTGTCAGACGCCAGTACCGATTACAGATGGAGTGCGGCAGTTGCGGCTTTTGGAATGCTGTTGAAGGACTCTCCGTATGCAGGGGAGATGGATTATAATGATGTGCTGGTCTTAGCAAGGTCGGCGCGCGGACAGGATGAGGAAGGGTATCGGGCCGAGTTCATCAATCTGGTGGAAACGCAAAGGCTGCTTCCATGATGCTTGGAAAGTAAGAAATTCTTTGTGTCTCACCAATGATCTATGGAATGGTTTTGTAAAGATTTAATGGCCTGTTTTGCATCATATTCCTGAAAGATTGTCGGGTTTATGGCAAAGTGACGGGAATTTGGCCATTTCGGAGAGAAAAATCGGGCGAAACGGCAGACAAAAAGAAACATCCCGGGCGCAGCACGTTTTGCATGGATATTGCAGCGTTTGGAGCGCACGAAGAGAATGGACGGTTAGCGGTTCCTTGTATAGGGTAACGCTGACCGTCCGAGGGGAGTTCAAGCAGCAGGTAAAACGTTTTTCACTATCTTTACACAACATGGAAGAGGTTATTCGTCAGCAGTATTCGGAGAAGGAGAAGCTCAATATCTTTAACAAGGAGTTTATGCCTCACATAAATTCCATGTACAACTTTGCCTATCGGTTAACTCTCGATGCTGATGATTCGAAAGACCTGCTTCAGGATACCTACCTTAAGGCTTTCCGGTTTATCGATTCATTTCAGCAAGGAACTAATGCAAAAGCGTGGCTGTTCAGGATTTTGAAGAACAGCTTCATAAACGACTACCGGAAGAAGAGCAAAGAGCCTTCAAAAATAGATTACCAGGAAGTCGAAACTTTTTATAACTCGGAAGATGTTGACAGGCAAATAACGCCTGATCTACGGGTTGAGGCGCTTCAGGATATGATCGGAGACGAAATTTCCGTAGCGTTGAACTCATTGGATGTAGACTTCAGAACGGTTATTATATTGTGCGACCTGGAGGGGTTTAAATACGAGGAAATGGCCAAGATACTCGATATACCTATCGGGACAGTGAGGAGCCGTTTGCACCGTGCGCGGAATCTTTTGAAAGAAAAGCTGAGCGAATACGCCAAGAAAATGGGTTATAAAAACGCATAGGATTTATGAGCAATCTCTCCGACGAACAAGGCCAAAGGAGGAAGCAAGACTGTCCGAACAAACAAGAATGCTTTGAATTACTTCAGTTGATTCTCGATGGGGAGGCTACTGCCGAACAGAAAGAGAAATTCACGAGAGAGCATCTTGAGGATTGTATGCCCTGTTATCGCAATTATCACCTCGAAGTTGCTATTCGCGAACTCCTCAGGTCAAAATGTACAGGAAGTGCGCCGCAGGAACTCATTGATGACATCAAAAGAAAAGTGGTACAAAACCTGGCGCATTGAATGGCTGGAAAAGCGATCATCTTCTCAGCACCGTCCGGTTCTGGAAAAACAACCATCGTAAAACACCTTCTTAACAACAATCCCGACCTGGGATTTTCTATTTCCGCCTCTACCCGTGATAAGCGCGGACGTACGGAGGAGAACGGAAAAGACTACTTCTTTCTCACCCCCGACGAATTCAAGCGGAAAATCGACAACAACGAGTTTGTTGAATGGGAAGAGGTTTACGAAGGTAACTTCTATGGAACTCTTAAGTCGGAGGTGGAACGGGTCTGGAATGAAGGCAAAAACGTTATATTCGACGTCGACGTAAAAGGCGGCCTTAGCCTCAAGAATTATTTCGGAAAGAACGCCCTCGCTGTCTTCGTGAAGGTTCCTTCCCTTGAAGTTCTGGAAGAACGCCTTCATGACCGGGGTACGGAAACTCCCGAAAGTCTTTCGAGACGTCTGTTCAAAGCAAAGTTTGAAATGACGTTCAGTGATAAATTCGACGTAGTGCTGGTTAATGAGGATTTGTCGCGTTCTCTTGCCGAAGCGCAGAAACTTTACGACGACTTCAAGAACAGCTGATCAGGCCAGCACCGGCGTTCCTTTCCGATCTCTCTTCCTATTTACAGCTCCCTGCTCTTGTGTGATTTTCGCAGGACCCGTCGGTTTGCTAAATTGCAAAAAACGCGATGCAGGCCGTGGACGATTCAACTCCGACAAGCAAGATTAAGGTTGGCCTCTTCTTTGGGTCGTTCAACCCTGTGCATGTAGGTCACCTCATTATTGCCAACATCATGGCTGAGGCGACTGACCTTTCAAAAGTCTGGATGGTGGTGTCTCCACAAAACCCGCATAAGCCTGCCCGGGGCCTCCTTCATGAGTTTGACAGGTATGATATGGTTCGCGCGGCGGTGTATGACCACGACAAAATTGAAGCTTCCGATGTCGAGTTTCACTTACCACGACCGAGCTTTACGATTCACACACTTGTCTATCTTCAGGAGAAACATCCTAACAAAGAGTTCAGGGTAATCATGGGTGAGGACAATCTCGAAAACTTCATTAGGTGGAAGAATTTCGAGCGAATTCTCGAAGACTACGGTATCTATGTTTACCGAAGACCGGGCGCCAAACCTTCTCCGTTAAGGGATCATCCGAATGTTACGATGGTTGATGCTCCCCTGCTCGACATTTCGGCCACGTTTATTCGCAACTGTGTCCGAAAGGGTCAATCCATACGTTACCTGGTACCCGACCCGGTTGAAGAAATGATCAGGGCCCGCGGATATTATTTGCAGTAGAAAATCCTTAACAAGTTACGGCCTGTATGCGCCTCTTTCTAAAAAGCTTTTGCCTCGGATTCGTCGGTTGGTTGCTTGCCGGTCCGGTGATGAGTCAACACGGTGTCAGGGGAAGCATTGTCGATGAGAATGGGGAGCCGCTTGCTTATGCCACTATTTTTGTCAAGCAAACAGGCACCGGAACCACGGCCAATATTGAAGGACGTTTCGAGATTCCGCTGTCTGCCGGACGATACGAGCTGGTGTTTCAGCATCTCGGCCGAAAGTCGGAATCGAGAGTAGTTAATGTTGAATCGGGGTACATCGACGTGGACGTCGTACTTCATCCTCAGGAAATTGTTTTGCAGACTATAACGGTCGACGGGAACGACGAGGATCCTGCTTACACGATCATACGCAAGGCGATAGCTCGCGCGGATTACCACCGGAACGTTCTCAATTCGTATACGGGTCGGGTGTACATAAAAGGAAGGGGAAAGCTCATTGACTACCCGTGGCTTGCAAAGAGGGCGATGGAAAAGGAAGGCATCGAAAAGGGAAGGGTCTTCATTTCGGAGTCGGTGAGTGAGATCAGCTATACACGTCCTAACAAGTTTGAAGAGCGGGTTATCTCCATTCGGTCGGATGGAAATGACAACAATACGTCGCCAAATGGCTACATCTTCGGGAGTTTTTATGAGCCGGAAATTGCGGGTACGATTTCACCCTTGTCACCAAGGGCTTTTGCCTATTACACTTTTGAATACCAGGGCTCTTTTCGCGAGGGTAACTACGAGGTCAGTCGTATTCGAGTAAAGCCCAGATCAAAGGGCGACAATGTTGTTGATGGTACTCTCTTCATCGTAGAAGACGACTGGAGTATTCACAGTCTCGATTTGCACGTTACACGACTGGGGATTGATATTGGAATTAAGTCGATGTGTGCAGCGATTGAAGAGAAGGCATGGCTGCCAGTATCGCATCAGTTTCAGATAGAAGGAAAGGTGTTTGGATTCGCATTCGAGTATGAGTACCTGGCCAGCGTGGCAAATTACAAGATTGAGATCAATCCCGATATCTACGTTCCGCAGATGCGGGTGATCGATGAAAAGATTGAGCGTGAGCGGGCGAAGGAAGCGGAAGAGCACATGGACGAGACGAACGCCCGAAGAGACAACACTGCTGTAAGGCAGCGCCTTGAGTCGGGTCAGGAGATTACGCGCAAAGACCTGAAGAAGATCTTGAGGGAATATGAGCGGGATGAAAGAAAGCAGCGGGAAAATCCGGAAGTTATTTCAGAAGTTACCTTCAAGATTGATAGCACTGCCCATCGCAAGGATTCTCTTTATTGGGCGGAGGTTCGTCCAATTCCTCTAACGCGGGAGGAGATCATTGGCTATCAGAAATTAGACAGTATTGCGGCCGTTGCGCAGAAGCGCGAAGCCGGTGACACCTTAAAGGATTCTAAGCACCAAGGTTTTCAACCCTGGGACCTTATTACCGGCGATCGTTACAAGGTCGGCGAGCGCTCGCGTGCTCAAATCTATTTCCCGATGCCGGGCTTTAACACTGTTGAAGGATGGAATCTTGTATACCGTGTAGCGTTTGGGACAATCTTCAACGATTCAGCCAAGACTCAGTTTCGTATACGACCGGTGGCTCGTTATGCCTTCGCTTCCGGAAAGTTGTCCGGATATCTCAACACGACCCTTCGCAATGACCGGCACAATCTTGTGATTAACGCGGGGCGGTATGTGACGCAGTTCAATGAAGCACAACCTATTCTGCCGCTGGTTAACACCTTTACGACGCTATTCCTCGAGCGCAATTTGATGAAGATCTACGAGCGCGACTTCGTGGACCTTAATTATGTAAGCCAGCTGTCGCCGTTCTTCTCCGTTGCGACGCATTGGTCATTGAGCGACAGGCGTGAGCTTTTCAACCGGTCCGACTTCAAGATTGTTGATCGCAGAAGCATCGAGGGCTATACACCCAACCGACCTGAGAGCGCTGTTCTGATTGATGCCGGATTTCCGCGACATCAGGCGTTGACCGGATCGCTGGCCTTGACTGCACGACCCTGGCTTAAGTTCCGTGTTCGGAATGGGAAAAGAGTTGCTGTTGAAGAGTCGTCACCCTCCTTTACTGTATTCTACAAGCGTGGATTTGACGGGATCGCTGGCAGCGATGTTGACTTCGACCAGATTGAACTTGGGATCAGACATCGCCATCGCTTTGGAGTACGGGGTTTACTCGATTTCTGGTTCCGTGGCGGAAGGTTCACCAATAATAGCCGGATGCATTTCATGGATTACCAGCACTTTCTTGGAAACGAGACGCCCTTTAGCACAAGTGATCCGATCGGGGGATTCCGGTTGTTGAGCTATTACCTACACAGCACGAACGACCAATACTTCAGCGCCAACATCCACTACAAGTTTCGAAAGCTCCTGGTAACGACCATGCCGATGGTCAGGCTGGCCGGCATACGGGAAAATGTCTTCCTTAACTATCTGGCAACGCCAACGTCGGACCACTACGCGGAGATAGGGTATTCGCTCGATGGTATCTTGCGCATCTTCCGATTGGAGGGTGCGGTATCCTTTCGCGATTTCCGTTACGCGGATTTCGGGTTTAGAATTGGACTAGCCACCGCGTTGACCGTCAACTTCGGAGACTAATCTCCGTAGCTTCATCACGATCTAGGCCGAGTTACGCGCCGCGTTGATTATACCAAACATACACCGCAATACCAGTTTGCGATAGAGATCCGTATACGATTTCTCATCCGGATTCGATTCGCGTAGCTGTTGCAGTGCAAATTGTTGGATAGTAATAAGCGGAAGTACAATGCGCTCGCGGAGTTTTACCGAGTCGCGGTTCACCGGGTTATTCTCCATCATGTGAGAAAGACCTGATACTTCCAGTACCATCTGTACCGACAGTTTGTACTCGTCATGCATCTTCTCCCAGAAGGCGCCGAATTCTTTGTCTTTCGCGAGGTATGCGGTGGCCGGGAAGAAGCTCTTCGTCATGGACATCATGCTGTTGGCGAGCAGTGTCCTGAAGAATAGTGAGTCCTTATAGAGTTTTTGCAGCTCCGGCATTTTGCCGTCCTTCTTCAGTTCCTTGATAGCGCTGCCTACGCCGTAGAAGCCCGGAATATTTTGTTTCATTTGCGCCCATGATCCTACGAAAGGAATAGCGCGCAGATCTTCAAACTTGAGTTTCTCACCCTGGTTTCGTTTTACAGGGCGTGATCCGATATTGATCTCACCGAAGAAACGCAGGGGTGTGATTTTCTCGAGGTAGGGTACGAATTTAGGATCGTTCTTGAGATCAAGGTAGGCGCGGTGTCCCGCCTTGGCGAGCGACTCCAAGAGGTTCTTCTCCCGTTCGCTCAGTGGTGGCCGGCGACTGCGGAAGACGTCGTTTTCAATTCCGGCGGAAAGTAATTGCTCGAGGTTGAACAGACAGGATACGGGTTTGCCAAAGTTTGAGCTGATTGTTTGGCCCTGTACAGTCACCTGAACTTCTTTGTCTTCAATCGTGTCGCCCAGCGACGCGTAAAAATCGTGCGTATTGCCACCACCCCGCGCCGGCGGTCCTCCGCGTCCATCAAAGAAGACTGCGGTGATACCGTACTCTCGCGAGAGCAGGGTTAGGTTTTCTTTCGCCCGGAATATCGACCAGTTGGCGCGGAGGTAGCCTCCGTCTTTGGTTCCGTCGGAAAAGCCAAGCATAATCGTCTGTTTGTTTCCGCGGCGCTCGAGGTGTTCACGGTAGGCGGCTACGTTATAGAGCTCATTCATCACCTGCGGTGCATTGATGAGGTCGTCGATTGTTTCGAAGAGCGGAACAATGTCGAGAGGCACTGTGTCGCCTTTGCCCAGCGTAGCTTTTGCGAGCTGGAATACACGAATGACATCCAGTGCCGACTGGCAATTGCTGATGATGTATCGGTGACAGCCTTCTTCGCCATTGCGCTCCTGTATCGTTCCGATAGCTGCGATACTCTGGATGAGTTCGGTGAGTAGCGGACTGTCGAATTTTATCTGTCCCGGTTTGAGCTTCAGCTTGAGCAGAGCGTCGATCTTTTCTTCGTTTGAAAGGCTGTCGAACGATTTGAGTTTCTTGTTCTTTGTCTTCAGTTTCCGAAGAATGGCATCCCAGGCCTCTGCTATCTTGCGGCTGTCCTGACGGATGTCCATACTGGCGAAATGGAATCCGAAGATGCGAACCTTCAGGATCAATTCGTCGATGAGTTCAACAAACAGACCGAGGTGATTCTCCACGATAATTCTTCTCGCATCGAGGAGGTCGTGCAGCATTTCTTCAGGATAGGTATATCCTCCCTCACCGGTACCATAGGCCGGGGGATAGATTTTGCGTTCAACTTCCGCAATGATTTCCTCAACGCCCTGAAAAGTGAGACGACGTTTGAGGAACCGTATGTCGCGGTGGTAGCAACGCATGATCGACTGCTGTAGTCGCTGCGCCACCTGAAGGGTGGTTTCATGGGTTACAAACGGGTTTCCGTCGCGGTCGCCGCCCGGCCAGAACCCCACTTTGATGAGATCGAAGTTCGTCCACTGTTCGAATGAAAGGTTTAACCCTTTCATCAGCTTCAAGATGATTTTCGGAATTACTTCATAGAAGACGTTCTCGAGGAACCACGACAAGCTGATCGCCTCGTCGTACGGGGTCGGTTTTTCGCGTTTAAAGAAAGGAGTTTTTCCAAGCTGACGGAGCAAGAGGTTGATGTGCTCAAGATTACCCTGGCGGATCGCTTCCTCCAGGTCATTGATAATGACGAGGACACTCCCGGGGTAAAATTGGGTAGGGTGGGCAGTCAGGACAATTCGGACGCTAAAGTCTTCGAGTTTTCGCTTGAGTTCTTCGACAGCACCTTGAGCTTCGGCGCGAAGCAAGAGCTCGTTGATAGTACCCCTGCCGTTGACGTCGTTAATTTCCGAAAAAGCGGCATCTTCAATGGAATCGAAGAGGACGACCTGTCGCTCGGTATATTGAATAAAATTGAATAGCAGTTCAAAGCCTTCTTCCCGGGAAGCCGACGGGACATAGTCTTTAAAGAACTTCCGGATAATGGTCTTGGGATCTTTGCCCTTCTCATACCCCGTTTCACAAGCCTGTTGAAGAAGGGGTAAGAGCGTGCCTGTCCTGTAGATCCCTGAATAGGGGAGGTTAAGAAACAGGCTGTTGTAAATGTGATAACGTGTCGAAACCGACTGATTGTAGTTTGTGACCATGTATCTTTTTTGAAACCCTGCAAATTTATCAATTAACCGCATTACACTGGCCACATAACGCCCCTAATTGCTAAGCAAATGGCCGGGGCGTGGCTGGTTTTTCTTGACCCTTCCTTTTGGCAGGTGTATCTTACCCGCTAAACCAACCTATCGTCTATGTCCTGCAGAAGACCCCTCTACCTGCTTTGTGGCTGGATCCTCGTTGGATTTCTGACCACGGATACCCTTGCTCAGGAAAATTTTGTTGCCGGGACCATTTTTCGAGGCTCAAGCCAGGAATCGGGCCTGATCGACTACAGAAGCTGGAGAAAAAATCCCGATAAAATAGTCTTTAAACCGAGTGCCTCCGCCGAGGCGGTGATTCTGACTCCACTTGACATTACGGCGTTTCTTGTTGAGGGTGATCGCTATGTTTCCGCCCTTACAGAGACGGATGTTTCCGTTTTGCAGGGGGGAATCGCTGTTGGTCCACCTCAGTATGCGGCTGACACAATATTCCTCCTAGCCCTGATTCAGGGAGAAAAGTCGCTATTCCAATACCTTGGCGATTCGGATTTTCCGCGCTACTACATTGAGAGTGAGCCCTCGGTGTATTCCATTCTGGCTTATCACAAGTATGAGGAATTGATAAGAGGATATCGAAAAGTTTTTGAGATTAACCGGTTTCGTCCGCAGTTAGCGTCATATCTCCAGGATTGCCCGGAACTCGTTCTTGGTCGCCGCAGTGTTCGTTATTCAGAGAAAGACCTCCGGCGTGTCTTCAAGCGTTATTATGCCTGTAAGGGCATTGAGCCAGAATATGAGGCCGAGGCGCTGCGGTTGGGATGGGCTTTTGGCGTCGTTTCAGGTGTTCAGATAGCAAGTATTCGGGGTGCCGGTCTACCTCTTTTGGAGTCGACGGAATGGACTCCGTCAGTCGACTTTGCCGGGGGACTCTTCGTGGAAACATTTTTGCCACGTAACCGACAGAAGTGGGCGCTTTACAATGAGTTCTCGCTGTCGTCCTATACCTTCGCCGGGGAATGGGTCGAATCCGAGGAACCCTATCAGACCAAGATCCATACCTCGTCAATCTCTATTTCGTACGCGAGGCTCAATACGATGGTGCGCTTCCGCTATCCGCTTCCGCGCATGCGGATATTTGTCAATGGAGGGGTAACCAATGGGTTAATATTGCGTCAGACGAGTTATCAGCGTGTGCGCACGACCACGACGACGACACACACGGAAAGAGAGCGCCCTTTTTTGCTGGAAGCGATGCGTAGTCATGAACAAAGCTTGGTCATCGGAGGCGGGGTGCTCCTAAAAGGGATTTCAATGGAGGCAAGACTGGAGCGTTCGAATGGGTTTTCTCCCTACACTCACATAGGGACGAAGATCAGCCGCTATTCCTTTCTTGTCGGATATCGGTTCTAACGATTACATGAAGATTTCCCGTAGTACCTGCACCGATTTTATTTCGCCAAGGTGCTCAACGTGCCGGTGATAGAAGTGTAGTAAAACATCCAGGATCGCGCGTCGTTGGAGGTTGGTAATGCGCAAGGGTGAGGTGTATCCGACTGTTAGGACTCTCGCGAGTGCGGCTTGTGTTTCGGAATCGGCTACTTGCTCCGTCAACACTTCCTCTATTCTGTCGGCTCCGAATCCAAGGATTCGCGCAAGCTTCATCATGAATATGAGATGGAAATTTTCGTATCCCTGTTCCATTTGATCAAGCGTAATCAGCGAGTCGGCAATAAATTCGTACATCTCCTGCGTCTGACTTTCTTCGCGGACCGTCTTGTTCATCAGTTCAGTGAGAAAGATCGCGAGCGTTGATTTTCGAATGTCAGTAGCCAGCGTGCGATAGGGATAGTTTATCGAGGCTTCACGGATACGTTCAATGTTGGCTGAGTCCCGGTGGTAAACAACCAGGTTGAGCAGGGTGAGGGGTTGGTAGAGCGCGATGCGGTTCTTGGCATTCTTGCTTCTGATTCCATTGACCATGTAGCTCTGAAGGCCGAACAACTCTGTGAAAATGGTTACAATAATCGAGGTTTCCCCGTAGCGGGTAAATCTGAATACGACCCCTCTTGTTTTGTGAATCATGGCTACAACCGGTCCTGGTGTTAATCTCTGCGATTGTTTTTCACCTTCTGTTTCATTCCTTCAACGAATGACGCGCGGCTACGGGCTTCGTATTCGTTTTTCTCGCCAAGTAACACACGCTCATCGTTGTCGGCCAGACGAAACGAGAACGATGCCAGTTGACCGGTTTGGGCGCAGATGGCGTGTATTTTGGTGACAAACTCGGCGACGGCTAGCAGATTCGGCATCGGTCCGAACGGTTTGCCTTCATAGTCCATGTCCAGGCCGGCGACGATGACTCGTTTGCCATTATTAGCAAGCGTATTGCAGACGTCGACGATTGCGTCGTCAAAAAATTGCGCCTCATCAATGCCCACTACGGCGGAATCTCCCGCGAGGAGGAGGATATCCTGGGCGAAGTTTACCGGTGTTGAGCGGATAGCGGTCTCGTTGTGTGAGACGATGTTCTCCCGGGAATATCGCTTGTCGACAGCGGGTTTGAAGATCTCGACTTTTTGTTTGGCGATGAGGGCACGGTTTAGTCGCCGGATGAGCTCTTCTGTCTTTCCCGAGAACATGCATCCGCAGATTACTTCTATCCAGCCCGCCGGATGCGTCTGGTCAGGTATTTGGCCGAGGTGAGGTTCGATAAACATAACGCAAATTACCGTTGCAACACTTACATTCAAATTTAGTGGCTCGCAGGATCATCGGAATAGCGAATGTGGGGGAGTTTGCCGTCGGCGGGCACGGCTACGCGGATATCCCCGGTTACATTTACCTGACAGGAAAGGCGTGTTCCTTCCGGTAAAGCGCCCAGCGATCGATATCGTTCTTCGGCGGCGGTTAACGGGGTCAGATTAGCGGCGCCGCTTAAGATGATCACCTTGCAGGTCGTACAACGCCCGCGAGCACCGCACGCGTGAAGCCAGTCAATCCCGTTGTCGTGGAAATGCCGCAACAGCGGTTTCGACAGCTCAGTTGTCTCTATTGCTTTTTCATCCAGATTTTCAATGACAATACGGGGCATGTGTCTTATTTTGATGTGTACATTAGGCAATAACGGTTAACTTTAGAGCAACAATAAGGATAGTGCGCAAAATATGGACGAAAAGATAAGTCTGGAGGCTATCGCCGCGTATGGCGATGCATATGCGGATCGCGTATCTCAGCAATTTTTCTCCTCCGGAAAGAAAATCAGTGGGGCGGAAATCCTGTCCTTAACCAGTATCCCGCAGATCAATCTGTTTATAGTTCGAGAGCTGCTGCATACGTGGAAAGGTGAAATGCGCAAACTGAAAAGCCCCTACTTTGACTACGACGACAAGGAGGTCAAAGAGGCGCTTGAGCATTTCATGACGGTGCTGTCAAACCATATCTCCGTCGATCAGGAACACTTTTCGCCATTGCTCAAGAAGTCAGTACGCCAGACACTCTTGCTTATTTTCAATCCTTATGATTTCTTCTCCACGTTGGTTACAGAACGTGACAACAAGGTGAACGTAGGGCAGTTTCGGGAAGAAATCAAGTACCTGCGTATTAACAAGGCGCCTCTTGCACGACTGGTGGAGACACTTGAAGAGCGAGGTGTCGAGGAGATGTCGGGTAACGAAGCCTTTGCTGTGCTCGACCAGATTCTCGAAGAAGTGAATTTCACTCCTGAAGACGTAGACGAGCATATTCGTAATTTCTCCGAGGTGCTCCCTCTTGATCCATCCACCTTTTTTGTTGCCCGTGATACGCCGCGCGCGGAGGTGCGTCCGGAGCCGGAAGCTCCTCGGGAATCCCCGCGTATTCCCCTTCTCGATGAGGAGGAGGAAATCCCGTCGCGGCCAACGTTAAACGACAAAATGCAAACGCCGCAGCGCCCGGTCTACAATAACTTTCAAAAGATTGCCCGCATCAAAGACCATCTGACAATCAATCAGAAGTTCATGTTCACGAAGGTGCTGTTTTACGGCGACTTTGAATCGTTCAGCCGAACGGTCGATGAGCTGGATCAGCTGCCCGACATGGAGAGCGCCATGCAGTATCTCGAAGAGCAGTCTTCCAGCTGGGACCGCGAGAGCCGGGAATTCCATGAATTCATGGAAATGGTGGAGAAACGATTCAGCGCCGACTGAGACTCCGGATCAGATCCGTTGGAGTACCTGCCCTCGGTGAGCATCCAATTTCAGGAAGATGAACAGTAGGATGGTGAATCCCCATAGGGATGACCCGCCATAGCTGAAGAAGGGGAGAGGTATCCCGATAACCGGGACCAGTCCGATTGTCATCCCGATGTTTACAGCAAAGTGAAAAAAGAGGATGCACGCCACGGAGTATCCATACGTCCGGGCAAACCTGTTCTTCTGACGTTCCGCCAGATAAATGATTCGGAGAAGGAACGCCATAAAGAGACCAATTGTAAAAAGGCTACCGAGCCATCCGTGTTCTTCACCGATGGTACAGAAAATGAAGTCGGTGCTTTGCTCCGGAACAAAGTCAAATTTCGTCTGTGTTCCCTCCAGAAAGCCTTTCCCCATAAAGCCACCACTTCCGATGGCAATTTTCGATTGAGTCACGTTCCACCCGTATCCCAGCGGGTCGGCGTCGGGATTGATAAGCGCCTTTATACGGTTTTGCTGGTGCGGTTTAAGTACATCGGTAACGATATAGTCAACGCTTTCAATAACTCCGACGATTGCAAGCGCGCCTACGGTAAGCATGGCAATGCGGCTGAATTTCTTCCGGCCCGCCAGGATAGATATCAACAGTATTGCGCCGATCCCCAGGTGTAGGTAATACTGGTTTTCAACCAAAAGGGTAAGGATAAAAATGATCGCAAAGGCGATGCCGATCAGGATCAGGATTGGCGACATTCCTTCGCGGAAGAATACCAGTACAAAGGCCGTAAAAACCAGGGCAGTACCCGTGTCCTTCTGGAGAAGGATCAAAAGCATTGGAATCCCGATGAGGGCGAACAGTGTAAGCTGATTTCGCAGGTTGTCCATACGGAATCCGATAGAGCCGATCGTCTTGGCCACGACGAGCGCCGTCGCAAACTTGGCGAACTCCGATGGCTGCACCCCGAACGACCCAACGCCAAGCCAAGCCTTGTTACCCCCAACCTCTTTTCCTATCAGGGGAACGAGGAGAAGCAGGATAAGCATCAGGCCGTAAATGATGTAGGCGAAGGTTTCAAAGAATTGCCGGTCAATAATCAGAATAGCCAGGATTATTACGAGCGATCCTCCGATAAATACCAGCTGACGTCCTGAGTTAATGCCCAGGTTGAAGATGGAAACGACGGCGTTTTCATCGTATGTGACTGCATAGATATTCAGCCAGCCCAAAAGGACGATGCTGCCGTACAGAAGCACGGTGACCCAGTCAATTTTGTTCGTTATATTCGGTTCTCTTTTCAATGAAGGAAGTCTCCTTTCAAAACATATGACTCAATGTGCGGGCGTTTCGTTTCGCCCAGCAGATATTTCTCGATCATCAGGCTGGCGATTGACGCCGCTGCCCGGGCACCCTGACCGCCGTACTCGACATAAACGGACACGGCAATTCTGGGATTCTCTTTGGGGGCGTATGCGATAAACACGGAGTGGTCAGGATGAGGTTCGTTCTGCACCGACCCCGTCTTTCCGCACACGACAATATCCTTAAGTTTAGCGCGATATTGGCCCGTTCCTTCCTGGACGACAGCTTCCATCGCATCTGCGGCTACACTGAAATGCTCCGGATCGATGGTGGTGTAGTGCCGTTCTTTGTATTGCGGAAGCGGCTCACCACTGTCTCCGATCGATTTTATCAAATGAGGGGTGTAGTAAAATCCCTTATTGGCGATGATGGCGGCGAAGTTGGCCATTTGTAACGGCACGACCAGGTTTTCTCCTTCGCCGATTGAAATCGAGTAAATGTTGGAGTACTTCCATGGCCGGCCGCGATAGGCGCGGTCGTAGTAGTTGACACTAGGCACCAGCCCGCCTTTCTCGTTGGGAAGATCAATTCCCAGTCGGCCACCAAAGCCAAAGCTCCGGATGTGTTCCGTCCATTTTTCAAGTCCGATACGAGTGTCGTCGAAGGTATTGCTCGACACGCCTTGATTGACCACCCGTCGCATCGCCTGGAGAAAATAAGGGTTGCACGATACCGTGATCGCGCCGACAAGATCTTCGTTTGTATGGGATCCATGGCATCCTACCAGCGACCGATCGCATCGGATTCGCGTCTGGGGAGTAATAACGCCTTCCTGCAGGGCTACCAATGCCTGAGCGATCTTGAAGATAGATCCGGGTCGGTACTGCGCCATGAGAGGCCGGTTGAACAAGGGTTTGTTGGTGTCGGAGCTGATGAGCTTGAAGTTCTCGCTGTAATGCCGGCCGGTAAGCATGTTCGGATCGTACGACGGTCCGGAGACCATGGCGAGTATTTCTCCGGTGGCGGGTTCGATAGCAATGATACTTCCGGCCTTGCCATTCATCAAATATTCTCCATACTCCTGCAGGTCGATGTCGATGGTGCTGACCAAATCCTGTCCCGGAACGGAGAGCGTATCGTTGCGTCCTTCATTGAAGGGGCCCTTGATAATGCCATTTACATTTCGCAGAAAATACCGCACTCCTCCTTTTCCGCGAAGGTAGGGCTCGTAGAAAGCTTCAATTCCACTCTGGCCGATCTCATCACCCTGGCGATAGATTCTGGCGGTATCGCGTCGCAGTTGCTCTCTTGAGATCTCGCTGACATAGCCTAATTGATTGGCCAGGGCGGTGGTTGTATAAGCCCGCGTACTTCGCGGCTTTATGTAGAACCCTTTGAATTCATCGATGCGATCCTGAATTCGCGCAAAATCGCGGTTAGACAATTGCCTGAGAAAAACCGTGGGTTTGATGGGCGAGTATTCGCGACGTGCACGAAGCTCCTTGAATTTCTGTCGGAGCTCGGGCATGGTGAGTCCGAAGACATCGCAGAATTTCGCTGAGTCGAAGTTGTGAACTTCTTTCTGGATTATCTCGAGATCGAACTCAGGTGTGTTGTATACCAGGAGTTTCCCGTTTCGATCGTATATCAGTCCGCGTACGGGAGGGTCGATCTGTCGCAGGATCGCATTGCTATTGGCCAGCTCTTCATACCGTCGGTCGAGTACCTGGATGGAGAAAAGCTTCACCAGGTAAATCAACCCTACGGCGATGAATGCGATCTGAATAATATGCCGTCTTCCGTCGTTCATTTCGAACTTTAGCGTTTCTCGACTCCTCTGACATTAATATTGACAGGTGTTCCGGCGACTAGCGATATCGCCCGCTCGGGAACAGGTATTGAACTACGACAATTACTATCGTTGTGAATATAGAACTGGTAATTACCTTCCAAAGGGTAAACCAGAACATCCCAAAGCCTCCAGCCTCCAGAAAAAACAAAACCGCATGGTGCGTGAATACCAGCGGGAAGGTATATACCAGGAACCATTGCATGCCGTTAACGGCCAGCGATGGCGTGGCATTGGTGTCGTACCCGCCTTGTGGCGTGATGACTGTGAGCCAGTAGTTTCTTATATACATTACCAGCACACAGGCAAACGCGTGCAGGCCAAGGCTATCGTAAAAAATGTCGACCGCGAATCCCATGAGGAATCCGATGAGCAACAAAAATAACGGATTCGACTCGACTGGTAGGAAGAACAGGTACGCGATATAGAGGAAACAAAATGCGGTATTGAACAGCACAATGTTCTTCAGTATCAACACCTGATAGAACAGGTAGATAAAAAACGCGATAATCTGTACGATATTCAACCTGCTCATTCCTCTTCCTCTATCACAGTATTCGTCAACGAATCAAGTTCGTACTTCAGTGAATTCCTGACAACCTCGACATAGGCAATCTTGCGGAAGTCTTGCGACAGCTTAACCGTAAGATCGTAGAAGAGTTCGTCAGTCTTGACAATATCTTCAATCCAGCCAATCATGATTCCCTCCGGGAATATGGCATTGTACCCCGACGTTACTACGGTATCACCCTTGATGGGCTCTACGTGACGGGGAATAAACTTGAACTTCACGTACTCCGGATTGAGGCCATCCCACTGGATCGTCCCGAAGTGTCCGGTGCGTTTCAGCAACGCAGAGGTCTGAACGTCGACGTGGAGTAGCGACGTCACTACGCTGTAGTGGCGTGAGGTAGTTCTCACCTTCCCAACGGCACCCTGAGGGCTGATTACGGCCATTCCGGGTTCGACACCCTCTTTGCTGCCTTTGTTGATAGTGATGAAATTGGTGAACCGGTGGACTGAATTGTTCACCACCTTTGCGCTGAGGAATTGAAACTGATTGGCCACCGCGGTGTCAACCGGCGTGGCGCGATAGGTCAGGGAGTCCCGCAGGGCAGCGGAAGTTTGGGTGTAAGGCGACCGTTGTTCGAGATAGCCTCGTTGGTTCAGAGCTTCAAACTCACTTCGCAGCCGCGCGTTTTCTTCAGCGAGCATACTGTTTACCTGGCGCAGCGTGAAGTATTCACGTACCCCGTGGGATACGTTATTCAACGTTGCAACCAGGCCGTTGGAAGAGTTGAAGAAGCGTGCTCCTTGATAGGGATTGTTTTGAATCAGCAGCCACGCACAAAGAAGTTCAAGAAACAGAAATGTGAAAAAGGCCCGGTATTGATAAAAAAATAAAAAGAGCCGTTGCATCTATTATGTCATCAAAACCGCCCGGAATCTGTCAATATTCTTCAGTGCTGCGCCGGTTCCCCGGACAACTGCCTTCAAGGGATCTTCGGCGACGTGAATCGGAAGTTTTGTCTTCAGTGCCAGTCGCTTGTCGAGTCCACGCAGAAGAGCACCACCCCCTGTCAGGTAGATTCCTCGTTCATAGATGTCGGCAGAAAGCTCCGGAGGCGATGTTTCCAGCGCCTTCAGTACGGCTTCTTCGAGTTTAGATACCGACTTGTCAAGCGCAAAGGCAACTTCGGAGTATGATATCTTGATGGTTTTCGGGATTCCCGTCATCAGATCGCGTCCGCGGATTTCATAGTCTTCCGGTCCGTCATCGAGCTCAGTGAGTGCCGAACCGACCTCAATCTTCACCTTCTCTGCTGAGCGTTCGCCGATCAACAGGTTGTGCTGGCGGCGCATATAGTCGAGGATGTCGCGGTTAAAGGTGTCACCGGCAACGCGGATCGACTGATCACATACAATACCTGACAGGGCGATTACGGCAATATCCGTCGTTCCGCCCCCGATATCGACGATCATGTTACCTACTGGCATTTCAATGTCGATACCCGTTCCGATAGCGGCAGCAATAGGTTCATAGACCATGTACACCTCTTTGGCTCCCGCGTGTTCGGCTGAATCGCGTACTGCACGTTTCTCTACTTCAGTGATGCCGGAAGGAATGCAAATGACCATCCGGTATGAGGGCGGGAACATACGCTTGCCGGTATCGATCATCTTGATCAATCCCCGGATCATCATCTCAGCGGCCTGGAAGTCGGCGATCACGCCCTCTTTCAGCGGCCGAATAGTTTTGATGTGCTCATGGGTCTTCTCGTGCATCTGCATCGCTTCGCGGCCGATAGCGAGTACTTTGTTAGCCGCTTTGTCTATCGCGATGATCGATGGTTCATCAACGACAATCTTATCGCGGTAAATAATCAGTGTGTTTGCTGTGCCAAGGTCGATTGCAATGTCACTGGTAAAAAAATCGAAAAATCCCATGGGGCGAGGATAAGTGAAATTTAGAATTGATGGGCCGAAATTACACAAATATTGCTAGGTTTCAGCGGTATAATCCGGCGAAAAAACTTACAGGGAAGGGGTATAAGCGCGGATGGGAGATCGGGCTTCTCCCTGTTCGGGCTGGCGACGGTATCGACCGGTAATCGGCGAATATTTGTAGCAAAGCAGGCCGGGAGATGGCCTGCTTTGCTGAACCAAATCAGTGCTTGAAATGGCGGATTCCGGTGAACACCATTGCCATGTTGTGATCATCGCAGAAGCGAATGGAATCCTCATCTTTAACCGACCCCCCGGGCTGAATGACAGCTTCGATGCCTGCGCCATGGGCGATCTCGACGCAGTCGGGGAACGGGAAGAAGGCATCGGAGGCCATCACACTTCCCTTAAGGTCGAATCCGAATTTGCGAGCTTTCTCAATGGCTTGCTGCAGTGCGTCAACGCGGGAGGTCTGTCCCACGCCGCTTGCCAGCAGCTGCCCTTTTACGGCCAGGACTATGGTATTCGACTTGGTGTGCTTGCAGATTTTCGAGGCAAACAGCAATGCTTCGATCTCCTCGTCCGATGGCGCCCGCCGCGTAACTACTTTAAGGTCATCAGCAGCGTCGGTCTTGTTGTCGGCGTCCTGCTCAATGACTCCATTCAACAGACTCTTGAACTGACGCTCTACTCGTAACGGTACCTTCTGCACAAGCAGGATACGGTTCTTCTTGCTCTTCAGCAGCTCAAGCGCCGCCGGCTCATATCCGGGAGCGATGAGAATTTCGAAGAAGAGCTTATTGATTTCCTCTGCTGCTTCGAGGTCAAGCGTCTTATTCGTGGCCAGAACTCCGCCGAAAGCGGATATGGTATCGGCTTGAAATGCCTTGAGATAGGCTTCTTTCACACTTGTGCCGGTCGCTACTCCGCAGGCGTTTGTATGTTTTATTATGACGAAAGCCTTTTCGGCCTCGAATTCCTGAACCAGGTGTATCGCCGCATCGATGTCTACCAGGTTGTTATACGAGAGTTCCTTGCCATTGAGTTGATCGAAGAGGCTATCGAGGTCGCCAAAGAAGCTCCCCTTCTGGTGAGGGTTCTCACCGTAGCGGAGCGTTCTCCCTTGCTGTACGCTTTTCTTGAACGCGGGGATCGTCGCTGGTGTATTGAAATAGCTGAATATTGCGGAATCGTAGTGGGACGTTACATCAAATGCCAGGGCGGCGAAGTGCTTGCGTTGCTCCAATGTCGTTGAGCAGGCTGATGATTGAAGTACTTCAAGCAGTTTTGGGTACTGATTTCGCGACGAGACGATAACCACGTCGCGGTAATTTTTCGCGGCTGCCCGAATGAGGGAAATACCGCCGATGTCGATTTTTTCGATGATATCCTCTTCGGAACCACCGGCTGCTACTGTTTCTTCGAACGGGTAGAGGTCAACGATCACAAGGTCGAGGGCTTCGATGTCGAATTCTGCTGCTTGCGCTACGTCGGCGGAGTCATCGCGCCGGAACAGGATGCCGCCGAAAACGGCGGGATGCAGTGTCTTGACTCGCCCTCCGAAGATGGAAGGATAACCGGTAAGTGTTTCAACGGGGGTTACCGGGTATCCGAGTTTCTCGATAAACGCTTGCGTTCCGCCTGTGGAAACAAAGCTGACGTTGGCTTTTGCCAATTCGTGGATGATGGGTTCGAGGTTGTCCTTGTAGTAAACCGAAATCAGGGCACGGGTAATCTTCTTTGTGGACATGTATTATGGGCTAAAATAGATTTCGCGGGGGCGATCAGAGAAATTGGTCGCTTTCTTCGAACTGTTCGAACTCAATTTCAAAGTCGTCGGCGTCGAGGAAGGCCGGAAAGCGATCGCGGAATGCTTCGAGCGAATTGGAGCTCAACTCGATCGTTTTGCTGGCTTCGGTTCCTTCGTTGATGTAGATATATTCACCTTTGGGGCTGATAACGGCCGAATTGCCGTTGTATTCAACACCGTTACCGTCCTGGCCGATGCGATTTACTCCTACCACATAGCTGAGGTTCTCGATAGCGCGGGCTTTCAGAAGAGTGTCCCAGGCTTCAATGCGTGTGGTTGGCCAGTTGGCAACATAAATGAGCACATCGTAGGCCATGCGCCGCGCGTGCGCGTCGCGGCGGTTCCGGCTCCATACCGGGAAGCGGAGGTCGTAACAAACCAGCGGGCAGATACGCCAGCCTTTCCAGGTTCCGATGAGAAGACTCTCGCCGGGAGAAAATACTTTATGTTCGTCGGCCATCCGGAACAGGTGGCGCTTGTCGTAAGTTTTGAATTGTCCGCCGGGTTCCATCCACAGCAAACGATTGTAATATCGGTCGTGGACCTTGACGATGTAGCTACCCAGGATAAGGGCGCCGCTCTGGTCAGCCATTTGCTTCATCCATTTAAAGGTCCGCATGTTCATCAGTTCGGCCAGACGCGGCGCGGCCATCGTAAAGCCGGTGGTAAACATCTCGGGCAGGACAATCACATCCGTCGTATTTCCGATTTGCCAGATCTTCTCTTCGAACATCGCGAGGTTCGCCTCGGTATCTTCCCAGTGGATATCGGATTGAATGACGGTGATTTTCAGGTCCTGCATGGCATCGTGGTATTTTTACAATTTCTCGGATTGCAAAGAAAGCCCTTTCGGGCCAAAAAGTCTATTCTATTTGTATACCGGCAAATGCCGGTCAACGTTAACGTTTGATCGGCGCCGAGATGCGGTATTCGGTATCGACCTTGCCTTTCGAAATGTCGGTCAGTCTGCCTTTCAGCAAGCGCTTCTTGAGCGGATTCAAATAGTCAATAAACATTTTGCCCTCAATGTGGTCGTATTCGTGCTGAATTATCCGCGCCTGCATACCGTCGAAGGTGTCTTCGTGTTCGTTCCAGTTTTCGTCAAAGTAGCGGATGCGGAGTTGTTCTTTTCGGGATACGCGTTCGCGGATATTGGGAATGCTCAGGCAGCCTTCTTCGAATTCCCATGGCTGGCCCATTTCTTCGATCATCTGGGCGTTGATAAACACCTTCCTGAAGTCTTCCATGCCCGGCTCGTCTTCAATTCCAGTGCCGTCAACGACAAAAAGCCGAATGCTTTTCCCTATTTGAGGGGCCGCCAGACCGATTCCGCTTGCTGCTTCCAGCGTCTCGAACATATCGTCGATGAGCTGTTTCAGGTCGGTTCCATGTTCAATTTCAGCGGCGCGCGACCTAAGTACGGGGTCGCCATACATAACTATCGGATATATCATTCTGCAAAAATAGTAGTTTAATAACACGAAACTGCACGTCAAAGTGCGGATGATTCGCGCCTACCGGGGTGTGGCGTCGAGGAAACTTTGCAGGATAATCGTTGCGCTGACTTTATCGGTATTCCCCTTCACCTGTCGGTCCTTTTTTTTCATGCCGCCTTCGATGAGGGCGCGCTGAGCCAGGGTACTGGTAAAGCGTTCGTCAGCTTCGTGCACCGGCCGGTCTGGAAAGGTTTTCTTCAAGGCTCCGATAAACTTGCGCACCTGCGGAGCAATGGCCGAATCTTCGTTCTTCAGCGTCTTGGGAATCCCAACCACAAATTCATCTACGGGTTCGCGGGCGACATACGTTTTCAGGAAGACCATGAGTGTATGTGTCGGGACTGTGTCAAGGGGTGTGGCGATGATGCGCAGGGGATCGGTTACTGCAATACCGGTGCGTTTCAGACCGTAATCGATAGCTAATATCCTTCCCATGCTCCGCGACAGCCCTTTTTAACGTCCGGCTTAATTGTGGCGGGCGACCTCGAAGAATCGCTGCCTGACGCGCGTCTCGAGGGCCATGGCTTTCGGAAAGAGCACCTCATTCTCAATGCGGGCATGTGTGATTAGACTCCGCTCGAACTCTTTCAGCTCATTATAAATAACCTTTACATGGAGGGGTGCGCGCTGATGAAGCTTGTAATCTTTCGTGATTTTCCGGATCCCCTCCATTTCATCGTCGTGCGCTTCGTGCTCCATGGCGAATTTCTGAACGGAATTGCTTTCCATCAGATAGTAGAGCTTGCCGGGGGAGAAGTCGCCTCGCGACGCTTTGTCGAGGGCAAGTATATACCGGAACAAAGTATCTTCTTCTTCGTATATGTGCTCAATGAAGTCTTCAACAAAAAGAGGGAAAACGATCTTCAGGTCGCGTTCAATCTGGGAGTAATCGTCGTGCTGAGCTTTGAAGTTTTCTACAAGCCGGGCGATGTAAGGCAACTTGTGTTTGATGAAGAGGAAATGCGCATGCTTCAGGTATTCAACGATCAGGTCAATAGGATAGGAGACCAGAGGGAGATCGGTTTGCTGCACATGGGAAGGACTTTCCAGTTCCTTGATAATCTGCTCGACTTTGAGACCACGCTGCTCACAAACCTGCGCCAGCGTCTGTTCTGAATATTCATAGAACCGGATACCCATATAAAACAAGACGTATCCATGGACGTAGTTTTGGCTGACAAGTTCCTGAATAGGCGTGTTTCTCAAGGCAGTGCTGTCCATCTCAATGGGTAAATATAGTCAGAAAGGTTTAGTAACAGAAAAAAAACCGGGTGGCTGGCGGCCGTTTTCCGTAGAGAGGGGAAGATTTTCGTGCCAACCAAATATTTTAGGTTTGTGTTAATGTTGTAGTAAATTTCCGCTATGAGTGAGAATACCAAGTATCAGATCAGGTTTCCGATCGTGCTTTGTCTGGGGCTGGCTGTCGGCGTTTTTGTCGGGGCGAGCCTTGATTCCGGACGGACCCGTTCTGACGTGAATAAGGATGTGCAGAAGTTTCGGGAAATCCTTACCCAGATAAAGGAGGAGTATGTCGATTCGGTGAACACTTCGCTGCTGGTCGACAATGCGATTCGGGAAATGCTGCACAATCTGGATCCTCATTCATCGTATATCCCGGCAGCCGATCGGGAGAAGGCAAACGAGGACCTGCGCGGTAATTTTGACGGAATCGGAATCGAATTCAATATTTTCGACGACACGATAGTCGTTCTTACGCCGCTAAGCGGTGGGCCTTCGGAAGCGCTCGGCATCAAGTCGGGCGACAAAATCATCCGCGTTGATGATCAGGATGTTGCCGGGGTCGGAATAACTACGGCTGGTGTGATGAAAGCACTCAAGGGGCCGCGTGGCAGCCAGGTCAAGGTCACCGTCAGGCGCGGGGAGCAGGAAATCGATTTCAATATAATCCGTGACAAAATCCCGCAGCACTCCGTCGATGTCTCTTACATGGTTGATGACGAAATCGGCTACATCAAAGTGAATCGCTTTTCGGCGACAACCTATGACGAATTCAAAGCTGGTCTCGATAATCTTCGCAAGAAGGGAATGAAGAAATTAATCGTTGACCTCCAGGGTAACCCGGGCGGCTATATGAATATGGCTATCCAAATGGCAGATGAGTTTCTTCCAGCAGGACAGAAAATAGTCTCCCAGAAGGGAAAGGAGCGTCGCTACAACGCCGAGGCCCATGCGACGAGCAAGGGAAGCTTTGAGACAGGCGACCTTATCGTTCTTGTTAACGAAGGAAGTGCTTCGGCTTCCGAAATTCTCGCCGGTGCTCTTCAGGATAACGACCGCGCGCTAATAGTTGGTCGCCGAACTTTTGGAAAAGGACTTGTTCAATCTCCTTTCGAACTCAACGATGGATCGGAGTTGCGGCTCACAATTTCCCGGTATTATACTCCGAGTGGAAGATCGATTCAAAAGCCCTATCAGGACGGTGATGAATACGCTCGTGATATCATCAGCCGCTATAACCATGGAGAATTTTTCCATGCTGACAGTATAAAGGTCAACGACTCGCTGCGGTTTATGACTCTCAATGGAAGAGCTGTCTATGGAGGCGGCGGAATTATGCCCGACTACTTCGTGCCGCTCGACACAACCTTGAACAGCCATTATCTCAATGAGCTTTATACTTCAACGGCATTGCAAGAGTATACCTTCAACTACGCCGAGACGCACAAGCAGGCTTTGGAGGAAAAGGGTTTCAAACACTTCCTTGAAAGCTTTACGGTTACCGATAAAATGCTTAACGATCTGGTCGCAACCGGCGTACGCAACAAAGTAAAAGCAGATCACAAAGAGCTGCGCGCACGTCGGCAACTGTTCGCTATCCATGTGAAGGCGCAGATCGCGCGCAAGGTGTGGGGCAACGAGGGCTTCTACCCGGTGTTCAATGAGACCAATGAGATATTCAAACAGGCTGTGGGCTTGTTTGATCGAATGCCGGAGTTGACGCGCTCCCAGATGTAGATCGAAGGACGAGGAACGAGGTACGAAGTACGAGGGTGCTTGGTGTTTGGACGTACGAACCGCAGGGGAATTTGAATGACGAATTACGAATTACGAATGACGAATGGGTGCTTGGTGCTTGGAAGTGCGAACCGGGGATGGAAGTACGAGGAACGAAGTACGAGGTACGAGGGTGTGGTTGGTGCTTGGAAGTATGAACCGCAGGGGAATTTGA
>CAZHIQ010000003.1:73181-228562 GCA_964532595.1 uncultured Roseivirgaceae bacterium
GAACCGCAGGGGAATTTGAATGACGAATTACGAATTACGAATGACGAATGGGTGCGTGGTGCTTGGAAGTAAGAACCGGGATGGAAGTACGAGGAAGGAGGAACGAGGGACGAGGGGTGCTGGGTGCCTTGAAGTGCGAGCCGCTGAGGAATTATGATCAAGACTGACTCCTCTTTAACACCTTGATACTCTAACACTTCAATACCATGCCTTTTTTTAGCCAAACTGTTCAAATTCGCTGGGCTGACATTGATGCCAACCGCCATTTGCGTCACTCGGTTTACTATGATTATGGCGCGTCTATGCGTATGAATGCGCTGACGGCCAAGGGGCTTTCTATGAAGAAGCTGGAGGAGCTTGGTGTTGGGCCTATCCTCTTTCGCGAGGAAGCTGTGTTCAGGCGGGAGATTATGTTCGAGGATACCATTACCATCGATGTACAGGTGGTGAAGTGCCGTGAAGACTTTTCGCGCTGGAGTTTACGGCATCACTTTACCAAGAGCGATGGAACACTCGCGGCTATCATTAATATCGATGGTGCCTGGATCGATCTTCAGCGCCGAAAGCTTACCGTTCCCGATCCCTTTATTATTGAGGTGTTCAAGAGCTTCCCGAGAGCCGACGATTTCGAGCTTTTGTCTCCGAAGTAGGTCAGGCTAGGCTCCCCGATACCCACTGTTCGATTATCCGGGGGTAGTGTTCATACTCCAGTTGGTGTACGCATTTGGCTATTTCCTCCGGGCTATACTCCGGTAAGACCGGGCACGAGGCCTGGAAAAGTACGCGTCCTTCGTCGTACCGATCGTTGACGAGGTGGATGGTGATGCCGGTAGCGTCGTCGCCCGCAGCTTTGACGGCTTCATGTACTTTCATGCCATACATACCTTTTCCGCCGTACTTGGGCAGTAGCGCCGGATGAATATTGATAATCCGATCCGGAAAAAGTTGCAGCAGATAGTCGGGTATAAGCCATAAGAATCCGGCGAGGACAATATGGGTGATGCCGTGTTTTTGCAATTCGCTTTTGATGCGCTCCCCCTCTTTGAACTCCGCACGGGAGAATACTTCGGCCGCAATGTTGTGATTGGCTGCGCGCTGAAGGGCGAAGGCCTCCGGGTTGTTGGTCATCAGCAGCGCGACTTCGATATCAGGATGTGATTTGAAGTGTTTGAAAATCTCTTCGGCATTGGTGCCACTCCCCGAGGCGAAGATGGCAATCTTGTATTTCTTAGACATACTGAAAATGCAACGTTTAGGATCTTACAAAGGGCATGCTAAGAATTCCCAGAAGCATGATCACCTTGCAGAACCCGCTGAGCCAGGCGTAGTCTCTTCGCGTATCAGCTTTGATCAGGCGAAACAGGAATATCAACATGGGCGCTAGCAGGAACAGGGCAAAATAGCGGACAGGTAGTTCACCGACGATCTGGTAGAGTACAACGACCGTGAGGGAAAACACAGCAAGAATGAAGTAGATAAAGTTCTTTGTTTTGCGCATACCCCATACGATAGGCAGTGTCTGACAACCAAAAGTCTGGTCGCCTTTTTGGTCTTCCATGTCCTTGATGATCTCGCGAATCAGTGTCATGAAGAACGCGAAGCCGGCATAGGAGAGAATCAGGGTGTGGCCCGTTTTGTAGAGCGAGTCGACCAACCATATGGAGATACCCGTCAGGAGTGCGACGACAAAATTTCCAATAAAAGCCTGGCGCTTTAGGCTGTTGGAGTAAAGCCAGAGAATGGAGGCACAGGCGAAGTTTGTCGCTGCGATTTTCCAGCTTAAGACAAGTCCGAGTGCGACGCCAGCCAGTGACAGTAGCGAGTGGAGAAGTATCGCGTACCGACGGGTTATGTTTCGTCCAATAACAACCCGGTCTGGTTTGTTTATAAGATCAATCTTAATGTCAAAGTAGTCGTTTATGACATATCCCCCAGCCGCGATGCAAACCGTCGACAGGGATAGGATAAAAAGACGAGGGTCTGATACAGTACTTAAGTCGATGATAAAGGCCGCGGTCAGGTATTGGGCAAGGGCGATGATAAGCAAGTTCCACACACGCGTGAGTCGCGCGAAGGATACCATAAAGCGCTTAAATCGGAAATACCTGACCATAACTCCAAAGTTACTGAAATGTATGCGGATTCTGCAGATTATAGCGGCACCGGACGTCAAAGAAAAACCGGCAAGCGTTTGCGCTTGCCGGTTACAGGGATTCAGAATCAGAATCGAATTTCGATCATGCCCATGAAATTCCTGCCTGCTTGTGGAAAGTAGAAGTTTTCCCGATAGGTGGCAGGTCCGGCAAGATATCCGTATGTGAAGCCGTTTGATTCATACTTTTCGTCAAGAATGTTGTTCACGAGGAAACTGAAAGTGATCTCCTTTGCGAACGATGGTTTCCAGGCATAGCTCAGACGGAGGTCATTAACCAGATACGAAGGAATCTTGCGGGCAGCGTTGCTTGTGTTGTCAAGGTATTGATCGCCTACATATTTGGTCAGGAGTGTGACAGCGGCGCCTTGCGCAGGGGAGTAGGCAAGAGCGGAGCCGGCGATCACGGAAGGAGAGAAGGCAATCTCCGTATCCTTGTAAACGTTTTCAACCACGTGATACTCGTCAAAATCGGCGCCGTAGTCTTCAAGCAGCTCGGTATACTCGCTGATCCGGTTTCGGCTAAGTGTTACATTAGCCGTCCAGTTTAACTTCGGGGATATTTTTATGTCGCCCTGAAGTTCGATCCCCATGCGGTAGCTCTTGCCCGCGTTCGTTCGAACGAATGCGCCAACATCGTTAACCTCGCCGGTCATCACCAACTGGTTGGAGTAGTTCATCAGATAGTAGTTGGCCTGGAGCGTGTTCTTTCCTATCGTGCCGCGATAACCTACTTCCAGATTGTGGAGTGTTTCCGGTTGTGGGTCGCTGCCTTCGAAGTCGACGAAATCGTCGCGTACCGGCTCGCGGTTTGCAACGGCGTAGCTAGCATACACCTGACTGTTGTCGGAGGCGGCAAAGGTTAATCCGGCTTTCGGATTGAAGAAGTCGAAATGGGCGTCTACGCCGATTTGATTGAGATTCTTATCCGTTCCCGATACATCGTAGCGGATGGCGCGGTATTGCAGGTCAACGAAGGCGTTAAGTCGTTCCGAAAATTGATAATTAGCTTTTGCGTATGTGTTGACGTCGCGCTTCGTCCCATTGTTATCGTAGTACCGGTACTCGTGGGGAATGTTGCCGGCTGAACTCCAAATGACTTCTCCGAAGTGGTCGCCGTCGTAGATGTTCCATGCGCCACCGAAAACGGTGTTCCATTTGCCTTGATCATAGTTGATCGACCATGTCGCACCATAGAAGTGGTTGTCTAACCAGCGACGACGGATAACGTCAGTAGTAAAGATCATCCCTTCTTCGGTGACTGCATCGGGATCAATGACGAGAGGAGGTATTCCGTAGTCCGTGAAGTCGTCGTCATGGCGGTACTCCTCATAGAAGCCTTGTCCGGGTGTATAATGGAGCGCTGCGCTGAGGCTTACGTTGCCCGTGGGCTGATGCGAGAAGTGCAACTGGAAATGATCCTGCTTGTAGGAGTCTACCTGGTTGTCGTACAGGTAAGGATTAAAGGTTCGGGGGTTCGAGTTGAGGAGGTTTTCGGTTTGCTCCTCGTTCCAGCCTTCGTTCATCGCCGTAACCAGCATGGCCTCCGTGTCATTCTTAAGACGCGACTCCGGAACTCCATACCAACTCTGGTATGTTTCCTGGCGTCCACCAAACATGATTGCCTTTATGATGGTTTTGTCGCTGTAGAATCCACCGGAGAAGTAGTAGGAATACAAGTCACTGTACGCGCGGTCGATAAATCCATCGGAATACATACGCGACAGACGACCGTCGATGGTGAAGTGATTGTTGAGTAAGCCAGTACCAAAGCTCAGCGAATGCTTTCGCGTGTTGAATGAGCCAAAGGCATTGTTTAGGGTGGCGTAGGCTTCATCGTGTCGGGCAATGGTTTGCAGATTCAGCGTGGCCCCGAAGGCGCCGGCTCCGTTTGTGGAGGTTCCAACACCGCGTTGGATTTGAATGCTTTCTGCAGACGAAGCAATGTCGGGGATATTCACCCAGAACGTTCCGGAAGATTCTGCGTCGTTGTAAGGAATACCATTGATGGTGACGTTGATGCGTGTGGGGTCACTTCCCCGTATGCGGATGCCTGTGTACCCAATGCCCGTCCCGGCGTCGGAAGTAGTGACGGCTGATGGAGTCCAGTTCAGAAGGAAAGGGACATCCTGACCGAAATTGTGTTTGTTGATTTCTTCCTGTCCGAGGTCGGAGTAGGTCGTCGGCGTTTTGCTTGTGGCGCGGGTTGCGCGCACCACTACCGCATCGGTGAGAATTGCGGTCGGTGTAAGCTCGAAGACCAGTTCATTATTTTGCGGTACAGTGAAGTTTTTTTGCTGACGCTGGTATCCCATATAGGATACCGATACCGTTGCGGCACCTTCACTGACACTTTCAAACGTAAATCGGCCTGTTTCGTCGGTAACCGTTAGACGTTTTGGACCGACGAGTTCAACAGATGCGTTGACGAGCGCTTCGTGGGTGTTTGCATCGCGCACGATTCCCGAGACAATGTGCTGTGCAGTTGTGCTGTTCGGGAAAGCGCACAGTATCGCGATAACACACAGCGCACTGGTCAGCGTGGAAGATGCCCTGGAAAACCAGGTGGTAGAAAAATGGAACATGATTGTGTGGGTTTAAACTACACGGACACAGGGGAATGCTCGTGCATACGTTTAACCTTGTCGCGCGTCGCGACTGCCTTCCCTTCGGCCGCATTACCGGCATCAGGTTCTGTGGGTATGATCTCAGCCCGTTGTATTAAGGCACCCCTTGACCTCATTTTGAGGTGCACAAAGATAATATTGATTTTCGGTGAACCAAAATCAGGCTTGGGTACGGCCGCTATTCATGGATTTGTGGGCTGAGTATCATAGCTTTGGGTATGTACAAGGCTATAGTAGGCGACAATTCGTTTGAAATTGCGTCGGGAGAGGCTGGAATGACGCTGAATGGTGTTCCGGTGACTCTCGATATTTCGCAGATCAGCGAAGGATATTTCCACATATTGGCAGGAAGTCGCAGCTTTCGCGCTGAAATCGTCGAATCCGAAGATCAAGGCAAGCGGGTGACCGTAAAAGTGAACGGCCGGGTATTTCCCGTAACGCTGAAAGATCGGTTTGATTTACTCCTGGAAGAAATGGGTATCCAGGCTACGGCCGGCTCGCGTGTAAATCATGTGCGCGCTCCAATGCCCGGGTTGATTGTGGATTTGCGAGTCAAGGATGGTGATACGGTGAAGGCCGGCGATACATTGCTGATATTGGAAGCGATGAAAATGGAAAACGCGATTAAAGCGCCGGGTGACGCTACCGTGAAGGCGGTAAAAGTGACGAAAGGCGAGGGAGTGGAAAAAAATCAGGTTCTGATTGAATTTTAGTCAGTCCCATTTTATTACTTCCCTATATTTGCACATCCGAAGAAAAGACCGATGCTGCACGCAACCGACATTGGCCCTAACCCGCAAAAGTCTCACAAAAATCTATGATTAAATATAAACGCATTCTGCTCAAGCTTAGTGGTGAATCCTTACAAGGGCCTTCGCGTGACGCGAATATCAGTCCGGAAATGCTGGAGCAGTACTGCGAAGACATTGTCTCAGTGGCGGAACACGGCGCGGAGATCGCCATTGTTATTGGAGGAGGAAATATTTTCCGTGGCGGGCAGGCTGAGAAACTCGGTATTGATCGTGTTCAGGGTGATTATATGGGTATGCTGGCTACTGTTATTAATGGCATGGCCTTGCAAAGTGCACTTGAACGCCATGGGCTCTATACGCGTCTGATGTCGGGAATCAATATGGAACAGGTTTGTGAGCCTTTCATTCGCCGTCGTGCCATTCGACACCTTGAAAAAGGAAGGATTGTGATTTTTGGCGCGGGAATCGGCAACCCGTACTTTACTACCGACTCGACAGCGAGCCTTCGCGCAATTGAAACACAATGCAATGTGGTTTTAAAGGGAACACGGGTGGATGGTGTTTACACAGCCGACCCTGAGAAGCATCCGGATGCTACGCGCTACGAGACCCTGTCTTTCCAGGAGGCATACGAGAAGAATCTCAATATCATGGATATGACGGCCTTTACGCTGTGTATGGAAAATAAGTTGCCCATCATTGTTTTCGATATGAACAAGAAGGGCAATCTGCTGAAGATTGTCAAAGGGGAGAAGGCGGGTACGCTGATAACGTAGCCTTCCCGATGAAATCCGGAAACTTCAAGAATCTGAAATAACTTTTGTCTCATGGACGAATTGGAGCTATACCTCGAAGAAGCCCGCGAATTGATGACCAAATCGCTCAATCACCTGGTATCTGAATTAGCCAAGGTGCGCGCGGGAAAAGCAAGCCCTAACATGCTTGACGGCATCATGGTGTCATATTATGGGGCAATGAGCCCGATGAATCAGGTCGCATCGGTAACTACACCGGAACCCCGCACGCTCTTTGTAAAGCCCTGGGAAAAGAGTCTTATTCCTGAGATCGAGAAAGCTATTATCAATGCCAACCTCGGACTCAATCCTCAAAACGACGGCCAGCAGGTCATCATTAATATCCCCATGTTGACCGAGGAACGCCGGAAACAACTCGTTAAACAGGTTGGACAGGAGTGCGAGCATGGTCGCATTGCTATCCGCAATATCCGGAAAGAAACCAACGAACAGTTGAAAAAGGTGAAAGGCGTTTCTGAAGACGACATCAAAAATGCCGAAGAACGTGTTCAGAAACTGACGGATGAGTTTATCGCCAAGATCGACGCCCAACTCAAGAAAAAAGAGGCGGAGATTATGACTGTCTAAAGGTGAGCCGGCGATGTGCCGGTCTCACGACTCATGAAAATTCAGCACGCGAAAACCCCCTTGTCTCAGGTGTTGTTCGCGGCGCATCAAATCCAGATCGGAATCAACCATTTCGTTTAGCAGTGACTGAACGTCATAACGAGGTTTCCATCCCAGTTTTGTTTTCGACTTCGAGGGGTCGCCAAGCAAAAGGTCAACCTCAGTAGGACGGAAGTATCGAGGGTCAATGGCGACGACTTCATCGCCGGGCTTCAATACACACTCCTCAACGATCGATCGGTCAACTTGTTCGACAAACCCGATTTCATCAAGGCCTTGTCCGCGGAACCCGAGCGTAACACCGGCGCGTGCAAACGCGCGGACCATGAACTCGCGGACGGATGTTGTCACCCCGGTCGCAATTACGTAATCTTCCGGTTCCGCTTGCTGAAGGATGAGGTACATCGCTTCTATGTAATCACGGGCATGGCCCCAGTCGCGTTTTGCGTCGAGATTGCCCATATACAATTTTTGCTGCAGACCAAGTACAAGCCGCGCTACGCCGCGCGTAATTTTTCGTGAAACAAAGGTCTCGCCCCGCAGGGGTGATTCGTGGTTGAAAAGTACGCCGTTGCATGCATACATATCGTAGGCCTCCCTGTAATTGACGGTAATCCAATAGGCATAGAGTTTTGCAACACCGTATGGCGAGCGGGGATAGAAGGGCGTGGTTTCCGATTGAGGTACCGCCTGAACCTTGCCGTATAGCTCCGAGGTTGAGGCCTGATATATGCGGGTTTTTTGAGTCAAGCCAAGAAGACGGACCGCCTCGAGAATCCTGAGTGTTCCGACGGCATCGGTATTGGCTACGTACTCCGGCATTTCGAAGCTCACTCTGACGTGACTCATCGCTCCGAGATTGTAGATCTCGTCGGGCTGAATTTCCTGGATGAGGCGAATCACATTTGTCGAATCGGTCAGATCACCGTAGTGCAACTTCAGCCTCGCCCCTTTGTCGTGAGGATCCTGATATATATGGTCGATTCTTTCCGTGTTAAACAGAGACGACCGGCGCTTCATGCCGTGAACCTCATATCCTTTCTCCAATAGAAACTCTGCGAGGTATGCGCCGTCCTGGCCGGTAATCCCGGTGATAAGTGCTTTTTTCATATTGATGGTATCTGTTACACTATACCTGTGATGTCTTTATCGCTCAGCGAGCTCAGTTTGTTTCAAAAAATCGGCATAAGTAAGCGCCATTCCCTCGCGTAGCGATATCCGGTGGCGGAATCCCAGGGTGTGTAGGCGAGAGCTATCCATAAGTTTTCGCGGCGTGCCGTCGGGTTTAGTAGCGTCGAATGTAATCTTTCCATTGTACCCGACAATCTCAGCGGTAAGCTTGGCGAGCTCCAGAATTGATATTTCTTCGCCGGTGCCCACGTTAATCAGTTCTGGGTCGTCGTAGTTCTCCATGAGAAACAGACAGGCATCAGCCAGATCATCCGAAAACATGAATTCCCGCAGAGGTTTCCCTGATCCCCAAATGGCTACTTCCTGTTTGTTTTCGATTTTGGCCTCGTGAAACCGGCGGAGCAGTGCAGGAAGTACGTGTGAGTTCTCGGGATGATAGTTATCGCCATAACCGTAGAGGTTGGTAGGCATGGCGGAAATAAACCGGCATCCGTGTTGTTTGTAGTAAGCTTGACAAAGCTTGATGCCAGCAATTTTGGCGATGGCGTAAGCTTCGTTGGTTGGCTCCAACGGGCCAGTCAGAAGATACTCTTCTTTGATGGGCTGTGGGGCCATTTTCGGATAAATGCATGAGGATCCAAGAAACAACAGTTTCTCGACGCCGTGCTTAAATGCGGCGTGGATGACGTTGTTTTGAATCATAAGGTTATCGTATAGAAAATCGCCCGGGTAAGTGTTGTTGGCGAGAATTCCTCCCACCTTGGCCGCTGCGAGGAAAACAAACTCCGGTTTTTCACGTGTGAAGAACGCTTCAACCTGCGTTTTGTCGGTAAGATCAAGCTCACTTCGGCTGGCTAAGATGAGGTTGGTGAACCCCTGACGCCGAAGAGCCCGAACAATTGCTGACCCGACCATGCCCCGGTGACCGGCCACATATATTCTGGAATTTTTTCTGTTCACGCTGCTGATTTGGTTAATCGGACGGACGTCGATTTATATAACACGATTTCACGCGCTAAATTACAAAAACGCCGATACTTTTGATCCGACAGCCCTCGCAGAGAAGTGGCCAGTATCCCTGCAAGCGGGTATAATTTTAGAATGTTTGCTAATTTCGGGAAATCCCCAACGCATGCAGTACCAATCAGTTGGCGCTCAAATAGCTCGGACGACAAAGAGAATCCTTCGTATTCTCCTTGGCGTGGTGGTCGTCCTGGCTATTGGTTTCCTTGCACTGATGTACTGGGGTGTTTACGATGAGGGGGTGCGTGCAGGAAGAATTTTGAGGATCAGTAAAAAAGGAATGATCTTTAAGACCTATGAAGGCCAACTGAACGTCGAAAGCTTTGGGGCAATACGCGGCGCCCATCCCATAGCAGAGGTGTTCGATTTTTCGGTCGCAGCCAGCGATGTTCAGGTAATTCGCGAACTCGAGCAGGCTGCGCTTAGCGGGGAGCGCGTAAACCTACACTACGTTGCCCGCTATGCGGTGTTTCCCTGGCGCGGGGATACGAAGTACTTTATCCGAAAGGTGCAACGCGTAGACGCACAACCTTAAGACTGTGTTGTCGTTTGGAGTAAGAAGTAGTAAATAACGTTACATGAGTCAATATACCTCGGAAGTTGAAGCGGCAGATGCCCTTGCCGCGTCGTATCAGGACCTGAAGTCGGAAATTGCCAAAGTTGTTATCGGTCAGGACGAAGTTGTGCGACAGGTCTTGATCGCTATCTTTTGCCAAGGTCACTCGCTTCTGGTAGGCGTGCCTGGACTCGCCAAGACCCTTCTTGTCCAGACTATCGCCACGGCACTCGATCTCCAGTTCAAACGAATCCAGTTTACGCCCGACCTGATGCCTTCCGATATTGTCGGTGCTGAAACGATGGACAAGGAGCGAAACTTCAAGTTCGTTAAAGGTCCGGTGTTCGCGAACATAGTTCTGGCGGATGAAATCAATCGGACGCCTCCGAAGACTCAGGCTGCACTGCTGGAATCCATGCAGGAGTATGCCGTGACGATTGCCGGCAGCCGCTACGACCTGCCGCGTCCGTTCTTCGTTCTTGCCACACAGAACCCGATTGAACAAGAGGGAACCTATCCGCTGCCGGAGGCTCAACTTGACCGGTTTATGTTCAATATCCAGTTGACTTACCCTTCCTTCCGCGAAGAAGTTGAAGTGGTGAAGGCAACGACATCGGATGAGACCAGTACCGTGAGTCGCGTTCTTTCGGGAGCTGAGATCTCTGCATTTCAACACCTCGTTCGCCGTGTTCCTGTGCCGGATAACGTCATTGAGTATGCAGTGGGTTTGACCAACAAGACACGCCCTAACACCGCCGAAGGAGGTACGCTCGCCAATGAATATCTGGAGTGGGGAGCAGGGCCCCGCGCTTCCCAGTATCTCGTGCTAGGGGCTAAGTGTAATGCTCTGCTTAATGGAAAGTACTCGCCTGATATCGAAGACGTTCAGGCGATTGCCAAACCCGTATTGCGCCATCGCATTGTTCGCAATTTCAAGGCTGAAGCAGAAGGAATCAGCGTTGATGATATCATCGAAAAACTTTTCGAGTGACGTCGGCCTATTCGACGATAAGGTCGGTAATGGTCAGTACTCCTCCGTCGTACGACGTTGCGTATTGCCGCAGAGGGCGCCAGGCTGCGCCACCTGTAGGGTATCCGGTAGCCAGATCAAATGTCGAATTACAGCAGGGGCATAAAATATAGAGTGTCGATGGATGGACTTCCACCGTGGCACAGGCGCTGTTGGGCTGAAACGAGCAATTGCGCTCGTAAGCGATGTACTGGTTCCCGGAAGGATGGTAGACGATGATGCCTCTCACGCCATCGTTATTTAGATAGATATAGCGTCCGTCCGTTCTCAGGTCGTTGTACTCCGGCAGATTCAGGTTGAGGTGAATTACATCAAACGGAACCCAGGGAATCGGGTCATCCCTTAAGTCGGGCTGACACGACAGGGTAAGGGTGGCGACGGCTATTACCGTTAGAGTCAGTATTTTCTTCATCCTTGACATCGCTCAATCCTTCTGAAGGTTCTCAATAGCTATCTATTTTTCATACTCATAAAAGCCCTTCCCGGTCTTTCTGCCCAGCTCTCCGGCATCGACCTTTCTTTCTTGCGTTGTGCTGGGGCGGAAGCGTGGCGTATTGTCGAAGGCAGTGTACAACGATTGGCTTACAGCGAGATTGACATCGAGCCCGATAAGATCCATTAATTCGAAGGGGCCCATGCGAAAGCCTGTTGTGCGCAAAAGCGTATCTATGCTCCTGGCGTCGGCAATACCTTCTTCCAGGAGTCTTAGCGACTCAAGGTAAAACGGTCTGGCTACCCGATTAACGATAAAGCCGGGAGAATCTTGCACGGTGACAGGATGCTTGTTGATCGTTCGGCAAAATTGCTGAAGCACAGTTAGCGTATTTTCCGCCGTCCCCGGACTATAAACAATTTCGACGAGTTTCATCACCGGAGCGGGGTTGAAGAAATGCAGACCTGCGAACCGCTCGGGATGTTTCAGGGTTGACGCGATCGCCGTTACGGAAAGAGATGAGGTGTTCGAGGTTAGGGGGGTATCGGGCGCGTTAATCCTTTCGAGCGATGCAAAGACCGATTGTTTAATGGCGAGATTTTCGGCCACGGCTTCAATGACGAGATCGGCAGGTGTTTCGTCAATCGTCCTGGCGACCGAAATAGCCTTGATCACTTCATCGGCAGTGTTCGAATTGATTTTTCCTTTCGATACCTGGATGTCCATCTGCTGGCGAATGGCCTGCAGCGCCTTTAGGGCAAGTGTATGGTCTTGATCGTAAAGCCGTACCGTGAGGCCGGCTGCGGCACATGCTTGTGCTATGCCGCTACCCATGGTGCCGGCGCCAATGACGGCTATTGTTTTCATGCCGTTCCTTCGCTTTGAAACTGGCGAAGGAAGCGAATGTCGTTTTCAGAGTATAGCCTGAGGTCGTTCACCTGGTAGCGGAGTTGCGTCACGCGTTCAATGCCCATTCCGAAGGCGAACCCGGTGTATTCCTCAGGATCGATGTTGCAATTTCGGAGAACGTTGGGATGCACCATCCCGGCTCCGGCGATCTCTACCCATCCGGAACGTTTGCATACGGTACATCCGTCACCTTTACAGATCAGACAGGTTACATCAATTTCGGCGCTCGGCTCCGTGAACGGGAAGAATGACGGGCGAAGGCGCAGTTTGACGTCTTTGCCATACATTTCCTTTGCGAAATGGAAGAGCGTTTGCTTGAGGTCAGCAAAACTCACATTGCGATCGACGTACAAACCTTCTACCTGGTGAAAGAAGCAGTGGGCCCGGGCGGAAATGGCTTCATTGCGATAAACGCGTCCGGGCATGATAGCGCGCACCGGAGGCTTTTGTTTTTCCAGCAGTCGGATCTGGACGTTTGACGTATGGGTACGGAGGAGCACGTCTCCCCTTTCCTTGTTTCCTTTCTCGATAAAGAAGGTATCCTGCATTTCACGGGCAGGGTGGTTCGGTGGGAAATTCAACGCTGAGAAGTTATGCCAATCGTCTTCTATTTCCGGACCGTCGGCAACGTTAAAGCCCAGGCGTTCAAAAATCTCAATGATCCTGTTTCGCGTTAGCGTAAGCGGGTGTAGGTTTCCAATGGCACCCGGAACGGGCGGTAAGGTAAGATCGAAGTCGACCCTGGAATCCTGGTTCGATTCCATCGACTCCGTCATCTCGGTAAACCGGGATTCAGCCGCTCGTTTAAGGTCATTAAGACTTTTTCCAACCAGTTTTTTTTGATCGGGCGGTAGTTGTTTCAGCTCATCAAAGAGTTGGGCGATCGCGCCCTTTTTGCTGATGTAGCGGAGTCTGAAGCTTTCCAGCGACTGCTTATCCGTAACCTGGTAACGATTGACTTCCTCTAGCAGTGTTTTGATCGATTCTTCCATACGCGAATGTTCGACAACAAAAGTACTAAAAATGCCAGTGCGAGTGCACGCTAAAGCAGTACGGTTTAACCGCCGTTTTCTATTAGTCGGGTATTTCTTTGACGGCGAGCTTCTTCAGAATAAGGCGATCGAGGAGGACGCTGAGGAGAAGCGCGAGGCCGAATACTCCGGACAGCACCCATCGATCACCCAGGTCGCGAAGGGTAATGGCGAAGAGGATAAAAAGAACGTGGACGCTCGCCAGAATTACTGTCGTTTGGCTATGTGACTTGCCTAGCCTGACGATTGCATGGTGGATATGGCTCTTGTCGGGCGTAAAAGGTGACTTCCCTTTTGACACTCTGAGAATAAAAATCCGGAGTGTATCGACGAGAGGAGGGATAATAAAGGCGGCTGCTGTTCCGATAGATGCAACGAACTTATAAGGCGAGCCGGTCGGTAAGTCGTAGTTTACGTTGATAAAATGGATAGCGAGAACGGCTAGAAACATTCCAATAACCAGAGCCCCTGTGTCGCCCATGAAAACTTCGGACGGTTCCCAGTTGAAGATCAGGAAGGCGAGGATGGAGCCAAACATGGCGAACGACAGGATGGCAAAGACCTCGTCGCCGACCAGGAAGAACCAGATGCCGAAGCAGAACAGGCTGATAAGCGCGATTGACCCCGCCAGGCCGTCGAGTCCGTCGATCAGGTTAAAAGAGTTGGTGATGACAATGATGGTAAAGACAGTGAGTACATAGGCAACGGGGCCGGGCAGGTGCGTCACACCAAAAATGCCGTAGAAGGAGTCGAGCCGGACATCGAACAGAAATACAAGGAGGGAGGCAGCGAAAACCTGTCCCAGCAATTTTACAATAGCACGTAAGGGCACCAGGTCGTCGCGAACGCCGATAAAGAAGATAATAAAGAGGGCGACCAGGATGAACTTGATTTCCGTCCAGCGGGTAAGTTCGATCCAGATCAGCGCCGATAGAAAGAAGCCACAAAAAATAGCAATGCCTCCCATAGAAGGGGTAACCTTCTTGTGGATCTTCCGGCGGCCGGGTACATCAAGAATATTCTTCCTAAGGGAGTACTTGATGATGACCGGAACCATCAGGAAAGCGATGACGAACGATGTTAAGGCGGCTGCTAGCTGAATTGCCATAGTGACGGGGCCCAGAGGGCAAAAATACAGAAACGGTTGACTTTATGATGGGTTTTTAGAAGAAAGTCGCTGGGTGGTTGGCTCTGGCCGACCAGGTGGATCGTGTTCCGTAAATAAGTAAAGGCTGAAGAGCAGGCTGAAGAGAACGATGCCTTTCTGTCGCTCCAGTATTGACTCCGTAATGAAACTGATACCGAACAACGCCGTTAGAATCAGGAAGTCGTGCAATCGGTGCTTGTAAGCGAAGCGAGCCGATGTGGCGAGGATGTACAGTAACACCGCGAGTCCGGCTAACCCCGTTGCCAGCCATTGACTGAGGTATTGGTTGTGCGGGTTTTGCTGGTCGAGATATCCATACTTGTAATCAACGGCGCGATAGACGCTGTCCAGTTTTTTCTGAACATCACCGGCGCCGACTCCCAAAACCGGAGATTCGCGTAAGACCAACCAGGAACATTCCGCCAGAGCGAGCCGAATGGTGAGTTCGTTGAATTCACTGACGGGGCTGTCTAATTCATAGGAGTATTTCTCGATACTTCGGAAGCGTTGACCGGTTTGGGTATTCAGCATCGCGATGGCGCCGAGGAGGAGTACAACAACGGCGGCTGGTACGATCCACCTCAACTGTTGGCGCGACAGCAGGAGCAGTCCGCATGCGACAGGGATAATGCCGGCAATCATGAGGTGAATCTTTGAAGCCAGTAGAACGTGTGCGATGTAAAATAGCACCAGCCGGCTAAAGACGCTTATTTTCTTCCCGCGATCCAGGTCATCCCAGTCTCGAAGCAGAATGACCATCAACCAGGTGATAAAGAAATTTATATACAGGGTAAAGTAACTGGGATGTAGATCGTCGAGGGGACTCGTCAGGTCACGCCAGAAGAATCCTTCCGGATGGCCGGAAAGTTTGCGCACCGCCGCTGCAGCGAGACAAAAGATCAGTACAGCTACCACGGTCCAGCTGCCGAAGTTGATGATTTTTTTTAATTGTTTGGCCGTGAGGACTGGTGAAGTTCCGATGACCAGGGGAAGAATCAACAGGGGCAGTTTTTTCTCTAATTCCATCATCGTGCTCCTAAGGTTCTCGGAGTACAAAGCGCTGAGCGCTGTGACGATGTATAGACCAATCAGCAGCCAGACAAACTTTTGATTCCACCGGAGTACCCGAGGTGTGCGTACGAGTGCAAACAGCCAGTGAGCTGCCAGCAGGATAATGGCTGCGTTCGACAGCTTTATAGAAAAGGGATAAAGAACGAACACGCACATGAGCAGACGAATGTACGTGTACTGGTATTGCTGATGCGGCATGTTTAGCGACATGCTATTAGTCAGTTTTTGCGGCGACACTCGTATCACCGGCTTGAACGAATTTTTTTACGAATTCCTGCTCCCAATACTTTCTTTACGAAGTAGGGCATCGAGATAACGTTTCTTCTCCATAGACGTTTCGGCTCCTGTACGAATCGGCCCAACCATTCGAGCCCCAAGTACTGCCAGACTTTACCCGGTCGCTTAATCCGACCTCCATAAAAATCGAACACGGCGCCGATGGGACAGATCACGCTGGCCTCGATCCTGTTCCGGTAAGCAAAGCTCCATTTTTCCTGCTTGGGGGCTGTCATGCCTACGAACAAGACATATGGACGAAATTGATTGATGGCCTCCGTCATCAAGGCAACTTCATTTTCATCGAACGCGGGCTTGTATGGCGGAGAGTAGGTGTCGACCACCAGAGAAGGATATTCCTGGCTGATTTTGTTTTGAATCTTTTGCAAAGTTTCCGGTGACGCGCCTAGGAAGAATACCCGTTTTACCTCTGGATCTTCGTCCTTATGGATAGTCTGCAATATAAACCGGAAAATGTCAGTTCCCGTGATTCGAGGGATCCTTTTTCCGTTGAGAATCCAGTTTGCCCAGACTATTCCCACGCCGTCGGGCAATAGCACATCAGACTGTTCAAGTGCTTTGCGAAACAGTTCGTCGTGGTCGGCTACGTAAAAGGAGTGTGGGTTGATGGTCGAAATAAGCACAGGGGTGTTGCTTCGCTTCAGTTTTGAGCGGAGTGCAGTCAACGGCCCTGCAAAAACGTTATACGAAAATAGTGGATATGTAGGTAGGTGGTCGTTCATGTATTCGTCTTCCATTATTCTTTTCTCAGCAAAAAAAGCCATGCGAGGATAGGCCACGCTACGCTCGCGTAGTAGAACGGTTCGTTTGTTATCGAATAGAGTATAAAGAAAATTAGTGTACAGGAAATCACTAGTTTCCTGCCGGAATCTTCATGTCGGTCGTAAGACGAGAGAACCACCCATCGCATAAAGGCGGCGTAGAGATAAAAACCAACGATGCCGAAGAGCACGATGGTTCTAAAGGAATTGTTATGTGCCTCGTCAATGCTTGAGATAAGCACATTGGTGAGATGTTCGTCGCCAAGTTTTACGCGCTGTTTCCCAAAAAGAACTGATGCGAAGTCTGATTCAAAGAACGCTTCGGCGTGAGCTTGCCACATCGGCACCCGACCACGAATGTAGTCCAATAGTCCGAACTTTGCTTTAAGTATATAAAAGGCGACGAAACTTACGATGCCCACAATAAAATGGCCGTAGTATTTGTAATAATGGTAGATCGCGGTATTGATGTACCGACCCGCGAAGACTGCCGTTGCCATTATACCAAAAGCTACGAATGAGGTTCGGTGGCCTACCAGGTATGCAAGCAGCAACAAGCTGCCCGTCATAAGCCATCCCTCGAGCTTTCGCTTCTTAACGACAACCAGATAAATCCCAAATACATATAGCGGTGCAAGAAACGCGACGAAATTTGTTGGCTTGCTATATCCTCCTGAGAGACGGCCAACTCGTTCACCATTAACGTAGTCAAACTCGTAATATGGCGACTGACCTGTGTACTGAAGGTAGGTCACGTACAAGGCGGGAACAAAGAAGGCGGTGTACAGGAGCAGGAAATTCTTTCGGGTAAAACTGCTACTCTTGTCGAAGTTGGGAAGAAACAGGAAGGGAATCACGGAGATGGCTATGCGTCCGAGACTTTCTATATCTCCTTTTTGCGTAATGAAAATCATACCGTAAAGGAGAAATACCAGACCAAACCACGTAACCCGGATGGTGACCTGTTTGCTGATAAAGACGAAGACGGCCACACCTGCCAGGAAGAACGGATAGACGATCCAGTTGAACTTAATGACCCAAAGACTCTCTTGCCAGAATAGCGAGACAAGAGGTAAAAAGATCAGGGAGCCAAAAAACGTCTGGTCCAGAATGCCGTTGTTTCTGATTTCGTTGTCAGCGTGCATACTTTGTTCTGAGAAATTGCATCGAACGCTCTAAAGGAAACACAAGACTCTTGAGTTGAATGGCAACGATCGGTCTTGTCGTGGACGACAATGACATCCACAGTATGGATACCGCCATCTGACTGATCAAGGTTCCGACGGCCGCGCCAATAGCGCCGTATCGGGGGATCAGCAAGAAGTTTAAAACGACATTAACAACAAGCCCTGCGGCAGTACGATAGAGGGTAAACTTTTCATTGTTTTCGGCTACAAGCCAATAGCCGCTGCAGACGCCAAAGAACACAAACGGTGCTGTCCAGATATGATACGAAAGTATTGCGCCGGAGGCGGCGTATTCCTGCCCATAGAGGAGAATCACCAATTCATCGGAGAAAGGAGAAACGATACAGGCGATGGCTAAAGCCGGCCATACAAGGACGGTGTTGAGCATTAAGAGCCGGTGTGTATAGAGCTGGAAATCGGATTTCTTCGCATTGATCACTGCGGGAAACAGAATGCTGCAAAGGATGGTAGGAACAATATACCATAGCTCGCTAAGCCTCACTGCGGCGGCATAATGTCCGTTCGCGCTGTCGCCCACCATCTGCCGAATCATTACCTGATCCAGACGCATATATAGGTTGACCGTTGCGGCAGACAACATCAGATACCAGGAACTTCGTAGCAGTCGTCGCGACCACTGCAGGCTAAACTGCCATATCGTATTACGGTGGATTCGAAGGTATAGAATGATAAGTCCAATAGCGAGGACGACCCATTCGATGGTATAGACCCACGCAAACCAGGTGAGATTCTTGTCGAGTACGATGAACGCTACCTTCAGGACGGCTCCGACCAGCGTCACAATCATCTGTATGAATGCCACAACTTCTCCCTTAACGATTGACTGGAAGTAGGGAGTAAATACTTCAAACGCACGAAAGAGCAGAGAGAGCGACAAGACAGCAATTAGCAGACGGGCCGTGCTGTCGAGCGTCGACGCCAGCCCTTGAACAAGGAGGATAATGCCTGCCGTGGCCGCGAGTCTTAAGATCAATGCTGTACCGACAATCCGTTTCTCGTCTTCCCTGTTATTTACAACTTCCCGTACCAGAACCTCATTGATCCCAAGGGTAGAGAGACCGTGGAACATGATGACAAAGCTGATGGCGAAGTTTAGCACGCCGAACTGCTCCGAGCCAAGGTGCCGCGCGAGGTAAAAACCAACAAGAAGTTCTGCAAGAAACTTGAATCCCTTGTCGGCGAACAGCCACAATACCCCTCTAGCATAGTTTGCGGCGAGTGTTCCTGCTGTGATTCTATTGAACGCTTGCCTTATCACTTTGGAAACGAATGAGAAATCCTTTTGTTGATGGCGATGTTGTTGTGAAACAAGAAGATTTCACTCATGGCCGGGGAGTAGGGGCCCAGAGGTAGAAGGTGCCGTGGTAGTAGACGGTAAAAATCGAAATCCTTAAGAATTTCGTAGAAGTCACGCATGAAGGTGCGGCTGATTGTGTTCATTTGATTGAATTCGAAATGAATGATGTCGATCTTGCCGGCTTCGAGATATTTTTTTGCGCCCTGTAGTACTTTAAGTTCATGTCCTTCGGTATCAATCTTAAGAAGGTTCACACGCTCTATCCCGTTGGTCTGGAGAAAATAGTCTAGCGACACCGCGGGTACCACGGTGCTCTTTGGTGTACTGCCGTGAAGCTCGGGAATGACGTCGCTATATAACGAAGCGTGAGATGATCCGTCTTTGTCGGCGTAATCGTAAAGTGTTAGCTCCGCTTCCTTGTCATTAACGGCGTATTGAAAAACCATAAAGCCGAATCTCTCGGCGAGTGGAAGCAGCCGTGCGTAGGTCTGCGGGTGGGGTTCGATCCCATAAACAGAGGCGCCGGGACATTTTTCTTTGCACAAAGTGGCGTATGCTCCTTCGTTACATCCGACGTCGACGATCACAGGATTGTTGAAGTATGATCCTACACGTTTAAGAAATCTTCGTTCACCACTGACGGTGCTGTTCTCGTAGTTGAGTATACCCATTCCTCTTAACGCCAGGCAATAGAGATAATAGTTTAGCCTGTAAAAAAACGGATAGGCGAATAGCAGCCTGTAGAGGAAGAAGATGGCCCTTTTCATGGCAAAAACCTGTTCATCGTTTCGATAACCTGCATAACATCCTTTTCGGTATGGAAGAAGGAGATTGGAAGGCTGAGGATCGTCTGGTGGATTTCCTCGGAGATAGGGAAGCTTCTCGCGGGAAAGAGGTGTTTCAGCGCTTCCTGGTGATGGGGCGGCACCGGATAATGTATCTCGGTTTTTATGTTGTTCTCCAGCAAGTATTCTTTGAGTCTATCCCGTTCGGGATGACGCACCGGATAGATGTGGTAAACGTCATAAAAGTCCGGGTGCCGGCTAGGCTTTATGAAGTCATCACTCAGGTGCGCGTGATACAGGTCGGCCAGCTTCCTTTTGTGCTCGTTTATTTTATCGAGCGATTTCAACTTGACGGAAAGGAAAGCGGCTTGCATTTCGTCGAGTCGGGAGTTATAACCGATGATCTCGTTGTAGTATTTCTTATTTGAGCCGTAGTTTCGTAGCGTCTTAAGTCGGGCAGCCACGTCATCGCTGTCTGTAACAACACATCCTCCGTCTCCGAGCGCTCCGAGGTTCTTGGTCGGGTAGAAGCTGAATGCACTTGCGTCGCCAAACGTACCCACTTTGTTTTGTTTGAAGCGCGCGCCGTGCGCTTGTGCACAGTCTTCTATCACCTTAAGGGAGTGTCGTCGGGCGATGTCGTTGATTTTTTCCATATCACAGCATTTCCCATAGAGATGAACTACCAGAATGGCGGCTGTGTCGGCTGTGAGGGCTTCCTCGATTCTTGCCGGGTCAATGTTATAAGTGCTGAGGTCGGGTTCAACGAGCACCGGTCGAAGTCCGCAGTGAAGAATTGAGAGGATTGTGGCAATGTAGGTGTTTGACGGTACGATAACCTCGGCGTTGGAAGGGAGATCCAGAGACCGAAGTGAAAGAATAAGACCATCGAGACCGTTGGCAACGCCAATACAGTGCCGCGTACCACAATAATCGGCGAACGATTTTTCGAATGAAGAAACCTGATTGCCTAAAATGAACCATCCGCTATCAATGACCTCTTCATAGGCCTTCCGGAATTCCGAAAGGAATGGCTCATTCAGCTTAAATAAGTTCTCGTATTCGATCATTTCGACTCGTAAGGTTCAAAAATGTAATCATCCGGATCGAAATGTTCTGATGCCAGGATCATCAAAATCGCGTCCGGAGAGAAGTTGTACATCTGGTGCCAATCCTTGGGCTCGAGAATTAGACACTTGTTCGGGCGATCAAGTTCGAAAACCTCTTCTTTCTCCCCGTCGTGGTTGCGAATCGTGCAGCGCCCGCAAATTGTGATGGCGGCCTGGATCGTTTTTCGGTGGCGGTGACCTCCTCTGACGGAGCTGTCGACACCATAGATGTAAAATATCCTTTTTATATCGAAGGGGATGATTTTTTCAATGACGGTCAGGTTGCCTCGTTTATCCGTAAAAGTCTTAAGATCAAGAAGTTTTGCCATAGTTTATTAAGCGATTAGTAGTATAGATTTGATAGACACCCAGCAGTCGGCGCGCCGCTTTGTGTACGAATAAGGGAATCGACTTCTTCGTATTATAGGGCTGTACGATCGGTTGAAAGCCACGTTGGAGTAGCTCCTCGTTCGCCTTTCTTATGCTTTCGAGGTACCGGGAGTACAGCAATTTTGCGCCCGATGAAAGGGCGTAGGCCCCCAGATCCACGCGGTTGTCTTTCAGGAATCGTACTGCGTGAAAATGGTAGAAGACAAGGTCATAGCGGTTGCCTGTCTCCTTTTCGATAACCTGTAGTTTCCCATTTTCCTCTGCTATGTCATATCGCTGAACGTTCCACGGAGCGACTCCTCCCCCCTGGTGCTGCAGAACGTGGACTCCCTTGAAGCGGGTTGTCCAGTCATCGAGGTATTTTTGGTCGCCAAATTTCCCGTCTTCAAAGCGATCATAGCACCACTCTATGCACCGGTCGCGCCACCACGTAAGGGCCGCCATCCCCTCAGCGGTGTTTCGGAAAGTCATAAACTGCACGCAGTAGTGGCCGCTTTTCTGTGACTGATCGTATCGGCGGGTGTACCGATGCTCCGTAATGAGCACCGAATTGTTCCCGAGTTCATCCACCAGGACATTTGGGTTGGAGAAGAAGAACAGATCGGCGTCGAGGTAGGTACAGTGATCGAGGTTGTATTTTTCTATACAATAGTACAAAGTTGAGGGTGTACAGGTCCAGCAGTATTCGGCCTTGGACCGACTTTCCTTGATCGCCAATAATTGCTGGTTTTCGAGGTCGCGGAGAGGAATGACGGTAACACGGTGTAGCCCCATGTCCTTGAGAAGTTTCTCCGACTTTTCGTCAAAAGCGAAAATATACAGGTGAAAGTCGGGGCAATGTTTAACCAGCGACTCATGCATCGCCAGCGCCCGGTTAATGTAGTAGGAGTCGAAGAGGGTGGTATAATTGTATGTCATTGGTAATCAAGGCTAAACTCTTGCCCGCAGGCGGTTTCAAATTTACGACTTAATTCCGATCTGCCGGGTGAGCTCATTTTGTGTGGTGTTCCGTCGCTTTTTGATCTGGTTTTTTGCTGCGGGCTTTTTCCTGGCTTATTTGATTTTGCGCAGGAGAATCGCTTTGAAAGCCGCGGGAAAATTTGCGTAAAGGTCGCGCTTTACTTCTGCAACGATTTCGTGGTGACGGGTCGCAAAGTTGTAAAATTTCTGTTCGCTGAAGAACCAGGCAGGGTAGGACGCTTGATAGATCGAAGGGGGCACCTTTTGAACAGTCAATCGGTCGCGGTCCGTCGCTATCAAGGGTGTCTTATCAAGGATAATGAACTCGATTTGGCTGAAGACCTCCAGTTGTTTATACGGTTCTGGAATGTAGGGCAGCACGCTCGAGAGCAAGGCTATGTCTACTTTGTTTTCCTTCAGGCATTCATCGACCGTATAGTAGAATCTTAGCTGCTCATCCTGAAAAGTTCGCCTGCCTTCTTCTACAAAGTGTGGCTGTTCCACAACATTCCATTTGATATCCGGTATGTTCTTGAGGAACTGTCGGTTCTGGAAGTAGGTGCTCCCCAGAGATCCTCCGAAATCAAGTACGTTCAGACGCCCGTGGTTCAGGGCGGCGACCCAGGTTAACCACGAAAGAATCGGCCATTCGTATTCAGGAGAATCAAATAATACCGAGTCTCGCTCAAACGCCGCTTCTCCGTTCTTGACTTTAAGCAAAGCATTTTTCACCTTCTCCAGGATAATGGCGTTGTCGTATCCGACGCAATGTCTTTGGGCTTCGTCCCAACTGGAATAGTCACCAAACCACCCGTAGCGACGGAAAGGATGCATGCGAAGGGCGCGGTATAACGCCGGAGGCAAGATGTCTCTCAAAAAGTTCTTCAACGAATCAGGGATTTTATTTTTTGAACAGTTTTTCGGAGTAGCGAGGGGGTTGTCGCCCGGAGATAGTCGCTGATCATTTCTTTCGCCGAGAGGTTCTCTTCAGGTGTCAGTTTCTCCACTTTAATAGACTGTGCAAGCTCATCGTGATCATAGCGTTCATTGTCCCAACTATGCGTTCCGCTTGAGTCATTTCCTATATTCTTGACCAATGAGATTCCCGGGTAGAGCGTAAGCTTCTGTCTAAGAAAAGCAGAGGCATACCAACGAATTGCCCAGGAGTCATTTCGTCCTGCGATCTGATTCTTCAACATACGAGTATACGGATAGCTGTTATTGAAGTCGAATTCGCTGCAAAGTTTCCCTTCTTTAAGCTCTATAAGGAGTTTCTTGCCATCGGGTTCAAACAACGCCCAGCCTCGCTTCCACGTTGCCCATCCCCAGCAATCGGCGCCCTTTAGAAAGAAGGTGGGAGGCAACGGTCTCTTAACCGGATACACATAGCCGTGTATGGAAATCACCCGATCGTCATGTTCGTATAATCCGAGTGAAGTGTTCATATATTCCAGAAAGCCGGGAGAAGTAATCATGTCGTCTTCCAGAACAATAATCCGATCGTGACTTTCCAGCACTTTTGTTACTCCATTGATAACGGAGTTGGCTAGTCCGCGATTGCCGTCGCTTTCGATAAGTCTTACGGATTTGAATCCCGTGATCGTCTTTACAAAATTTCTGACATCTGTTACCTTACTGCGTTCGGCCGCGGACCTTGGCCCGTCGCTGAAGACGTAGAGGTCGGTCTGGTCTGCCAGCTTGTTCAGAACCAGGGCCTCAACAGTTCGCTGGGTATGCCAAAGCCTGTTGTAAACAAAAAGCGCGACGGGCGCACAGGTTAGGGTCTCCTTAGTAGCCATGCGTTCTAAACCAGTTTCCTTCAAACAAATAGAGGGAGATTCCCTTCGATGAGTAATAGCTGTCTATAATTCGACCGTGATTTCTGAGCAGGTCAATGCTCTTCCTCACATTTTCAATCGCCTCGTCAGTTCGGCTGTCGAACAGGATCCAAATCGGCGGCTGCTGTGTCATCAAATCGTCGGGTAGCGTAGGAGGTCCGTAACGCACTTCGTTATCAAACGTGACCCGGCCGGTTGCTGAATAGTATCGAAATGCATCTTCGGCGGCCGAATCTACATAAACAATCTGACCCGGCCGAATGGTTGAGTTCAGCTGTGCTATAGTCTCTTCTACTTCACCATTCTTCAGCGGAGAAATTTTCGGCAAGTTTGCCAGGGACAGCACTACCGGGAGGAAAAGGAAGAACTGTCGGAACGGTGTTTTCGTCCATTCACAAAAGTAGTATATACCGAATAATGTCATTGTCAAGAGCAGCGGCAGTTGGAACAGCGGATGTTGTGGCTTTGTCGGAAATGCCAGTGTTCCGAAGAAACCGATGTATAGCAATGAGGGTATAATCAAAAGCGTTATGGTACGATAGCGCCGGTTAACGGCGAGAAATGCTCCGCCCGCGATGTAAAAGATCGCAGCGACATCCCACGAGCGCCCGAATACAGGTTCGTAAAGCGCCTCCGCAGCAGTGTGCAGGTTATTCCAGAAGGGGAGTTGGAAGGGATTGAAGCGAGCAACGACTCCATCAGAGTATAACGGGTAGTGGAAGAGATGATTCAGTGCTGTGCAGGTCGACACCCAGGCAAGAATGGTGAGTATAGCATAAACGAGGTGTTTTTTTTCTCTTCGGCTTTCGGCGATCAGGACAATCCCAAGGGCAATCAGAATCAGGAATGATAGGGTCGAGAACGCGAGGCAAAGTACTCCAGCGATCGCGAGGATGGCAAAACGCGCCGGGACCGTCCAGGGGCGTGATTGAAGGTACAGGAAGTACAACAACATCACAGCCAGGGTGTCGCTTGTAAAGGACCCGACCTCGGGCGAGTAGTAAATCACTGTGGGGGCAAAACAAAACGTCGCAGTAGCAGCGCATTGAATTACGTGGTCGGTTGTTGCGAGCTGTGAGATTCTCGCTAGCAGGATCACTGATACAATGTGACACAGCAACGGTACGAGACGAAGTCCTGCGTCAACATCGCTCAGACTTTGTGAGATCCCTTTCAGCAGCAGAAGAAAAAGGATTGGCGTAGACGCCTCGTCGTTCAAGGGTTTCAGCAAGCCCAACGGCGTCTGTGAAATTACATTAAAGGCGAGGGATGATTCATTGATACGAATTCCCGACAAGGATATGAATTGTATGAATGCTACGGCTATCGCTACGGCAACAATGGCATACACCGGTGAGATCTGCGTTAGGGCGTTAACGACGGATGCGCGCGCTAATAGGATGGAAACCATCACGACGACCAGAAAAATCCCGGCACCTATCCAAAGATTATCTATCCCAGGGGGCTGGGATGAGAATAGGAAGGGGAAAGTGGTCTCGCTAAAATCATCTTCGACGACTTTTCTGTCCCCTTCAATCAATACAATATTTTCGACGAAAAGGTAGCTGGTGTCTGTCGGGTGTAAGAAGGAGACGCCTAGCCTGATTTCGTGGATGTCGGGAGGAACGGTAAAAGCTGTCGAGATGATGCCATTGTCAACGTCCGGTCCCGGCCAGACGATGTTTCCCTGCGAAGAGGTAACGTAAAGCGCGGCAGGATATCCTGATCGTCCCGCAGCCTTTACCGCATAGGTGTATCGTTGACCAGGGGCCACCTGTACTGTTGCCAGATATGCGGAGGGTGTTCTTAGCGTGGGTGCGCATTTGACTTTAATACAGCGCGATGCTCCCTTTTGAGTAATCGAGGTGGTGACCTGCTCTTCAACGGCAACGTCGTCGAGTGTTGCAACCGATATCGAAATAACGTCGGCCCCGGCTTGGGCGAAGGAATGCAGCGGGCTGATAATACAGAACAGGAGAGCGATATGGAAATATCGAGTAAGCACCGTCCCGATTCAGGTAGATAATTTTGTGAGTGTGGAGAAGGGGGTGGGGGTCATTGTGTGAGCGATTTGTCTCAGGTTTGACTTCGTAGTCTGTGCACCAGTTCAATAGATGGACGCGCGTCGCTTAGCCCGAATCCGTTGCCCTTTAGGATTTCCTGGTAGCTTAGCGTATGTAGGTCAGTGAATCCCTCTGAAAACTCGAGTTCTTCGTTTTCGATCGTGAGGGATCGGAAGGTTCTTTTGCCTTTTTCTTGTGCTGATAAGGGAATATGATTGTAATCAATGCTGAGGAACCATTTTACCTTCGCCCGTTCCAGCTCCAGGTATCCGGCGGCGGTACTTGCTTCCATCCGGGTTACTTCGCTTTTTCGCGGGACACCAAATATCCAGATGAGCATGTCGAAAAAGTGGATGCCAATATTCGTGGCGATTCCCCCCGACTTGGCTGCTTCGCCTTTCCAGCTGGCGTGATACCAATTTCCTCTGGAAGTGATGTATCGAAGGTCGACGTCGTAAGTTTTGTCGGCCGGGCCTGTTTGTATTTTTTCACGCAGGGCAATTATCGAGGGGTGAAGGCGAAGCTGTAGGATTGTGAAGATGTGTTTGCCGGTTTCGCGTTCTATTTCCTCCAGTGCGTCAAGATTCCAGGGATTAAGTACCAAGGGTTTTTCGCAGATAGCGTTCGCGTCTTGCCGCAATGCAAAGCGAATGTGGGAGTCGTGAAGGTAGTTCGGAGAGCAGATGCTCACGTAATCGACGCCTTCCCCCTTCCTCCGCAGCTTGTCGAGGTGGCGGTCGAATCGCTCGAATTCAGTAAAGAAGTGTGCGTCCGGAAAGTACGAATCCAGAATTCCCACGTTGTCATGTTTGTCGAGGGCAGCTACCAGCGTGTTGCCGGTTTCCTTGACAGCTTTCATATGCCGTGGGGCGATGTAACCCGCCGCTCCGATTAACGCAAATCTCCTCATGCTATTTTGGTCACAACATTGTTTTCGAGTTTGTATGTGTCTCCGCCTTCCGGACACACCGCCTCTCCTTTGTCATTGAATTCCAGCTTATGCCCGAACTCACTCATCCAACCCACATGCCTCGCGGGGTTGCCCACCACCAGCGCATAGTCGGGCACGTGTTTGGTGACGACGGCTCCCGCGCCGATAAAAGCATACTGCCCGATATCATGACCGCATACAATCGTCGCATTTGCTCCAATCGTTGCTCCCTTCCTTACAACGGTACGCGCGTACTGGCTTTTTCGGTTGACGGCGCTCCGCGGATTAATGACATTGGTGAATACCATTGACGGACCCAGGAATACGTCATCCTCACATATGACACCGGTATAGATGGAAACGTTGTTCTGAACTTTCACATTATTTCCGAGTACAACGTCGGGCGACACGACGACGTTCTGGCCGATATTGCAACCCTTCCCTATTCGACAATTTGGCATGATGTGCGAGAAGTGCCAGATCTTGGTCCCCTCCCCAATTTCACAGCCCTCGTCAATTACAGCGGTCGGGTGCGCGAAGTATTCTTTTTTGTCATCAGACATATTAGAAACGGTTTGCTACGTCACAGATGTACTTCAATTCACTAGTTTCCATTTCGGTATGGATAGGCAGTGAAATTACACTTTTCGACAAGCTTTCTGCAACGGGGAAGGAACCTTCGCCAAATCCCTCCATTTGATAAGCTTTCTGCAAATGAAGAGGAACGGGATAGTAAATCATGGAAGGAATTCCCTGGTCTGCCAGGTGCTTTTGAAATGCCTGTCGGTCACCGTGCTTAACCCGGAGGGTATATTGATGAAAAACGTGTGTCGAGTTCGTGGCGCGGAACGGCAATTCAAACTTTGACCGATCCAGATTTTCATCATAGAAGCGCGCCACTTCATTCCGGCTTTCCGCGTACCGGTCAAGGTGGGCCAATTTCACTTCGAGGATGGCTGCTTGAAGCGTGTCGAGGCGGCTGTTTACGCCGATGGTGTCGTGGTAGTATTTTACCCGTTGGCCGTGGTTGGCAATGATACGCAGTTGTTCTGCCAGTTCGTCGTCTTCAGTGAAAAGCGCTCCGCCGTCGCCGTAGCCGCCGAGGTTTTTTGACGGAAAGAAAGATGTGGTTCCAATGGTGCCGATTGTTCCCGCCTGCCGCTGCTTTCCATGGGAGAAGGTGTACACCGCTCCCAATGCCTGAGCAGTATCCTCGATAACGTAAAGGTTGTGTTTCCGCGCAAAGGTCAAGAGCGGTTCCATGTCAGCTGCTTGTCCAAAGAGATGGACGGGGACAATTGCTTTCGTTCTCTGTGTGAGAACTTTGTCGAGTTGACTGACGTCGATGTTGAACGTTTTCTCGTCGACGTCAACGAACACCGGTTTGAGCCCCAGCAATGCAATCACTTCGGCGGTGGCCACATAGGTAAAGACCGGGACAATGACTTCGTCTCCAGGTTTTAAGTTAAGGGCCATCATCGCCAGCTGAAGGGCATCGGTACCGTTGCCACAGGGGATACAATGTTTCGCGCCGGTATAACGTGCCAGCGCGGAGGAGAAGCTTTTGACCTGAGGCCCCTGGATAAAGGCCGTCGACGTTAAAACGTCTTCAATAGCTTTATCGATCTCCGGTTTGATTCGCAAATATTGCTTGTGGAGGTCGACCATCTTGATATTCATACTGCTGGATTTTTCGTGTAAGGTCATACAGGAGCGAACGCAGTTCTCCCTGAGGCTATGCGTTCCGTCCTGGTGTTCCCGATTACTGCGACAACTTCTTCTCCCACTCCCAGGCGTGACGGAGAGCGTCGGCGGCGGTATACTGGGCCTTCCATCCGAGAGCTGCGTTTACTCGGGTGGGGTTGGCGTAAACCTTCACTACGTCGCCGGGGCGTCGGCTGCCAATGGTGTAATTGAGCTTTACGCCTGTTACTTCCTGGAACTGATTAACAAGCTCCATCACCGACACTCCCTGACCCGTTCCCAGGTTGAAAGCTTCATAGACTTTTCCATCGGGGAGGCTGTCCAGATATTCCATCGCCTTTACGTGTCCGTTGGCCAGGTCTACGACGTGGATGAAGTCACGGATATTCGTACCATCGGGCGTGTCATAGTCGTTGCCGAAAATCGTGAGCTTTTCGCGCTTGCCCGCCGCGGTCTGTGTGATGTAGGGGACCAGGTTATTAGGCACGCCAATCGGCAATTCGCCCATAAGCGCACTGGGGTGCGCACCTATCGGATTAAAATAACGCAGGGAAATCACTCTGAAGCCGGTGGCATGCGCGTCTTCGAGAATCCTTTCGCTCATTTGTTTTGTGGCGCCGTATGGTGATTCGGCCCGTTTAAAGGGAGCGCTTTCATCGACGGGAATATGGTCGGGCTGGCCGTAGACCGTGCATGACGATGAGAAGATGATCTCTTTCGTTTGATGCGCCCGCATTACTTTAAGGAGTGTCACCAGTGAGCCAATGTTGTTCTCGTAGTACATCAGAGGCTCCTGAACGGATTCTCCTACCGACTTGTATGCTGCGAAGTGAAGCACGCATTGAAAAGGACCTTCACTGGAAAAGATGCGGTCCAGAAACGTCTCATCCAGACAATCGCCTTCGTGGAAGTTCGGCCGGGTGCCAAGAATCTTTTCCATGCCGTCGAGGAGCGTGCGATCGCTCTTGGAAAAGTTGTCGACGATGACCGGCTCATAGCCGGCATTGAATAATTCTACTGCTGTGTGGGCGCCAATGTATCCCGCGCCTCCTGTAACCAGAACTTTTTTTCTCATAGACGGGCCGTTACTAATGATGGATCGAGGAAGCCTTTTACATCGTATACAATAGTCTTGTCATGGCGCAGCGCTGACCAGTCGAGATCTTTGAACTCGTTATGGCTGACCGCCAGCACAATGGCGTCATATTTCTTGTCGGGCTGTTCAATTGTGTTTAGTCCGTACTCGTGTTTTACCTCATCACAATCGGCGTGAGGATCATAGATCTCCACATTGGTGCCGTAGCTCCGCAGTTCGCTAACGACATCGACAACCTTGCTGTTGCGGATGTCGGGGCAATTCTCCTTGAACGTGATACCCAACACCAGAACATTTGCTTTGTTGATAGCAATATCCTGCCGAGCCATAAGTTTGATAATGGAGTTCGCGATATAGATCCCCATATTGTCGTTGATCTTCCGTCCGGCGAGGATAACCTGCGAATGGTAGCCCAGGCTCTCGGCCTTATAGGTGAGGTAGTACGGATCGACGCCGATACAATGACCGCCCACCAATCCTGGACGGAAGGGAAGGAAGTTCCATTTCGTGCCGGCAGCTTCAAGAACTTCGCCGGTGTCGATACCAATGCGATCGAAGATCAGCGCCAGTTCGTTTACAAAGGCGATGTTGATATCGCGCTGAGCGTTTTCGATAACCTTGGCTGCTTCAGCGACTTTGATGGAGGAGGCCTTGTGAGTTCCTGCGGTAATGATCTTTTTGTACAGTTGATCTACCTTCTCGGCGACTTCAGGAGTGCTTCCGCTTGTTACCTTCTTAATCGTCGTAACGCGGTGAAGTTTGTCCCCGGGATTGATACGCTCAGGTGAATAACCCGCGAAGAAGTCGACATTAAACTTGAGTCCACTTACTTCTTCCAGAATCGGAATACAAACCTCTTCCGTGCAGCCGGGGTAGACCGTTGACTCATAAATGACGATATCATTTTTCTTGAGCACTTTTCCGACCGTTTTGCTGGCACCGATCAAGGGTCGGAGGTCGGGTTTCCGGGCCTCGTCAACGGGGGTGGGGACGGTGACAATAAAAAAGCTGACGTTACTCAAGTCCTTCAGATCGGCGGAAAACGACAGGTGCTTTGCTGCTTTGAGGTCTTCAGACTCTACTTCGCGCGTCCTGTCGAATCCGTCTCTCAGTTCTTTAATGCGTTCTTCGTTTATATCGAAGCCGATCACGTCCATGACCTTGCCGAATTCTACGGCGAGGGGGAGGCCGACGTAGCCGAGCCCGATGATTCCAATTCTCTCCATCTGTGCTGATTTGCTTGGTTATATTTTGTAGTATTCTCTGAACCAGTCGACGAATTTACCAACGCCTTCCTCGATGGGGGTCTCGGGTTTGAAGTCAACGTCACGCATGAGGTCATCAACGTCGGCAAAGGTTTCCGGTACATCGCCGTCCTGGATAGGCATGAAGTTCTTCACCGCTTTCTTTTGCGTTTTCTCCTCGACGATTTCAATGAATCGCAGAAGTTCAACGGGTTTGTTGTTTCCAATATTATATACTTTGTAGGGAGCGAAACTTGTCGCGGGATCGGGGCTAAAGCCGCTCCATTCTTCGTTGGGTTTAGGGGGTCGCGGGATCAATCGTCCGATAGATTCAACGATGTCGTCCACATACGTAAAGTCGCGTTTCATTTTGCCGTGATTGTAGACATCGATCGGCTTACCTTCCAAAATGGCTTTGGTAAACAGAAACAAGGCCATATCAGGACGACCCCAGGGGCCGTACACGGTAAAGAACCTTAGCCCGGTTGTGGGAAGATTGTAGAGCGCCGAGTACGTGTGAGCCATCAGCTCGTTCGCCTTCTTCGATGCCGCATACAGCGAGATAGGGTGGTCCACATTGTGGTGAATCGAGAAAGGCATTTTCTTGTTTGCCCCGTACACTGAGCTCGAAGACGCGTAAATGAGGTGGCCGGTCTTGTGGTGGCGGCACGCTTCAAGGATGTTAAGGAATCCGTGAAGATTGCTTTCCAGGTAAGCGTGCGGATTGACCAATGAGTAGCGCACACCTGCCTGCGCCGCGAGGTTTATCACACACGAGAAATTCCACTTGTCGAACAGCCGATTCAACCCTTCCCGGTCGGCGAGGTCAAGCTTTTCAAAAGAAAAAGAAGGGAGCTCTTTAAGTTGCGCAAGCCGAGCCTCCTTGAGCGTGACATCGTAGTAGTCGTTTAGATTGTCGATGCCAACGACCTTGTAGCCGAGATTTGTCGCTTTTTTGGTCAAATGGAATCCGATGAAACCGGCTGCTCCGGTGATGAGAATAGTATTGGATGAGGACATAGTTTGCAAGTGGAGTTCTTCGAGGACGGCAAAAATAGGAAGATTAGCCGTATTGTATATAAATTGCACCTTGGATTTAGCATACTGTCCGTGAATCTCGGACTGAACGGCTTTGTTGACCGGTGCCGGAAGAATCCTGTCAAAAATCTTTCAGAATTTGTGGGCTGACGTCGCCATACTATTAAAAAAGGAGTTTACGATAGAGCTTCGCCGGAAGTCGGTGATTTCGGGCATCGCCCTGTACCTGCTCAGCCTGATTTTTATCTGTTACATCACCTTCAGCCTACACCACAATACCATCAATGCGGCCACCTGGTCTGCTCTCTTCTGGCTGACGATCCTTTTTTCGGTGGTCAACACGGTGGCCAAGAGCTTTATTGGCGAGCGAAAGGGCCTGTCTATATACTATTACGCTATCGCGGGTCCGGACCGTATTATCATTGCAAAGATTCTCTACAATTCGATTTTGTGTTTTGTGCTGTCAGTAGTGGGATATGGCTTTTTCAGCGTCTTTATAGCCAATCCGGTTGGTGACAAAGTGCTTTTTCTGACCACCTTGCTTCTGACGTCGATTGGGTTTTCAGGGGCGTTGACCCTTATTTCGGCGATTGCGGCGCGGGCTAATAACAGTAATATCCTGATGGCCGTTATGAGCTTTCCCATTCTTATCGGGATACTTCTGATGGCGATCCGCATTACCAAGAACGTGGTTGATCAACTCGACCCTACGGTGAGCTACGATGAACTGTTGAATCTTCTTGCCATAGACGGAATTCTTGCAGCTCTGGCTTACGTGCTCTTCCCCTACGTTTGGCGAAGCTAACGGAGCGGAAGCGGCTGTTTTGCCCTCTTCCGGCCATGATTTTAAAAACTACATTTAGTAGGGGTATCCGCGTTTCATGACTAAATTGCGCCGGTTTTAGGTGGGTATCATGAACAAATGGTTGAAAATTCTGGCAATTGGAATCCTGGTATTCGTTCATACAGCCGGATTGCTGTCGGACGTTCCGCGCCTTGATATCCTCAACGAAACAGTCCGTGCCCTATACTTCCATGTTCCGATGTGGTTTGGGATGGTGCTCCTTTACGGTTTTTCCCTTTTCCATGCAATTCGCTATCTCAGGAAGCCGGATCCTGCCCTTGATCATAAGTCAGTAGAATACGCCCACGTTGCAACGGCTTTCGGGTTGCTGGGAATCTTTACCGGCATGCTGTGGGCCAATTACACGTGGGGTTCACCGTGGCACGGGGATCCGAAGCAAAATGGAGCGGCTATTGCGCTTCTGGTTTACCTGGCCTATTTCGTGCTGAGGGGCTCCATTGATAATCAGGAACAGAGAGCACGGCTTAGCGCCGTTTATAACATTTTTGCATTTGCTGCGATGATTCCGCTGATTTTTATCATCCCTCGATTGCAGGATTCTCTGCATCCGGGCAGTGGGGGCAATCCCGGCTTCAATGCCTATGATCTTGACAACCGAATGCGGGTAATCTTCTATCCGGCGGTGATCGGTTGGTTTCTCATCGGCCTCTGGATTGCCAATCTCCGGATTCGGTTTCGCGCCCTACACGACAAAAATCTTGACTTAGCCTATGAAAGCGATGACTAGAATAATGTGTGCCTGTATGATGCTTGTCGCATCAAGCGCTTTTGGCCAGAGTGCCGAAATGGCGGATGCCTTCCGTGCCGACGGCAAGATATACGTGGTAGTAGCCATCGTTTTGATTGTCCTGTTTGGCCTGATTGCGTATTTGTTCATGCTTGACCGGAAGCTTACCCGTCTGGAGCGGGGATTTCAGGAAAAGAATCAAACTAAAGAGACGCGCAAAGCGTTCTGATTTCGACCGAAGTTTCAAGCCATTTCGCGATGAAAAAATCCCACATCTTTATCATTGTTATCATAGCTGCAGCGATCGGCATACTGGTATCAACAGCCGGCGATGCCAGTACGTACGTTGATTTTAGCACAGCATACAAGCTGGCCAGCAATGGCAATAAGCGCGATATCCACGTCGTCGGTGAGCTGACCAAAGATGCCCAGGGCAATGTGATCGGTATCGAAACAGGGCTCGACAAAGTTTCCTTCAGTTTCGTTCTCGTGGATGAAAAAGGTCGGAAACAGCGCGTTGAATACAACGAACCCATGCCTCAGGATTTTGCCCGGTCGGAAAAAGTCGTGGTGATTGGTCGCTACGAAGGGGAAACTTTCAAGGCGAGCAAGATATTACTGAAATGTCCCTCCAAGTATCAGGAAGAAGGTGTAACGGTTTAACAACCTTCCTAAAATTCGTACTTCCTCATTCGCTATGATTCATTATTTTATCGGTGACCTGGGTCATTTCTTTGTCATAACTTCGTTTGTCACGGCCCTCGCCTCCGCATTCTCTTACTTCAAGGCGACATCAGCGAAGTCTCTCGAGCAGGACAAATTCTGGAGACAGAACGGAAAGGTTAGTTTTTTTGCACACGCGATATCAGTTCTCGGTATTTGCGTAGCGTTGTTTGTCATCATCGCGAATCACTATTTCGAATATCACTACGCTTATAATTATTCAGACAGCAAGCTCCCCAACCATTATCTGGTTTCTACCTTCTGGAACGGGCAGGAGGGAAGCTTTCTTCTGTGGATGTTCTGGCATGCGGTACTCGGTATCGTGCTGATTCTTACCAACCGCTTCTGGGAAGCTCCGGTAATGACGGTGTTTGCTATCGTGCAGGCCTTCCTGGCGTCGATGATTCTCGGCGTCGTGTTGCCTGGAATTGACTTCAAGATCGGTAGCTCTCCGTTTATATTGCTGCGCGACGCTATTCCGGATGCTCCGGTCTTCCAGACACAACCGGACTATGTTCCGCCCGATGGCCGGGGTCTCAACCCACTGCTGCAAAACTACTGGATGGTTATCCACCCGCCGACGCTCTTCCTGGGTTTTGCCGCGACGTTGATCCCCTTCTCATTCTGTATAGCCGGACTGTGGTTGAAGAAATATCGCGACTGGGTCAGGCCGGCGCTTCCGTGGAGTTTGTTTGCCGCTGCAACGCTGGGCCTGGGTATTTTGATGGGCGGATATTGGGCTTATGAAACGCTGAATTTTGGAGGCTACTGGAATTGGGATCCCGTCGAAAATGCGGTGTACGTACCATGGCTCGTTCTTGTCGCTGGCATTCATACGATGATTACGTACAAGAACAGCGAGACAGCGTTGAAGGCTTCGATCATTCTTGTGGTCGTTACCTTTGTCCTGATTCTCTATTCAACGTTCCTTACAAGGAGTGGTATCCTTGGCGACGCGTCGGTACATTCGTTCACCGACCTTGGCCTGTCGGGCCAACTCCTGCTCTACATGTTCTTCTTTCTGTTTCTGGCTGCGGCCTTGTGCATCTGGCGATGGAAAGAAATTCCAACGACTGATAAAGAGGTTTCGACCTATTCGCGCGAGTTCTGGATTTTTGTAGGCGTGACGGTTTTGTGCCTGATGGGTTTTCAGGTTATTGTGCCGACGTCTATCCCTGTGTGGAATAGCATAGTGAATAATGTTTTTGGCGGCTCTTCGAATATGGCGCCGCCTGCCGATCAGGTGGGATACTACACATCCTGGCAATTGTGGTTTGCCGTAGGGCTTGCACTGCTCTCAGGCGTAGGACAATACTTCTGGTGGAAGAAAATAGACCTTCGCCAGCTGTGGAAGGAGTTGCTGGGTCCCGTGCTTGTCGCCCTGGTGGCCTTCGTCATCCTTCTGCAGATCATAATATATCAATTCGGTGCCGAAGCTATTCTCAATGCCGGTTTCATGGCCGTTCTTCTCTCCGGCCTGTTTACGATCACGGCAAATGGAAAAATTCTTATTAGTGTTATTAAATCAAGTCCGGGATTGTCGGGCGGTGCTGTTGCGCACATTGGAGTCGGAATGATGCTTGTGGGCATTGTCTTCTCGTCGGGCTATTCCAATGTTGTCTCGTTGAATAACACAGGATTGCTGTACAGCCGTGAGGCAAGCGATGAATTCAACCGCGAGAACCTGCTACTGTTTATCAACGAACCCCGGACAATGGCAGGCTATCATATAGAATTTAAGGGAGATCGACTTGAGGCACGTGAAAAATCAGGATACATTGATCCAAACGATGTCCAGTTTACTGAAGATCCCTACAGAGTTGTTGCGAAGCGAGATATCATTTACAGGAATCGGAAGATGTTCACAGCGGGGGATACTTTTGAGATCTTCCCCGAGAACCGATATTATGAGATTCAACTGATCAGTCAGAACGGAAAGGAGCATCGCCTGTATCCGCGTGTCCAGGATAATCCGCAAATGGGACTTGCGGCCTCACCGGATATTAAACGAGACCTTGCCAAGGACCTTTACGCCCATGTTGTCGATCTCAACGATCCGGAAAAAGCTGAGTGGAGCGAATTGGAAGAGATACGCGTAGGGTTTAATGAACAGTTCTTCGCAAACGACTATGTGGCGACGCTTGAGAAGGTAGAACGTATTTATTCAATCGGGTCCGTAACTCTTGATTCCACTGATGTCGCTGTAAGAGGATATGTTCGCGTTCAGGGTGAGTATCGGGATTACATCGCTGAGCCCATTTTCGTGATTCGCAACCGGATGGTTGGGCGCATTCCATATGAAGTGAGCGATTTGGGTGTACAGTTCACGTTGATGAACATTCACCCTGAAACAAACCAATTCACCATTGGGTTAAGTACTCGTCAGAAGGACTATGTTATTCTGAAGGCATTCGAGAAACCTCTTATCAACGTGCTCTGGATAGGTACTCTCATGCTTATGCTGGGTATGTCGCTGGCTATGATTCGTCGTTTCCGGGAGTTTCAGAAGATGAAGCTCAAGGGGCTCGAATAGAAAACTCATCACAAAGACCTAATGAAAAGGCCATTCCGGGAGTACCGGAATGGCCTTTTGCTTTCAATTTGCGCTACTCCTTCTGGCGGAATGCGGGAGTGCCGTCAGGGCCTGCGCCCGTGTCGGAGGACGCTGCGTTTCTTGCTGTAGACGAAGTAGATCACGATGCCGAGTAGCATCCATGCACCGAGACGTATCCAGGTGTCGGCAGGCAGGTAGACCATCATGAACATACACGTCGCTACTCCGAGGATGGGGATTAGCGGAACAAGCGGAACCTTGAAGGTACGCGGGGCGTCGGGTTGTTTTACACGGAGTACCCAGATACCGATACAAACCAGAACAAAGGCAAAGAGTGTTCCGATACTCACCATCTCGCCCACCACATTGGCAGGGACAAAAGCGGCGAACAGACTCACAAACAGCATAAAGAGTAAGTTCGACTTGTAAGGTGTTTTCCACTTCGGGTGAATTTCCGAGAAAAGTTTGGGGAGAAGTCCATCCTGCGACATCGAGTAGAACACCCTTGATTGGCCGAGGAGCATCACGAGGATAACGGAAACATAGCCAGCGAGGATGGCCAGAATAACGGCCTGTTGCAGAAAGACGTAAGGCGTATGGGCAATGGCCACCGCAACGGGCGCGATACCGTCTTTCCCGGCGAATTCCTGATAATTGGCCAGACCCAGCATGACGTGGGCGAAGAGCATATAGAGGATGGTACAGACGATAAGCGAACCCAGGATTCCGATCGGCATATCACGCTTGGGATTCTTGGTTTCCTGCGCCGCTGTGGAGACGGCGTCAAATCCTATATAGGCGAAGAATACTATCGCTGCAGCGCGGATAATACCGCTGAATCCAAATTCACCGAATATTCCTGTGTTTGCCGGGATGTAGGGCTGATAGTTTTCCGGCTTGATATAGGCCCACCCGAGGATCACGAAGGCAAGAACTACTCCGACTTTCAAGGCTACAATAATGGCGTTAGCGAGTGCTGATTCCTGTGTGCCTTTCATCAGGATGAGCGAAACAACTACGATAATGAATACGGCGGGAAGGTTCATGACGCCTGATACCAATGTTCCATCCGCCAGTGTGATGGTTTGGAACGGCGATATTGTCAGCTCCGGGGGTAAGTATATGTCGTAATATTCAAGAAATTTGAGGAGGTATCCTGACCAACTGATCGCGACTGTCGCAGCTCCCAGCGCGTACTCGAGCACGAGATCCCATCCGATAATCCAGGCGATGAACTCACCCATGGTGGCGTATGAGTACGTGTAGGCGCTCCCGGCGATAGGAATCATCGATGCGAACTCCGCATAGCACAGGCCGGCGAACGCGCAACCTACGGCTGCGATGACAAACGAAATGGTTATCGCTGGCCCGGCATTGTTAGCCGCTGCGAGCCCGGTAATGGAGAAAAGACCCGCACCAATAATAGCGCCTACACCCAGGGCCACAAGATTTGCGGGACCCAAAGTGCGCTTCAACTCCACGGAGCCTTCAGCCTGCGCCATGAGTGCCGCCAACGGCTTCTTGATAAACAAACTCATGTAATTCCAGGGTTTGGTTTAAATAATCCCTAAAAGTAACAAGAATATACAATTGGGCCGTATCGTTTTTTTGCACGGCGCCCGAAATAACCGCTTGCCCGGAGACTGATTACTGGGGAGATTCTTCCTGATGCTGTTCGTTTTCTTCGGTGTCTCCGGTCGGGCGGCTGTCTACGGCCTGCTCGCCAAAGACGACAGAAGATGTTGCTCCTTTTTCTTCTTTGAAGAAGGCTCGTTGTCGCAGGAGTATGATAAGGACACCGATAAAAATGGAAGAGTCGGCGATGTTGAAGACGGGACTGAAAAAGAGGAAGTCATCGCCGCCGACAAAAGGTACCCAATCGGGCCAGGTGAAATCAAACAGCGGGAAGAACAGCATATCGATCACCTGCCCGTGAAACCAGGGCGTAGGGGAGTCGGGGGGATGATTGTTCAGCAACACGCCGTAGAATATACTGTCAATAACATTCCCTACGGCGCCGCCGAGGATCAAGGCCATACACCAGAGAAAACCGGGGTGAGTGTTGCGAAGAGCCATCTTCCAGAGGTAGTAGCCGATCCCGATCATGGCCACTATGCGAAAACCGGTGAGGGCCAGTTTTCCGAATTCATTATTCCACCGGATGCCGAATGCCATACCCGGGTTCAGGAGGTAATGCAGACGAAACCATTCACCGATAACATTGATCTCCTGGTGGAGATACATATAGTTGTGGACAAGAAGCTTCGAGGTCTGGTCAATAACAATGATGACAAGCGCAAGGATGAAATATTTGTAGATCTTCATGATGGCTGTTTACACCGTTATCGGTTGACCGTTATTTTCACGCGAGCGTTGAACTCGTCCATGTCAATTTCCTGTGCCTCGGAAATCGTGTTTTTCAGTTCAAGTCGCAGGGCCTGTGTTTCTGTTTGAATATACTCCTTGTGGGTGTCAATCGCCGAAACGAGAACATCTCCGTTGGCTTCGACTTCGATGTTAATCTTGTCGAGAACCTCTAATCCCAAATCTTTTCGAAGGTTCTGAATGCGGTTGACAAAATCCCGCGCCACACCTTCTTTCCGAAGTTCGTCCGTAATATTAACGTCGAGGGCGACTGTGACGTTATTGTCCGAGGCGACCGACCATCCGGGAATGTCTTCCGATGTGATGATGACATCCTCCGGGGTTAAGGTAAATTCGCCTTTCTGCAATGTCCCCGTTTTTTCGAGCGTGGCGATGTCATTCTGATCGAAGCCGCCGATAACTGCGGTCACCTCCTTCATCCGCGGTCCGTATTGCTTGCCGAGCTTTGCGAAATTCGGCTTGACTTTCTTAACAAGGATTCCGGATGTGTCATCTACATACTCAACGGCTTTTACGTTGACTTCGGCCATGATGATGTCTTCGACAGGGCGGATACGCTCTATGAAGGTGCGGTCAATCACCGGCAGGAGAATTTTTTGCAGCGGCGTGCGTACTTTGATTTTTGAGTTTTTTCGGATCGAATGCACCAACGAACAGATGCGTTGCGCATAGTCCATCGACTGTTCGAGGTTTTTGTCAATGCGACCTTCCTCCGCTTGGGTGAGATCGGTGAGGTGGATGGAAGGATGCCGGAGCGGTGTTTTGTTGGCAACGGCGCGGTCACGAATATTATCCGTAAGATTCCGGTACAGCCATTCGCTAAAGAAAGGAGCAATCGGCGACATAAGCTGAGCCGTTACCATGAGACACTCATAAAGTGTTTCATACGCGGCCTTCTTGTCGTCACTGAGTGTGCCCGGTTGCTGGTTTTCGGCCGAAGGCTTCCAGAATCGCTTCCGGTTGAGACGCACGTACCAGTTCGATAAGTGGTCGTTGACGAACTCCTGGATTGCCCGCGCGGCCCGGGTAGGCTCGTAATCGTCGTAAGCGCGTGTTACTTCGATGATCAACGACTGAAGTTTCGAAGTGATCCAGCGGTCAAGACTTGTCTTGTGCCTGCTATCGACGTTGTTCATCTCGTCCATTACGAAGCCGTCGATATTGGCGTACATAGCAAAGAACGAGTAAGTGTTGAGCAGGGTGCCGAAGAAGCGTCGTTGCACTTCGACGATACCCGAAAAGTCGAACTTGAGGTTGTCCCACGGAGGCGCGTTTTCGATCATGTACCACCGTACAAGGTCGGGGCCGTATTTAGCCAGGGCATCGAACGGATTGACGACATTGCCCAGACGTTTCGACATCTTATTCCCGTTCTTGTCAAGCACGAGACCATTGGATATTACGTTCCGGAAGGCGAGGCCGGGATTATTGTTCTTGCGGTTTACCTCCTGAATCTCCTCACTGGAATCATTGATCAGAACGGCGATGGCATGCAGAGTAAAGAACCAGCCACGGGTCTGGTCTACGCCTTCAGCAATAAAATCAGCCGGGTAGTTCTTTTCGAAGATATCCTTGTTTTCAAAAGGGTAGTGCCATTGCGCGTAGGGCATGGCGCCGGAATCGAACCAGACGTCGATTAGATCTGGTTCGCGATACATCGGTTCACCGGAAGGACTCGTCAGGATAATTTCATCAACGTAGGGTCGATGGAGGTCTCCATGATCCAACGGAGACGATGTCATATGTCCCTTGGTGATCGATCGCTCTATCTCTTCTTTGAGCTCTGACAGCGACCCAATGCATCGTTCTTCTTTGCCATCCCGTGTGCGCCAGATGGGCAGCGGTGTGCCCCAATAGCGCGAACGTGACAGGTTCCAATCGACCAGATTTTCCAGCCAGTTGCCAAAGCGTCCCGTTCCGGTCGATTCGGGTTTCCAATGAATGGTCTTGTTTACTTCGACCATTTTGTCTTTCAGCGCGGTGGTCCGGATAAACCAGGAGTCGAGCGGATAATACAACACCGGTTTGTCAGTTCTCCAGCAGTGTGGATAAGGGTGTTCGTATTTTTCGACCTTGAACGCTTTGTTTTCTTCTTTCAGGATGATCGAAATGATAACATCGGTAGGCTTGTAATCTGGATGTGACTCATCTTCGTCGGTGTAATTCTTGACGTAGAAATCATCCGGACCTAGCGGCTTGTGCGTTCGAATGTTGTATTGTTCGACTTGAGCCGCAATTTTCTCGCCTACAGCAGAGATAAATTTTCCTTTCTTGTCGACGACGGGGATTTCATTGCCTTCGGCATCGAGAACAGTCATGGCCGGGACGCCGTTTTGCATTGCTACCCGGAAGTCGTCGGCACCGAAGGTCGGAGCGGTATGGACGACGCCAGTACCGTCTTCGGTAGTGACAAAATCGCCAGCAATAACCCGGAATGCCTGCTCCGGATTGTTGGCCGGAGTCGCATAGGGTAGGAGTTGGTGGTACCGAACGCCTACAAGTTCGCTCCCGCTGAATTCGCCTACGATTTCGTAAGGGATGGCTTTGTCGCCGGGCTTGTAGTCGGCGAGCTTAAGATCGCGGTGTTTGTCGGAGAAGTACCGCCCTACAAGATCTTTGGCCAGGACGACACTCACCGGCTTGTGGGTATACGCGTTGAATGTATTGATCTGGACGTAGGTGATCTTGTCTCCGACCGTCAGGGCTGTGTTAGCCGGAAGTGTCCATGGCGTGGTCGTCCAGGCGAGGATGTACACATTCGCGGCTTTTGAGAACAGGAAATCCGATTTCCCATCGCGAATCACTTCAAACTGAGCGACAACCGTAGTGTCTTTGACATCTTTATAGCAGCCGGGGAGATTCAACTCGTGCGAGCTCAGTCCGGTGCCTGCCCCGGGAGAGTAAGGCTGAATCGTATATCCCTTGTAAAGAAGCTTTTTGTCATAAAGCTTTTTCAGGATCCACCAGATCGACTCGATATATTCATTTTCATAGGTGATGTAGGGACTTTCCAGGTCGACCCAATAGCCCATTTTTCGGGTAAGGTCATCCCACTGGTCTTTATACATCATCACCGTTTCCCGGCACTTTTTGTTGTAGTCGGCGACGGAGATTTTCTTTCCTATGTCATCCTTGGTGATTCCGAGGAGCTTTTCTACCTGGAGTTCAACGGGTAGGCCATGCGTGTCCCATCCTCCTTTTCGTTTGACCTGGTAACCCTGGAGTGTCTTGAAGCGGCAAACGAGGTCTTTCACTGTGCGACCCATTACGTGGTGAATCCCCGGCGTTCCGTTGGCCGAGGGAGGGCCCTCATAGAAGGTGTAACTAGGCGCGTTTTCCCGGTTCGAAACCGACTTCTCAAAAATGTTTTCCTGCTGCCAGAAAGCGAGTACTTCCTCAGCAATAGCGGGGAAATTTAAGTCCTTGTATTCTTTGTATTTGCTGCTCATGGGTAAAAGAACCGATTCCGGTTTCCATAAGAGCGCAAAGATAAGGTCAAATGAGCAAATCGCCTACTCGGCTGCGGCGTGGCGGTTGTTTACCCGTATTTTACTCAGGTCAATTTCTTCATCCTCCTGCTCGCCGTAAAAACTGGCGTCGAAATCGTCAATCAGCAGGTGTTCTTTGTCGCTTGCTTTCGGTTTATCGAAGCTGACAATGAGCGCCGGAAGCAGGATAAGATTGGTGAACATCGAAATCACGAGGGTGGTCGAAGTCAGAATTCCAAGTGCAATCGTCCCGCCGAAGTCGGAGAAGGCAAAGATGATAAATCCGGCAAACAGGACAACGGACGTGTAGATGATACTCTTCCCTGTTTCGAGGATGCTATCGGTAACGGCGCGTTTCACCTGGAAGCGGTTGCCCAGAATTTCCTGACGGTACTTCGCCAGGAACCGGATTGAGTTGTCGACAGAGATACCGAATGTAATACTAAAAATCAATGCGGTACTCGCCTTGAGAGGTATGTCAAAATAGCCCATCAGGCCTGCAGTGATCATCAACGCCAGAAGGTTGGGCAGAAGGGAAATGACAATCATCCGCACATTGGCAAACAGTGCTACCATCGACAGAGTAATCAGAAGAAAGGCGAGGAGAAGGCTCTCCTTGAGATTGTCAATCAGGAACTTGTTCCCTTTGATAAAGAGCTTTGTCGTGCCGGTAATGAAAGTGCGAATGGTGTCTTCTCCGTTGGCGACAAAAATCGATTTCATCCGGGGCTCAATCGAGTAATGCACAAGGGAATCCATACGCTCTGAACCGATGTCTGCCATTTGCGCGGAGATGCGCATTCTGGTGAAGGTTGAATCAACGAATGAGCGGAAAAGTCCGGTGTTGTCGCTTTGACCGCGAAGGTATCGGAGAATAAACGAGGCCTCACTTTTCGAGGGCAGTTCGTATTGGTCGGGATTATTATTATAGAACGCTTGCTTCGCAGCCTTTACAAAACTGATCAGCGAGACAGGTGTTGATATGTTGGGCAGGGAGTCGAGGAATTGCTCGAACTCATTAACCATCTGAAGGTTTCGTACATCCAGCAGAGGTCTTCGCCGACGTGTGTCGAACTCCACTACCATTTCGAGCGGCATTATTCCGCTGAAGTTGGCTTCAAAAAAGGCCAGATCTTTTTTTACTGTGCTGTCTTCCGGTACGTCGTCGACCATGAACGACACTGATCTAAGTTGCCAGATCCCGTATGCAGACACGACCGCCAGTACGATCGATGTCAGGTAGATCACCGGTCTGCGATGCATGACCATGCGGTCGACGCGGCGGAGAAACGAGCCCATCCCTTTGAAGTTGAGGTGGCTTAAGTGGCGTTTCGAAGGTGTGGGAAGCCATGCGAAGACACTGGGGATCATGACCAGGCTCACGAAAAACAGGGCGAGAATATTCAGACCTGCAACAATACCGAACTCTCGCAGTACAATTATATCGGTTGCGAGCAGCGTAAGAAACCCGATGGCGACGGTAAGGTTGGTGAGGAACGTCGCCAGTCCCATCTTCCTGACCACTGAAGAGATTGCCGTCATCTTGTCGCCAGTGCGGGCATATTCCAGGTGGTACTTGTTGAGCAGGTAAATGGCGTTCGTAATTCCCAGCGTTACTATTACCGGAGGAATAAGGCCGGTAAGCAGGGTAATTTTGTAGCCGAACATCGCCAGCGTTCCCATCGTCCAGACCACGAGGATGCCAATGATGATCATAGAGAACAGCACCGCGCGGGTTGACCGGAAGAACAGGTACATGATAAGTCCTGTGATCAGCACAGAGGCGATGAGAAAGAAACGCATTTCGCGCTTCACCTGGTTGGCCACGACTGTCCGGATAAAGGGTAATCCTGCGTAATGAGCCTCGATTCCCGTAGCGCGTTCAAACGAGGCAGTTGCTTCGAGTAAGGCGTCGGTCAGGGGCTCCCGCAGGGCCGAATTCATGACGTCTTTGTTCACGGAAACGATCATCATCGTCGCCCCGTTTTTCCGGTTGACCAACTGATTCATGTACAGATGCTGGCTCTGGGTCAGGGCGAGGAGGCTGTCAAATTCCTCGGGTTTGATTGATTCGGGGAAAATATTGGCAAGGTAGAAGCGGGTGTTCTCGGTGTCTTTCAGAGCTACTTTGAGAAGTGGGAGTGCAATTACCTCGCTGACGCCGCTGATTTGTCTGATCGTACGTGCCAGATCGCGGTAGGCTTCGAAGTTTTTTTGCTCGTAGATGGCGCTATCACGGAATCCGACCGCGATTATGTTACCATCCTCTCCGAACTGCTGCTTAAACCGCTGCAGCATGACCATATCCGGATCGTTGAGAGGAACGGTGCGGGCGAGATCGTAACTCATCTCGACCTTGGTAGCGTAGTAGCCCATAATGGCGGTTGCCACGGCGATAAGGAGAATAAGGGCAAGCCGGTAGTTAATGATAGATTGGGCTATTCGGTCCCACATAATCGGTGATGGTATTTTAAGGGCTCAAAAGTATGAATTTACAGGCAATCTGACGCAGACGCTTTGTCTTCATGTGCTATTTCATATCAAATAGCGTTTGAAGAAAATGTTGAAGGTGGTGCCCTCGTTGGGTTTGCTCTCGACTTCTACCCGGCCGCCCAGTGCCTCCATTTGGGTCTTGACCAGATATAGCCCAAGGCCCCGTCCCTCCACATGCAGGTGAAAGCGCTTGTACAGGCCAAAAAGGCCCTCACCGTACTTTTTCAGGTCTATGCCCAGCCCGTTGTCCATCAACGAAAGACACACGTAATCGTCCTGGTTGGTGGTTTTTAGCGCGATCAGCGGAGTCCTTGCTGGGTCGCGGTATTTAATGGAGTTGCTGATGAGGTTAAAGAGGACGCTCTCTACGTATTGACCGATGGCGTAGACTCTGTCTGCTTCGGAGAAGTTGTGTGCGACTTTCGCCCCGGTGCCCGAGATCTCTGCCGCTAGTATTCGCTTAACGCGGTCGAGCGATTCGACCAGTCTGACTTCGGCGAGGTTTGCCGTGCGACGCTTGATATTTAGAATAGCGTTGAGGTCGCGGACCACCTGATCAGTCTCGTGCGTGGAAGAGATTAATTTATCAAGTGCCTCGTCGCGCTCTTCCACCGTGGCGCTCATCTTGATCATGTTAGCCAATCCCATGACGCGCGTGAGAGGTGCCCGGAGGTTGTGAGCGGCAATAAAGGCGAACTGCTCCAGCTGGCTGTTCTGCTGAATCAGCTCTTCGTTTGTTTTCCGAAGTTCTACCGTCCTGTTGTCGACTTCGGCCTTCAGGTTGTCGTACAGCGATTGGATCTCCCTGTGCTGGCTTTCAATCGTTTTATGCGCCTCCTGAAGCGCTGCATTTCGGTCGGCCAGCGCTTCCTGTTGTTCGCGGAGTTCCTTGTTCTGCGCCATGATCTCTTCATTTCGAAGATGCAACTCGCGCGCGCGTTCGGTCATCGTCGTTTCGAGTTGCTGCTTCTGTTCCCTGAGGCGCTGATTTTCTTCTTCGACCGCCCGGCCTTTTCTGAGCGCGTTGCCGGAATACACGGCGACAAAAACGATAGTAGGCAGGCAAAGGGCTAAAAGCAAAAGTTGTATTGAATGATATTTTGCCACTACCTGGTGCTGATCGCGGGCGTTTGCTTCCGCAGCGCGTAAGCGAAGGATAAACTTGTCTTCGAGCGACGTGTATTGTTCCAGAAGCCTGAAGGCGGAATCCGAGGGTGAAATCTCTCCTTCTGTTTCGGCAACCGAATGCCGGCTTAAGATAAAGCGTGCGTAGGCGCTGATTGAATCGATGGCCTGGTGCAGATCGGAGTCGTTTTCCAATTTCAACGCGGAAAACGACGTGTCGAGTTGTTGTAATAGGGAATCGGGCAGGTGGCCTGAAAAAGTCGATAGAGGGTGTGCCCCGAGGATACCTACGACCGACTTGCTAATAAGGTCGTAGGCTTGTCTGATTCTCCCAACCTCGACTTCTGCTTCATGGCTTTGTTGAATGGCGCGTCCATTATACCCTGCCAGGACGAGGATCACGATTACCATAAGGGTGATCACCGATAATCCTGCAAATACGATTTTTCGGGCGTGCCGCATCATTGTCGCATGTCTGCCTCCAGATAAAACATCAAGCAGCTAAGGTAGTCATAAACTGATTCCCTTAATCTTCCGGTACAAGGATAATGCATGGCGATCGGTCATGCCGGAAACGAAGTCGATGATAGTCCTGAGCATATCATAGGGTTCGATGCCGGGCTTTATTCCGGAGGCTATTTCCCGAGGCAAGAGCAAGCTCAGGTTCTTGTGTTTCCTTGACGAGTTCCCTGACAACATACTTGCTCCGGCTTCCGTGAATTCTTCGAGGAGGCCGGGTAAAATCTGGTGGCCGGAGGCTTCGATTTCTACGACATGGCGCGCGTGGTAAATGCGCTCAACGGAGACACGGCTGATTTCCCGAAGGGAATTGCTGTATCGGCTCAAGTCGGCAAGTGCCTGGTCGAAGGACCCATCGAGTATTGCGGATTCATGGTCGGCAAATACTTCTATGCAGGCGTCGATCAGTTGACCGATGGCCATCGATCGAAGAATTCCCAATTTTTGATTGAGGTCGTCGATCTCGGCCAGGCGCGATCGGTTGAGTTTGTCGCCGAGGATTCCCCCCAGTAAATCCACCGTTTCGTCAAAGGACACAAGGCCGAGTCTGCACCCATCCTCCAGGTCGATGATATTGTAGCAGATGTCGTCAGCTGCCTCGACAAGGAAAGCCAGGGGGTGGCGACACCATATATTGTCCGCCATGCGGATGAGGCCCAGGGCATCGGCGACTTCGATGAATGATTCGCGTTCCGACTGGAAGAATCCGAATTTTTTCTGACTTTTTCGGCCGGGCTGCCGCTCATCAACAAGTGCCGGGCAAGGGTATTTTGTAAAGGCGCCGAGTGTGGCATACGTCAGCCGGAGGCCATACTGGTCCTTGTTCAGGATGCGAAATCCCTGGGCATTTCCTTCGAAACGGATGAGGTCTTCCCATTGGGCAGCAGTTACTTCGCTTTGCCATCGCTTCCCTAACGGATGGTGTTTGAAGAAATCGGATATGGAATCTTCCCCTGCATGACCGAACGGAGGATTGCCGAGGTCGTGCGCCAGGGCGGCGGCGGCGGTGACGGCTCCAAAGTCGAATAGTGTAAAGTTTGACCGAAGTTCGGGGTGTCGCTCCAGAATGATCTCTCCTGCTTTCTTCCCCAGGGATCGCCCTACACTTGATACTTCGAGGCTGTGAGTTAGCCGGGTATGTACGAAATCGTGCTCGGGCAGAGGGTGTACCTGTGTCTTGTCTTGCAGTCGGCGAAAAGGATGGGAGAAGATAATCCGGTCGTAATCCTGCTCAAATGAACTTCGCGAAGGTTCGCCGCTGGTTTTTTTTTGAAGTCGGCGTTCCGGCGAAAGCAAGGTGTCCCAGGTCATGAAAAGGTATCGTTATAAAGTGGTTAAACATTTTCAGCAGCCGCTTGCTGTACCATCAACTTGAGGGGATCCTGACGGAGGAGACGGCGCATGATATCGTATAGTATCGGTTGTTCTTCGTGGAAAGCATCCGGCCTTGCGAAGAAATTTTCGACTGCCACGCTGAAAAATTCGTGCTCGTTTGTGCAGGCATAAGGTCGGAAGAAAGGGATTCTCTCCTCTGGGTTCTCGCAGAAGGCCCGGGCATGACGATCGAACTCGCTGATCAGCGCTTCGTCAAAAAATTTGAATTCGCGATGGCGTATAATATTCTCCAGTCGCAGTGCATGTGCCATCTCATGCAAGCCAACGTTTTGGGGATGCTCCGGGCGGGCATAGCCTTCGACAAAGTTTTTCCACGACAGCACGATAATCCCGAAGCGCGGATTCACTTCTCCCTTGTGATATTTCCGGGTGATAGACGAATAGTATTCATTGGGATAAACGAGGATCTTGTCAAAGTGCTGAAGGTACACGTTGGGCAATCCGAAGGTTAGTTGCACGGCAGACGCGGCGATAAGAACACGCGCTTCGACGGGCACTTCCGGCATTTGCCGGGGGATGAATTGTTTGCTGAAGAGGAAGCTGCAGACTTTTCTTTCGAACTTCGGTTTGTCGACGGCGCGCAGCCTGCGATAGTAGTCAAAGTTGCGGGAGAGGATTTCGCGATAGAGTTGCGGAACCGGCAGCACCCATGTTCGTATAGGTGCTGCCTTGCGTCCGGCGTATCGATATCCTGTTTTGAAGAACTCGCGAAACCGATGGGCCACGACGGCGATGACTACGCAAGCGATGAGCGCGATCATCATACGTCATATCTTTCGGAGTAGCTGATTCACGGAGCATGCATTGATCATCTTTTCGCGAATTTCTGCAACGCTTACGCGTTCCTGCTGCATTGTGTCGCGATCCCGAACCGTGACGGTATCGTCTTCGAGTGTCTGGTGGTCGATGGTCAGACAGTAGGGGGTACCAATAGCGTCCTGACGACGATAGCGGCGACCGATGGTATCCTTGTCTTCATAGTAACACTTCAGGTCGTACTTGAGGTCGTCCATAATCTTCTCCGCTTTTTCCGGCAGGCCGTCTTTCTTGACAAGGGGCAGGATCGCGACCTTGTTTGGCGCGAGCGCAGGGGGGAGGGCGAGCACTGAGCGTTCACTGCCATCCTCCAGTTTTTCATCGCGATAGCTTTTCGACAACACAGCCAGGAAGCACCGGTCAAGACCGATCGACGTTTCTACCACGTAGGGTATGAAGCTCTGGTTGGTTTCTGTGTCAAAATATTGCAGTTTTTTTCCTGAGTATTTCTCGTGGTTCTTAAGATCGAAGTCTGTCCGAGAGTGGATTCCTTCAAGTTCTTTGAATCCCATCGGGAAATTGAACTGGATATCACAGGCGGCGTTGGCGTAGTGCGCCAGGTTGAGGTGGTCATGGAACCGGTAGTTTTCAGCGCCGAGCCCAAGAGCCTGGTGCCACCGCATCCTTTTTTCTTTCCAGAACTCGTACCATTTCATTTCCTCGCCAGGCTTGACGAAGAACTGCATCTCCATCTGTTCAAACTCCCGCATCCGGAAGATGAACTGACGGGCGACAATCTCATTGCGAAAGGCTTTTCCAATCTGGGCGATACCAAAAGGAATCTTCATCCGTCCGGTCTTCTGCACGTTCAGGAAATTGACAAATATCCCCTGGGCGGTTTCGGGGCGGAGGTATATCTTATTCGCTTCGTCAGCGAGTGAGCCGATTTCCGTTGAGAACATCAGGTTGAACTGGCGTACATCGGTCCAGTTGCGTGACCCTGAAATAGGATCGGTAATTTCAAGGTCGAGGATGAGCTGCTTGAGTCCGGCCATGTCGCCGTTGCCCATCGCTTCCTTGAGGCGTTCATTCGTTTCGTCAATCCGCTTCTGATATTCAAGTACCCGGGGATTGGTTTTGACGAACATATCCCGGTCAAAGCTCTCGCCGAATCGTTTGGCGGCCTTGTCTACCTCCTTCTGGATTTTGTCCTCCATCTTCTGGATCGCATCTTCGATGAGGACGTCGGCGCGATAACGTTTTTTCGAGTCTTTGTTGTCGAGCATCGGGTCGTTGAAGGCGTCAACATGGCCCGAGGCCTTCCAGGTGGTGGGGTGCATGAAAATGGCGGCGTCGATACCGACAATATTGTCGTGAAGCAACGTCATGAACTTCCACCAGTACTCCTTGATGTTGTTTTTTAGTTCCGCGCCGTTTTGTCCGTAATCGTAAACCGCGCTGAGTCCGTCATAGATTTCGCTGGAAGGAAAGATGAATCCATACTCTTTGGCATGGGAAATCACATTCTTAAGCAGGTTGTCGTCTTGAGTAGCCATAGATTCGCAAAGATAGCCGCAGGAAGGAGATTGGCAATTTACTCTGATTTTGCCCGATTCCAGTAGTGGTCCATTTCGGCCAGCGTCATCTCGCCCAGTTTCTTCCCGTCGCGGGCCGATTCGCGCTCCAGGTATTGAAAACGTTTGATGAACTTCTTATTCGTCCGTTCGAGTGCTTCTTCCGGGTCGAGGTCGATAAACCGGGCATAATTTACCAGCGAAAATAAGAGGTCGCCAAACTCGGCCATTGCCTTCTCTTTATTAATAGTTCCTGAAGCGGCATTGAATTCCTGTTTGAACTCGCGCAATTCTTCTTCTACTTTCTCCCAAACCTGCTCTTTTCGCTCCCAATCGAATCCTACACCGCGCGCCTTGTCCTGAATTCGGATGGCTTTCACAAGGGCTGGAAGCGCGCGAGGCACCCCTTCCAATACTGAAGTATTTCCTTGTTTGAGTTTGATCTTTTCCCAGTTCGCTTTCACCGCTTCTTCATCATTTGCCTCTACATCGCCGTAAATGTGTGGGTGGCGTTGAATCAGTTTGTCGCAGATGCCGTTGAGGACATCGGCGATATCGAAATCGCCCGTCTCCGATGCAATGCGGGCATAGAAAACGAGATGGAGCATCAGGTCACCCAGCTCCTTGCGGATTTCCGGAAGATCGTGGTCAAGAATCGCGTCCGAAAGCTCATACGTTTCCTCGATCGTGAGGTGCCGGAGACTTTCCAGCGTTTGTTTTTTATCCCAGGGACAATTTTCGCGGAGCTCGTCCATGATGGTCAGAAGCCGGTCGAAGGCAGCAAGTTTTTCGCTTCGTTTGGGATCGGGTACGCTCTTCGGAGTTTTCATATTACAGGGGAACAATCGCGGCAAGGTAATAATTACCCGGCGTTTGCGGATTTTCATCGGCGTGTCGCCGGCTGGATTTTGAAAATGTTTAGATTTGCCGACACAAAAATACTGTCAGGTGGCTTTAATAAAATCTATTTCAGGAATTCGCGGAACTATTGGCGGCAAACCGGGTGATAATCTGACCCCGATTGATGTTGTAAGGTTTACAGCCGCTTACGGTGCCTGGCTTCTTCAGACACCAGGTGAGAAGAAAGTTGTTGTAGGACGTGACGCCCGTATCTCCGGAAAAGTGGTGAACGATCTCGTCTGCGCTACACTCCAGGGCCTCGGTATCCATGTAGTCGATCTCGGCTTGTCTACCACGCCGACGGTTGAGTTGGCGGTTGTCGAAGAAAAAGCTGCAGGCGGAATCATCCTCACCGCCAGCCATAACCCGATCCAATGGAATGCGCTTAAACTCCTTAACGAACGCGGCGAGTTTATATCGGGAGCTGACGGAGAGGCGGTACTGAGGCTAGCTGAATCTGAAACCTACGAATTTGCTCAAGTAATGAAACTGGGCAAATACCAGAAGAAGGATGGCTATATCGAAAAGCACATCGAAGCAATCCTTTCGTTGCCGCTGGTTAATGTGGAGGCGATCCGCAACCGGGGATTTCGGGTTGTTGTCGACGCGGTGAACTCAACAGGGGGAATTGCCGTGCCGATGTTACTCAGTGCTCTTGGCGTTACCGTAAAGGAATTGTATTGTGAGCCGACCGGTCATTTTCCCCATAATCCTGAACCTCTCCCCGAGCATCTGACTGACATCAGTCGCGAGATTGTTAAAGGTCAGTATGATCTGGGAATTGTTGTTGATCCGGACGTTGACCGTCTTGCCCTCGTATGCGAAGATGGTTCTGCCTTCGGCGAAGAATATACACTGGTAGCGGTTGCCGATTATGTATTAACCGCCGGTAAAGTAGGGAATACGGTATCCAACCTCTCAAGTACGCGTGCCTTGCAGGACATCACCGAGAAAGCGGGCGGGCAGTATTTCGCTTCGGCCGTGGGCGAGGTGAATGTAGTGACTATGATGAAGGAGAAGAACGCGGTCATTGGAGGGGAAGGAAATGGCGGTATAATTTACCCTGATCTTCACTACGGCCGTGATGCGCTGGTGGGTATTGCCCTATTTCTCAGCCATCTGGCAACATCACAGATGACGGCGCTGCGTCTGCGGAGCAAGTATCCGAACTACTATATATCGAAGAACAAGATCGAGTTGACGCGCGATATCAACGTCGACAAGATTCTGGATCATATGCGCAAGAAATACGAGAAACAACCCTTCAATACAGCTGACGGGCTGCGGATCGAGTTTGATCGCGAATGGGTGCACTTGCGAAAGTCGAATACGGAACCGATCATCCGCATCTATGCTGAATCGGATATGGAGGCGAAGGCAGAGAATCTCGCGCGGAAGATCATCAGCGATATTAAAGAGATTATTACCGAGAAATTGAAGAAGTGATAGTTTGACAGTCTATTTCGACAACGCGGCGACAACTCCTCTGGATCCGGAAGTTTTCGAGGCCATTAAACCCTATATGCTTGAAAACTTTGGGAATCCTTCATCCACGCATTCACACGGCCGGAAGGTAAGGGCGGGAATAGAGTCGGCGCGTAAGAAGATAGCTGAGCTACTTAATTGTACCCCTGGGGAGATCATCTTTACGTCAGGGGGGACGGAGGCTGACAACGCAATTATAGCAGGTGCCATTCATACCTACGGAATTCGTCATGTTATCAGTTCTCCGATCGAACACCATGCTGTAACGCACTCATTGGAACACCTTGAAAAGACTGCCGGTGTTGCCTTACATATGGTCAAGCTGGATAGTCGGGGTCATGTTGATTTGGATCACCTCGAGTCGTTGCTTGCACAGCACGACAATGCGTTGATATCGCTGATGCATGCCAACAACGAGATCGGTAACCTTCTGGATATTGAACGTGTCGCAGATCTCGCCGCGCACTATGGGGCCTGGTTTCATTCCGATACGGTACAATCAGTTGGACATTATCGCCATGACCTTAGTAAACTCAAGGTTCACGGAATGACCGCAGCGGCGCACAAATTTCACGGACCCAAAGGGATTGGGTTTATGTTTGTTCGCAGAGAAAAGCGTATTACTCCGTTTATTTACGGTGGTGCCCAGGAGCGGAACATGCGTGGAGGAACAGAAAATGTCTATGGAATCATCGGGCTGGCTAAAGCTCTTGAAATTGCCTACCGCGACATGGATAAACATCGCGCGCATATCGAAGGGCTCAAGAAGCGGATGATTGAACGACTTCGCGCCGCTATACCCGATGTGTCGTTTCATGGTGACTCCGAAAACTTTGATCGCAGTCTCTACACGGTGCTCAACGTCAGTCTTCCCGAGTCAGACGAGAATAATATGCTGTTGTTTAATCTCGATTTGAAAGGCATATCGGCATCGGGTGGAAGCGCGTGTTCGAGCGGGGCGACGCAGGGGTCGCATGTGCTTGGACATCTTTATCCCGGATCGTTACGTGGTGCTATCCGGTTTTCATTCAGTAAATTCAACACCGCCGAGGAGGTCGACTACGCGGTGGATCAGGTAGCTGCCCTTCTTATGCAGCGCAAGCCGGCGTAATCAATCGGGCGGAAGAATCCCCATTTTTTTCATCAGGAATGTTGCATTCATTTTCTGAGCAACGCCGCGTCTCAGTTTGTAGTCAAACATGAGCTGGTCGTTGTCAATCCGTGGTTCAAATGAAAAATTCAAAATGCGTTGCGGATACTGCTCTTCGAGGACCCCTAGCGCCAGATCGTGGGTGGCGATCAAAGCAAGGCAAGGCTGATCGACCAACTGTCTGACAAGGGCGAACGATCCAGCCTGCTTGTCATTTGAGTTCGTTCCTTTGAGAATTTCGTCGAGCAGAATAAGAAGAGGCTTCCCGGTTCTGAGTTCATCCATGATTGATTTCAGACGATCAAGCTCGGCGTAGAAGTAGCTCTGATGATCCTGCAACGAGTCGGCTGTGCGCATTCCGGAGCGAAGGTCGATCAACGGGCAGCGCATTTCTGAGGCACACACCGGAGCTCCTGCCAAGGCAAGAACTACATTCACTCCGATAGCGCGAAGAAAGGTGCTCTTGCCCGCCATGTTGGCACCGGTGATGATATGGATCGAGCGATCCTCGTCCATAGTAAAGTCATTAGTAATACGCTCTTTTTCATGAAGAAGCGGATGCCCGAGGTTTCTTGCTTCGAAGACACGATCGTTTTGAATGATCGGAAAGACAAAGTGAGGGTGGTTAAAGGAAAACGTTCCCATCGAGGCGATCACTTCTGTCTCGTAAAGAGCATCAATCCAGTTAAAAAGATGGTTGCGGTTTTCTTTTCTCCATTGCTCGAGTCGGAATACGCACTGCAGGTCGTATAGGAACAGCGTATTGACGAGCAGGTTCATCATCATGTTCATGCGCGCATCGAGCGCGTTAACCAATGTGGCGAGCTGAGTTACAGCTCCGTGTCCACTGTGGGCTGTGGCTCCAATGTTTTGCATGAAGGGTGTTCTGAAACCGGTCGCTCCGATGGTTTGTAACAGAAGTCCGTATCGGGCAAGGGTGTTTTTCCTTCCGCTTATGTAACCGTGATAGGCATTGACACGCTTGAGGTGTAGTGCGTGGAAAGTCCATTGAAACGCCGCGGCGAGTAGCGCGGTACCGGTAAGACCGTCTACGAAGAATGCGGTTGCGACGAGTGCTACCGTAATAGCGGGCATCACTACCAATGCGATCCGGTACCAGGCACTATTTCGGAAAAAAGGGTCGTTGTTCAACCATAATTCCAATTGGCGCCGGTCGTTGGCGTCCTCGCTTATCTGCCGTGTCAGGGCCTGAACGTTGTGACGGAAGTCGGACATTTCCGCCAGTTCGCGGGCGGCTTCCTGCCAGGTAAGAATGACTTCCTGGTTGTCGGCTCGCTCTTGTAGACGAGCGGCCAGGCGTTGCATTCCTCCGGACGTTCGGCAGCGGTTGAGGTGTTGGAAAAGAGATCCCCGACCAAAAACGTCGAGATCGTGGCTATAGGGATGATGGATATCGATGAACGCCTGTCCATCGGGCTGCGATGAGACATCACCCTCCAGGGAGGCGAGTTCTTCGTCCTGGATTGCTCGCAGATGTTTGAGATGAACCAGCTTTTCAAACTGAGTCGTGTGTCTCTTGACTAGTAGGGCGAACAATACAGCAAGCGCTCCCGAAAGGTAGAACCATTCTGCCTGCTGAAAGCCACCGTAAACTGAGGCGGCGAAGGCGAGAGCAACGGTAAGGCGTGCGTTGGAAGTGAAGTTAACACCTCTGCTGACAGCCACTATCTCGGCGTCGAGGTTTTTGCGTCGATCGGTATAAAAGGTCCGTAAATCTGTGGTCATGAATCGTGACGGAGAAGGTTCTCGATTAGCCGGGCGATTTCGAGGAGATTGCGGCGGTCGGTTTCGTCGAAGTGATTGTACTGGTCGCTATCGATATCGAGGATAATGGCGACTGCTCCGTTGTTGCGAATCGGAAGAACGATTTCTGATCGCGCAGCGGAACTGCAGGCGATGTGGCCCGGAAATGTATCGACGTCGTCCACTATTATAGGCTCGTTCTTCTTCCAGGCAGTTCCGCAAACACCCTTCCCATAGCCAATCCGTGTGCAGGCTATCGGTCCCTGGAAAGGGCCCAGCACAAGCTCGTCTCCTTTTACGAAGTAGAAGCCTGCCCAAAAAAAATCGAAGGTTTGTTTAAGCGCCGCGGCGATATTGGCGAGGTTCGCTACGAGATCGGGTTCCCCAGCGGTGAGTGATTCGAGCTGCGGGATAAGTGCCTTGTACTTTTCGTTCTTGTCGCCGTTGGCGATGCTGAGTTCTTCTGCCATAAGGTGTGGAATCACATACAAGTGATCACTAATACTAAAACGGATGAATGATTTTAAGCCAGTCGCCATCGAGCTTGGTCATTTCGACAACGGTGCCGCTGATCGCTGGTGCCGCTATTCCTTGTCCGAACGCAGTGGGCGAAATAAAAACGCGAGCTTCGTCCCATAGGTTCGCCGTGATGAAACTCGTGAGTAACTGCGCCCCTCCTTCAACAATCACTGACTGGATATTTCGCTGGTAAAGGTGCTCAAGTATTTCGGGTAGAATATTTTCTGTTTGAAGCCTCACGTATTCCAGGTTTTCCCTTGACGATTCCTGCACTGTATTAAAGCATATCGTTCGCTGACTTCCATCAAACAAGTGACGGTGAGTGCCGACTTTGAGAAATCTATCCACGACGATACGAACCGGATTTCTGCCGCTCCAGTTCCTGACGTTAAGGCGGGGATTGTCGTGCCAGGCCGTACCTGATGCGACCATAATGGCGTCCTCCTCCGTTCGCCATTTGTGTACGAGTTGACGCGAGTACTCGTCACTGATCCATTTGGAGTCATAGTTCTTACGAGCGATAAATCCATCGGCCGTTTCCGCCCACTTCAGGATTATGTGGGGTCGCTTCTTCTCCATCCAGGTAAAGAATCGACGGTTAAGTCGACGTCCTTCCGGTTCCAGAATGTCGGCAACGACGGGGATTCCGGCGTCGCGGAGTTTCTTGATTCCTTTTCCAGATACGAGGGGGTTCACATCGCGGTTGGCAACAACTACTTTCGCCAGTTTTTCTTTGACAATCAGATCTGCACATGGAGGTGTTTTTCCAACGTGGGAGCAGGGTTCAAGGTTTACATAAAGTGTGCTTTCCGGTAGGAGACTGCGGTCTTGTACACTGGCGAGAGCATTTACTTCAGCATGCGGTTGGCCGTATTGCCGATGCCAACCTTCGCCAATGATACGGCCTTGATGAACCACGACGCATCCAACGAGCGGGTTGGGACTGACTTTTCCCAGACCATTCGTGGCGAGTTCAAGAGCCCGGCGCATCCACACCTCGTGGGAATGGCTGACCGGGAAGTCCATCAAGCGCGCTAAATTTTCAGATTCCATGTTATTTTGCCTAAAAATAGCGGAGTTTCACCAGAAATTGTCTTCCCGGCTTATTATAAGGATGGATTAACCGTTCTGCCCTGGGAACAGCTGCATGGACCTCACCGCCATCCCGATAATGAAAAATGCCAAATCCATTTATCAAGACCTGCTGTCACGACTCAACACGGATGATGAGGAAGAGGACAAGGCGATTGCCTGGCTCCTGATTGAACATTTTCTCCAGTTGTCGAAAACGGATGTGCTCGCCGGGAAGTCCGTTGCAAATTGGAGTGAAATGGCACCGGTGGTAGAGAAGGCGATCAGACGAATCAACGGCGGTGAGCCTGTACAATATGTTCTTGGCGTGGAGTACTTCCTCGGGCGGGCTTTTCAGGTAAATCCCTCCGTTCTTATTCCCCGGCCTGAAACGGAAGAACTTGTGCGCGCGGTTCTGGCGCATGTTCGAGGTCTTGAACGAAGATCTGATCAGCGACTTCGCATCGTGGATATAGGGACCGGTACGGCCTGTATTCCTGTAGTACTGTTTCTTCAAATTGAGAACGTCGAAATGTTTGCCACCGATATTAGCACCGCGGCGTTGTCAGTAGCAGTTCACAACGCGGAGGTTCACAATGCGACGATCACCTTTATTGAACACGACATCATCCACGACGACCTTCCTGTTGGCGACTTCGATGTTGTTGTCAGCAATCCCCCCTATATTCCCTATGCTGAAAAAGCGATGATGAAAGAGAACGTTCTTGCTCACGAGCCTTCTCAGGCATTGTTTGTGCCTGACGACGATCCGTTATTGTTTTATCGGCAGATCGCTGATCGTGCGTTTCGCGCGCTTAAACCCGGGGGCCTGTTAGCGGTTGAGATCAATGAGCGTTATGGGAACGAAGTAGCGGAAATCTTTGCGGAGGGTTATCAGGACATTGCTCTTATTCACGACGCTTCAGGGAAGAATCGCGTGGTGAAGGGAATCAGGCGTGTATAAAGGAGGAACTAGTTGTTATTGACATGCAGGTATCTATAATCGGATCAGGTAACGTCGCCTGGCATTTGGCACCAGCGCTCGACAACACGGGATTTGTTGTGCGGGAAGTGTATAGTCGCGACCGGCGCCGGGCGCAAGCACTGGTGGGACGTCTTTACCAGGCGGAAGCGAAAGATACTCTGGATTTCTCCGGGAGCGACTCGGAAATCTTTATTATTGCTGTTGCTGACGATGCAATACCGGAGGTTGTACAGGCATTGCGCCTCCCTCCTCAGGCAATCCTTGTGCACACGTCGGGAAGCCAGCCATTGGATCTTCTCCTCAGCGCCAGCAAGCATGCGGGTGTTTTTTATCCCTTGCAGACCTTTAGTCGGGAAAAGAAGATAAGCTTCGAAGAGGTTCCTCTTTTTGTGGAGAGCACTGATCGTGAAACGGCTGCGGTGTTGATGAAGATGGGCAAGACCATCAGCCGAAACGTCAATCAGATTACATCTTCTCAACGACTGGCTCTCCACGTCGCTGCAGTCTTCGCGTCAAACTTCGCCAATCACATGTTGACGCTATCCTCAAAGGTCATGAAGGATAACAAACTTCAGTTTGAATGGCTGAAGCCGTTGATTGTTGAGACGATTAACAAAGCACTCGCCATCGGTCCGGAATCAGCGCAGACCGGACCCGCCAGACGAGGTGATCTCGAAATCCTGGATAAACATTTCGACTTTTTGGAAAGCGATCCCGATATGGCGGAAATTTACCGGGTGATCAGTCAGCACATAGTCGATACCTTTGGTGAATAGCCGCTGCGTGTGGTTCCGGCCGTTGTTCGTGGCTGGAAGAAGGTGTAACTTGCCCGCGAAAAAACGATTGCTATATGCTTGAGAATATGATGCGCCGCCCGCGACGTAACCGAAAAAGTCAGGTAATCCGCGATATGGTAGAGGAAACGCAGGTATCAGTAAAGGACCTGATCTTTCCAATATTCCTGATCGATGGTCATAATAAGAAGTCGGAGGTGGAGTCAATGCCCGGTATATACCGTTTGTCCGGAGATCTTATCCTAAAGGAAATCGAGGCGTGTATGAACCTCGGTATTCGTGCTTTCGATATTTTTCCCGCGGTAGAGGAGCAGTTCAAAGACTCTACCGCGACCCGTAGTTATGATCCCGATTTCTTTTATCTCAGAACCCTGCGAGAAATAAAGAAAGCATTTCCTGAAGCGTGTATAATGACCGACGTTGCGATGGACCCATACAGTTCGGATGGTCATGATGGTATCGTTAAAGATGGCAAGATCCTCAATGACGAAACGTTGGAGGTGTTAGGGCAGATGGCATTAGCCCAGGCTGATACCGGGATTGATATTATCGGGCCGTCGGACATGATGGATGGGCGCGTGGGATACATCCGAAACATTCTTGACAGCAATGGCTTCACGGATGTGTCAATCATGAGTTACACAGCTAAGTATGCAAGCGGATTTTATAATCCCTTCAGGGATGCGCTTGACTCGGCGCCAAAGTTCGGGGATAAGAAGACTTACCAGATGAATCCGGCGAACCGAAGTGAGGCCCTGGTTGAAGCGGAGTTGGATACCGCGGAAGGTGCCGACTTTTTGATGGTGAAGCCCGCCCTGGCTTACCTGGACGTAATCCGTCTGCTAAAAGACAACTCCGTGCTACCCATAGCCGCTTATAACGTGAGCGGGGAGTATGCTATGATAAAGGCAGCCAGTCTTAAAGGCTGGCTGGATGGCGCACGGGTAATGCATGAAGTGCTTCTCAGTATGAAGCGCGCAGGCGCCGACATCATTCTTACCTATTTCGCCAAGGAGTTTGCAGAAGCAGCCCGGTCAGCGCGATGACCCCGATGCGATAATCGGTCCGAAGAAAATACTGTTCATCAGCAGACGATTGGTGCCAAACCAAAAGGCCCGGAATGCTACGTTCTCGGTGAATCCGATAACCCGTCCACTACCTGCGCTCGTTACGCCAACAATTGACGCGCCGGGCATTTGTGCATAGTTCTCCCGTGATATATAACCGGAGAGCAAGGGTCTTTCCGTGAAGCGAAGTGGATTTGCATAGGGATTGCTGGAGGGCTCCATGAAAAGGTTGTTGCCTTTGAATACCGGTAGTCGCGAGGAGCTGTAGCCATACAATAGGGGATGCGTGAGGTCGGCTTCTGCTTCGAAGATTGCCCCGTTAGTGGCTTGCGCCCCGCGGGCGTTTTTCATCTCTGAGTAAGGTCTTGATGCAACCGGCGACTCGTCGTCTTTTCGATTATTTCTCTTCATCCGGAATTGGCCGAGCCCTGTGCGTGTCAGCCAGGACAGGGCATTCTCAAAGCCGACGATGACGCCCCCTTGGTTTACCCAGGTTTTCAGGCGTTCCTGTGCCGACTCAGGGATTGAACTGTAGTTTCCCTGGGGAAAGATAATCGTGTTGTAACGGGCAAGGTCGATCCGTTGCAATGACTGCACAGGAAGCATGGTGACAGGGAGGCTGAAACGCGTATCGAGAAGGTGCCATATCTCGCCCGCGTCGTAGCTCGTCACACCATCGCCAACAAGGATAGCAATGCGTGGCTTTCGAACGGGTCGGAAACTTCCGCTGCCAAGACTTGTGCCGCGGTAGTCGAGGCCGGTTTCGAAAGAATGCACGTCAATACCATCGGCTTCCATTATCTGGTCGACGATGTCGTTGATGTCTTCTATATCCACATCCTGGTCGTTAAGGGCGATTACAAGCGAACCCGGTGGGAAAGCTTTGCCGCCCGGGTGAAAGAATTCCTGCGTGGCGACCTTAACCTTGATGCTCGCATCGAGAAGGCGGTAGAGGGCACGCGGAGTATAGAATCCGAAGGGTTCGATAGCGTAAGCATAGCTGTTTCTCTTGCCGACAAATTGACCCTTGGGTAATGTTGCTGTTGTTACTGCTTCCCCCAGTCTTGGCATCGACCGAAGCTCAGCAAGGTCTGCGCCTGCAGCCAGCGAAAGTGTCCAGCTTGAGATGTCGTAAAACAAGCTGTCGGGAAACTGCGTGCGGGTTTCAAACATGCTTTTGATCAGCCGGTACTGGGGTTGATTCAACGGTATGACGTAACTGGATTCAACTCGATATGTTTTGCCGTTTATGGTCTGGTCTGCTGCGGGGCGGTAGAGGCGGATGTTATGCCGTGTCAAAATTTCGGCCAGGTGGAATACCCGACCTTTGTCATGGGCTGAACCAAATATCAATGCTTTAACCGGGTCCTTCTTACTTTCGGTGGCGGCCTCCCGGAAGAAGTCACGCTGATAGTCGAGTAGTTCCTGGCGATAAGCCTCAACGAATTGCAGGGAGCTCATGGCCGCGGTTAATTGATTGCGAATGGTAAACGGAAAGGTCAGAAGACCATTCTCCGTGCGTTGAGCATGTCCTCGCGAGCTTGCCTGTTCGAAAAGGATACCCATCGCGCCCTGGATGTCGGGGAAGGTTGAGCCCTTTCCATAGTAGAAGTCGTCATAGTCTTCCTGAGTGTAATACAGCGAGCCGATACGGTCGAAGGCGCGAGCGTGAAACTCGCCCATCTTTTTCGTTAGTTCGATGTTGCGGGCTGGTGTAAGCGGATGAGTCCTCGAGGGTACGCCGGGTTGAAAGAAGAATGTCTGACTACTTCCCATCTCATGGTGGTCGGTCAATACATTGGGCTTCCATTCATGAAACTTTCGGATTCGCGCCTGCGATTCAGGTTGCTGCGCCACAAGCCAGTCGCGGTTCAGATCGAACCAATAGTGATTTGTCCGACCGCCCGGCCATGGCTCATTGTGTTCCATGTCATACGGGTCTGCGGAGATGAGATTGCTCTTGCGTGAGTTTACCCATGAGGCGAATCGCTGAAGTCCATCGGGATTAAAACTCGGGTCGAGGAGGATGACTGTATTTCTTAGTTGGTTCTCAACTTCGGCTCCTTGTGCGGCAGCCAGGTGGTAGGCCATGATCAGGGCGGCATTGCTTCCGCTGGGCTCGTTGCCATGGATGCTAAAGCCCATGTAAAACACCGCGGGCATCCGGGCCGTGTTGAGGCTTGCTGAAGTTTCAGGATCGGTAAGCTGTACATGTTCCCGGCGGATGTCCTCTAGTCTGCTGTGGTTCTCCGGCGATGTAATGGTCAGAATGAGAAGGGGTCGTTTTTCGTAAGTATACCCGATTACCTCGAGGGAAATTCTCTCCGAGGCGCTAGCGAGCGCCTGCATATAAGTCACCAGTTTGTCATGACTGACATGAAACTCACCGACTTCATGCCCGATAATGGATGCGGGGGTAGGAATATTTTTGTCATACGTGACGGAATCACCGAGGTAGTAAGAAAGGGGTGGTTGTGCTAAAACGCGCGTTACGGTAGTAAGGAAGACGAGGGTCAAAAATAATGTCCGTGCGTTGTTGGCAGTGTTCAGTATCATTTGGCCGAAAAATTGCGTTTAATCTGTAATGTTACAGAATACACAATAAAAACGCGTATTCAAAGGAAGGTTGCTTCAAACTGCGGTCCTTTGGTGCGCACGTGTGGTGAAAAAGACTGTAAAAATGGCAGCGAATCGTCTTCGCCTTACCTTGGTCAAAAAAGCGATGTTGCGTGGCGAATTTCCCGCTCAAACGCCGCTGTTTCGCCATGTTGTCTTCATAGTGTAAATTCGCATCTGATGTGGGTTCGAATCCGGTATTGTCTCGCTTTAATCATTCCGTTCGTTTTTCTGTCGGCCTGCAATCAGCCGCAGCGCGCCAACTTTGTTACCTCGCCGGAGATAAATATTGATCTGGAGGAAATCCGTCAGCGCGGTTATATCAATGCCCTGGTCGACAACAATTCGATCAGCTACTTTATCTACAAAGGGGAGCCGATGGGGTATGAGTATGAGTTGCTCAATCATTTCGCGAAACACATAGGGGTAACCCTGAAGATTCAGGTGACCTCAGGGGTAGACCGCGCTATCGATCAGATAAACAAGGGGGAGGGAGACATTATAGCTTTCCCTCTGACCGTCACGAAGGAGAGAACGCAGTATGTCGCTTTCAGCAATCCTCATTTCACGACGTACCAGGTTTTGGTGCAGCGCAAGCCCGAGAACTGGAGGCAGATGACGCTTGATGCGGTGAACAAGGCTGTAATTCGCAATCCGATCGAACTGATCGGCAAGCAGGTTCATGTGCTCGCGAGGTCGAGCTTCGAAACGCGACTTGCGCATCTTTCGGAGGAAATCGGGGGCGATATTGATATCGTTATTGATACGACCTCATCGGAAAGTGAAGCCCTTATCCGCAGAGTGGCTATGGGTGAGATTGACTACACCGTGGCTGACAATACAATGGCGCGGGTAAATGCTTCTTATTATCCAGACCTGGATATCGAGACTCCCCTTAGTGTTGCCCAACAAGTAGCCTGGGCTACCCGGCTTAACTCGCCTGACTTACTCCAGGCCATCAACGAGTGGCTCTCGATTATCAAGAAAGAGCCGACGTTTATGGTAATCTATAATCGCTACTTTAAGAGTCCGCGTACTTCCGTTATACGCATGAAAAGCGATTACTCGTCGATGGGTGGAAATATGCTGTCTCCCTTCGACAGTCTTATTCGCAAAGGTGCGAATACATTGGGGTGGGATTGGCGATTGTTAGCTTCCCTGATTTATCAGGAGTCGCGTTTCCTTCCGCGCAGTGAGTCGTGGGCGGGAGCCCGAGGGTTGATGCAGCTTATGCCACGGACTGCCCGGGAGTTTGGTGCGTTTGATCTTGATGACCCTCGGCAGAGTATTGCGGCCGGAGTGGGCTTTTTGAAGTTTCTTGACAACTACTGGATGGACAAGGTCCCGACGACCGAGGAGCGACTAAAGTTTGTTCTCGCTTCCTATAATGTTGGGCTGTCCCATGTCGTTGACGCCCGTCGCCTCGCGGAGAAGTACGGTAAGGATCCTGGCGTATGGTACGATAACGTCGAATACTATCTGTCCAAAAAGTCGGATCCCGATTTCTACCGCGACCCGATAGTTACAGCGGGGTATTGTAAATGCGAAGAGCCGATCGATTATGTCCGGGAGATTCTTGCGCGGTACGATGAATACCGCATCCACATCGCCAGTTAATAACATCTAGAACAGCTTCAGTTGCTCGCTGAACGCTCCTTCGTGTTGTAAGAGCCACATCTTTTTATCAATACCACCGGCGTAACCAACCAGGTCGCCGTTCTTTCCAATAACTCGGTGGCAGGGTACGATAATAGCAAAGGGATTTTCGCCATTTGCATGACCTACAGCGCGCACGTTGTTGATATCTCCCGTCCGCAACGCGAGATCAAAATACGAGAGAGTCTTTCCATAGGGAATGGTGAGGAGTTCGTTCCACACCTTTTGCTGGAAGGAAGATCCCGACATGGCAATGTCAACAGTGAAGAACTTCCTTCCCTGATAGAAATACGCATCCAGCTCATTGATGCACTCCTGAATGACGGGGGTTACATTCGGCTCTAGTTGTTCGCCATCGAAGAAGTGAATCCCCGTGATCTTGTCTTCCAGAGAAGTAATCTTGAGATCGCCGACCGGCGATGGATAATAAGCGAGTCCTTTCATAATCAAATGATGAAGTGTAGTACAAATTTTGCAGTTTGCACCTACAAAAGGCCTTGAATACACTATCAAAGCCTTATTTATTCGCTAAAATTACTGAGAAAATAATTTCCTGGGATGAATCTGGACTTAAACGGGAAACGAGCCATCGTGTGCGGTAGCACGCGTGGCATTGGAAGGGCTACTGCTCACGAGCTGGCGGCGCTTGGGGCGTCTGTCGTCTTGCTCGCCCGAAATGAAAAGAAGCTGGAAGAGGTAGTGAAGGAACTTCCGTCGCCACACGGACAGGAGCACCGTTACCTCGTAGCTGACTTTAGTAATCCTGAGCAGGTCGAGTCGGTGATATCCGAATTCGTTCGGGAGTCAATGGCCCATATTCTCATAAACAATACCGGAGGTCCCCCGGGTGGGGAGGCGATTGATGCAGACAATGCGTCTTTCTTGAAAGCATTTGAGGCGCACTTAATTTGTAATCAGATACTCGTTCGAGCGTTAGTCCCTGGCATGCGGGCCGAGGGTTATGGACGAATTGTTAATATCATTTCGACCTCTGTAAAAGCGCCTATTCGCGGCCTTGGCGTTTCGAACACCATTCGTGGGGCAGTAGCCAATTGGGCAAAGACGCTGTCGATGGAACTCGGGCCCTTCGGTATTACAGTCAACAACGTTCTGCCTGGGGCCACTGATACGGACAGACTCGAGGAAATCATGCGCGCTACGGCTGAAAAAACCGGCAGGTCTTTTGACGAGGTCCGGGCGGCCACAATCGCTGATATCCCGGCCGGAAGACTGGCTCTGGCGGAGGAGGTCGCTGCTGCAGCTGCATTCCTGGTAACGCCCGCAGCGGCTTTTATTAATGGAATAAACTTGCCCGTCGATGGAGGGCGGACCCCCTCCCTCTAGACTTTTATGAAAAAGGAAATGAGAGTCTTTCCGTTGCTACTCTTCATCTCGATTACCGCGAGTGGTCAGCCACCCGTAGTTCTCCATGAGACATTCGATCACAACGTGTATGGTTGGTTCGAAGGCGAGGGCACAGACTATCGCGTTTCTTTTGAAGGAGGAAAGTATGTGATTGATGCGACGGAGGATGGCTGGATAACTTCGGTCGCTCCCTTTATCAATGAGGATAAAGATTTTTCGCTCGAGGCGACCTTTGTTCAAGTTAACGGGCAGGATGATAACGGGATCGGACTGATATGGGGGTTCGATGGTGGATCGGCGATGAACACGTTCACCTTTACGACGAGTGGTTTCTACCGGATATACTGTTCAGACACCCGGGTGGAGATTCAGGACGACTGGAGAGAGACCAATCTGATACGTCCGATGGGTCAGCCGAATCATTTGAAGGTCGTCCGGTCCGGAAATCGGATGTCGTTTTTCCTGAATGGTCAGCAGATGGCGACAACGCGAGTAATGCCGTGGTCGGGTAAGTATGTCGGCTTTGTGTGTTACACAAAAATGAGACTCCTTGTTGATGACTATATTTTCCGACACGACATCCGCATAAACCTTCCGGCAAATGCCCGGATACAGGGCGTTAGGGAGAACCTGGGCCCGCAGATCAATACGCGCTTTGACGAGGTTAGTCCCAAAATTTCGGCCGACGGACGAACGCTTTACTTCGGTCGTAAGCATAGCCCCGAAAACATTGGTGGTGTCAATGACCGCGAGGATATATGGGAAGCGCACTCGCCCGACGGAATAACATGGTCGAAGGGTAAGAACCTCGGGCGTCCTATCAACACAAAGACCACCAATAATCTGGTGGCTGTTAGTACTGACAAGAACAGTTTTCTTTTTCATGTGAACGATGGCTTTGCTTTTCGGCACAGAACAGCATCGGGCTGGTCGCCTCTTGAAGATCTGGGTATCCGTTTCAAGAATGAGTCGGCGTTTCTTGAAGGATGCCTGTCGGCCGATGGGAAGGCAATCGTGTTTGTAGCACGACTTAAAGCAAATGCGTTCTATAAGGAAAATGAGAAGGAGCGCGACATCTACGTCTGTGTAAAGCGTGCCGATGGCACGTGGAGTGCTCCTATTCACACCGGGAAAGTGCTGAATTCGCCAGGCGATGAGTATTCTCCTTTCTTATCCGCTGACAACCGGACACTTTACTTTGCTTCGAACGGTCATCCCGGCTACGGCGATGTCGACATCTTTATGTCGCGTCGTCTTTCCGATGGTTGGGACCGTTGGTCGGAGCCGGTAAATCTCGGACTCGGAATCAATACCGTTGGCTTTGATGCGTACTATACGATCCCAGCGTCCGGCGAGTTCGGGTATATGGTTAGCAACATCAACAGTCATGGGTTGACGGACATTATCCGATTCAGGTTGGAAGATTCAATCAAGCCCGACCCGGTCGTGCTGGTAGAGGGACGGGTATTGAATGCCCGTACGCAAACACCGCTTGAAGCAGTCATTGAGTTTGAAGACCTCGCGTCGGGACAGACGGTTGGCGAGGCACGGTCTGACCCTCGCACAGGGGCGTTTAATATTGTCCTTACGGCAGGAAAGAACTATGGGTATCACGCTGCAGCTCCGGGTTACCTGGCTATTAGCGAAAACCTTGATCTAAAGTCGATCGACGCGTATTCCGAGTTGAATCGCGATCTTCTGCTAGTGCCCATCGAGATAGGGGAGTCCATACAGCTGAAGAATGTATTCTTTGAACAGAGCAAGGCGACGCTTTTGCCGGAGAGCTATCCCGAACTTGATCGTCTGGTACGTATTATGGTTAGTAATAAGACCCTTGAAATTCAACTCGAAGGTCATACCGATGGCAGAGGTGATCCTGAGGCGAACCTGAGATTGTCGGAGGCCAGGGTGAATGCTGTAAAAGACTACCTTGTGTCGAAGGGAATTTCCGAAAAGCGCATTCTGGGGAAGGGTTTCGGCGGCGCCCGCCCCATGGTATCTAACGACACGGAAACGAATCGTCAGATGAATCGGCGAGTCGAGTTTAAAATCATTCGAATGTGAGTTTGATTATCCTTCTGGCGTCGGTCTGGCGCGATTTCTTCGATATCGAAAATATTTTCTTCACGGTCATGGGGTACCCCATGAGCTATCTCGAGTTTTTCGGAACGATTGCCGGGGGCGTTGCGGTGTGGTTATCAGCCCGGGGGATTGTCTGGAATTGGCCGATTGGTCTCGCCAACGTAGTGCTCTATTTCTTTTTATTTTATCAGGTGAGGCTGTACCCCGATATGTTCCTTCAGGTTTTCTTTTTCTTTACAAACCTCGCAGGCTGGTGGAGATGGACGCATCCTCAACAGGGAGAGGAAGATCGAAAAAAGGAGCTACGGGTGAGCTATATGCGGAAGCCCCATATCGTTGCGATCGTAGTCGTGGGTCTGCTTGGTACCGTATTAATGGGTAGCCTGGCCAAGAATATTCACCAGATCTTTCCCGCAATTTTCCCCGAACCCAGTGCCTTTCCGTATCTGGATTCTTTCATCACGGTCATGAGCATTGTCACGACGTTTCTGGTTATTAACAAGAAGATTGAAGCGTGGGTGTTCTGGATTGTTATTGATGCTGTAGCGACAGGGTTGTATTTTGTAAAAGGTATTCGATTTGTCGCACTGGAGTATCTGGTGTTCTGCGTTATAGCTGCTTTTGGCCTCTGGAAATGGAGGAAGGAATACCAGTCGTATAGTTCTCAATAGAAGGGAATAAAAAGAGGCACACGCTTTTCGCGCATGCCTCTCGGTAATCTTTCCTGTTTGAATTACGCAGCCACCTTCGGTGCCGTCACAGCCTTCTTGCCTACGCGGTGTCCTTTTGTTGCGTAGTAGAGGATGTACAGATAGCAGGGCACGGTCACCCAGTAGGCTTGTTGGCGATTGGCCGCGTCGGCAAGTGCTCCGTAGACCAGTGGCATAATCGCTCCACCGGCGATACCCATAACCAGCAACGCCGAAGCGATCTTGGTAAAGCGTCCAAGGCCGTCGAGAGCCAGAGGCCAGATGGCGGGCCACATGAGGGCGTGGGCGAAGCTGAGCATCACTACACAGAAGATCGATAGTCCTCCGTCAGTGACGAGGGCTCCGAGCGCGAAGAACAGTCCGAGCAACGCACATCCGACAAGCGCCATGCGCTGAGACAGGTATTTCGGAATAAGCAGAATCCCGACGACATAACCGGCGGTCAAAGCGATCAGGCTGTAAATGCTGAACATGCCGGCGGCCTTTTTATCAAAGTCCTGGAATTCACCGTATAGCACGATTGTATCAATGGCGATTACTTCAACGCCAACGTAAAGGAAGATACACAACACCCCGAGCACCAGGTGGGGGAATTGAAATACCGAAGTTTTTTCCGTGTGGGCGGTCCCGCCTGCAGCGGGTGTGTCGGCGTCAGGGTCGATTTCCGGAAGATGTGCCTTGAGGACCATCAGTCCCAACCCTGCCAGCACAGCAGCCATTACAACGTAGGGGACGATGACACGGGCAGCAAGAAGGTCAAGTTCCGCGGCGAGCGCAGCACCCGTGAGGGACTCAATGCGCGCAGAGATTTCCTGAGTATCGTTAAAGAGCAGCCCAACGAGAATGAAAATGCCGATCATTCCGGCTACCTTATTCGCGATTCCCATGATACTGATACGCTTCGCCGCGCTTTCGATCGGTCCCAGGATGGTAACGTAAGGGTTAGACGCAGTTTGCAGCAGCGTCAGACCGGTTCCCTGAATAAACAGACCGAGGAGGAAAAGAGGGTACGAGCGTGCCTGAGCGGCGGGAATAAATATCAACGCCCCGATAGCCATCGCGAACAAGCCTATTGACATCCCCCGGGCGAATCCTGTCTTTTTCAGGATGGAGGAAGACGGAATGGCCATGACAAAGTAGGAGATATAAAAGGCCAGTGTCACGAAATACGCCTGAAAATCGGTCAGCTGGCACGCCTGCTGCAGGAACGGGATGAGCACGCTGTTGAGCCAGGTGACAAAACCAAAGATGAAGAATAGGGTTCCGATGATAAACATCGGAAACGCATACGACTTTTGATTGGAGCTCATGAATGGGGTTACCGTTAGTTAATATCCAGATAATTACCTTGCTGAAGTTGTTCGTCAATTTAGGCCCAAATTCAGCTAAAACTTTAATTTTGCGCCTTGGGCGCTTTCGCCTGTAAGAAACAGACACAATCTGCAAAATACAACTTCATCCTTATGTTGGCGCAAACACGGAAAAAAAATAAATGAACGGCATGGACTCACAAAAAAACGCTCAAAACAATCTCACATTATTAGTACTCGCAGCAGGCATTGGTAGTCGTTACGGCGGCGTAAAGCAAATTGACGGATTTGGTCCCAGCGGCGAGACCATCATGGATTACTCGCTTTACGACGCTATACGGGCCGGTTTTTCAAAAGTGATCTTCATTGTCCGCGAAGAAATTCTGGAATTCGTGCAGGAGAAATTCGAGCCCAAAGCAAAGGGTCGGATAGCTATCGATTTCGTCGTTCAGGAGCAGAACAAGTTTGTTCCTGAGCACCTTCAACGCGCCGACCGGGTGAAGCCCTGGGGTACAGGGCACGCGGTACTCTGCGCTCGTCACAAGATCAAAGAACCCTTTGTCGTTATCAATGCTGACGACTTCTACGGAAGGAAAGCGTTTGCATCTATGGCTGACTATTTTTCAGGCGACAAAACCGGCGCGCACGCAATGGTTGGTTATACCCTGAAAAATGTGTTGTCGGAACATGGCAGTGTGTCGCGGGGCGTGGGTGAAACGGATCCTGAAGGTTATTTGACTTCCATCGTTGAACGTACAACTATTGTTGTGGAGGGGGACAAGATTATTGCTAAAGAAAGTAGTGGCGACCTTCAATTGAGTCCCAACGCGCCTACGTCGATGAACTTCTGGGGATTTTATCCGACCATGTTCGATCTGGCTGCCGAGATGTTTGATGATTTCCTGGCGAGTAACCACGAAAACATCAAGGCTGAATTCTTCATCCCGCTGATTGTAAATGAAATCATCCGCGGAAACAAAGGAAAAGTCAAGGTGTTGGGTGGCGGCGATATCTGGTTCGGCGTTACTTACAAGGAAGACAAGGAGGCGGTTTCTCTCAAAATTCGCGAACTGGTGGAAAAAGGTGAGTACCCCAAAGACCTTTGGGCGGAGTGATGTTCCAATCACGAAGGGACATTGAATATAATTCCCTAACTTGATGGTGTCACCAAACAACTGCTTATGAAAGGATACATCCATTGCATGATTGCCCTTGCGTTCGGCGCACTGGCCCTGATTAGTGTACACGATGGGCATGCCCAGGGAAAAAACGTAAACATGCTCGGCGGCTGGCAGACTGAGTCTGAGGGAGATCAGGTTACGCTGATTTGTTCGGAAGAGTTTTTCTCGGTAGCTATTTATAACGTTGCTCAAAAGCGTTTTGTGGGCACCCTCGGCGGATCTTATCGCATTGAGGGAGATGCCTTTGTAGGTAAGTATGAATTCCATACACTCAATCCGGATCTGGTGGGGCAGCAACTGCGAAGTCCGATTCTGGATCAGCAGATAGGAACCCTTACGCTCCAGCATGAAGGACAGCGGTATGTCTTCCGCCGGCTGGACGATGGTGGGCCGGGAAAATTGGCAGGGGCCTGGCTCATTACAGGGCGTATGGTAGATGGAGGTATGAGCAAGCTTACACCGGGTGCGCGTCGCACCATGAAGATTCTATCGGGAACGCGTTTCCAGTGGATAGCTTATAACGTCGAAACCCGGGAATTCTCTGGAACAGGAGGCGGTACTTACACCACGAAGGATGGCAAGTACACTGAGCATATTGAATTCTTTTCACGTGATAGCTCGCGTGTTGGGGCAAGTCTCAGTTTTGATTTCTCGCTTGAGAACGGAAACTGGAGGCATAAAGGATTGAGCAGTAAGGGAGCGCCGATCGATGAGATCTGGACGAAGCGGGAAAAGATCAAGCTTTGACAAATCCTGGCAAGCGAACCGAGTTTATAAAAGCCACAGCTCTTCAGCTGGGCTTTTCTTTTTGTGGGGTTTCCAAAGCAGAGTTTTTAGAGAGCGAAGCGCCGCGTCTGGAGGAGTGGCTGCGCCGTGGTTATCATGGCAAGATGCATTATATGGAGAATCACTTCGACAAGCGGCTGGACCCCACGCTGCTTGTTCCCGGTGCGCGGTCCGTTGTTAGTCTGGTGTACAATTACTATCCACCAACCTCTCCTCCGGGCGAATTCAAGATTGCACGCTACGCCTGGGGCGAGGATTATCATTTTGTTGTGAAGGACAAACTCCACGCTCTCGTTGAAGCGATGCGGTCCAATATCGGAGATATTCAAGGGCGTGCGTTTGTTGACTCTGCTCCCGTTATGGAGCGCGCCTGGGCACAACGAAGTGGAGTGGGCTGGATTGGAAAAAACAGCTTGCTTCTGAACCGTCAGATGGGCAGCTATTTCTTTCTGGCTGAGCTGATCATTGACCTTGAATTGGAATACGATGGCCCGGTAAAAGACTATTGCGGCACGTGCACCGCCTGCATGGACGCATGCCCCACAGATGCTATACCCGAACCGCAGGTCGTTGATGGTAGCCGCTGTATAAGTTATTTCACGATTGAATTGAAAGAAGAAATTCCCGCTGATGTTAGAGGGAAGTTTGAGAACTGGATTTTTGGCTGCGATATCTGTCAGGAGGTATGTCCGTGGAATCGGTTCGCGCAGCCTCACGCCGAGCCGCGCTTCAATCCTCCCCCGGGTTTTCATGAAATGAGTGCTAACGAGTGGCGTGAAATCACCGAGGATGTCTTTAACCGAATGTTCAAAAAATCCGCTGTGAAGCGCGCGAAGTACGAAGGGTTAAAGCGAAATATCCGTTTCGCTGAATCGAAGCCTGATTCAGAAAACAGTAACTAGCGCACCATGGCAATTGCCTGATTAGCTGCGGAGCGGTTGTACTCGAAAGCCAGCTTGCGGTAGTTAACAAGGTCGACGATGGTGCCGATGAAGCAAAGACCTGCAGTGAACAGGTACAATAAACCCATTGCGACCTGCCCAAGTACAAAACGATGTACTCCGGCAACAACAACAAAGCCCAGCAGGGCGAGGAGCAATACCGTTTGGGGGTCCTTTCTTCTTGCGCGATAAAGCATGGCGAAGTTCTGGGCCTTACCTTTGTCGAGGTCGGCAATCAGGGGTTGAATGTATTGCATTTCTTCGCCTGTAACTTCGGGGAGTATGTCAATGACGTTGGCCATAATTGCGGATGAGGGGGTGAGTCAGTTGATATATACGGTAAGATAGGACAATGACAGCAAATATTCCGAGTGGATGGGCGTGAAAGGAAGCTTTCCATTCGCCGCGTAATAACAATGCGATGGATCGGCCAAGACCGCAACCAGGGCATATAAGATCAAGATGGTGTAGAGGACAAAGTGACAGGTGGTTCGCACCTGGATCCAGGCAGGCGAGGACGAAAAGCGCCGCGAGCCAAATGGCCGCTTCGCGAGGCACAGACGTTATAAGGTGAATGACTTTCAAACGTTGGAAGCGGCCTTTATACTGTTTCAAAAAGAAAGCCTCCCGTGGGAGGCTCTATTGATTCGTTCATCCTACCGCGAAGCAGCGGTTAAGGATAGCTTCATACTGAGCGGAAAACCTGGTATAACACCAGTTACGGAGTTCGCTGATTTCATCAGCTAACAGCATTTTGATCGCCTTGCGCAGCTCCTTCTCGAAAAGCAGCGCGTCAAAACTCACTTTGGTGAGCACAGTTTTGACGTAATTGAGCATGATGCGGTAAATATGGGTTAAGTGAAACTGAATTTATAACTTCCTGTGGATAAGCTAAAGTGAACCGAACGAAATTTTTTTTGCCAGCACATCAGCAATTTTCATTCCCCTAACGTTGTTTTATTTTGCAGGAAATTCTGATGACATTCATGTACATTGATAGGATACGCGTAACACTTTTGTTTCTTTTCTTCATCGCGGTGAGTGGTTTGCGGGCGCAGGATATCCAGGTTTCGCTGGGTCCTGATGCGATTGGAGAGAATCAGGGTTGGACGATTACGGTTACAGTCCATAACGATCGATTGCGATCGTACGATAACTTCCCGGATATCGAAGGATTCAGAAAGCGGGGTACTTCAACCCAATCCACGCAGAATATTGTGAATGGACAGATCTCGTCCTCGCAAAGTGTGATCATGACTTATTTGCCCACACGGCAGGGCACGTTTCATATCCCTGATTTTACCATGAAGGTGAATGATCAGGCCATTCATGTTCAGGGGAAGACCGTTACCGTGGGAGCACCGGTGCAGCGACGCGATCCGTTCCGGGGATTTTTTGATTCGCACGACGATTTCTTCGGTCGTGAGGAAACAGAATTCATTGATGTCAAGGATGATGCGTTTCTCGCCCTGACGACGAGTAAGGACGAAGTATATACGGGAGAAGGCTTTAATACGATACTTGCTTTCTATGTGTCGGAAGAGAACCGCGCGCCTCTCCAGTTTCACGATTTGGGAAGACAATTGTCCGAAATTCTTAAGAAACTGAAGCCCAATAATTGTTGGGAGGAGAACTTCAATATTGAGAACATTGAGGGGGAGCGGATTGAGTTGGGGGGAAAGAATTATACACGTTATAAGATATATCAGGCTACTTACTATCCCCTGAACAGTGAGACCATCACGTTTCCCTCGGTTTCGCTGGAAATGATCAAATACAAGGTGGCGCGAAATCCGACGTTTTTCGGGCAGAATCGACTGGAGGGTTACAAAACGTTTCACAGCAAGCCGCGCACTGTCCGGGTGAAACCGCTTCCTCCGCATCCGTTACGCGACGTTGTGGCAGTGGGTGAATACAAACTTACGGAGGCGATGCCGACCACCGATTTAACGACAGGGCGGAGTGTGGCCTATGGTTTCAGCATCTTCGGGGAGGGGAATATTTCAGCGATTCAAAAGCCGGATGTGACAAATAACGCGGCCTTTGAGTTTTATGAGCCTAATATCAGGATGGATGTGCGTCGAAACAACGGCCGTGTGTCGGGTACGAAGACCTTCAATTACTTTCTGATTCCGCGTGAGCCGGGCAGATATGATCTTGGAAATTATTTCAGGTGGATTTTCTTCAATCCAGAAACCGGGAAGTACGACACCCTGCGGTCGAAGCTAAATGTTTATGTCACAGGGGAGAGCACGCGGAATGCCGCGATTGAGGCGAATGACGATGGTAGCTTCTATGACAGGATCGGGACGGCTGACAACACCCTGGTTGTTGCTGGCGAAAGCTCCTGGCAGGGAGTGGTCTTTGGCATCTTTATTTTGGTCGCCCTGGCTTCGTCAGCTTACCTCGTATTCAAGAAATAGTTAATTTGCCGCCTTTTCATCTAAAATCGGCGATTCGATCCCGTCATGGCAAACTCTTTCGGAAAGATATTTCGCATTACCACCTTCGGCGAGTCTCACGGACCGGCAATCGGGGTTATTCTTGATGGCTGCCCGGCAGGTTTGCCCGTTGATGAGGCCTTCATTCAGGCTGAGTTGGCCCGACGCAAGCCAGGGCAATCGAAGATTACGACCCAGAGAAAGGAAGACGATGCGGTGAAGATACTTAGCGGTGTATTTGAAGGGGTTACTACCGGGACACCGATCGCCCTTGTCATCGAAAACACTGACCAGCGAAGCAAAGACTATAGTCACATTGCCGATCGCTTTCGTCCTTCCCATGCCGATTTTACCTACGAGACCAAATACGGCGTGCGCGACTACCGTGGGGGCGGAAGAAGTTCGGCGCGGGAGACCGCCGCGCGGGTGGCAGCCGGGGCCATTGCAAAGTTGTTTTTGCAGGCCAACGGCATCGCGGTTCGCGCCTACGTTTCGCAGGTAGGCGATATAAAGGCACCTTCTTTCACCAAACTCGACCTGTCAAAAACCGAGGAAAATATTGTGCGCTGCCCCGACCCGGAAACAGCCGAGAAAATGATCGCCCTGATCGATCAGGTTCGCCTGGACCGTGATACCATCGGTGGCGTTGTGACTGCCGTCATAGAGAACGCGCCTGTAGGCCTGGGAGAGCCCGTCTTTGACAAGCTTCATGCAGTGTTGGGACAGGCGATGTTGAGCATTAACGCGGTTAAAGGATTTGAGTACGGCAGTGGCTTCGATGGCGTCGCGATGCGTGGGTCGGAGCACAACGACCTCTTTTACCGCGATGGAGACACGACAAGAACACGGACGAACTATTCGGGAGGTATTCAGGGAGGAATATCGAACGGTGAGCAAATCTACTTCAACGTCGCGTTCAAGCCCGTGGCCACTATTATGCAGGACCAGGACAGCGTTGACAAAGACGGGAATCCGGTGACGGTTTCAGGAAAAGGACGCCACGATCCTTGTGTAGTACCTCGCGCTGTACCTATCGTAGAGGCGATGGCTGCCCTGGTGCTGGCCGATTTCCTTCTGCGGGCCCGCGCCTCGCGTGTTAAACCCTGAGTTCCATAGTTGTTTTCGCGGCATGGCACAAGCTTTTACGCCGTGTGTCAAAACAACATACTATGAGAACATTGGCAATTATTCTGATCATCCTCGGCGCAATCATGACCATCTTTACAGGGTTTAATCTTGTGACCAAAAAAGAGGTAGCCGATATTGGTCCGATTGAGATCAATAAGGAGGAGAAAACACCTATTTACTGGTCGCCCATAACGGGAGCCATACTTCTTGTGGCCGGGGTTGTCATAATGGCTACCACGCGCCGTGCCCGCACTTGATGCAGAGGGGGATTCCGGGGGTATTATTTAAAGAGGAGCAAAAGCGAGTGAGCCGGGTGCGTCCCGGCTTTTTTTTCTATTTTTCGGGGAAGTAATCGAATCCTAATACCCGCAAATTCAGAAAAATGGCGCGTCGCAAAATCCCTCTTTACGGAAAGATACTCATTGGTATGGTTCTTGGCCTGGTGTGGGGCCTGAGCGCTCAGGGGCTCGGGCTGGCTGATTTTACCGATGATTGGATCAAGCCATTTGGGGATATCTTCATTCGGGCTCTAAAGCTGATCGCCATCCCTCTGGTTATCGTATCGTTGATCGATGGTGTATCCAACTTGTCGGATGTGGCGAAGCTGTCCCGACTCGGCGGCAAAACCATTGCCTTCTATTTGTCGACTACCGTCATCGCCGTGACCGTAGGTTTGCTTACGGTGAATCTCATTAAACCCGGTACGTTTCTCTCTTCTGAACGACGTGATCAATTCAGGGAGCAGTATGCTTCCGACATCAACCTTAAAGTTGAGACGGTCGATGCCCAGGAGAAGGGCCCTTTGTCTATTATTGTCGATATCGTCCCCGAAAATCTCTTCTCTTCCCTTTCGGATAACACAAACATGTTGCAGGTCATCTTCTTTGCCATCCTTTTCGGTGTGGCGATGATGATGAGTCCAAAAGAAAAGGTTGCCCCGGTCAAGAGCTTTTTTCAGGGAGCGAACAGTATTATCTTATCGATTGTCGACATCATTATGAGATACGCCCCGCTGGGTGTGTTCGCGTTGCTCGCGAGTATGAGAATAGACCTTGAGCTGGTCAAGACACTCGGGGTGTTCAGTCTGAACGTCGTTCTTGCACTGGCGTTTATGGCAATCGTCGTATACCCGGGCATTCTTAGATTGTTTGCCAAGGTCAGGTTTGTTCCGTTTATGAAAGGAATTTTACCTGCCCAGATACTCGCTTTCTCGACAAGCTCGAGTGCGGCAACGCTTCCTGTTACGATGAAATGCGTGGAGAACAACCTGGGTGTTTCGGAGGAGGTTTCAAGTTTTGTGCTCCCTTTGGGTGCGACGATCAATATGGATGGCACCAGTATTCATCAGGGGGTTTCTGCGGTATTCATCGCCCAGGCCTTTGGTATCGCGCTCAATCTTGAACAGCAGCTAACGATTCTGCTTACTGCGGTCCTGGCGTCTATCGGAACAGCGGCTGTACCCGGCGCGGGTATCATCATGCTTATCATTGTGTTACAATCCGTTGGGATTGATCCGGCGGGTCTTGCCTTGATTCTGGCGGTTGATCGGCCGCTTGATATGCTGCGCACTGTCGTGAATATTACGGGCGACGCCGTTGTGGCATCGGTGGTTGCAAACAGCGAAGACAAACTGGATGCAGAGGTGGCAAACGATCCCACGACCACCATTGATGCGCATTAATGCACGAACTTTAATTGCTTATATTTGTTGTTGTTACGAGTAAACGCCGATATCCATGCTGCAAGCCACACCTAAGAACATACATATCTACCTGGAATCGAACCCGAATCCGAATTCGCTAAAATTCGTCGTAAACGAAATGCTGGTTCCCGACGGGATGAGCTTCGATTTTCCGGACGTCGAAAGCACTGAAAACGCGCCCCTTGCGCGCGAGTTATTTGCTTATCCGTTCGTCGAACGCGTGTTCTATATGAGCAATTTTGTTACGGTCACGAAAAAGGAAGATGTTGAATGGATTGAAATTCAGAGCACTTTAAAGGATCATATCAAGAAGTTCCTGGAGTCGGGTCGTTATATCATTGAGGAACAAACTCCTGAGGTACCTGCGCAGGAGGAGACGGAAACGGTGAAAAAGATCAGGACCATTCTTGACGAGTACATTCGCCCTGCCGTGGAACAGGATGGCGGAGCCATCACATTTCACTCCTATGTTGACAAGGTACTGAAGGTTCGCTTGCAAGGGTCTTGCAGCGGATGCCCATCCTCGATGATCACGTTGAAAGCTGGGATTGAAAATCTTTTCAAGCGGATGATGCCCGATGAGGTTGAAACCGTGGAGGCGCTGGCATAGAGCGACGCCTTCTCTAACTTCCTTCAGATTGTTTTTCTTTCTTCAGGCAGCCCGACGGCTGCCTTATTTTTATTACTTTGGCTCCGGTTAGACTGATAATACGATGAAGCGAATCATTTCTTTTTTTCTGTTGATTCTTCCTGTATGCGTACTGGCGCAGGAGACACCGTTGAAGGTGATGACTTTCAATATCCGGTATGACAACCAGGGCGATGGTGTAAACCAGTGGTCAAACCGCAAAGAGAAAGTTGCCGATCTGATCCGGAAATACGATCCGGATATCATTGGCGTTCAGGAAGCCTTGCATAACCAGATGGAGGATCTCGGCGGTGCTTTGAAGGGTTACCAACCCGTAGGTGTAGGCCGTGAAGATGGTCAGCAGAAAGGGGAATATTCGGCGCTGTTTATTCGGAAGAAGAGATTTCGTATTGAGAGCAGCGGGACTTTCTGGCTTTCGAAGACCCCAGATGTGCCCGGAAGCAAGCATTGGGATGCTTCCCTTTCGCGTGTGGCTACCTGGGCGAAGCTTCGGGATAAGAAAACGCGCAAGCCATTTCTGGCTATGAACACCCATTTTGATCACCGCGGTGCGGAGTCGCGAAAGCAGGCGGCACAGATGCTCAAAGACAGTGCTGCTTCAATGGGAGATGGTGGCCCGGTTGTGATTACCGGCGACTTCAATTTCACACGTGAAGCTGAACCCTACGCGGTGATGATCTCGGGTGACCCCATTGTTCTTCTTGATCCGGCTCCTGAAAATCCGCCGGGAACGTTTTGTGATTTCAAAGTGGGCGGGCGCGACTGTGCCGGCATTGACTACATCTTCGTCTCCCCTCATTGGCAAGTACAACGCTATCAGGTGATCGACGACAATGACGGGACCTGGTATCCGTCAGACCATCTTCCGGTGATGGTATCTATCACGTTGCAGTAGGGGACGGTATAGCGCGGGCATACTTTTGGTATTTCAAGCGGAACATACGAAATACCAACTGCCCCCATATGAACTTCCAGTCCGCAGAATCTTCCAACGCCCATGTGTTTTCCGTTGCCCCGGGTGTATGGGGTCGAAAAGAGCTGTTTGTAAACTTTTATATAATTCAAGATAGCGGATCGAAGAACTGGGCGCTCGTCGATGCTGGATTGAAATGGTCTACGCCCCGGATACGGCGCATGGCAGACGATCTCTTTGGTATGGGTAGTCGGCCCTCCGCGATAATTCTTACACACGGTCACTTTGATCATATCGGGGCGTTGCAGGCGTTGGTCGAGGACTGGAACGTTCCCGTCTATGCGCACCGACTTGAAATTCCCTACCTAACAGGACATTCCGCGTATCCACCGCCAGACCCTACAGTAGGCGGAGGGTTGATGTCGGCAATGTCGTGGATGTATCCAAGGGGTCCGGTTAATGTCCAGCAATATGTTAGGGCGTTGCCCGATGACAACACGATACCTGGTTTCCCTGATTGGAAGTATATCCATACTCCCGGGCATTCGCCGGGTCACATCAGTCTTTTCCGTGAGAGCGATCGAGTGCTTATTGCCGGCGACGCCTTTGTGACAACGAAGGCCGAGTCAGCGCTGTACGCCCTCAGTGGGATGAAACAAATTTCGGGACCACCAAAGTATTTCACATGTAATTGGGCTTCAGCGGAATTGTCGGTCATTAAGCTGGCTGCACTGGATCCAGCGGTGGCAGCGACGGGACATGGAGCGGTCATGCAAGGCGAAGAACTGCGTGGGGCGCTGCGAAATCTTTCGACCAATTTTAAGACAACAGCGCTGCCGGATGAAGGACGATATGTGAATGAGCCAGCCGTTACTGACGAGTCGGGGGTGGTGTATCTTCCCCCTGCAACCGAGAAGTTGTCCGCAATGGCGACGACAATCGGCCTGTCACTGGCCGCGCTGTCGCTGGCGTTTCTGATTTACCGACAAACGAAGGCGGAGCGATCTGCTCCGGAATTGCCGGAGAAATCCCCTTACTCGTCTTCGTCAACCAGTCCGGCCGGTGTCTGACGAAGTATGCGCGAGTTCCCTGCCGTCACGGGGTTGAAGATGAGTTGTCCCTCTTGTACATGCAACTCCGCTTCATCAGCTAGTATTGCAGGGGTGATAACCCGTGCGTTACCGGCGATGACAACAGCTCTGCCTGTCACGGAATGGCAGTGAAGCTGCTTGTAGGTAACTTCGCTGAGATCAAGCGTACAGTCGCCCTGCATCTTCTTGATGATGATGGTCCCACATTTTCCACGTAGGGCAATTTTTCCCTCGCCTCTTATCTCCATTGTAACGGAGTATTTCGGGCAATAGATGATGCCGGAAAGTTGAAAGTCACCCTTCACCTTTATCTCCGTGTGTCCATGGCTGCCGATAAGCAGGTCATCTTGTCTCACATGGCCGTCGAACGTCATTCGAATCTTCCTCGGGCGGCCCCTTCCTGGTTTTTTCACTACTCCTCTTTTTTCAATTGTTGCTGTGGGTCTTTGAAGTATTTTGATTGAGATCGGGTTTTATGTTTCGTTTCTAGAATTCGTCAAATCCTCCGTCTCCTCCATTGCTGCGTCGGTTTCCGCTGTTTCTGTCAGCGCGCTTGGCCTGATTCAACCGATAGGTAAAGGTCAAGCGAATTTGTCTGGGCGCCCATTGCGACACAGACTCCGCGTAATAGTTCTCTTCCGGGATCTCTGTTATAGAACGCCATTTTCGGGTGTTCAGTAAATCGCGTACTGTTGCCGTGATGGTCCCTTTACCTTTAAGTATGTCCTTTGCCACAGCAAGGTCGAGCGAGTAGGCGGCAAGTTGCCGGCCCTGTGTGGTGCGGCGGGGACCGCGGTAGAACAGCGACTGCTGGAACTCAAAGCCCTGACTCAACCGAAGTTTGGAACTGGCGCGAGCAAAGAATGCGTAAGTGTCTGCGCTGAGATCACGCCCTTCGTAAACGCCTTCGGTAATAGCCCGAAAGAAGTTAGCATTTGCGTTGATATCCCATATCCGACCTACGGTATAGGAGAAATTGGTTTCAAGTCCATACGAATCGGTGTTTCCGACGTTGACGGGGAACGTACGGGTGATTCCTTCTTCATCGATTTGTACAACGCGTTGTATGTCGCCTGTCCGATAGCGATAATACGCGCTGGTCAGCAATGATCCGTTGGGCCAGTTAACCAGATACCCGCCCTCGAAGGAATGGGTGTATTCGGGATTCAGGTTGGGATTGCCCTGCGAGAAATTTCGGGAGTCGCTGAAGTTTGAGAACGGTAGGAGCGATCGAAAGTGCGGACGATTAATTCTTTTGCTATAGCTCAACTGCAGCGTCTTATCCTTGCTAAGCTCATAACCGAAATTCAGACTAGGGAACAGATCGAAATATTCCCGGTGATTGATTACATCGGTGACGGTCAGTTCCGTTGTGATATCGGAATATTCAGCGCGTATCCCTGCCTGCACAGACACTTTGTTGAACTTGTTGCCGGCCATGAGATAAGCCGCGTGAATGCGTTCGGTATACTCCAGGTTGTCATTGAAGGCGGGAAAGACAATCCATTCGCCGTCCTGTAATTCTTCCAGTCCGAATTCATTCTCAACAGTGCGGCTCGAACTTCGCAGACCTGCTTCCGCTTTTCCATCTTTGGCGAAGGGATGCACATAATCTGTCTGGAAGAACCAATTTCGATCGACGGCGATATTATCCGAACGCTGCAACGTTGTTTCGTCATTTTCCGTCTGGCTAAGGTCGGATCGCTCACCATCAAGACTTTTGTTATACTGAAAATCAAATGTGTATTGCTGGTCCTTGCGTTCAAATTTCCTTGTGTAGCTGAACGCAGCCTCTATGTTTTCTTCGTCTTCTCTTTCACGGTCTGTCCTGATACTCTGTCCTGCTTCCTGGCCATTGATGAAGTCGTTGTAGGTGAGTGTTGATTTATTCAATCCATCACCCCAGTTATACATGAGTGAGCCGGTAATGGTGTTTTTGTCGTCAATGAAGTAGTCAACCCCGCCCATCAGGTTATGTGAAAGCTCCGATCTTGAGCGATCGCCCTTTTGGTGGGTCTCGCGCATTCCATCGTCAAATTTCTGATACATGGTTGAGAATCCCGGGCTGCTCCGGTAGTCCATGCCGTAGCTTGAAAAGATATTGACCTTGTCACGGCGAAGATTGAGGCTATATGAGCCCCCCAGATAGTCGGGATGGCCTACAACGCCAGTAAAGGTACCGTTGACTCCCTGTTGCTGGTTTTTCTTGAGAACGATGTTGATAATTCCCACTTCTCCGGCGGCTTCATACCGCGAGGAGGGGTTGGTGATCACTTCTACCCTTTCAACGAGGTTTGCCTGTAGATTGCGCAGTGCATCGGGGTCACGTGACGTGAGACCTGAGGGTTTGCCGTTGATAAGAATGCGAACATTCGCATTTCCTCTGAGCGACACCGTTCCATCGATTTCGACATTGACGGAGGGAACGTTGTTTAGAATGTCGGCCGCATTTCCACCTGACGTACTGAGGTCGGCGCCGACATTGAATACACGCTTGTCTAGTTGTAACTCCATCTGCGAGCGCTCACCCTGTATTTCGACAGCTTCCAATACCCGTGTGTCGGGTTGCAGAACAATCAGGCCAACCTCGACATCGTGGTTGCCGACGTTAATGTCGGGGACGACGTTCTCGCGATACGAAAGAAAACTGATTTTGAGATAATATTCTCCGGGGCGTATTTGAATTGCAAATCGACCGTCAACGTCTGAGGCTGCGCCTGCTACCAGTGATGAATCTGTCGTGGTGTATAACGCTGCGTTGGCGAAAGGAACCGCCTGGCCTTCTTCATCGACAACAGATCCAGTTACCATGCGGGTTGGACCCTGTCCCAGGGAGTTGAAGTGGATTAACAAAGCAAGAATGAGAAGGCCGTATTTCATCAATTTTTATTCGAAAACTCAAAATTTCCTTGCCAAACAACGGTAGTACTGTTAACGCAAATATCCGAAATCCGTTTTATGAGACGGGCGCTATAGCGCGGTTAACGATCTGTAAAGCAAAGATTTCGGATGAGTGGTTTCTTTTCTGTACATGCGGCGGCTAAAAATGCAACGAACCATCGTACGGTTTGTAGCGATGGTTCGAATTCTGCGCTTGGTAGCGTTTATTTTTTCTTACCGTCAACCGGCGGAAGTATGAAATCGTCGAGTGCGCTGGGTTGACGCATGGTTGCTTCAATGTCATCCACCGATCGAGGTGCTCCGATAGAAAGATGTTCGTACCCGTTGCGCGTGATCAGGAAATCATCCTCGATTCGCACAGCAATTCCCCACCACCGCTTGTCGCAGTCGGCGTTTTCGGGAATATATATGCCAGGTTCAATGGTGATGACCATATTTTCACGAAGTACGTCGTAGTGGCCACGGTCGTGAACATCTAGCCCGATATGATGACAACATCCGTGAGGGTAGTACAAATGTGGTTCATCTTCGCTCTTGATTATTCCGAGTTGCGTCAAACCCTTGTTAATTACACGCCGCGTTGCCATGGTGAGTTCTTCAAAGGTTGTACCCGGTTTGCAGATTTTCATTGCCTCTTCCTGTGCCTTCAACACAAGGTTGTAAATTTCTTTTTGTTCAGGAGAAAACTTGCCATTAGCTGGAATGGTCCGGGTTACATCAGCTGTATAGCCGTGGTACTCGGCGCCGAGGTCCATCAAGACGAGTTCATTGGCCGTGATGTTAGGCTTGTAGTTGTCGATGTAGTGCAGAATGCAGCCGTTATGCCCCCCACCTACAATAGAGGGATACCCGGTTTGTTCTGCCTGGTACTTCTTAAACACGAATTCGTGAATACCCTGAATTTCTCGTTCGGACATTCCCGGTTTCATCGCCTTCATCACTTCTACCTGACCGGCGCATGAAATGCGAACCGCTTTACGAATCAATTCAATTTCCTCTTCTGTTTTTATTCCCCGCAGGTCATTCATGATTTGAACAAGATCGCGGGTATTGAGGTTGTTGCGCTGAGGCTCAGGGTTGACTACGGTGTTACCAGGCGAAGGATAGCCTACTTTGGTTTTGAACTGACTGATCAGATCAAAGAGGTCGGCCGGGTCGTCGGGATTGTCTCGGACATCGTTATGGAAATCAAAGAACAGTATTTCATCAAATCGGGAAAAATTCAGATTGTATTTATTGAAGTCGAGGTTGGTGAAAACCTGTTCCAAGCCAAGTTTTTCCCGTACGCCTTGCGGTCCCAGTCGTCGGCCGTCCCACATCTCCCGGAAAGCACTTCGCGGCTGGACAAATATTATCTCGTCGTATTTCGATCCATTCGACGCGATTTGTTTTTCCTTGAATATCAGGAGGACGGCGTTGGGCTCACGATATCCCGTGAGATAGTAGAAGTCAGGATCCTGGTGATACAGGTAGTCGACGTCGTTCGACCGGTTTCTGACCGGGTTGGCAAAGAATACAGCTACCGAGTTTTGAGGAAGCTTAGCGCGGAGTGCCGCCCGCCGCTCCCGGTGAAATTCACTTGAAAGGAAATCATCCGGCAGGTTGGTCTGTTGCGCAAAGGCAGGAACAGTCAACAGCAGCAGAATCAGGATACGGTTCATAGCTATCTTTTTTCTTTGGGCGACTACTGAAGTTCCTCGAGGTAATAGTCTTTTCCCTTTCCATAGGAAATCAGTTCCGTCAGCCGGTAACGCTCGAGAGTAAGCAGATCTTTGACCCTGAAGTCGCCGTTCCCCAACACGTTCTCGACAACGAACTCGTGTGTCTCACCGAAGTTAACGAGTCGGTATTTCTTTCCGGTACGAAGGGTGTCGAGCGACAATCCGGCCATATGGATATTGCAATTAAAGGTCCTCCTCCCGCTCCAACATCAAAATGGATGCCTGAGGGACGATAAAATAGCGTTCTTTTTCGTAAATCACCTCTACTGCACCGCGCTGCAGAAAGATGGCCAGGTCGCCTTCCTGTGCCTGGAGGGGGAGGTACTTGACCTGCTCTTCCTTGCCCTTCCACATTTCATCTTCATCAGCGGGGAGGGGCAGCGGGTAGCCAGGCCCTACTTTGATAACATATCCACTTTGAATTTTTTCCTTTTCCTGTACGCCAGGGGGCAGATAGAGGCCGCTTTCTGTGCGTTCACTTTGTTTTACGGGCTGGATAAGAACGCGGTCGCCCACAACGATAAGTTTCTTAAGCTTGTTGTCCGCAGTGAGTTTCATGTCTCCAAAAATTGATCGGCGCAATTTCGCACAAAAAACGAATGTGCGAAAAATACCGGCGTGAGGCTATTGATCACTTTCTATTCCCAAACCCGCAAGGCTATGCAAAAATTCCCGCCGATGCGATTTCGGCTGGTGACTCGCGGTCTTGCAACGGCGATCCGCAATCCTGCTTTCCGGGTTTCAGCACCCGTTCGCTGTCTAGCAGGAGGCAAGGGAACTGTCGTCTAGGCTTCAGTCTCGGCGCGCTGTACGATTTTGTCGTCAATGGTCTTCGTGTTCTTGGCGCCGAGTTCGCGGATTTTTTCGGCTTGGGTTACCAGGTTTCCACGTCCTGTGACCAGCTTCTTCATCGCGTCTTCGTAAGTGCCACGCGTTGTATTGAGCTGATTGCCGACCTTGACCATGTCGTCGATAAACGACTTCAATTTGTCATAGAGTTTACCGCTCTCTTCGGCGATTTGGATGGCGTGCTGGCTTTGCTTCTCCATCTTCCACATACTGGCGATGGTACGCAGCGTCGCCAGAAGGGTGGTCGGACTGACAATGACGATCCTTCGTTCCCATGCGTAGTTAAACAAGTCCTGATCGGCTTGAAGAGCCAGGGAGAATGATGATTCAATGGGGATGAACATCAATACAAAATCAGGCGTGTTAAATTCGAGGGAACTGAAGTAATTTTTCTCGCTGAGAACCTTGATATGCGTTTTCATGGAGTCGAGATGCGCTTTCAGGAATTTAGGACGCGTCGACTCGTCGTCGGTATTGACGAAGTTGTCATAGGCAGTCAGCGATACTTTACTGTCTATGATGATATGGCGGTTGTCGGGGAGCAGCACCAGGTAGTCGGGCTTGATAGTGTCGCCTTCAGCGTTGGTCGTTACCACCTGTTTGCGGTATTCGCGGTCTTTGACAAGCCCTGAGCGCTCAAGAACCGTTTCGAGAATGACTTCACCCCAGTCGCCCTGACGCTTTGTGTCCCCTTTGAGCGCACGCGTGAGGTTGTTAGCCTCCTGGCTGATGCGGCTGTTGAGTTCGTGAAGTTTGCGGACCTCTTCGCGGAGACTTATCTTATCACGAAGTTCCTTGTCGTAAACTTCCTCGACTCTTTTCTCGAAGGTGAGTATTTTTTCCTTTAGCGGGTTCAATAACTCACTCATGCTATTTTTGCTGAGGTCTGAGAACTTAGCGCTATTCCGCTCCAGAATTTCGTTCGCGAGATTCTTAAATTCAGCGGTGAATTTGTCTTGCAGGCTCTCTACTTCTTTTTGTCGCTCGGAGAGTTTTTCCTGAAGGTTTCTATAGTTTGCCTCTGTCGCTGCCAGTTGGTTGTTCACGTGGAGAACCCGGGCACGCTCACTTTCTACTTCCTTTGTTAGCGCCTCTGTACGCAGTTGCAGTTGCCTTACCTTTTCCTGCTCAAGCATTGCGGCTGCCTTATGTCGCTCGATTTCCGCATCCGATTTTGAACGGCCTATCCACCAGCCGATGGCGGCTCCAGCAACTACACCTGCTAACGTCAGTACAATTTCCATGCTCTGCAAAGTTATCAATTCCCGCTTCGAATCTCGCGTTTTACTTTGTCAACTTGTGTCAGCGTAAGTCGGGCTTTTACCGGGAAAATCGGCGAATTCTGGCTAAATTTGCCTCTTTAGCGCACGATTATGCAAACGACCATTACATCCAGCACGGAAGCCATTGCTCTTGAGGAGAAATATGGCGCTCATAATTATCATCCACTTCCCGTTGTCTTGACAAAGGGAGAGGGGGTGTTTCTGTGGGATGTTGAAGGTAAGCGCTACTACGATTTCTTGTCGGCATACAGTGCGGTCAATCAGGGACACTGTCATCCGCGCATCATTAACGCCCTGGTTGAGCAGGCGAGGGAGCTGACGTTGACATCGCGCGCTTTTTATAATGACAAGTTGGGAGTGGCCGAAAGGTACGTGTGTGAGACCTTTGGATATGATAAATCCCTGTTCATGAACAGTGGTGCGGAGGCGAATGAGACGGCGATAAAGCTTGCGCGAAAATGGGGCTATCGCCGGAAAAACATTCCTGCTGATAAGGCGGTGATAGTAGCCGCGCGCAACAATTTTCACGGGCGAACTACGACGATTATTTCGGCGTCAACAGATCCTGACGCACGGCGCGAGTTCGGTCCCTTTATGCCCGGATTTCGTATCGTCGAGTACGATGATATCAAGGTTCTTGAGGAGGCCCTCGCAGACCCAAACGTCTGTGGGTTGTGGATAGAGCCTATTCAGGGAGAGGCCGGCGTTTACGTTCCTCAGGAGGGTTATCTCGCTGCGGCACGGGAACTTTGTACAAAGCACAACGTCCTGTTAATGCTGGACGAAATTCAGACGGGTATCGCTCGTACTGGCAAGATGCTGGCCGCAGAGCACGAAGAAGTCAGGGCCGACATACTCATTCTCGGCAAGGCGCTTTCGGGCGGTGTACTTCCTGTGTCGTGTGTTCTTGCAGACGATGATATTATGCTTCTCATCCGGCCGGGTGAACATGGGTCAACGTTTGGAGGCAATCCCCTTGCTGCGGTGGTTTGTGTCGAAGCACTTGAGGTTGTAAAAGACGAGCGACTTGCCGAGAGAGCTGCTGCACTTGGTGAAATCTTTCGCGGACGTATGGAAGAACTCATCCGGAAGACCGAGATGATTAAACTGGTTCGCGGAAAAGGTCTGCTAAATGCTATCGTCGTGAACGATACACCTGAAAGCGACACCGCATGGAATATTTGTGTCGATCTGGCGAAGCGAGGACTCCTTGCCAAACCGACCCACGGAAATATCATTCGCCTTGCTCCTCCGCTGGTAATAAGCGAAGATCAACTACACGCTTGTTGCGATATCATTGAAGGAGTTTTCCTTCAATAGGACGGATTATTATTCCGTCCGCAGGTATTCGACAGGATTAGTGGACGCAGCGCGAATAAACGTGTAGCTCTACCGTAATAAGCATGATCAATAGGGTAGAAAAGTTACTCTATCACATTTGTCGATCTAAGTTGAATCCGCAATTGCTCAGGGTTCTCAAAGGTTATTGTGTGTAACCCCAACTCTTCGCCGCCCTTGATGTTGGCCACATTATCATCAATAAAGAGCGTTGTTGATGGATTGACCTGATACCGATCGAACAGTATCCGGAAAAACTCCGGGTGGGGCTTACGCGTGCGCTCCGTGCCCGAGACAACAATGCCCTCAAACCATTTCAGAAACTCAAACTGTTTCAGAGCCCAGGGAAAAGTTTCGGCCGACCAGTTTGTGAGGGCGTACAGGCGATACTCTCCGCGTTCCTTGATCTCCCTAAGAATGTCGACGGTGCCACTTATCGGTCCGGATATCATTTCGGGCCAGCGATCCGACCAGGCGCGAATAGCTTCATCGTATTCCGGATGACGTTTTGCCAACTCTTCAACAGCTTCAGAGAACGACCGACCCGCATCGAGGGCGTCATTCCATTCGGATGTGCAGATGTTACTAAGAAACCATTCTATCGTTTCGTCATTGTCAAACATCTTGCGGTAGAGATAACGCGGATTCCAGTCGATCAGCACACCGCCGAGGTCAAAGATGATGGTGTCGATTCCTTTTGACATATATTTTCGATGATTAATCCCGGAGGTTAATCCGGCTGGTCATGTTTCAATACGGTAGCGACGACTGTCTCTGCCACTTGCCCGACGGTGATTCTCGTCAGGCAGGGGAAGCCACCCACGTAGCACGATTCCCGTCCATACACGGAGCAAGGTCGGCAGGGCAGTTCTTCAGAGGGTATCTGGAGGATGGACGCCCGGTTGGACCAGGGTGCAAAGCCTACATCGGGATGCGTCCCTCCCCAGATAGAGACGACAGGAATTCCTGCCAATGCGGCGAGGTGCATGTTAGAGGAGTCGACGCAAACCATCGTGTCAAGCTCACCGATGAGGGCGATTTCGTGGCGGAGTTTGAGTTGGCCGGCTACTGTTGTTGTTATGTCAGGAAACCCGACCGATAGCGTTTCAAAGAATGCCTGTTCTTTGGGTCCACCTCCGAAGAGGAAGAAGTGAGCCTTTACGCGTTGACTTATCTGACGAATAAGTTCGCTGTAATTTTCGGGAAGCCAAATTTTGGTTTTGTGCATGGCAAATGGAGCCAGGCCTATCCAGGGGCGGTCATGGTTGAGATTCCGCTCCTTCAGCCATACTGCCACCTCCTGTTGGATGGATTCTGAGACGTTGAAAAATGGCGGCGGCAAAAGGTCAAACGAAACCCCGGCCTTCAAAAAAGCAGCGCGGTATCGCTCTACTGTGTGGGGAAGTTTATGACGGACTTTGTTGTGTTTGCGGGAGAAAGCTCTCTTCGCGTCCCGTCCTTTGTCGAAGACAACGACGCGAGTTGCCGTCAGACGAAAGAAGGTGCGCACGATTTTCGTGCGCAAATGATCGTGCTCGTCGATCACCGCGTCGAAGCGCCGGAGACGCTTGAGATTTCTGTATAGGCGATACAGCCCAGTCAGACCTTTGTAGTCCCGATCAAGGTCGGCCTCGAAGACATTAACGCGAGGGATGTGCGCAAAAAAGGCTGCAAAGCGCGGCCGTGTGGCGACAGTGATTTCGACATCCGGGTGGTGTTCGGTCACCGCGCGAACGACCGGGACAAGCAACGCTACGTCTCCCATGGCGGAGAACCGGAGTACTAAAATCTTTTTTAATGCCGCCAATGCAGTATGCGCTATTTCTTTTCCGGATTGTAAAGCACCGGGTTCAGCGTGGGGTCATTATACATCTTCATCTGACGGTAGACCTTAAAGCGACGGCTTCCCGTGCTGATATCTTCAATCAGTTCGTCGAAGGCGTGGCGCATATCCGTCCGTTGCTCTTCCAGGATAAGCAGTTTTTGCCGGCAACGTTCCAGGTGATCCGGGGAAGCATCCTTGCGTTCGGTTTGCTCCTTCATATGGTATATTTTGAGCAAAAGGATGCTCATGCGGTCCAAGAGCCACGCCGGTGTTTCCGAGTTGATCCGTGCTTCATCTTTGTACTGGACGTCGCGGAACAAGGAAAGGAAGTAGTCGTCTATCCGCTCAACCGTGTCGGTGCGGTCCTGATTTGACCGATCTATACGTCGTTTTATAGCCAGCGCGGCGACGGGGTCGATAGCCGGATCCCGGATTATATCCTCCAGATGCCACTGAACAGTGTCAATCCAGTTCTTTTGGTAAAGGAGATGCTCAAAACGATCCGGGGCATAGGGGTTCCGGATCGGGGCGTCGACGTTATCGGTCAGATGGTAATCGTCAATACTTTTCTGAAAAACCTGGTAGCAATCGTTGGCTGATATCATTATATCGTTTGTTTGCTCAAATTTAACCCAAGTGGGCACCCCCGGCAAACCGTTGTCCGGATTTAAGCCCGGCAAATGACTTTCTGTAAAAATTGCGGGTCAGATAGGGGTATCGGATTATGAAATTGTCATAACCACAAACCAGAAAACCCGTTAATTACACCCAAAACCAGATACACACGGTGACCTTTCCCCCACAATCACAACCGCAGGCACTGGCATTGGGCGACGTAAATGCTTTTGAAATGGTATTCAAAACTTACTACCAACCGCTGTGCAACTATGCTTTTACCTACCTGCAAGACAAGGATGAGTCGGAAGAAGTTGTTCAATCGGTATTTCTAACCGCCTGGGAAAAACGCCAGTCGCTGGAGATCCGCACGGCGCTCAAACCTTATCTCTATGCTATGGTCCGAAACGCTTGTCTCAATACCTTGAAGCACGAAAAAGTGAAGCAGAAACACGTCGGAGAAGTGTTGAAGACAGACCAGCCCGGTCATGAGGCTGTGTCCGATGCGATTCTTTCCGACGAACTTCAGAAGCGCATAAGCGATGCCCTCGAGCGCTTGCCCGACCAATGCCGGCTCGTTTTTAAAATGAGTCGGTTCGAGGAGCTGCGGTATGCCGAAATCGCCCGGCAACTAAAGATATCTGTCAAGACCGTCGAAAATCACATGGGAAAGGCGTTGCGGATGATGCGCGAGCAACTGAGTGATTACCTGGTAGTGCTGATCATTATGTGTAACCTGTTTTAGCCTGACAATCGCGATGGAATTTGATGAAACCATAGACATCCTGATTGCCCGGGTTCTTACCGAGGAGGCATCGGCGGAAGACCATGAGGAGTTCGTCCGCTGGATGGAGGCGAGCGAGGAGAACAGACGCTATTTTGAACAGGTTCGTACCATTTTTGAGCAGTCGGCCCGTGTTCAAACAGAGAAGTTCGACGCCCATGCGGCCTGGGAAATTTTTCGGCGAAAGATAATGCCGGACCAGACGGCGGCCCGGGGGAAGGTCGTCGCGTTTCCGGTGTGGAAGGCCGCGGCTTCACTGCTGGCTTTCGCAGTGGCGGGGGTCTTCCTCTTCAGACTTTTTTCGATTCCCCCTTCAAACGAGTATGTGGCAGTGGCTGACGATGCGGTGCGACAGGATACACTCCCCGACGGAACAGCGATCTGGATGAACAGTCATACCGGAATTCGCTATGCCTTTGACAAGAGAACGAAGACCCATACCGTTGCCCTGGAAGGCGAAGCTTTTTTCGAAGTTGACAAAGAACCCGATGCTGTGCTGATTGTCACGGCCGGCGAGACTTTTATCCGTGATATCGGCACCTCCTTCAATGTTAAGGCACATCCCGACTCAGCGACGGTAGTAGTCTCCGTGATAGAAGGAATCGTAAGATTTTATACCGCGGCAGACGAAGGAGTTGAGCTGCGGGCAGGGCAGAAGGGAGTCTACGACAGAAGGTCGAAGACCTTTTCTTCTGACAGACTTGAGCAGAACGAGTTTGCTTATAAGACCAGAGTATTTGTATTCAACAACCAGACGTTGCAACAGGTCGTCAATAGCCTGAACGCGGTCTATCGCCGAACCATCAGAGTTGACAGATCAATTGAACGTTGCCGGCTTACAGTGTCGTTTGAGGATGAGTCAATTGAAGAGATCGCCGCGGTTATCGCGGAGACACTCGGCCTTACAGTTGAAGAGACCGATGGTGTAATAACATTGAGTGGAGAAGCTTGTACCGAATGATGAAATCAAGATACTTTTTATGGGTGGCGCTTGTTGTAGCGTCGCTGACTGCCTACGCTCAGGTGTCGGTGCTTGACAGAAAGATTTCCCTGACCCTTAACGACGTGGTTATTGAAGAGGCGCTTGATCGCATTTCAAAAGCGGGAAATTTTACTTTCTCGTATAGCCCAGGGGTTATTTCAGTTGTCGAGGGCACCGTTAGTGCCACCTTTGAAAATCAAACGGTGAGGGAGGTCCTAAACGTAGTGTTTCGCGGAGCTGTGCAGTGCAAGGCGCGGGGAAATTATGTAATCCTCCGGCCTGATCACGACCAGGCCAGCCGAAAGAAGGAGGTGATTACAGTAGCGGGTTATGTAGTCGACGAATCTACAGGACAACGGATCAGGGATGCCAGCGTATATGATCCGCTGACACTGGCGTCGACTGTTACCGATGCCTCCGGGTATTTTCAAATAAAAATGGAGCGACCGCCCGGCGATGTCATATTGTCTGTTAATCGTCTCAGCTATGTCGATACGGTGGTTACTGTATCGGCGCGCACGGGAAGTGATCCGCTGAGTATTCCCATACGTCTTAATCGGGAGAAAATTGACGCAATGGGCGACAGCCTCAGTGCGAAATTTAAGCGCCTTTGGAAAGGCAAAGACCGGTCTACTTCAAGCCTTCACCAGTTGAATGTGACAGATACGTTGTATCGTACAGCTCAGATGTCGTTCCTGCCTTACCTGGGAACGAACCTCAAGATGAGTGGTCATGTCATCAACGATTACTCCCTTAACATTCTTGCAGGATACTCACGAGGAGTGAACAAACTGGAATTCGGGGGGATTGCAAATTTAGTGGAGGGTCGGGTAGAGGGCGCGCAGTTTGCGGGGGTTTTAAACGGTGTTGGGGGCGAGGTTGCAGGCGTGCAGGTTGCCGGCGTACTCAATCTGAATGCCTCGACTAGCCGCGGTGCGCACTTCGCGGGCGTCCTTAATCTTCATGGGGCCGATTCACGCGGCGTGGTTGTCGCTGGCGTGGGTAACATAACCGCCGGAAGTCAGGGGCCTGCGGTAGCGGGTGTTCTGAACGTGGGTGGAAAAACGGCTACCATGCAGGTGGGCGGTGTGATGAACGTGGCGCTCGATACGGTAAAAGGGTCGCAAGTTGCGGGCGTCTTGAACGTCGCTTTGCGCGAAGTTCGAGGTTCGCAAATAGCCGGGGTGTTGAACGTGGCTCGAAAAGTACAGGGCACACAGGTGGCTTTTCTAAATGTAGCCGACTCGATGAACGGGGTCCCCGTTGGCTTTCTGAGTTTCGTTAAAACGGGTTACCACAAAATAGAAGTAGGAGCAGATGAAGTCTTTTACAACAACATCGCCTTCCGTACCGGAGTGCCTGCGTTCTATAATATTCTGTTCGCGGGCGCGGTTCCCGCAACCTATGGAGACCCGCAGACTACCTGGACTTTTGGTTACGGAGTAGGAACAGCTCCCCGGATCAGTCGAAAACTGCAACTCAATATCGACCTCACCTCCCAGCAGGTGGTTTACGGCAATCAGCTAAAATCGCTGGACTTGATTAACAAGACAACCTTGGGTCTTGACTGGCAGGTGTTCCGAAAGATGTCGGTGGTGGTCGGTGCAACACTGAATGCTCATCTGACTGAACGCGATGCAGAGCCTTATCCGTCACTTTTCTCGGGCCTGCGGCCTGAGGTTTTTTTTGACCGGGATTTTGGGCGCCAGCATCATATGCGCATGTGGCTCGGCGGAAAGGTGGGGATCCGATTTTTCTGATCCCGGCAATTACGGAAGCTCAGCGATTACTGTGCGACCGCCTTTTGTGATATCGCCAATCTTCACTTTAACCACGGCATCGAGGGGTAGGAAGATATCGACCCGGGATCCGAACTTAATAAATCCGAACTCCTGCCCTTGCTCGATCTGCTGACCTTCCTTCACGTACCACTTAATACGTCGGGCGAGAGCGCCGGCAATCTGTCGGAAGAGTACTTCAACACCGGTCTCCATCTTGACAGCTACCGTTGTGCGTTCATTTTCTGTGCTTGACTTGGGATGCCAGGCCACCAGGTATTTTCCCGGGTGGTACCTGAAAAAACTGACGGTACCTGACACAGGCGATCGGTTAACATGAACGTTAACCGGCGACATGAAAATAGAAATCTGTTTGCGACGGGCTTGAAAGTATTCCGTCTCCTCGGTCTCTTCAATCACAACGACTTTTCCATCGGCTGGGGCCAGTACATGGCTGGGGTTCCTGGAAATCTCAAAAATCGGGTTGCGAAAGAACTGCAGAATGAGGAGATAGAATATTACGCTAACCAGAATAATCGAGTTCTGGATGGTGGAGCTTTCCGGATACAGGGCAAAAACAAGCCAGTTAAGTCCGAAGAGGACGAGAAGAAGTATGAAAAGGACTGCGCGTCCTTCGCGGTGAATTGTCATGGATCAAGAATCGTTAGTGGGCGGGCGGGTTTGCGCCGCTTTTGCCGACAAAGTTACATTTTTCGTATGGAAAGTCCCCCTCCTGTGGCTAATATCCACCGCGGTACTTGTAGGTCTTGGCGACTTTGTCGATGGCCACCATATAAGCTGCGATACGCATTGATACATTGTATTCGCGCGAGACACGATAAACGTTGGCAAAAGCTTCTTTCATAATCCGGTCGGTTCGTCGGTTAACCCGATCGGCAGTCCACTTGTATCCCAATCGATTTTGCACCCACTCGAAATAGGAGACGGTAACTCCGCCGGCGTTTGCCAGTATGTCGGGTACCACCATGATTCCCTTTTCATTGATGATTGTGTCGGCCCGTGAAGAAGTTGGGCCATTTGCTCCTTCCACAATAAGTCGTGCGCGTATATTCGGTGCGTTGCTTGTCCGGATAACGTCTTCCGTTGCAGCCGGGACCAACAGGTCGACCGGCAAGGTAAGGAGGTCATCGTTTGATATGTGTTCGACACCTTCGAATCCGACAAGAGATCCCTTATTCTGCTCGCGGTATTGTATGGCTGCCGGAATGTCAATCCCCTTCTCATTGTAATAGGCTCCCGAGATATCACTGATAGCCCTTACGGTAATTCCTCTTTCGTTCAGCAGTCGGGCGGCCGAAGATCCTACATTGCCGAATCCCTGAACAGCGCAGGTGGCTTTGTAAGGGTTGATTTTGAGTTTCTCCATCGCCGCCATGGCATTGACCATAACGCCGCGGCCTGTAGCTTCGGCTCTGCCCAGGGAGCCTCCCAGGACGACCGGCTTACCGGTTACGACTGAGTTGACAGTCATGCCTTGCATTCGCGAGTACTGGTCCATGAGCCATGCCATCTCCCGTGGACCTGTTCCCATATCCGGCGCGGGAATGTCTTTATCCGGACCGAAAACTTCCGCCATCGCCAGGGTGTATGCTCGCATTAGTCGTTCGATTTCACCCGCAGACATTTGAAGAGGGTTGCAGGTCACACCGCCCTTTGCTCCCCCAAAAGGAATGTCGACCACGGCACATTTCCACGTCATCCACGCAGCCAAAGCTTTGACTTCATCAAGGTTGACGGCAGGGTCAAATCGTATTCCTCCTTTCGACGGTCCCAGAATGTTCGAATGGATTACACGATACCCTTCGAAAACACGGATGGTGCCGTCGTCCATTGTTACCGGAAGCGAGACGATCACCTGGCGCGTCGGATTTTTGAGGACATTGTATATTTCTTCTTCCAGGCCCAGAATCTGGGATGCCTCCTGGAAGCGTGACATCATGGCCTCGAAAGGATTTTCGTGATCTTTGAGCGGAGCAGGTTCAATGTATGCCATATATGCTTTGATTCTGGCTACCGAAGTTACCGAAAACGGTTGCAATTTAATGAAAATATCGTCCCTTTATGTCGGGTCGGCCGATGGGACAGATCCCTATACTTTCATGCCCGCTTACGTAAATATTTCAAGGAAGGTCGCGATAAAGGGGGCGGAAATCAACAGACCGTCAAACCGGTCCAGAAAGCCTCCGTGTCCCGGCAACGCGTTTCCGGAATCTTTGATTTCAATGCTGCGCTTCAGGAGAGACTCAATCAAATCGCCGAAAGTTCCGCCTACAATAATCAGAATCCCCACAATGAACCAGGTCGCCGGAGTCAAACTTGTCAGGTATACCGATGATCCCCAGACGAATACCATGGCGAGCGCCGCTCCCCCCATAAAGCCTTCCCACGATTTCTTCGGTGAAATCCGCTCGAAGAGTTTGCGTTTGCCGAAGCGCGTGCCGGCAAAGTATGCGCCGGTGTCGCTCGCCCACAGGATGAGCAGGGAACCCAGAATCACTTCGTAGTTATAAACCCCGTCTTCGAAGGCCATGACGTTGAGGAGGACAAACGGCATAGCGACGTAAAAGAGTCCCAGGATGGTATAGGCTATGTTGGTGAAGGGTTTGCGCTCGAATTTCTTGTACAGCTTGATCATGTAGATGCAACAGATCAGCGGGAATATGAGCAAGTAGCACTCGGTGGGCAGTATATATCCGCCGACCTCGATTCTCCCTTCTATAAGAAAGGATAAGCAAAAAATCACGACGCCCAGAAGGGTGCCGTACGCTTTTTGAGGAGCAAGCCCGTCAAGGCCTACGAGGTTGTAAAACTCGATAAGGGTTAAAGCACCGATGAATAGAAAGACCGCGAAGTAGGTCCATTCGCCGAGTACAACGCTTGCAATAATGGCAGCGGAGCCGGCAATCCCGGTGATAAGGCGCTCGGCCAGGTTACTGTATTTTCTGGGTGCGGTCACGAGTTAACGGGTGATTGGCGATCCCGATAGTACTTATAAAAATAGTACAACAGGCCGGCTGTAAGAATAAGACTTAGTATAACGAGTGGGGCGGGAGCGGCTTCCTGACTTTCGATATCGAAGCTGAATTTGCCCTGCTGATAATAATAGAGAGCAATAAGCGAAACCGCATTGTTCACGAAATGAGCAATAATCGCAAGAAGGAGATTCCCCGACCAGTAGTAGAGGTAGCCGAAAAGGGCCCCGAGTAAAACGCGCGGTATAAACCCGAAGAACTGGAAGTGGATTGCGCTGAACAAAACGGCAGCCAGCCAGATTGCAACGTGAACGTTACGCGTTGCCCTGACGAGTTCATTTTGGATAAGACCCCGAAATACAATTTCTTCTCCGATAGCAGGAAGGACTGCGATCACTACGAGCGCGAGCAAAAGCTGCCCGGTCGATGAGAATTCGGTAAGGAAGTGGGTAATTTCTGCCGCAGCATCTTCGCGCTGGCGAGCCCACTCTTCAAAACCCTTTGCAAACTCAGGGAAAACCACCTTCGCGTTCCACTCTATAAATACTGAGTTCACCGCCATAAATACAACGACAGTGATGACTGTTACAGCTACGGGGGCCAGGTCAAGCCCCCTGGACGTGAAGAACGCGCGCAAAGAACGCTGTTCACGGGCCAGGTAAACGGCCGGAGCGAGGATCAAGCCGGTGGCAGTTGCCGTTCCTTGAATAAGGTAAAGGGGGATTCTGATTTCAGGGTGATTCATCGGCCGCTGCACTGCCTCCGCCAATTCCGTCATAGAGCCGTCGAAGAAGGGCATTGCCAGGAAGAAGCCAAGAAGAGGGCCAATAACGACAAATCCCAGTCCCATCATCAAAAGGATGATGATCAGATTAATGACCGGATGTTTTTGATGGGGGATACCTGGTTGGCGGTCAAACATTTTCCGGAATAAGTTAACTTTGCGGGCAAATATAAACAAGGCCGAACACCTTTTTACGCCAATAGCTGTTTAGTTGGAAACCATGGTTAGGATAGGAAATATTGAATTGGGCGAGTTTCCATTGCTGCTTGCGCCGATGGAGGATGTGAGTGATCCTCCATTCAGGGCTGTTTGCAAGGCAGGAGGTGCCGACATGATGTATACCGAGTTTGTTTCTTCGGAAGGACTCATTCGCGATGCAGCGAAAAGCCGCCAGAAACTGGACATCTTCGAATATGAACGGCCCGTGGGAATCCAGCTGTTTGGTGGTGAGATTTCAAGCATGGTGGAGTCAGCACGCATCGCCACTCAGGTAAACCCGGACCTGATCGACATCAATTACGGTTGCCCGGTAAAGGCGGTGGCTTGTCGCGGCGCCGGTGCGGCGCTGCTGCAGGATATACCGAAGATGGTCAAAATGACCGAAGAAGTAGTGAAAGCTACTCACCTTCCCGTAACTGTTAAGACCCGTCTCGGATGGGATGATAAAACGAAAAATGTAGAAGAAGTCGCCGAACGTCTTCAGGATATCGGTATCAAGGCGCTTACTATTCACGGTCGTACCCGTGTTCAGATGTATAAGGGCAGCGCCGACTGGACGTTGATTGGTCGAATCAAAGACAATCCGCGGATTCATATTCCAATATTCGGTAATGGCGACATCGACTCGCCGGAGAAAGCGGTCGAGTACCGGGATCGTTACGGTGTGGATGGAATTATGATTGGCCGGGCAGCGATCGGCTATCCGTGGATATTCAATGAAATCAAACATTATATCCGTAACGGTGAGAAGCCCGCAGCGCCGTCAATCGTCGAGCGTGTCCGGGTCGCGCGTCAGCATCTTGAGTTTTCGATCCGATGGAAGGGCGACAGACTGGGTATCTTCGAAATGCGCCGTCATTACGCAAATTACTTCAGGGCAATACCCGACTTTAAACCTTTTCGTACACGGCTCGTTGAAGCTGATACTTTCGATGACGTCAACGGCATCCTTGATGAGGTTCTCGATACCTATTCGGGCGTGTTTACGGAGGTGTAACCTCAGCCAACGTCGTCGGAGACCTTTCGGTCATCATATCGCATGCAGCAACATTCAGACACGAGAGTTCAGTCGCTCACTCTACTGATAATCTTATCCCTTATCTGGGGAACATCGTTCATTCTCATGAAGAAGGGACTGGTCGTGTTCTCTCCTCCCGAGCTTGGCGCGCTACGGGTCGCCACCGCCGCGTTGTTTCTCGCGCCTATAGCATTAACGAAACTTCGCGGGTTGGGGATGAACCATTTGGGAAAGCTTCTTACTTCTGGTCTTCTTGGTATTTTCTTTCCGGCATTTCTGTTTGCGTTTGCTCAAACACGGTTGTCGAGCTCTGTAGCGGGGATCTTAAATACCCTTACGCCGATTTTCACATTGGTTATCGGTGTAATCGCGTTTGGTCAGCTTTTTCGGCGGCAGGCGATTGTGGGTATCGCAGCGGGGTTGGCAGGAAGCTTTCTTCTTGTAACTGCCAATACTAACGGAAGTGTCTCGGGTGTCAATGCCTATGCTTTTCTTGTCATACTTGCTTGCGTGTTTTATGCAACGAACCTCAACTTCATAAAATACCGGATCACCGACCTGGACGCGATAACGATTACCAGTGTATCGCTATTGCTGATCGGGCCTGTTGCAATTCTATACCTCGTCGGATTTACACCTTTTATCCCGACAATGCAGAATGCGCCGGGCGCCTGGGAGGCATTTGGTTATGTTGCCCTGCTGGGATTCATGGGAACATCACTTGCGACTGTCCTGTTTAACAAGCTGGTGAAGATAAGCACTCCGTTATACACCAGTTCCGTAACCTATCTGATTCCGGTCGTTGCTGTCTTCTGGGGGGTGGTAGACGGTGAGCGGCTGTTGCCCGGCCATCTGATCGGCATGGTGGCTATCGTGAGTGGCGTGTATCTTGCTAACAGAAAGCCTTAGGTTGGTACGGCAATTTAAGGGTGGGGATTGATCTCCTGCCCATCCCTGCTGACGCAAAACGGTTTCAGACTCCCATGCGATTCCTCTGGTTGGCATACCTAGCGATGATGCCCGGCTTATTGCCGGCTCAGACACCGGATACTGTGCGCTCAAATGACAGTACAAAGGTGCCCGGTGTCATACAGGGTATCGGCAAGAGTTCGGTTGCCAAGCGAGTGCTCAAGTCGATCACGCGAAGTGTACCGGTAGATGATGTTGAGCCTGTACGAAGCGAGGCCGCCTTTATGCCGTTTGAGGGACGCGTTATTCGCAATATCGTAATTCGTCATATTGACTTTCAACAACCTCTCTACGACACATCGCGAAGTATAGGCAATTTCATAATTCGCGCGGCTAACGACTTGCACGGTACCTCGCGCGACTGGGTGATCCGCGATCACCTGTTTGTCCGTAAAAACGAGCGTGTCAATCCCTACAAACTTGCCGATAATGAGCGTTTCCTGCGCGATCAGAACTTCCTTCTCGATGCGCGTATTTACATTGTTCCTCTTCGTGAAAGTGATTCGGTCGATGTCGTTGTGATGACCCGAGACGTGTTCAGTCTGGGCGGAAAGATCAGTCCCAGCGCTTCGCGGACGCGCTTTAGTGTCTATGATGTAAACCTGGGAGGGTGGGGGCAACACGTCGAATTTAACGGACTCGTATCATCAAACCGCTCGCCTGGTTTTCTGTATGAGATGCTGTACCGGAAAAAGAGTATCGGAGGTACCTTCATTGATGGCACCTTTGGGTATACCCAGCTCAATACAGGCAGTAGCTATGGTCTCGAGGAAGAGAAAGCTTATTTCGTTCGGTTTGACAGACCTCTCGTTTCCCCTTACACGCGCTACGCGGGTGGTCTTGAAATTAGTCGCAATTGGTCGGAGAATTTTGTGCGAAAAGCTGACTCCCTATTCAGGGACTATCGGTATTATATCAACGACTTTTGGGTGGGGTATAACATAGGTGCTGCAAGCAACCAGGATCGCAGTCGCCACTTTGTGGCTATTCGCGCATTCGATCAGCACTTCACACGCCTGCCTCTATCGCTTCGCGACGATGAGGCTCCGTTTTATCACAACCGCACGTTTGTGCTCGGTTCAGCGACCTTCTTCCGACGTGACTTCTATACCACACGCTTCATATACGGATTCGGGCGTACGGAAGATATTCCCTATGGACATAACGCTTCGGTGACAATGGGTTGGTCACGCCATCGTGGCATCGCGAGACCCTATTTTGGCCTTGATCTCGAGAAGTCATTCGTTACCACGCACGATGAGTTTTACACGTTCGGTGTACGCGCGGGAGGGTATGCCAACAGCGGTGGTATTGAGGATGGTGTTCTTCTTCTTTCGGGGCAGATGATGAGCCGGCCAATTCCGCGTGGCAAGTTCCTGTTTCGCCAGTATCTCACGGCAGACTACACCAGGCTCTTCAGACAACGATCAGCCATGCTCCTTGACATCAACCACGAATTCGGCCTTCAATATTTCCGTGCCGATAGTTTGAGTGGGACCCGCCGTTTTCACATCAACTCCGAGACGGTTGCGTTTACACCCTGGCAGTTTCTCGGTTTTCGATTCGCGGGATTCGCCTTTGGTGAAATGGCTATGATAGGAGGGCCATCCGAGAGCATTTTTGCCAGGAAGCCGTTCTTCGGTTTCGGTGGCGGTGTGCGGACACGGAACGAGAACCTGATCTTCGGCACTGTGGAACTCAGGTTTATCTGGTTCCCCCGAACAGTTGAAGATATCAGTCCGTTTAATTTCCGTATTTCAACCAACCTCAGGGTAAAATACAGCGCCGGATTCGTCCGGGCACCATCTATTCTTGTCTACAATTAGACATAGAAGGGTTTAAGGAGCCCTGTATCATTGATTTTGTATATTTGGTGTAATCTTACATCTGCTATGCGAAGACATTTTATCCTTGGAAGCGTAGTAATATGCGCTGCGATTCTGGTTTCCGGATATTTCTACTGGCCGGCTCTTCTGTTTCTCGTTGTGGTAGCCCCTTTCATCTACATGGGCATTCACGATATGCTTCAGACCAGGCAATCGCTTAAGCGGAATTATCCCCTGTTTGGTCGTTTGCGTTATGTATTTGAAGATCTGAGGCCAAAAATCCAGCAATACTTTGTAGAGTCGGATACTGATGGTGCGCCGATAAATCGCATCGATCGTTCGGTTATCTATCAGCGGGCGAAAAAGCAGATTGACACTACGCCTTTTGGTACCCAATTAAACGTGTATGCCGAAGGCTATGAGTGGATGACTCACTCGATGGTTCCTATCGATTTCCTCAAAATGGATCATCACCCCCGGGTGCTTGTTGGCGGGAAAGATTGTAGTCAGCCCTATAACGCGAGCATTTTGAATATCTCGGCCATGAGCTTTGGTTCGTTGAGTGCGAACGCGGTTGAGGCATTGAATGCAGGTGCGAGTATCGGTGGTTTTGCGCACAATACGGGAGAGGGAGGTATCAGTCGTCATCACACAAAGTACGGCGGTGACCTTATCTGGCAGATTGGTACGGGGTATTTTGGAGCACGTGATGAGGATGGCAATTTCTCGCCTGAGGCATTCAGAAAGAATGCCATGCGACCCGAGGTGAAAATGATTGAGCTGAAGGTGTCCCAAGGAGCTAAGCCGGGGCACGGCGGTATCCTTCCGGGAAAAAAGAATACGCCCGAGATAGCTGAGATCAGAGGAGTGAAGGTTGGGACAACGATTTTCTCACCTCCCTTTCACAATGCCTTCAAGACTCCGAAGGAGATGATCAAGTTTATTCATCAGATGCGAGAGCTGTCAGGAGGCAAGCCCGTAGGGTTTAAGTTGTGTGTCGGCCGAAAGAGTGAGTTTATTTCCGTTTGCAAGGCGATGGTGGAGCTTGATTTGTATCCTGACTTTATCGTTGTTGATGGAGGAGAAGGGGGCACCGGAGCTGCGCCGCCTGAATTCTCCAATTTCGTGGGGATGCCGCTGCTGGAGGGACTTGCCTTTGTCGACAACATTCTGAAAGGTTTTAGTATTCGACATCATATCAAGATTATCGCTTCGGGTAAAATTCTCACAGGATTTCATATGGCCAGAGCTATCGCATTGGGTGCCGACTTATGTTATAGTGCCCGTGCCATGATGATGGCGATAGGATGTATTCAGGCTTTGGAATGTAACCGCAATACCTGCCCGACCGGTGTCGCTACTCAGGATCCTTCACTTACGGTGGGTCTGGTTGTCGACGATAAGAAGGTGCGCGTGGCCAATTATCATAAACATACCGTGGAAAGTTTCGTTGAGCTGCTTGCGGCTGCAGGCCTCGATGTTCCCCGAAAGTTGAACCGACATCAGATCAATCGCCGTGTGTTTATGAACGAGGTGCGCACACTGGAAGAAATCTATCCGTCCATCCCCGAAGGATGTCTGGTCAACGGCGATTTACCTGAGCAATATGCGATGTCTTACCAGGCTGCGAGCGCCGATGCCTTTTGAGAAAGGCGTTTTTTGATTGGCTCAATGCCATACCCGAGGTTTTTTGCTAATTTTGGGAAACCTTACGCCAGTGGTTCGAAAATTCTTTCCGCTTGACAAGAACTACGTTCTCGAGGAAGCTCAACTTTCCCTTGAGCCCGAGCTGCTGCAGTATCTTGTCGACTTTGTAAAGGTCGAGTACCTGATGCAGGCCAACCCGCTAGGGGTAATGGACGCGATGGCCCGGGCCATCCAAGAGCACAGTCACGCGGACTATCGGCATCTGCACGATTTCTACCTCACGCTGATGGGTATTTTCCGATACAAGTATTACGGCGACAATCAGCTGGAGTTCATATTTGAAGGAAAGGAAGCTTACGAAGTATACCGCGAAGAATGGACGCTGCAGTTCAAACGCTGGGTGAGGGAGTTCTGTAAGCATCCCCGATTTCTTCGCGCGGTGCTTGACCTTACGGTGTTTTACCCTGCCGACAGTCCTGTCCTGATGGTTGACAACAGGATGAATGCATTTCTCAGCGAGTTCTTCGATGTCAAGATTGATCCCCAGCGCGGTATTGTGCGCAGGATGGCCTGAAACTATCGCTCAATGCGGAATTCAGTGTAGCCCTTGGGTTGCCCTTCAGTTACTTCACATTTATCCACGCGCGCTCTTTCCGGTCCTTTTCTGCACCAGACAATTAGCTGCTCAATAGCAGTCTCATTGCCCTCGGCTTCGATGTAAACACTGCCGTCGAGTTCGTTCCGCACAATCCCCGATAGCTTCAGTTTTTGCGCTTCCTTTTCAGTAGATGCCCGGAAAAAGACGCCCTGAACCTTTCCCGACACGCGGATGGTGACATGCTTCATCATAAGGCAAAGGTAAAAAAAGGGCCGGTGAATACCGGCCCAAAAAACTTAGATGATATAGTCAGTACTGAGGAAAGCTGACTCCCGGTTGCGGATGATGCTTGCAAGCATCTGTTTGTTGGAGTCGGAGTCCTTCGTTGCTACCAGCGTTCGAATAGAGAATACGCGTAATGCATCGGATACCGATAGTGTACCTTCCGCAGAATCTTTACGGCCGTTGAACGGGAAAGTATCGGGGCCGCGCTGAGCTTGCGTATTGAGGTTAATGCGTCCTACCTGATTGACGAAGGCATCCATTAAGCGGGCAACGCGCTTCGAGTCAGTACCGAATATGCTGACCTGCTGTCCATAGTTCGAGTTGACAACATACTGAATTGCTTCGTCATCATCGGAGAACGGTACGATCGGAATGATGGGGCCGAACTGCTCTTCGTAGTAAAGACGCATCTTGTCGTTCACCGGCGATACCACTGCCGGATAGAAGAATGTTTCGAGCGATTGCCCGCCATTTTCATTGATCACTTTAGCGCCGTGCTTGATTGCGTCATCCAGAAGCCCTTTGAGGTAATCGACCTTGCCCGGCTCGGGAAGCGCAGTCAATCCGACTCCTGCGTCCCACGGAGTTCCAGGCTTAAGTTTTGCGACTTCAGCTGTAAACTTCTCAACAAACGTATCCAGTACGTCGCGGTGAATGAACAAAATCTTCAGGGCGGTGCATCGCTGACCGTTAAACGAGAGCGATCCGGAAACACACTCCTTCACTGCGTTGTCTATGTCTGCGTCAGGAAGTACAATGCCGGGGTTTTTTGCATCCAATCCCAGGATTGCCTTAAGCCGGTGAGGCTTAGGATGGAGTTTTTTCAGGTCGTTGGCTCCTTTGTTGGTACCGATAAAGGCGAAGACATCGACGCGCCCGCTTTCCATAAGAGCGCCGACGGTTTCACGTCCGCGTCCATATATAATATTAATAACGCCGGGAGGGAAGCTGTCGCGGAATGCCTCGAGAAGGGGGCGAATCAACAAGACGCCATACTTCGCAGGCTTGAAGACAACGGTGTTACCCATAATCAACGCCGGGAAAAGCGTTGAAAAGGTCTCATTAAGAGGATAATTGTACGGTCCCATGCAGAGAGCAACCCCGAGTGGAACGCGTCGAATCTGTGCGACAAAGCCTTGCTCTTCCACGAGTTTTGCAGAGTTGCGGTCAAGGTCCTTGAGCGCTTTGATTGTGTCGACTATGTAATCAACCGTACGGTCGAATTCTTTCTCGGAATCCTTTAGCGACTTACCGATCTCCCACATGAGCAATTTGACAACCTCGTCCCGCTTCTTGCGCATTTCCGTGAGGAACTTTTCGATATGTTCGATACGCTCAGTTACGCTCATCGTAGGCCATAAACCCCGGCCGAGATCGTAGGCTTTCACCGCAGCGTCGAGGGCTTCCATCGACTCCTTGGTGGTCAACAGCGGAGTATAGCCTATCAGTTGTTGTTTGAGCTCATTGCCCTCTTTAAGGCAAATCGGACTCATCACAGGATTGAGATTACCGCTCCATTCTTTCAGTTCGCCGTTAATAAGGTACTCGCGCTGATTGATCGGTTGCTCAATTTTCAAGTGATCGGGAATGGTGTCCTTCGCTGGAAAGACACCGTTAAATAACGGGCTCATCTTGTCGTAGTTTAGCGTTTGGTTGAATGTATCGGGAAAATGCCTGACGAAACTGGGTTTCGCCGGCAATGGGCGCGACGCGATCCTGGAGATGGAACGCGCCGAATCGGGAGCACATGAGGTCGGACGATGGAGGTATTCATAGTGTCAGGCCGTAATGTACAGCCAACTCATGCGCGGAGACCGGTAAATGCACACAGCCTACCGCATTTTCGAGCCTGAAAGATAAGCACTCAAAGCGATTAGTTTCAAGAAAAGAACATCGATAGGTAAGCTGATCTTTGATTTCCTCGTATGCAATCGATAACGACTTACATAAGCGGTTGTTCCGATGTTTGGGGGAATCAGAGCTTTCAGGCTTTTTCCGAGGCCTTAGCTCTCATCGATGCTCATTGTCAGTGCCGGATCCCGCACTCTTTACAGTACTTCATCTTGTGCGGCGGACGTTTTTTTGGCGGGCGCTTGTGTCCGAAGTACATCGGGTCGGAGTACTGTGGCTTCATCATCAGTTTTTCGGCTTTTCGCTTCGCTTTTACCACAGCCTCCATTCGTTCGTAAAACTCCTGTTCGGGATTGCGGGTGGCGTTCTTACGCGATTTCTTCGGCGCATAGACGCGATCGCGTTGCTCCGGTTTGGAGGGATTCAGGGATGTGGGCTGCTCAATATTGACATCCGGGGCACTCTTCTTCTTCTTTTTCGACGACTGCCCGTGCGCTGCCAGGGAGCAGGCAAGAAAGATTGCGGTTATGGCTACGCGAAAATCCATGTCTTTAAAACCCAGTGATATGGCAAAAATTGTCTGGCGCCTCGGTTTTTTACGACTGATGGCCAAAGAGGCAGACGAAAGGGCTTATTTTCGGGCGATGAGAAAAAGGTCCAAGGCATCAGTCGCGTTATCGGTGAGCAGATAATCCGAATGGTGAATACTTGTAACGAGTTCATCGTTTGATGACTGAAGTTTATTGCGGTTCCAGCGGTTGAGAATTTCATACGGAATTCGCAACAACGCCGCGGGTAGCCGGTACTGCAAGTTAAGGATGTCCCATCGGGTTATTCGTTCTACAGCTTTTTTGTTACGTTCGACGTAGGCCATAACCTTTTCGTTTCCGGTTATCCCTTTCATCTCCGTCTCGCGGAAGAAGCGACGCGCCAGCTGGTCAAGTTCGTTCGGGAGGTATTCTCTAACATGCCAGGGATTTCGCGTGAGGGAGCGTTTGCGATTGGGGGTGGTAATAAGCGCGATGCCACCTGGTTTCAGAACGCGATGAATCTCCTTCAGAAAAAGCGCGTCATCGTTTATGTGCTCGATTACCTGGAAGCTTGCCACGACATCATACGTATTGTCGGGGAGCGCCAGGGGCGGGATGTTCATCGCTATAAACTTCGCTGAAGGGTGTTGCTGCTGCAGGCGTTCCACCACCGGGGCAATTTTGTCGACAGCCGTAAAAGTGGTGGCTCCTTTCGTTAAAACCTCCACGCCACGACCTTCGCCGCAGCCCACTTCCAAAACATCCCCCTGAACGTAATCAGCCGCAACGACGTAGGCTTTATACAGTCGCTGATGAATGGGATTATCGGAAGGAATTTCTTCACTGGTAATCTCGGTCGTGTAAATCTTACCCATGGCAGCAAAAATAGCAGTTGGCGAGTGGAGTAAAGAATCTTCGAAGATTAAACTTTTATCCGGATATTGTCGTTGAAAATCAACGATCATAGCCTTCAGGGCCGTTCTTCAAGCTGCATGCCTATGACCCGATATCTGTCTTTTTTTCTTCTTCTGGTCTCGTTTTCGGTATATTCTCAGGCCCTGCGCGATATTAATTACGATTACCGTTACAATCCGGGGGCTCCGGTTAGTCTGGAGCTGAATACGGTACGGTCTGACAGTAATTTTGTCGTGTTGTACAAGCTTACGGCTAAGGATACAGCTGATTTTGCTGACCGGTACTCGTTGGCATGGGAAGGTCGGGATATGCTGAGTGATCGCGAAGGTCGCGACGTGGAGGTGAAGTCGCGGTTGTACCAGCGAATCAGGGGCGGAGTTGAAGGGATCGTTTCGCTGGGCATTGATTCGGCACCGAAATACCTGGTTGCACGGGTAACCCACCACAGTGCTAACCGCGCGTGGTTGTTTTATATTCCTCTCGACAAAGACTATCCGGTCAATAATTTCCTGGTTCGTAACGGGTCTCCCGTTACAGAATCATTTATCCGGCCTACCGACAAGGTGACCTTGGGCCTAGGTTCCGGACAGTGGACAGTCTTTTATTATTCGGAGGATTTTCCCGCAGGAGCTCCAGCCTTCTCAGAGGCGCAAAGCCGCGTTCCTGCGCTTATGTCGGTTGATTCTGTTTATACGATCAATACCGGGGAGCCCTTGCAATTCCCGTCCACGGGACTGTATCTGATTCAAAAAGACACTTCTTCAGTGGAGGGGCTGGCGTTCCGTGTAGAAGATGACTATCCGCAGTACGCAAAACTTGCCAGCCTGCCCGATCCTCTTGTATACATTACAACGAGGAACGAACATGAACGGCTAGTTGCGGCGCGGGGGAATAAGCGCGTGTTCGATCGTATTATTTTGTCCATCACACAGGATACGGAGCGGGCTCGTATCCTCATGCGCAACTACTTCCGACGGGTAGAGTTAGCGAATCGTTACTTTTCTTCTTACAAAGAAGGCTGGAAGACTGATCGCGGGATGGTATTCATTATATTCGGCCTCCCGGACGAAGTCTACCTGTTTGATGACCGGGAAGTATGGGAATACAAGAACAACCGACTGAGTGAAAGTTTTGTGTTTGTTCGATCGGGAAGCATTTTTGACCCTGGCAACAAGGTGTTGATCCGACAGCGGAAAAAAGAATCAAGCTGGTATGAGGTTGTTGACTTATGGCGGAACGCCCGGTTTTGATAAGTGACAAGTTTAAAGTGTAAGTGTGAGTCTACAGCCTAAACATGAAATGATTTACGGGACGCGGGCGGTAATAGAAGCCATTCGCGGTGGTAAAGAGATTGAACGTATAATGATTCAGTCCGGCCTTTCGAACGATCTGATCAAGGAGTTGATCAATACGGCGAAAGCGCATGGCGTGCCTTACACATTTGTGCCTCAGGAGAAGCTGAAGCGGGTTTCGTCGAAAAATCATCAGGGAGTTATCTGTCTTCTTTCGGCGATCACCTATGCTTCCCTTGATAACCTGATTGATTCCGCGTGGCGTGAAGGACGTGAACCTTTCCTTCTGATCCTTGATCGGGTTACCGACGTGAGAAACTTTGGAGCAATAGCAAGGACTGCGGAAAGCGCAGGCATTGATGGGGTTATCATCCCAGACAAGGGTAATGCGCCGATAACAGCCGATGCTATGAAGACTTCCGCTGGTGCGTTAAATCATCTTCCTGTTTGTCGGGAGAAAGATCTTGTGAAGACTGTGAAGATGCTACGCGACAACGGGATACGGGTTTTTGCCTGTACGGAGAAGGGAAAGACCGAATTGTATGAAGCACAGCTCGAAGGCCCCATCGCTTTGATTATGGGGTCGGAAGAGGATGGGATCTCCGATGCATTGCTTCGACAGGCAGATGAGCTTGTGAATATTCCCATGAAGGGAAGAATCGGATCGTTGAACGTATCTGTTGCAGCCGGAATCGCCTTGTACGAAGTTGTCAGGCGAAGGAGTTCAGTTCGATAGCGCGCCCACAGCCCGTCCGTTACAGGAATTCGTTTGCGTTTGGTTTCGACTTAAGGTCGTTAACAAAACGACGGAACTGTTCTTCCTTATCTTTTTCGCACACGATAACAACGTTTCCAAATTCTCCGACGAGGTAGCCGTTCAGCCCCTGAACGACGATCAGTCGGTCAGCTGATCCTTTAATGATTGAGTTTCGCGTTTCGTATGTAAGCGCGTTTGCCTGCACCACGTTGTTGTCGTCATCTTTCTCCGAGATTTCGTGAATCGATGCCCACGACCCGAGATCAGACCAACTGAAATCGCCAAGGCAGACATAGACGTTTGAGGCTTTCTCCATAACGCCATAGTCGATGGATATACTTTTGCACTGCGGGTAGGCGGCGGCAATAGCACGAGCTTCGTCGGCCGTTCCCAGGCGTGCTTTTATCTCTTCGAACACTTCCGCCATTTCAGGCAGATGCGCATGAATGGCTTTCACAATGGAGGCGATGCTCCAGATAAAGATACCGGCGTTCCACACGAAATCGCCACTTTCCAAAAACTTTTTCGCCAGTACAATTTCCGGTTTTTCCGTAAACGTCTTTACCTTCTTGGCAAAGCTGTCGTCGGTGTGGTACTGGATATAGCCGTAACCTGTCTCCGGCCGTGTGGGTTTAATCCCCAGGGTGATCAGCTTGTCGTCGCTCGCTGCGATTTCGGTGGCTTTTTCAATAACCTGAACGAACTCTGCTTCCTTAAGCACAAGATGGTCGGACGGGCTAACCACGACCACGGCATCGGGGTTGATCTGTTGAATTTTGTAACTGGCGTACGCGATGCATGCCGCAGTATTCTTCCGCATTGGCTCGGCCAGAATTTGATCCGGTTTGAGCTGGGGTAGCTGTTCGGCTACGATGGCTGCGTGTTCTTCGTGGGTAACTACAAAAATATTTTCCGCCGGACAGATCGGAAGAAAACGCTCGAAGGTGGATTGGATGAGCGTCTTTCCGGTGCCGAGGACGTCAAGGAACTGTTTTGGCCTTGAATTTCGGCTGTAGGGCCAGAAGCGTACCCCAACGCCTCCCGCCATAAGTACAACGTATAAATTTTTGTTCATTCCGTTATTCAGCGTAGTGCCTTTTGCAAAAGACGGTACCTACAAAATGTTATAAAAGGTTTTTTGGAGTTTTTTAAACGATTCCTTCTTTAAGTAAGTCGTGCAAGTGGATGATGCCGACCGCTTTCCCGTCTTCTACCACGACAAGTTGTGTGATATTCGCTTGTTGCATAACCTGAAGTGCTTCTACGGCGTAGGCATCCTTGTCAATCGTTTTCGGTGACGGGGTCATAATATCGCCAGCCGTAATTTCGTGTAATGTTACTTCCTTTTCAAGCATGCGCCTTAGATCCCCATCGGTAATGATTCCCAATAGGTTATCCCTGTCGTCGAGCACGCAGGTACAACCGAGGCGTTTTCCTGAAATTTCAATGATTACACCTTTTAGCGGAGTTTGGGCACTAACTGTCGGAAGTTGGTGTTGAGCATAAATGTCGGAGACCTTCAGATAGAGTTGTTTCCCCAAAGATCCCCCCGGATGGTACTCCGCAAAATCACGGCTTGAGAAATTTCTCAGTTCCAGCAAGCAAACCGCAAGGGCATCGCCCATCGCAAGGTGAGCCGTGGTGCTGGTCGTTGGCGCCAGGTTAAGAGGACATGCTTCTGCAGCAATAGTTGCATTGAGTACAAAATCAGCCTGCGCGGCAAGATACGAGTTTGTGTTGCTGACTAATGCAACAAGCTTCGAACCGCGACGTTTAAGAAGCGGAACCAGCACTTTGATTTCAGGCGTGTTGCCGCTCTTCGAGATGCACATGACGATATCATCGCGCTGGATCATGCCAAGGTCGCCATGTATGGCATCGGCGGCATGCATAAATAACGCAGGGGTTCCTGTGGAGTTTAATGTCGCCACAATTTTATTAGCTATGATCGCACTTTTGCCAATACCCGTAATGACAAGACGTCCTTTGGCAGAATATATTTCGCGAATACAAGCTTCAAAATTATCGTCGATAAGAGGGGCTAAATCAGCTATAGCACGCGACTCATTTAATAGAACATCGCGTGCGATTTTTTTGATATTTTTTGCTAACTTCAACGGCTTTTTGAAATAGGGTCAAATCCAAACAAAGATACAATTAAAGTTATTATCCATAGAGAAAGATGCTGGTAGAAGAGAAAGATGCATTGAAGGAAAGTCTTAAAGAGATTTTTGGTTACAGCCAGTTTCGCGGCAATCAGGAGCGGGTTATTCGCAACCTGCTTGATGGCCGAAATACTTTTGTTATCATGCCCACCGGTGCCGGTAAATCGCTCTGCTATCAATTGCCGGCAATGATGCGCGATGGCCTCGCTATCGTTATCTCACCGCTCATCGCTTTGATGAAGAATCAGGTTGATCAGATGAACGCTTATGGCGTTAATGCTCGCTTTCTCAACTCCACTCTTACCAAAGGCGAGATCACACGTCTGAAGAAGGATTGCATGAACGGAGTCGTGAAACTTCTTTACGTCGCTCCGGAATCTTTGAATAAAGAAGAGACAATTGATTTTCTTAAGAAAGTCAACGTCTCGTTTGTTGCTATTGATGAGGCTCACTGTATCTCCGAGTGGGGACACGACTTCCGTCCGGAGTATCGCCGGATTAAATCGATGATTCAGAACCTTGGTGATCTCCCAATCATCGCATTGACGGCAACAGCTACTCCGAAGGTTCAGCTGGACATTCAGAAGAACCTTCAAATGGAGGATGCTGATGTTTTCATGTCGTCGTTCAACAGAAAGAACCTTTACTACGAAGTCAGGCCCAAGAAAGAGACGAAGAAGCAGCTGATTAAGTTCCTGAAAGAACACAAGGGTAAGTCGGGAATCGTCTACTGCCTGAGTAGGAAGAAAGTGGAAGAGATTGCATCTCTTCTCAATGTTAACGGATTTAAAGCTGCGCCATATCACGCCGGTCTTGATGCGGATATCCGGATGAAGAATCAGGATGATTTTCTGAACGAAGAAGTTGATATCATCGTCGCTACGATTGCCTTTGGAATGGGAATCGACAAACCGGATGTTCGGTTTGTTGTTCACTATGATGTTCCGAAGTCACTTGAAGGATATTATCAGGAAACAGGACGTGCCGGTCGGGACGGACTTGAGGGCGTATGTCTGATGTTCTACAGTCATAACGATCTCAATAAGCTCGAGAAATTCAATAAAGATAAACCGGTACAGGAGAGAGAAAATGCACGCATACTTCTTCAGGAGATGGAGTACTATGCTGAATCTCCTGTGTGTCGTCGTCGTCAGCTGCTTCACTACTTTGGTGAAGAGTTCGATGAAGACAATTGCGGCATGTGCGACAACTGCGTGAATCCCCGGGAACGCTTCGAGGGATCGGATTACGTTAGGTTGGTTCTCGATGCTGTTAAGCAAACGAAGGAGCGATTCGGTTTGAATCACCTTGTTCATGTAATCCGCGGAGTCGAAGATGAGTACGTCAAAAGCTATGGACACTCGTCGCTTAGCGTTTTTGGAAAAGGTGGTGATGAAGACGCAGACTTCTGGAAGTCAGTTATCCGCCAGGCATTGATTTACCAGTACCTCGAAAAAGATATCGACAATATTGGTGCTCTTCGTGTGACACGCAAAGGGGCCGACTTCCTTAAGAGTCCATGGTCGATTGAACTTGCTCGCGATCACGATTTCACAACCGACTTGGAGGACGAGGAGGGATCGGGCGAACGCGCAGCGGTCAACTCAAAAGCTTACGACGAAAAACTGTACGAGCAACTCAAGGATCTTCGCAAGCGTCTGGCGCGCGAGAAAGAGCTGCCGCCTTATGTCATCTTCCAGGATCCTTCACTTGAGGAGATGGCAACCATCTATCCGACCACTAAAGAGGAGCTAGCACAGGTGAATGGTGTTGGGATGGGTAAAGTCAATAAGTTTGGTCAGCCTTTTCTTTCGCTTATCAAGAAATATGTTGACGAGAACGATATTGAAACGGCGAGTGAGGTAATCGTTAAGTCGTCGGTCAACAAGTCGAAGACGAAGATCGCCATCATTCAACAGATCGACCGCAAGATTGATCTCGAGGAGATTGCCGAATCAACCCGCCTCTCGTTTGAGGACCTCCTGACAGAAATCGAAAATATTTGTTTTTCGGGTACGAAGCTCAACCTGAACTACTACATCGATCAGGTGCTGGACCCGCACAAGCAGGAGGAACTGCATGATTACTTCATGGAGGCTGAAACCGACAGTCTGGAGGCGGCGTTGGCGGATGATTCCATCGCCGAGTTTTCGGAAGAAGAGATCAGACTGATGCGGATCAAGTTCCTGTCGGAGTACGCGAACTAAAGTTTTGATCTGACGAGACACGAGGGCCCCGGCACACGCCGCGGGCCTTTTTTCTTCCTCTTTTTCGCGGCATTTGCCGTTGTGCCTTTTACTTTTATTACCTTTCCGGCTTTCCGCAGAACCTCTATATTTGACAGTTAACTGAACTAAACCTTCAATGCATATTTTACTAATCGGGAATGGCGGACGTGAACATGCTTTGGCCTGGAAGATAGCCCAGAGCCCATTGTGTCGTCAGTTGTACGTCGCTCCGGGGAATCCAGGAACGGGCGCCATTGCGCGTAACATTGACATTCTGGCCGATGATTTTCCGGCGATAGCCGATTTCTGTGTAGAAAACTCCATCGATTTGGTTGTGGTGGGCCCTGAAGGACCGCTCGTGGCGGGGATTCGGGACTTTCTCGAAGCGGACACGCGTCTCAGCAACCTGCTCATTGTCGGGCCCGACCGCCAGGGAGCACAGCTCGAGGGAAGTAAGGACTTTTCCAAGCAGTTCATGCTTCGTAACGGTATCCCTACAGCCAAAGCCCGAACGTTTTCTGCGGATGATCTCGATGAGGCGTTGGCGTATATTGACGAGTGCAAGCCGCCTGTTGTGCTCAAAGCCGATGGGTTAGCGGGGGGGAAAGGCGTAGTAATCGCCCTTTCGCAAGCTGAAGCACGCGACGCAATCCGCGAAATGCTGGTCGACCGAAAATTTGGGGATGCGAGCGCCCGGGTATTGATCGAGGAATTTCTAGCGGGTATCGAGCTGTCGGTATTCGTTCTTACTGACGGACTGGATTATGTGATTTTGCCGGAGGCGAAGGATTACAAGCGGATAGGGGAAGGTGATACGGGGCCCAATACTGGAGGTATGGGGGCCGTTTCTCCGGTCGTGTTTGCTACCCCGAATTTCATGGAGAAAGTGGAAAGCCGGGTAGTTAAACCAACCATCGAAGCGCTAAAGCGCGAGGGCATCACTTATAAAGGATTTATTTTTGTGGGATTAATGAACGTCGGGGGAGAACCCTTCGTCATCGAATATAACTGCAGGATGGGCGACCCCGAAACGCAGGTCGTTATGCCGCGCATCGACGGCGATTTTGTCGAACTTCTCGTGGCTGCCGCAAAAGGCGACCTCCAGGGCAAAAAGGTGGCTTTCGACCCTCGTCATGCTGTCACCATTGCCCTGGTGAGTGGGGGTTATCCCGGATCATTTGAAAAAGGAAAAGTCATTAGCGGACTGGAGGGGCGTGATGAAGCACTTGTTTTTCACGCCGGCACCCGGCATGTAAACGGTCGTACCGTCACCGCCGGAGGACGCGTGCTCGCCATTACAGGGAGAGCCGACTCATTGGAAGCCGCCAGAAAGCAGGCTTATGACAGAGCTGCGGCCGTGGCATGGGATGGATTGTATTTCCGCTCAGACATTGGCGTGGATCTCTTGAATTATAAAGAAAACTAACATGGCTTGTGCATGTGGCTCAGCCAAAGGTGATAAAGTCGCAGGCTGCAAGAATAACGGCGCCTGCGGGACCGGAGGCTGTAATAAAATGAACGTCTTCGACTGGCTGTCCAATATGGATATCCCGGCGGAAGATAAGTTTGATATTGTTGAAGTACGCTTTAAGAACGGCAGGAAGGACTTCTTCCGAAACAGCGAGAGCCTTCAGCTCACCACCGGTGACGCAGTCATTGTTGAGGTACCTAATGGCCATCACTTGGGACATGTCTCCCTTCAGGGTGAGCTGGTTCGCCTTCAAATGCAAAAGAAGAAGGTGACCGACAATAGCGATATCCGTAAGATATACCGTATCGCCCAACAGCGTGATCTCGACAAGTATGAAGAGGTCAAGAAGCGCGAGTTGCCAACGCTGTACCGTACACGCGAGATTATCCGGAGTATGAAGTTGGAAATGAAGTTGTCGGATATCGAATACCAGGCTGACAACACTAAAGCGACATTCTACTACTCCGCTGATGATCGCGTCGACTTCAGAGAACTGATCAAAGTTCTGGCGGCGGAATTTCGAATCCGGGTCGAAATGCGGCAGATAAGCCTCAGACAGGAAGCCGGACGTCTCGGCGGTATCGGCGTTTGCGGCAGGGAACTCTGCTGCTCAACCTGGCTGGGCGAGTTTAAGAATGTTGCCACAAGCGCAGCGCGCTACCAGAACCTTTCCCTGAATCCCAGCAAGCTGTCAGGACAGTGCGGCCGACTTAAGTGTTGCCTCAACTACGAGCTTGAAACTTATATTGAGGCCCTCGAAGATATTCCCAAAGTGGAAGGGCCCTTGTTAACGGAGAAGGGTGAAGCTATCCTGCAGAAGACGGATATCTTCCGAAAAGTCATGTGGTTCGGTTATCGCGAGGAGAATACTACCTGGTATCCGCTTAACGTTGCCCGTGTGAACGAGATTTTGCGGCTGAATCGCGAAGGCAGGAAGCCTGCGTCATTGGAACGCGATGTCGAAGAGGAAAAAGCATCTGCTCAAGTGCTGAACAGCGATTTGCAGAAGATGGACCAGAAGTATCGGAACAAGAGTAAATCGAAAAAGAAGAGAAAGAAGAAGAAGGGACCGGGAGACAGGCCTTCGGGTGAACGAAGAAACACGGGCCCGACCAACAACAAACCGCGCAATCGGGGATGAAAGGTTTTTCAGGAATACTCTTTTTGCTGGTCCTGTGCATAGCCTGTGATGACCAGCGCGTTTATGAAAAGAATGTCGACTTCCCATCGCGGAACTGGGTGGTTAGTGAGCATCCGGCGTTTGAATTTGAAATCGATGATACCATCGCTACCTACAATCTGTACGGAAATGTTCGCAATAGTCTTGACTATCCCTTCTCACGAATCTTTGTCAATTATTCGCTAACCGACTCCGCGGGAAATACGCTCAATCGCCGAATGATCGGCGAATATTTGTTTGATGAGAAGACGGGTAAACCTTTCGGCGAAAGTGGCCTTGGCGATATTTATCATCACCGTCTTCCACTGGAGACGGGATTCCGCTTTCCTCACAGCGGCCGGTATGTCGTTACGCTTGAGCAATACATGCGACGGGATTCCCTTCAGGGAGTGCTCGCTGTAGGGCTTCGAGTCGAGCGCGCGCAATAGCGGAACAATTCCCTGTCGTTATCCTACTGCAACTCGGCAAAACGCATCCTCGCGGAAGTGGCGATCGGCAGTAGCCATAACAGCTTCCGCATCCAGGCTGTCGATCTCGTGAATAAGTTGCTGGTAATAGTCTTCATCAAGACCGAATAGTTTAATGGTCTTGATTTTCTCGGCATGAGCAAACGGTGTCGTGATTTCTGCCTGGAGACTTCCGATGAAATGATTGCGGCTGGTCTCAAGCTCATCGGCAGGGACCGGAATTTCGCGAAGCGAACGCAGCTCCTTATTGATTTCGTCAAAGGCAAGTTCAATGTTTTCTTTATTGACATCGGCGCCGATGACAAGGTAACCTTCATGCTGCATGCTGATCAGGGAGGCATGAATGCCATAGGTCAGACCTTTCTCTTCGCGGATGTTTTTCATGAGCCGCGACCCGAAATATCCCCCGAGAATATGTGTCGCAAAGAGTAGGCGAATGTAGTCGGGGTCACGTCGTCGGATTGATTTTCCGCCGACACGCAGCGATGCCTGCAAACTTCCTTGCTTCTCGATACGGATATCGGGAGCGGCGGCGGCGGATTCATAAGAGCGAGGATTTGCTTTCTCTCGGGATCGTAACGAGCCAATTCGTTTTATAAGCATTTCCGAGTTTTCCGGCGTGACCCGGCCCGAAACAAACACCAACGGTGAATGACAGTGAGTGTTGAAATGATGTGCAAAGTCGGCCGTTGTCAACGCGGATACTTCCTGGTGTTCAACTGATCTTCCGTAAGGATGATTTTCACCGAAAAGGTTACGACGAAATTCTTTCGAAGCTACAAAGCTCGTCTTCTCGTTGTTCACACTAACGTTCTGCAGAAACACATCGCGAACCTGCTCGTACTCCCTTTCCGGAAAAGCCGGCTCGGTCAACAGCTCAAGAAAAAGATCCAGGACCGGTGAGAGACTTCGGTTTAGTGTCATGACGGCGACGCTAATGAAGTCAAGGCCGGGGTTAATATCGAGATGGGCGCCAAGCTGATCGAAGAGACGTGCGATGTGGAAGCTGTCGTGGAGTTTTGTGCCTCGCGACAGCAACTGTGCTGTAAACCACGATGCGCCGGGCATTTCTTCGTGCCACCGTCCTGCGGGCATTATACATTCAATGCGTAGTACATCCTGAGAACCGCCCGGGACAAAATAAACGGATGCGCCGTTATCAAGGACAGCCTCCGTGGGTTTGATCAGGTGGAACGATGTATTCTTTGCAAATGGGGGTGCAACGGTACGGTCAAGCATGATGTCAGTCGGTAACGGATTGCTCCTGTTCAACGAGGCTGCTGCCCACTTGGAAAAGGAGAGTAAACCGCAATGTCTCCGCCAGCGGATGCTCGCGTTGATTTGTAGGGACGATGTAAGCTACATCCAGCCCAAATGTTTGTTTGCGGAATCCGACGCCGAGGGTCATGTACTTGCGATTACCTTTGTCAGCATGTTCATTGAAGTAGCCTACGCGGCCAGCAAAGGTTTCGCGATACCAGTACTCAATACCAACCGAAGTCATAAACTCGTGTAATTCTTCCTTGAAGCCATTGGGTGCATCGGAGAATGAGCCGAACATTCCACTCAACAGCGAGACTGTATCGCGGTTAGCTCCGGGACTGGGTACCATTAGCTTGTTGAAGTCTAGAATAAAGCTCAGCGTGTTAAAGGGATCGAGCTCCATCGTGTAAGCACCCCCAAGTCGGAGGTTGGTCGGGAGGAAATCCTTGCTGTTGTTATCGGTATAGGAAATTTTTGCTCCGATGTTTGACACCTGAGCGCCTAACGACAACGTTGAGTTCCGCGCTCCCTGTAACGGCTTTGTATAGAAGACGCCAAGATCGGCGGCAACGCTATGGCCAGCTTGCGCGTCACTTCCGGTAAACGCTCCTGTGAGGTTGGAGTAAATATAGCGGCCGGTAATTCCCAAGCCGAGGTTTTCCGTCAACATGCGCGAATACGTTGCGTCAAAGGCTGCTTCCTTTGGGTTGAAGTCTCCAAGCGGCTCATTCTGCATACCGCGGAAACTGATTTCGCCAAGGTCGAAGTACTTGAGCGACACAGCAACGGCTTGTTCCCGGTCAATCCTATAGAATCCTGCCAGTGAGGAGATCGACATGTCTGTCACGATTTTTCCCAACCAGGGAGTGTAGGATACACTGGCGCCGTACTTCTTGGTGTTGTCCAGGAATACGAGTTTGCCCGCATTCCAGTAAGCCGAATTCACATCGGGAGAGGTGGCTACTCCGGCGTCGCCGAGGGCTGCGTGACGAGCATCGGGAGTGACACCAATGAATGGAACCGCGGTGGTTATTGCGCGTTGCTGACCAACGAGTTCCCCCGGTTGACTGACCGGATTCTGTTGAGCGAGGCCCTCAAAGAATGAGCCGGCAAGCAGCACGAGGAAAAACGTTCTTAACAACTTCATTGAGATCGAATTCAAGGCCTAAAGATAATTAATTCAGAATAATAAGCTTTGTAACCTTCTCATTTTTAGACCCATTGGACATTGAACGAACAAGCAGGCGGGCTAAGTATACGCCTGGCAGCAGTTTTTTTCCTGAGTCGTCCAACGAGCTTAATTCCAGAAGATTAATATGATATTCACTTTCGGTGACCGAGACTTCTCCTGAGCGGATCAATTCTCCCTGCATGCTGAATATAAATAATTGCGCCGAGAGGTCGTCACCTGAACGGTTATGGGTGAAGAAAAACGTGGTCCGTTCCCGCATGGGGTTGGGGTAGTTGCCAAAGTCCTCGATAACTATTCCTTCCCCGTCTGTCACGATAAATTGTACCGTGGTTTCTGAAGTGTTGTTATAGATGTCCGATGCCCGGAGTGTCAGCGTATGCGGGCCAGGAGTCAGCCCAACTAGTGGATAACGGAGGATGCCCTTGCGGTAGTTGTCGATCTCCGAGATATAGAAGTCGTTGAGTTGAACCGGCTGTTCGCTGTCGAGAAAGGCTTGGATGCCGAATTCGGGACGGAGGGCTGATATGTTAATTCCGTTATCGTCTTCAAGTAGGGCAACCAGGTAGGTATCAGGCGTGGTAATTCCTCCGTTTACAAAGGTTGTGTCGCCAATGTATGCCCGCAGCTTCGGCGGTGTCGCGTCGGCATCGGGGTCTCCGGCCACTCCTCCAATACGAAATGTCATGTCTGCGCCTTTTGCTTCCCGCCCGTCGGAAGTGTCGTAGGCGTAAAGACTGAGTTTGCCAAAGTCAATCGTTTCGGCAACGTTCAGGGGGGTGATGAAGGTGAAAGTAAATTCGCCATCGACTACACTGGCTTTTCCGCGGAACACCGCGTTATGCCATTCATCAAAGTGGAAGGGAGGGTCGTTTCTTCCGATCGTTGAGAACGTTTTCTTCTGATTGTAAAGGGTAGCTTCCGCTATTCCGTTGAAACTGATGTCGCGTGCTCCACCTGCGCGTACCTCTCCCCGGATGGTAACTTCCGACAACGGCTCTATCGTATCATCATCGGAAGATGTCTCGATAGCTGTGACGACCATTTCGAGGGGAGGCAATGCCAATACCATGGAAGGATCTCCGATCAACGAGAAGTTTCTGTTCGAGACGCCTAACGTGCTGTTGTTTTTCGTTATGCGGAATACCTCTCCCAGCGTTCTGTATTGTCCGGCCTCTCGCTCAATCAAAGCTTCGTAAAAGGCTTGATTAAGACTAAAGTTTGTGTTTGCATTGACAGGCCTCGCAGTAGTTACCAGTCCGATTGACCCGCCCTTGCTATGCAGGAGCGAAAGTTCGGCGGACGAGATCCGCAAGGGATCATCCTGTCGGCCAAACTCGCAGGTGGCGGTGACGAGAAAGGGAAAGCGATCATTCTTCAGTGCTTTTACCGTTTCGTCTGTCAGAATTCGTTCGTCGGTCCACACATATTCATTGCCGTGACCGGTGAAGTTGATGATGAGTGCACCGAGATCGAAAATTCGTTTAAGCTCAGCCGCCATATCGGGACTTGTTTCTCCGTTCGGTTGCGAAACCTTGTTGAAGGTGCCCATGAAAAGCCGCCGCGTATCCAGTCCGGGTTCCTGCTCCTCAATATAGTCGGCCATTTGATCGGCCTGGCGCTGGTGTAGGCTGGTGAATCCATCCGCGGTGTTACCATCATCCGCAACATAAACAATCTTCTTGCGCCACGAGCTGAGCGTTTTGTTGTCTGTGTCGTACTTGATGATTTTGTCAACAACTGCACGCGCCTCTTCTTCTGTTTTGACAGGCAAACGTCCTACACCAATGTCGAGTGTGTGGTGTTCGGCCGGAGATTCGAGCCACGATCCTTCGTCATCGTCAAGAAATGCAAAGTAGTCGTCTGACGAATATGTCTTGAGGGGATCAAGAGAATTGCGAGACTGATAAGTGGGAACGAAGTTGGTGTTGTTGACGAGTCGGTCTTTGTAATCATACGATGACTTTCCAAAAAGCAACACTGCTTGAAGGGTTGCGGGAGTCTTGTCATAGAGCCACTTGACGTAGTCGCGTAGCGCGGTGACATCCTGTCTCCCTCCGGAAAATTCGTTGTATATCTCCTCCGTGGTGACGACGAGCGTAGACCATCCGCTATGTGCACTGCGGTGCTGTGCAAGACGTTCGGCTTCGGCGCGAAAGTCGGGGTGCGAAATGATCAGCAGATGCGGAGTTGTCTTGCCCGCGATGTTCTGGTTGTTGACGACTCCAACGTATGCCGGCTCGGGGATGGTCCCGGAGAAGGCAATCCATGTCCGCAATTGGGTGGTCTCTGCGGAGAAAACAAGGGCGTCACCTTCCCGGGTGGTTTGTTGTTCCGCAACGGCATCGTGGTCGGTTACGTCCCAAATCCGGGCGGCTGCTCCCTTTTCTAGTCTGAAAGTCGAGACGGGTTGTTTTAAGGATGCTCCGGACACGAACATCGTTTGATTGTTGTGCAGCGCGAGGTAACGTTCGACACTAACCAGGATAAAGTCGAGGTGTCCCAGAGAAGAGCCAGGTCCCTTCAAAAATTCGATCCGAAGATCTTGTGATGTTTTTGTTGGCGCCTGGACATCGTTAGCTCCGATCAGAAACGTATCGCGTCGATGTTCACCGCGTATCTCATACCGGCCTCCGGGTATGGCTGACAAGGGTTGTTCACCAACGGGCACATTGTTCAGATAGAGTTTGAACGATGCAGGCGAGGATGACCGACCTAATACGTCGGACACCACCTTGATCGTTGACCCCGGCACTATCCCGGGAAGATTGTAGGTCAATGTGTAGCTGTTGATGGCGCCGAACTGTTCGCCAAACCATTCCCGACCCGAGGCTTCGAGATTGTAGCGGTCTTCTTCGTAGTAGGAAAAGTCGTTGTAGGTTGTGATCGAAGGGAACGACCCCTCGAGTGACGCGGACGAACTGATTCGCTTTCCTTCCCGGTCGCCTACGGTAAGGAAGTAGTAATTTCGATCGGTGTAAAGGTTGTTCTCATATTCGAAAATATTTTTCTCCGGATCGTACGAGAAAGTGTCGGGGCCTTCACCATAAAACAGGATGTAGTCCGAGCGATCGAAGCGGCCATCACTTTCGCCAACGACCTGAATAGCGAGTTCGTTAAGATCGCGTTGTCTTGGGGCGGAATTGGGTTGCGGAAGCATCCCGCCCTTCCTCCCATAAAGCTGAATCCGCCGCGGATCGATCTGGGAAGGGTTGATGCCCATTCGGCGGAGCATGTCAAATGAAATGCGGTAAACGCCGGCACGTTCAACCGCTACTTTCCTCCATGTACCTGTCTGCAATACAGAGTTCTGGGCAAATCCAGTCTGAATCAAACAGAGAAACAGGAACCATCGGATGTACTTCGGACTTGCCAAGCCTTTATGATTTTGCCCTGATTGTCCGGGCGTTGTTAAATAACGACAAGACAATGTAGAGTAGTATGACGAGGGGTATGGCAACAAATTGCAGGCCCACGAGGAGGGCGACGGCGACGATCAGAAAGATGTAGCGAATCTGGTTATCTCCCCAGCTGAAGTTGCGGAACTTGAAAGCAAAGAACTCGATGCGAGACACCAGGAGGAGGGAAAGGATAATTGTAATGACCAGCAACACAGGAACTTCATAAAGCCAGGGGCCGACGTCACCTGAAATCAGCGGGAGGGACGATATGAAGAGCGTATTGGCAGGGGTGTTAAGACCCTTGAATGAGTCGGTCTGAGTGGTGTCGATATTGAATATAGCCAGACGGAGTGCGGAAAACATCGCGATGAGCAAGGCGACGTATGGGAGGATGGTTGACGGTGTTGCCCCGCCGATGAGTTTATACATGACGAGCGCCGGAAGTACTCCGAAACTGACTACGTCGGCGAGGGAATCCAGTTCTTTTCCTATGGGGGAAGTGACACGCAGCATCCGGGCGGCAAATCCGTCAAGGAAGTCAAAAATACCTGCGGCCCAGACGAAATAGGCAACCGGAATTTCCCATTCTTCGAGTATTGAAATAATGCCGATACATCCGCACAGCAGGTTGCAACAGGTCAGAAAATTTGGGAGATGCTTCTTCATACAGGCAACTACGACTCAATCGCACAAAACGGGTTGGTTCTCTTCTCAAATCCTATCGTTGTTTCGGGGCCGTGCCCGGGATATACCCTGGTCGAATCGGGTAACGTAAACAGGTTGGAGTGAATGCTGGAAATGAGGGTGTCGTGATTTCCTCCGGGGAGGTCGGTTCGGCCAATGCTGTTATAGAAAAGTACGTCGCCACTGAATAACGAATCGTGCTCAGCACAGTAAAAGGCGACGTGCCCGGGCGAATGACCGGGTACGAATAATACCGCGAAACGCAGTTTCCCGATTTCGATCACATCTCCCTCGCGAAGTAGTCTGTCGGCCTCAATATGGCGGTAATCGTGGAAGCCGTAGGCAGGACCTAGTACCTCTGCCGACTTCAGGACCGCGAGCTCGTGTTCTGGGATTTCAAGGGGGACATTCCAGGTTTCACTTACATAGCGATTGCCAAGCACATGATCAATGTGGCAGTGCGTATTCAGCAAGCGTCGTACGTTGAGCTTGTTCTCTTTGATAAATGCCTCGAGTTCCCTGTTTTCGACTTCGTCGGCACATCCCGGGTCTATAATCGCCGCGTCTCCGGTGTCGTCCCATACGACATAGGTGTTTTCCTGAAAAGGGTTGAATACGAAAGATTGGAAATGCAGCATGTGGTAAAATGGCAAAAAAAGTCGATCAAAGTTAGGGGGCTTTTTGCTGCGGCCCAATTATTTGGCATTTTTAGCCCGTGAAAAGCGGTTTCATTGATCTGTTGATCGTGGGGCAAGGTTTGGCCGGATCGGCCCTGGCGGTCAGGGCGCTCCAGCGGGGATTGCGGATCCTCGTGGTTGACGACCCCACAGCTAACCGCTCGTCATCTGTCGCGGCCGGACTTTTCAATCCCATCACCGGCCGCAAAATGTCCCGAACCTGGCTTGCCGATGAACTGTTTCCCGCTCTGCACGACTACTATCCGGACGTAGAGCGACTCACCGACAAGAGGTTTTTTTACCCTATGCCGATGTACCGGCCGTTCATTAGTGTTGAGGAACAGAATGAGTGGATGGGAGTTAGCGCAGAACCCGCCTATTCCCAATATATCGAGACCGTCTATACCCGTCCTGCGTTTGGCTCTGCTGTCAATGATCCCTACGGCGGGATTGTCATCAAAGGGGCCGGCTATCTCAACACCCGGGTGTATCTCGATAGTGTAGCCGGCTTGCTTCGCGAGCATGATGCCTACGAACAGGGGTGGTTCGATGCTGATGCCCTCGAATTGGCCCCCGATGGCGTGAAGTATCGCCAGTGGACAGCCCGGAAAGTTGTTTTTTGCCAGGGGGTTCAGAATGAGTTTAATCCCTGGTTCCGTCATCTCCCCGTTAGACCTTTAAAAGGCGAATTTCTGTCCATACAATGTGAGTGTCCGTCAGACGTTATCCTTAATCGGGGTGTCTATGTCGTACCCGCAGGGATGGGAAGGTGGCGGGTGGGTGCTACGTATAACCGCCATGACAAGACGGAGGCGCCGACGGCAGAGGCGAGGGCCGAATTGTTGGAGAAGCTTGAGCAACTGCTTCGTCTTCCCTACCAACCCGGCGAACAACAGTGGGGATTTCGCCCGACGACACCGGATCGAAGACCTCTGCTGGGAGCCCATCCCGAGTACCCCGCATTGATATTCTTCAACGGACTGGGAACGAAAGGTGTAAGTATGGCACCTTATTTTTCACAGGTCTTGATCCGATGGCTGGAAAGTGAGGGACGGATAGCTGAAGAGACGGATATTAGTCGTTTTAAATAATTATATTGTACTCCCCGAATTTCAGTATGATCTCCAGACGTGCGATTTTTTTCTCTCTCCTGTTGTCCGGCAGTCTCCTTGCTGTGCCAACATTGGGGCAGTATATGCCCGAAACTTTTGGAAAAAACCGCATTCAATACCGGCAGTTTAACTGGCAATATCTCAGCAGCGAGAACTTTGATGTATACTACTACGACGCCCGCAAAGGGATGGCCGAGAATGCGATTGAGTTCCTCGAGTCTGAGTTCGACAGAATTACGGATCTGATAGGCTATCCTCCATACTTCAAGACGAAGGTATTCATATACAACTCCCTGTCTGATTTGCGACAGAGCAATGTCGGGCTTAACCGTGAGGTGTTCACCGCGAATGGCGAGACAGAGTTTGTAAAACCCTACGTGGAGGTTGCCCATATCGGCACGGCGCAGGAATTCAAGGAGGAACTGCTTTATCGGATATCTGATCTCATGGTCAACGAAATGATGTTCGGTGGCAGTCTAAAGGACATCTTCCAGAGCTCATTGCTGATGAACCTTCCGGATTGGTTTGTCGATGGCGCATCCCTGTATGTAGCCAAGGGGTGGAGTGCGGAGATGGATGATTTTATTCGGGAGTGGATGCAAACGCGGAAGCCGAAAAAGATTACCCGGCTTGCAGGCCGTGAGGCGGCCCTCGCGGGACAGTCAGTCTGGAATTTTATCGCTGAGAAATACGGCAAGAGCAGCGTCGGAAACATCCTGAACTATACCCGGATCACACGGAACGAAGAGAAGAGCGTTCATATCACCCTTGGAGTAACCTTCAAGCAATTGATGAATGAGTGGCATAAGTACTACGCAGACATGACGAATCGTGTGGCGCAGTCGTATGTTGCTCCGCCCGACTCGACGCGATTTACCCGGTTTCATAACAAGTCAACGCTCTATACGACGGTAAAAATCAGCCCGGATGGCCAGTATCTGGCCTATGCTCAAAACGATAGGGGACGCTACGTGGTAAGGGTGCGCTCGCTGGCGGATGGGCGTGAACGTACGATTATCTCCGGAGGCAGTAAGGTAATCAATCAGCGAGTCGATTATCACCTTCCTCTGCTGAACTGGGCGGGACCGACTACATTAGGGGTCATTGGGACAAGGTACGGACAGTATGTCTTCTGGCTGTACGACCTTAGTACGCGGTCAAAAATGCCGCGTGAGTTGGGGCGGTTCAGCAATGTTCGCAGTCTCGAGTTTAATGACAACGGGCGGCTTGCCGTGATTAGTGCCGACTTCGAAGGGCGCAATGACCTCTTTCTGCTTAGTACCCGACGCAACCAATTGAGACGGCTTACAAACGATTTGTACGACGACCTCGACCCGAGTTTCATTCCGGGTACCAGTAGAATTGTTTTCAGTTCCAATCGTCCGTCGGATACGTTACGAACCGCCCAGTCACCGGAGTTTACCTCACTGACGGGAAATTACAACTTGTACGTTTTTGACCTCGATACCACAAAGAATCTTCTCGGCCGCATTACGAACACGCTTAGTAAGGACTACAGTCCGCAGGCGATCGATAGCGAAAACTTTTTCTATCTGAGCGATCAGCGAGGTATTACGAATCTTTTCCGGTTCAATACAAGAACGGGTATTTATACGCAGGTTACGAATTTTGCGTCCAGCTTGCACAGCTACGATGCGAACTTCGACTCAGGGACGCTTGCGTACGTGACAATCACCGGACGAAAGCACCACATATTTGTTCATCGGAATTTCGATTTTCAACGACAAATGTTTACTCCGGCGACGCGACGGAAAGAGCTGCAGCAAGCACGCGTTATTCGCGAAAGACGGAAGCAGGAGGAAACGCAATACATGAGCGTTAAAGATTTGCTTAACGCCCGATTGAGGGAGACACAATCAACCGATTCAGTGACGGCCGTTCCACCGTTGCCGGATACGCTTACTGTTCGCGTCGACGATCAGGTGATTGCTGCCCGTGATACCGTGCCCCACGAAGAAGGGGTAGTTGACACAGACGACTACAAGTTTGATGAGTCGGCGGAAGAGGTCACCGAGGTCAAGACCGATAACTACAGATTCGAAGATGAAGCGGTTCGAGAACGGCAGCCGAGTGAATCGTTTCTCAGTCGCTATATGAAGGCTCGTGAAAAGAGTCGTGTAACGGGGCCGTTCCCTTACGAGTCGAAGTTTAGCGCTGATAATGTAGTCGCTTCCCTCGTCATAGATCCGTTGCGCGGTACGGGCGTACTGCTTGAGACCCAGATGAACGACATGCTGGAAAATTACCGATTCTATGGCGGTATCATGTCAACATTGGATCTGCGCCAGGGCGATGTGTTCGCTCAATTCGAGTATCTGCCGCACTTTATGGATTTTAGTGTTCGGTTTGACCGCCGCGCTATCCGGTGGGATCCTATCAGTACTTCGAAAGTCTTCAAGTATACGTTGCATCGTCTCGAGTTCGGGGCCTCCATGCCGCTGACCGATCGCGTGAGGGTGTCGTTAAAGCCGTTTGGTGCAATAGCCAGCTCGGTAGACCTCGGAGAGCAGCCGTTCCCGGCGAACCCTCCCTCGGCGGTGACGACAAACCGTTTGTACGCCGGTGCAAAGGCTGAGATCGTCTATGACAACTCCGTCAATACAGGAATGAATCTCATGGAAGGTAGTCGGGGAAAGATTAGCCTTACACACCATCAGGGAATTACCGACGAGCGCCACAGCTTTACCCGCGCATCTATCGACCTGCGGCATTATCAGAAGATCTATCGCGAAATTGTATTTGCTGTGCGTGGTTTTGCGGGCACATTCTTTGGTCCTTCCCCAAAACTGTTCCTCCTCGGAGGGATGAACAACTGGGCTCTTAATAAGACGCGCGTGGATGGAAATACCGGTGAAGGACAACCGAATCCACTGGGACTCGATCGCGAAACGCAGGATATCCTGTTTGTTGAGTATGCGACGAACTTGCGCGGCTTCGACTACGCCACACTGTTTGGAAACAGTGTTATGCTACTCAATGCCGAATTGCGTGTGCCGGTAATCCGTGCGCTGACCAATGGGCCGATAGCGTCAAACTTCTTCCGCAACTTGCAGTTCACCGCGTTTTATGATATCGGAACAAGCTGGTCGGGGGCACCGCCCTTTACTTCGCAAACAAGTGTGAGCTACAGGGTGGTGGATAACGGACCGTTCCGGGCAAATATCAAAAATTACATCAATCCCTGGTTATACAGCTATGGCGTCGGTGTGCGCACTGTCGTCTTTAGCTATTACGTCAAGTTCGATGTGGCGTGGCCTGTTGAGAATTACAGAGTCAACGATCCACGAATGCACTTGACGCTTGGATTCGATTTCTGATTTCGATCCAATTTGCGAACTTGCCGTTCCTCACACGAGGATCTCAACAACTAGTACCATGATAAAATCGATGACAGGTTTTGGTCAGGCTTCGGCTGACGACGGGCAAACACGTATCTATGCCGAGGTAAAGAGTCTGAATTCCAAGTACCTCGACCTCAATATCCGCCTGCCCAAGTTGTTCTCCGACAAGGAACTTGAGGTTCGTAATCTGATCAGTGAGAAATTGGAGCGGGGTAAGGTATCGGTAGTGCTCGAGTACGAGCGCCATGGAGATGCTACGCTGAAGCAAAGCTACAATGAACCCCTTTTTGTTGCCTATTACTCGGAGTTAAAGAAACTCGCGGACCGTGTTTACGCATCGTATGCGGACTTGTTCCAGCTGGCGCTGAATTCGCCAGACGTCATTCAAAGTGCGGGTCGTGAGGAAGTTGTCGACGACGAATGGGACAAGGTGAAGGAAATCCTGTTGGACGCTATCGCCAAGTGCGAAGGTTTTCGAGTAGATGAAGGGAAAGTGTTGAGCGATATGCTGGCCTCTTGCTGTTCGAAAATCGCAGGCAGTCTTGAAGCTGTTGTTGAACTCGATCCCAAAAGGATTGCACGGATCCGTGAGAGGTTGCGCAACAACGTCTCGTCATTCCTGGGAGAGGAGAATTTCGATACGAACCGACTCGAGCAGGAGATTATTTATTATGTAGAGAAGTTGGATATCAATGAAGAGAAGGTGCGTCTTAAGTCACACCTCGATTACTTCATGGAGTCACTTCGCAATTCTCCCACAAGCAACGGTAAGAAGCTGGGCTTTATCTCGCAAGAAATCGGCAGAGAAATCAATACCATAGGGTCAAAGTGCAACGACGCGGATATTCAGAAGCACGTAGTCCTTATGAAAGAGGAACTCGAGAAAATTAAGGAGCAGCTGGGTAATATTGTTTAGGGCTACAATAGCTTGGCCAACGTGTTGATATAGCGGTCGGGGATCTCTCCCTTTACCGCAGTCTGATAGTCGCTATAGCTGCAGGGGACAATACTGTTTCGCTGATACTTTTCCTTACCACTTGGATAGGGCACTTCCATCCACCATTTTTCGCTGAACTTGCTCTTGTAAAAAGAAAGAATCTCCGGCTCGACGGGCATTGCCACCGTATACTTGAGAAAATCATTGCTCCGGAAGTTTTGCTCGTTCTTGCGGTGATAATACCCCTCAATGAAGTACCAGATCATGGTAGCGATGACCGAGGCCGACTTATTGTGTTCGTCGTCCCACCGGGGATTGTATTCGTAGAATCCTATTGAGCTTAATTTTTCATTCTGTCCCGCATACCAGCATATCTGACACGCCTCTTCGCCCGTCAGTCCGAAGGGTTGGGCGTTGGCATTTCCCGGGGCATCGGCCGAGCGGATTGCGGTAATATCGAACGAGAGCATATCAGCATTCCTTATCGCGGGTTCGATTTCCTGCATGTTGGTGCGCATCTGTCCTATTCTGAACGCTTCGAAATACAATTTCTCCAGGACGGCGACCGAGAGCGGGTCGATGAGGTAGCTCTGGTAGGCAAGGTGGGTATAGCTGAATAGATAATTGGGTTCGTGAAGAAGTATCTTGTGGATGTGCTTACGGTTCTCCGGAGATTTCTCGTGGTCTTCAAGGTCGAGGTATGCATCAACATTGAGAAAGCTGACGAGCTTCTCAAGCGTTTCATAGCCACAATACTGCCCGTAATCCAAATCATGCGTTCCTCCTATGATAATGGGAAGGACATTGTTTTCCAGCAAAATCCGGCACACCTCGCTGATGCGAACATTGGTTTCGGCAAGATCATGGCCGATATTGAGATTGCCCAGATCAACGACTTTGTACGCGCCGTTTCCCCGCTTGAGATTGTACAGCTTTTTTCTAACCTCATCGGGTCCTTGCGCAGCTCCCACATTTTCCAGGTTCCCCCGTTCTTCCTTGACGCCAAAGATCGCCATGTGGGCCTCCTTGAAATCGGGCATCTTGTCAGTAAACGCCCGGATATTCTTAAAGAAGCTCGAAGGAGAAGAAATGTCGTCGTAAATCGACTCATCAACCGGTGAAAACAAGATCGTAAGGTCCATACAGCCGTTTTTCAGGCTCAATATACGGCATCATCGGGCAAAACCGCCAAAAGAACTTCGGCGGTTCTTAAAGCCGGTTCGGCTTTTCCAGCGACCATTTGGCGACGGGGTTAAATGATTTTTTCATATGGCTTGCATTGCTGCTGGTTATTTTTAAATATTTGTCTGACCATGAGAGCGTTACCGTTAAGTTTTCAATTGGCACTTAAATACAACCGCGATCTTCGGCTGATCGCTGCGGCTGCTTGCTTCTACGGGTCGGCGTGTCTTGGTCATTTTCTTCGTTTTGACGGAAGTACGGATTTGCCTGCCTGGCCACCCTCCGGCGTTGGTTTTGCAATCATTTTGTTGCTGGGCCGACATACCTGGCCCGGTATTGCCATTGGATCGCTCCTGGCTAGTTTTTTGTCGCCGTGGATGAGTGCTGATTTACCTGTGCAGTCGCTCATCGCTGTGACCGGTTTGGTTGCCATATCCCACAGTGTCGAAGCGTTGCTGGGTGCTACATTGTTAAGGTGGTGGGTGAAGGATGCTTTTCCGTTCAATACCTCCCGCGGCGCCTTTCGGTTTCTGTTTGTTGCGGTGGCCATGTGTTTATGTGGTGCTCTTATCAGCGTCACAGCGTTGCATCTGAATGGTGTAATCCCACGGTCGGAGTGGTTGGCGCGATTGGTGTCGTGGATGGTCGGTAGCCTGGTTGGTGTTTTGCTGTTCACGCCATTTTTTCTTTGCGTGGCTCGCCGGCAAAAGATGCGATTCTCAAGGGAGAAGGCGCTTGAAATCGTGGCCATCGTTTTGACCACTACGGGAATAGCCTTCCTTATGAGTGTTGACGACTTTCACACAACGCTGGAGCGAGCGTTTCCTTTTCTGATTCTTCCATTCTTTATGTGGCTGGCGTTTCGTTTCGAATTGATCGTTGCGGTAACAGGCGTGCTGCTGATATCGCTTCTGGCAATGTATGCGACGGTTCGCGGTCACGGTCCATTTCTGTTGGAAGGACATTTTGACTCAACCCTTTTGTTGCAGATTTTTGTTTGCATAATGAGTGTGTCGACGCTCGTGCTGTCGTCGACTGTTAAGGAGAGAATGGATGCCCAGACCAGTCTTCAGAGTTTTAACGAGACATTGGAGGCCAGGGTGCAGGAGCGAACCAAAGCCCTCAACGACGAGATCGTTGTTCGGAAACAGGCAGAGGCCCGCCTGCAGAAGACGAATCAGGAGCTCAGCAAACGCAATATGGAGCTCGATAATTTTGTCTATAGTGTGTCGCATGATCTTCGTGCACCCATAGCCTCGGTGTTGGGTTTGATTAATCTGGCGCGCCATGATAGCGATCCCGCCATGAAAGACACGTACCTGGAAATGATTAACAGCAGTGCGCTCAGACAGGATCATTTCATCCGTGAGATATTGGATCAGTCACGCAATTCCCGTCTTGAGGTACGCCGGGAGGAGGTGATGTTTGAACCGATTATCGAAGAGACGTTCAATCAGCTCAGTTTCGCCACTCCCACCGGGAAGGCGGTGGAAAAAATAATCAGAGTGAATCAGCAGCGTCCGTTCTATTGTGACCGCTGGAGGTTGAAGGTCATTCTGAATAATATCATCTCCAATGCCATTCGTTACAGGAATGGGCGCGATCCCCTTATCAAGGTTGATGTTGAGGTGAACGGTGAAGCGGCTTATTTGTCGATCCGCGACAACGGGAAGGGCATTGCCCCGGAACATCTCAAGAAGGTGTGTCAGATGTTTTACCGCGCCACCGATGATGGTGCCGGCTCAGGGCTTGGCTTGTACATCGTGAAGGAGGCTGTGGACAAGTTAAACGGCTCTCTCGATATCGACTCTACCGTGGGCGAAGGAACAACAGTTCGGCTCGTTATTCCCGAAGTCTCGACAGCTGCATCCTTGCCGTCGTGAATGAAAACGATCGTAAATGAAAAAAATGGGACGGATGGCGTCCCATTTTCTTTCCCGCTATTTCGTCAATGAGTATGCGTAAGTCATTGAAAGGAGCCAGTCGGCAAACGCCGCATCACCATGGCGAGGGGTGCCGGTTAGTCGCTCCGTTTCTTTGTCAGTAACACTTTGTGTCCGATTCCTTACCAATGCGATCGGGAAGTTCACACTCACCGAATGACGCCCCTGCATGAAGCCGGCAGAGGGCTCGATGGAAATAATGTAACCAGGTCGGCGAAAGCCACCACTTTTTCCCAGAAGATCTTCCACTGGGATACCTTCGACGCGCACGCCGGCCCCAAAGGCAAGCATATGCTGGACGGAGTATTGGACTCCTGCTCTAAGGAAGTACTGATCCGGTACCGACATGATTGACTCATTGGCCAGGAGGGGATTGAGTGTTTCGCGGAATGTACGTGTACCGTTCGTTTCTTTCGGGCTCAGCATGTAGAGAGCGTTGAGGTAGAGGCTTGTATTGGTCGTGATTTCACGAGCGCCGTTAAAATCAATGATAATGCCTGTACCCCCGTCGCCTAACTGTATTGACTGGTCGACCGGCCGGAGTTGAGGACCGTCTGTGGTATGGAAGTAGTCCTTATAGTTTTCATTGCCGGTAGGAAGCTTGAGTCCCAGCCCGACCTGAAAATTCGTCGCTTCTCCTCCGCTAAAGCTGTAATAGGCCATCACACGTACGTCGCCGATTCCTTTTGATTGGGTGTGGTGACGGTTCTGGCGGTCATGCTCGTAAAGCGATGAGCGATCAATGTAGATGAAGGGGAGCTGCAGGGCGAAGCTCCAGTTGGTATTTGCCTGATAGTCGATACCCAAAATGACGGAATGGTCATTATTGATCACCTCGGTCTTTTCTTTCAGACGCTCTTTCTGTTCTTCTTTTCCTTTAAAGTGGCGGAAAGAGTTAAAGTAGCGGTAGTTCATGGAAAATTGCCATCCGTTGTGACTGACATTGTCACCGAAGTTCAGGTTGTGCGACGACATGTTCTTGACGGCTACACAACCCTGACCGCTGGCGAGGGTTGGCAAGATCAGCGTGAGTAGTATACACGCGATGGGAAGGTAGAGGTTCTTCATATGGAGCGTTTTTAGGGTTTGGAAACGATGAAGGATGCTCGGCCGGTTGGGAGGAGTCGGCATTAAGTCGGGGGGCAAGGGGGGGAGCAAATTGGAGATCGCCGTGAATGGCCGATAAGAGGTGATTGAAGGAAGCGCAGTTAACATATAGTAGTAGCTTCCTTCGGACGACTGAAAGACAGGCGGGACTGCTATAGGGAGGCCCTTTTTCATAGGAGGGTTATACCACCTATATTATGAAAAAGGGCGGTTACTTACAATGATAACCGAATGGAAATACGGCCTGCCCGACGCCCCGGGAGGGTGCGCAGTTTGGGCTTTACGAACCGTTAACGTAAATGCGGCGTCAGGCTACCGATCGGGAAGATTGTTGTTGCCCCGACTTGGCACTGACCGCGGCTCCAGGCGCCAGAATGATACCAATGCCGTCTATTTTCGACCAGTGATGCAGTTTCTCCAGTGATACCTTGCCGATCATGTATTGTTTGCCGTGAGAGGCATATCCCGCCTTAAATTCGTCGAACTCCTCAACTGACAGGGAAATCTTGTCATCGAAACTCACGAAGGCCTCAATGACCAGGTCGTTCGAAAATTCAAGACCGTTTTCCTGTGTTAGCTTTTTGTATTCATAAGCGTAATCGTAAGTCAGCGCAGAGATGTCGGAAAGTACTGCTGATCCTGTCGGGTAGCTTCCTGCTCCCTTGCCGATGAAGATCTGTTTCTCAGCGAAAGCGCCTTCGACTTGTACTGCATTGTATTCGTTGCGTACGGCTGAGAAGGGGTTATGGGTGTCCACGAATTGCGGAGCGACAAAGCCGTAGACTTTGTTTCCATCGCGGAAAGCGCGTGCAATGAGCTTAATGGTGAGGTTGTTTTCCCGGGCGTATCGAACATCCACTTCTGAAATTCGATCGATGCCGATGTTGATAACGTCGTCCGGTTTCACGAACAATCCGAACGTGTGGGCGATAGCGATGACCAGTTTGAATTTGGCGTCGTAACCTTTTACGTCAAGCATGGGATCACTCTCGGCGAACCCGAGTTCCTGCGCCTGCTTTAAAGCTGAAGCGTAATCCTTACGTTCTTCAAATACTCTGGTGAGTATATAATTGGTCGAGCCATTAAAGATGCCCTCAATGCGTTGTATAAGGTCGTTGTCGTAGTACTCTTCAAGGTTGCGAAGAATCGGGATGCTACCGCATACTGATCCTTCGTATAATACCGGTTTTCCATACTGGCGCTGAAGCGTATAAATCGTCTCGAGATTTTCGGCGAGCATTTTCTTGTTGGCGGTCACGACCGCTTTTCCTTTCTCGAGCGATGCCCTGACAATCCTGAAGGCTGCGTCTGCGTCGTCGATCAGTTCTACAACGATGTCGATTTCCGGGTCGTTTAGAATTTCATCGGGATCGTATGTAAAAAAGGAAGCCGGAATGGGTCTCGACTTATCTTTATTTTTCACACAGATCTTCTTGATCTCAGCTTTTACCCCGTGCGTTTCATGTAGTACATGGTACAAACCCTGTCCTACACATCCAAAGCCAAAAAGTCCGAGTTTTAATTTCTTCTTCATGCTAATACCTGGCTGAGTGTTTTATTAAAGTAGTGTGCGATGATCTTCTTCATTTGTTCGAACTCCACAAGAAACCCATCATGGCCATATATGGAGCGGATCACTTCGAAGGTGGATTGAGGAATATGCTGTGCCAGGAGTTGTTGCTCGGATAAGGGGAACAGTATGTCGCTCTCAATACCGATAACCAGTGCCTTGGCTCTGATTTGCTTTAAGGCTTCCTCGACGCCATTTCGGTCGCGGCCGACGTTGTGGCTATCCATCATTTTCGACAGAAGCCAATACGAGAATGCGTTGAAACGATTGGCTAGCTTTTCTCCCTGATACCGTTGGTAGGTAGCCGCGCGGAATTCGTCAACCTTATCCTCGCTTTTTTCTGACTGAGTTTTTGCAAACGTGTCGTAGTGTCTGTACGAGAGCATGCCTATTGCGCGGGCGGCTTTCAGTCCTTCCATGCCTGCTCGCGGATCACTTTCCTTCCATGTGGGATCAGCTTCGATCGCCAGGCGCTGAGCCTCGTTGAAGGCGATGCCCCAGGGGGAATGGACTGCGTTGCATGCAATAGGAATGATATGTTCAAACAGATCCGGTTGTTGAATCGCCCATTCCAATACCTGTTGCCCTCCGAGTGACCCACCGATGATTGTATGAACTTTTTCGATTTTCAGGTCCCGACGCAGGAGATCGAAGGCGCGAACAACATCGCGGTTCGTCAATCTGGGAAAGTCGTGGTAGTAAGCGCGACTTTCGTTGGGAATGTTGCTCAGCGGTCCTGTAGATCCATAACATCCACCCAGCATATTTGCGCAGATGATAAAGTGTTTCGATGGATCGAAAGGGCCGTCGGCTGAGAACAACCCACCCCACCAGTCGGTAAAGTCTGAATTCCCGGTGAGGGCATGACATACCCATACTGCATTCGTCCGTTCGGCATTCAGTGTTCCGACGGTGGTGAATTTGAGCTGGAAAGCCGGGAGAGATTCTCCCGACTCCAGCGCAAATGTCTCATTGAAATGAAACGTGTGATCCGTTTTCAACATAACTCACATGCCGCTCCGGGGCGGCCTTACTTAACCAACTAATTCTCCCTGAAAGACTTTCTCAAATGCCTGTTGGAGATCGGCTTTGATGTCGTCAATGTGTTCGATACCAACAGAAAGTCGGAGTAGATTCGGGAGCACACCTGCGGCGCGTTGCTCCTCATCCGAAAGCTGCTGATGTGTAGTAGCTGACGGCTGAATAATCAGTGTCTTCGCGTCACCGAGGTTAGCGAGGTGGCTGATCAATTTGAGGTTGTCAACTACTTTTGTGGTGTTCTCTTTGGTTCCTTTAACCGCGAACGACAGCACTGCACCGAAGCCATTGCGGAGATATTTTTTCGCCAGTTTATGGTAAGGGCTGCTTTCGAGGCCGGGGTAATTGACAGACTCTACGAGCGGATGGTTCTCCAGCCATTGTGCGAGCGCAAGTGCATTGTCAACTGAGCGTTGTACGCGCAGCGAAAGGGTCTCCAGACCCTGAAGTAACAGGAACGAGTTGAAAGGACTCAGGGAAGGGCCGAGGTCGCGAAGACCTTCCACGCGTGCGCGGATAGCGAACGCGATGTTCGGAAGACCCAACGGATTGTTTTCTCCAAAGACATCCCAGAACTTGAGTCCGTGATAGCCTTCCGAAGGTTCAGTAAACTGAGGGAATTTGCCGTTGCCCCAGTTGTAGTTTCCTCCATCGACGATGACACCGCCAATCGAGTTTCCGTGTCCACCGATCCACTTCGTTGCGGATTCTACTACAACGTTCGCTCCGTGTTCAATAGGACGGAAGAGATAGCCGGCGGCACCAAAGGTGTTGTCTACAATCAACGGTAGATCATGTTTTTTCGCCACAGCACTGATCGCCTCGAAATCGGGGATATTGAATCCAGGGTTTCCAATTGTTTCAACGTAGATCGCTTTCGTCTTATCGTTGATTTGCTTTTCGAGTGACGAAGCACGATCGTCTTCAGCGAAACGAACTTCTATGCCGAGGCGCTTGAACGCAACCTTGAACTGGTTATAAGTTCCTCCGTAGAGGAAAGGTACTGATACAAAATTTTCACCGGCCTGTACGATGTTGTGAATAGCCAGGAATTGAGCTGATTGCCCCGAACTGGTCGCTAGCGCAGCGACACCGCCTTCAAGAGCTGCGATGCGTTTCTCGAACACGTCAGTTGTCGGGTTCATGATACGCGTGTAGATGTTTCCAAACTCTTTCAGTGCAAAGAGGTTGGCGCCGTGTTCCGAGCTGCGGAAGTTGTAAGAGGTGGTCTGGTAAATCGGTACCGCCCGCGACAAAGTAGTAGGATCTACTTCCTGGCCTGCATGCAATTGAAGGGTTTCAAAACGTAAGGTTGACATAGTTATTTAGTATTAGAAATCGTTGTTAATGGGAAATTGTAAATAGATGAGGTGAGGATATAGCCGTAACCTTACCTGTCACATGGCAGGTCATAAGCTACCCGGTTGCTGGTGGCGCTACGCCGAAAAAATCAGCAACCTTCCTGACAGCAGCAACACATGCAATATCCGATCGGACGGACCGGCGAGGATCTGAGGATAGACTGTCCGATCCTGAAGAATGGAGACGCCTCCCAGGCGGACAAAAGGATGTCGACAATGTTTTTCATGGTAATCGGTTTATATATCCTGAACCGGTCTTTCCGATTCAGAGTCAGGATTTAGCACCATTTCCTCCCGGGGGGAGGAGGGTTGCTAGCGCTTCATTGAGCCTGTCTCTCCACGCTTCTCTATAAATCGACAAAGCGGATGCTTATGCGACTTGCTACTGCAAACGTAGAATGCAGAACCGGGGTTTCCAAACCGCTGACAAAATAATTTTTGGTTAGGCCGGCCCTCACGTGTGTTCGCCTTTTCGCTTTTTCGGGTTTTTGAGCCCTTTTAAAACGATTGTTGCAGGCACTTCCCAGGGGATTTGGATGCTCGTTCCCACGCGTCACCACTGAAGCATATGTCGCCCTCAAACAAGAAAACGGAGAAGCGGCGGGGCAAATTCGGAAATCGAGGTGGCCGGGCAGGCGGGGGTGAGGGAGCTGCAACGGACTGGCAACAGGCCGTTGCAGCGAAGAGCCGCTTCTTTTTGCCGAACGTTGCGGCTACTTTTTTGAAACTATCTGGTTGTAACTTGTCAGGTCAGCATACCTCCGTCAACCTGAATAACTTGTCCTGTTATATAGGATGACATATCCGACCCCAGGAAGACACATGCTTCTGCAACATCTTCCGGTCGTCCGCCACGCTTAAGAGGAATCGCGTCACGCCACAGTTGAATTGTCTTCTCGTCGAGCTTGTCGGTCATTTCGGTTTCGATAAAGCCAGGAGCGATTGCGTTACAGCGCACGCCACGCGATCCGAGTTCAAGAGCAACCGATTTAGTGAAGCCAATGATTCCGGATTTCGATGCTGCATAGTTTGCCTGTCCCGCGTTTCCTTTGATTCCAACAACAGAAGTCATATTGATGATTGACCCTGATTTCTGCTTCATCATGGGCTTTGTCGCTGCTTTAACTGTATTGAAGCACGACTTGAGGTTTACATTGATGACACGATCCCACGACTCTTCCGTCATGCGCAGAAGGAGGTTGTCCATGGTAATTCCAGCGTTATTTACCAGGATGTCGAGTGAGCTGAAGTCGGCAATAACGTCGTTGATCAACTTTTCGGCCTGAGCGAAATCAGCGGCGTCTGAGCGATAGCCCTTCGCTTTTACACCCTTGGCAGCGAGCTCTTTCTCGAGCGCCTGGCCTTGTTCAACACTGGAGAGATAAGTGAAGGCGACGTTTGCGCCATGTTCGGCGAAAGCCAACGCTACGGCTCGTCCTATCCCTTTCGAAGCACCGGTAATGAGGGCGTTTTTCCCCTTAAGTAAGTTCATGCAGTTTATCGTTTACGTATTGGATGACCCATTCGATGGCCAAAAATAAGAATAATTTGATGCGACCGGTCCTTTTCATGGTGATGCGCCCGAAAACAAATGTTGCTGTCGCGCCCCATAGCCGTTGGATAGCTGTTTTTTAATAAGCGATCTGCGGTTTATCTTTGGCAGCGAATTCTAAACAATACACTATGTCTAAATATGATCTGATCGTCATTGGGAGCGGCCCCGGCGGATATGTAGCCGCTATCCGTGCCTCGCAGCTCGGTATGAAGGTCGCTGTCGTGGAAAAGGCCGAAATTGGAGGTGTGTGCCTCAATTGGGGTTGCATCCCCACCAAGGCGCTGCTGAAGAGTGCCAATGTCTTCGAATATATCTCCCATGCGAAAGATTATGGTATAGAGGTAAAGGACTTCAAGGCTGATCTTGGAGCAATGGTCAAGCGAAGCCGCGATGTTGCTGCGAGCAATAGCAAAGGAGTTCAGTTTCTTTTCAAGAAGAATAAGATCGAACTCATTGAAGGAGCCGGCAAGCTGAAAAAGGGAAGCAAGGTTGAGGTGACGGATAAGGCTGGAAAGAAAACGGATTACGAAGCCAAGCATATTATTTTGGCAACGGGCGGACGTTCGCGTGAACTTCCCGCTATGAAGATTGACGGGAAGAAAATCATTGGCTATCGCGAGGCCCTCATGCTCGATACAATCCCGAAGAAACTGTTGGTGGTTGGGTCAGGAGCTATTGGGGTTGAATTTGCCTACTTCTACCAATCGATCGGCTCCGAGGTAACTATCGTTGAATTCCTCCCCCGTATCGTCCCGGTGGAAGATGAGGAAGTATCCAAGGCTCTTGAGAAGTCATTCAAGAAGGCTGGGATGAAGATCCACACCAGTTCCGAGGTTACCAAGGTAGATACATCGGGTAAAGGCTGTGTGGCTACAGTAAAAACTCCTGAAGGAGAAGTCAAAATCGAAGCCGACATTGTCTTGTCTGCGGTGGGTATCTCGACCAACATCGAAGGTATCGGACTGGAAGACGTTGGTGTTAAGACGGAGAAAGGCAGGGTAGTAGTCGACGACTATTATCAGACGAATATTAAAGGCGTCTACGCTATCGGCGATATTGTCAAGGGGCAGGCGCTGGCGCACGTTGCGTCGGCCGAGGGAATTATTTGCGTTGAGAAGATCGCTGGTCTGAATCCGCGACCGCTTGATTACAACAACATCCCGGGATGTACATACTGCTCGCCTGAAATCGCCTCCGTCGGCTACACTGAAGAAGCTGCGAAGAAGGCAGGGTACGAAATCAAAGTTGGAAGGTTTCCGTTCAGCGCCTCAGGAAAAGCGAAGGCTGCAGGAGCGACGGACGGTTTTGTGAAAGTGATTTTTGACGCCAAGTACGGCGAGTGGCTCGGTGCTCACTTTATTGGAGCGAACGTCACGGAAATGATTGCTGAGGTTGTTGCCGCCAGAAACCTTGAGACCACTGGTCACGAGATTATCAAGACGGTTCACCCTCACCCCACGATGAGTGAAGCAATCATGGAGGCAACGGCCGCGGCATACGGAGAAGTCATCCACTTATAAACGAAAAAAAACGATCATAAAAAAAGGACGCGCAACGCGTCCTTTTTTATATGAGCTCTTTCCGCTTATTACCGGAAACCGCGGTTGGTTGCGCGCGTTCGGAAAGAAGCATAGTGTCTGTTGTACATCTCTTCAATCTTTTCGGCCAACTCGTTGTGACCTTCTTCGAAGAGGGCGCGTTGAAGTTCGCCCAGAATGACGATCTGAATTTGTAGTTCCCGGCCGAACTCGCGATTTCGCACATGGTAATCGGCGACAGCATCAGCCCGTTCACTCATAACCTCGGCTATCTCGAGAGCTTTGTCGGTTTCTCCCACGGCCAGGAAAAGCTGCACCATCTGAGCGCTTGTCATATCATAAGGCACGCCGTGGTCGGGCATCTTTTCGAGGCTGAAGTTCAATACTTCTCTCGCTCTTGCGCTATCACCACGGTTAATGAGCGCCACGGCAAGTGAGTTCAGGCTGCTCCGGTGATTCTGAACAAATTGTCTGTAGTCGGGCGAGTAATATACCGTTGAGTCGTCAAGGTTCCGGAACTGGAATTTCTCGGTGATGTTGCGATAGGCAAGTTCAGTGTTGACGAGTTCGCCTTGTGTATCCGGATTCTGCACGGGCAGAATGCGATAGGCGTTGCCTTCCTGTACAACGAACGGTGTGAGGTCGACATTAAACTGGGCCAGCGATGTGTTATTGACATACAGAGGACGTTCCCAATCGGCAGTAGCCAGCACGTCGAGCATGGCAAGGTCTTTCTTTTCAAGACCATTCCCGCGCAAGCGGAGACGCATTTCCGGTACAATCAGGTGCTCAAGTTCAGCAGGGACGATGCCAAGCGAGCGAACCTTGTCCACGTCTACTTTCAAGACGAGCTCGCGGCTTGGAACGGCGTTAGCTGATTGGTAGAGTCGCAATCCCTTGTGGTCTTTCTTGATCAGATCCAGGAACTGCTTCAGGTCGATTGCCGGAATGTTCGCATCGTAGAACGGCAGGTAATCGTTAGGGCCTCCCTGGCGATAGTTTTCCATCGTCAGCGTGTAGGGGAATGCTTCCGACTCATATGTCGACCGCATCGTCTGCCGGATGTACCAGTCGGTGTTGTAGTAACTGAGAACGACTACGCGCATATCGGTGCGCACGCCTTCTACTTCCTGCGAGTACCACAAAGGGAAGGTGTCGTTATCGCCCCCGGTGAAGAGAATGGCATTGGGAGCACACGACTGCAGGTAGTTGATTGCTGAGTCGACTGAAAAATATCGGTTCGAACGGTCGTGATCATCCCAACCGTCTTTTGCCATTAAGACCGGTGCGGTGAGGCCAATGAGCGTGGCGATAATCGCGGCAGTTCGGGCATTTCTTATCCAGTTCCGGAGGAGATCAACGATAGCAATTACCGAGAATCCGATCCAGAAACTAAAAGCATAGTAAGAACCGGTATAGATGTAATCCCGTTCGCGGGGTTCCACAGGAGGTGAGTTGAGGTAGATGACGAGCGCAACGCCTGTGAGTATGAAAAGCAATCCTACAACGGCGAAGTTACGTGTGTCTTTAACCGACTGATACAAGAGGCCGACAATTCCCAGAATGAAAGGAATCATAAAGAAGTTGTTGCGGCCTTTGTTATTCGCGATTGGCTCAGGAGCCTCTTCAAACCACTTCGACGGTTTTAGCCAGTCTGCGTTCTGAATATCGCTTTCGCGTCCCGCGAAGTTGAAGAAGAAGTAGCGGAGATACATCCAGCCAATCTGATGCTTGAACATATAGTGCAGATTGTCGGAGAAGAACTTCGGTCGTTCACCCTCCTGCATGTTAAGCAAGTCGCGGTATACCTGCTGATGCTGAGGATCTGTACTCCATATCCGGGGAAAGAGAGTCTTATCACCTTCGGAGTATTCGTACGAGATTCGTCGGTCAGCAATTTCGTATTTGTCTTTTCCTTTCACGTAGATCGGATCTCCTTCGGCAACTCCTGTCACCTTTGCTGTGAAATATTGTCCGTAAACGAGCGGGCGACTGCCGTACTGTTCGCGCTTGAGATAGCGCACATAACTCATCACATCGGAAGGGTCGTTCTCATTGATCGGGGGATTGTAATTCGCACGAATTACAATCATGGCGTAAGACGAGTAGCCAATGAGAATGAATGCGGTAGCCAGCAGGAACGTGTTTATTATCGGCTTAGCCTTTTTCTGGCTGTGGTGGATACCAAAGACAAGGGCGCCTAACAGCAGTAACGCGAAGAAGATTGCCCCCGAGCCGAAAGGAAGGCCCAGGCTGTTTACGAAGAAAACTTCGAAAGTTCCTGCGACGCTGGGTAAGCCGGGAATAATAAGATTGTTGATGAAGAATATGATGAGAAGGCTGATGATCATAGTTCCGATCACTCCCCAGCGGCCGGGCTCATATTTCTTCAGGTAGTAAATGAGTGCCAGGGCGGGAATGGTTACCAGGTTCAGCAAGTGTACGCCGATCGAGAGCCCCATCATGTAAAAGATGAGAATCAGCCAGCGGTTCGCCCTCGCTTCGTCCTCGATGAGATCCCACTTCAACATTGCCCAAACCACGAAAGCAGTGAAGAACGATGACATTGCATATACTTCTGCTTCCACGTTTGAGAACCACGCTGAGTCGCAGAAGGTATAGGCCAGCGATCCCACAAGACCAGCTCCCATCAGCACCCAGGTGCGATCGGTCGTTAAGTCTTCGGCCTTGCGAAGGCCCATGAGTTTTCTCCCGAAGAGGACTACGGACCAGAACATGAACATGGATGTAAAGGCTCCCGCAAGAACGCTACTGAAGTTGATCCAGTAGGCGACCATCGTCTCATCGCCAAAGGACAGGAACGAGAAGAGACGCCCAATCAAAAGAAAGAAAGGAGCTCCCGGGGGGTGTGGTACCTCCAGCTTATACGATACGGCGATAAATTCGCCACAATCCCAATAGCTGGCCGTGGGTTCCATGGTTATCCAATAGACCGCCAGCGCCAGGACGAATACAGCCCAGCCTACGGCGTTGTTAACCTTTTGAAAATGAGGATTCATGTTGAAGCGGTTACTAAAAACTCAAGCCGCGAAAATAGTCAGGAATATCCAGATTTCTGGCCGGTTAGCGGATAACGGCCGGTTTTTATGGTCAAAACGTTTTCGGATCGCCGTTGGTATGCCCTCAACGTCAAATGATTGAGTTCTTGCCGGCTACTTGTAGACGATCACATAAAAGCCAAGCCAGAGGAAGAAAATGAAAATGTACGATGCGGCCACGATAAACCACACCACCTTCCGGCTTTTCCGCGCATAGTGATGCACGCCTTCAACAAGCAAGAACCAATATCCTATTTCGAAGATATTCAATGCACGCAGGGGATAAGCCCAGCGCGTGTCAAGCTGCCCGGGTTCGAAAAACTGAATAAGTGAAAAGGGATAGAAGAAGCTGATTTCGTAATAACCGGGGTCGGTCTCAATAAACAAAAACCACGCGATTTTGAGGACTTCCGGGATGAGGAAAATGAACTCCGCGCCGATAACAACGCCCCAACACTGACCGTATGTGACTCGATAGCCGAACATGAAGCAACCGACCCATATGACAAAGGCGATGACGGTGAATTTCCAGAGGTAGACGATGGGGATCGAAAACAGTTTTAACCCGTTAATAATCCGCAAAATCAATCCTTCCGGGCGGTCCTGCAGAAACTCAAAGGCGGCCGTTTCGTTTTCTATAAAGGAGATTTTTACGAAGAGAAGCAGTAATGTTGAAAGGCACAGAAGGACAAAAAGCAGCCTTTTGTCGGCAGCGAATAATGATTTAGTTTCGCCTTCGTTTGACAGGGGAGAATTTACCAATCTGTGCGTGCGTTTAAAGCCTATGACGTTCTGGAGCAAATATACACGGTCGGGTCGATTTACGATGGCGGGCTTTCTATGCCTTTGTGCGGCTTTGTTGGCAGGGCATGGTGCCTACGCGCAAACCTCGAAGGGTCTCCCCCGCGAAGATTCCACCGTTATTCTGCTGGCCGACATCGATGTGCAGCTCGAGTGTACACAGGCGCTGAATGACCTCTACAATTTTCGTTTCGATGCCGCCGAAGCAAAATTCCGGCAGCTGATGAGTCAGTATGGCTGGCATCCCCTTCCTTACTTCCTGATGGGGCTTAGTGATTGGTGGAAAATACTTCCGAATACCCAGAATACGTCCTATGACAATTCGTTTCTCGCCTGGATGGATACCACCATTACGGTAGCGGAGCGCCTCTACAAAGAATATCCCAGTTACAAGGCCGAAGCAGCTTTCTTCCTCGCAGCCGCTTATGGGTTTAAAGGGCGTTTGTATTCGGACGAAGAGCGAAAGAATTGGCGAAAAGCGGCGGCGGTTGGGAAAAGCGCCTTGAACTACCTGGAGGAAAGCCGGGGTAATCATCACCTGAGTCCCGAGTTGGTGTTCGGGGATGCGTTGTATAATTATTTTTCGGTATGGGTACCTGAGAATTATCCCGTTCTCAAGCCCATCCTGTGGTTTTTCCCAAAAGGAGATAAGGAGCTTGGCCTTCGCCAGTTAAAGGAAGTGTCGTACAATGCCTTTTACACGAGGACCGAGGCGATGGTTTGGCTAATGAGGATTCTTAACAGCTATGAGAATGACCAGCTTCAGGCGTTGCAAATCAGTGAATACCTCCACGAGAGCTACCCCAATAACCCCTATTTCCATCGCTACTATGCCCGTATGCTGTACTCGGTGGGACGGTATTTCGAGGCGGAGCCTGTTTGCAAGGAAATCCTGAGAAGAATCGACGCGGGGATGACGGGCTATGAAGCAACCAGTGGCCGCTACGCCGCCTTTTTCCTCGGGCAGATTTACGAAGCGCGGAAGAATCTCGAGGACGCACGTGTTCATTATGAGTTGTGCGTGAAGTTTGCGGAGGAAATTGGAGCGACGGAGTCGGGGTATTATTTGTACTCCCTTATCTCACTTGGAGAAATACACCAGATCAATGGGGACAAAAAGGAAGCACGTGCCTATTTCGAACGTGTCAAGAAGTTGGCCGGCCGGAAGGACAATGCCTTTAAAGATGCGAAACGCCGTCTGAAACGATTGGAGAAGGGCGACTAAGTTGCAGCCCCCTGTATTCTCCGCTGTTTCCGGGGAGCCGATTGCATGCTGTTAAAGAATTCTTTCTTGAATCGCACGCCAGCGAGTCGCTTTTTCCATTATTTTTGCCCAAATAAAATTTGGCTGTAGAATTAGGCCACAAAACGAAAGGCAATTACTCTGCATTCTTTTTCGATGAAAAAACAAGATAATCGTATGAAAACCCAGCCCAAAATCGACGCTACCGATCGGAAGATTCTCGATATTCTACAGGCGAACTCCAATATCACCAACGCTCAGTTGGCGAAGGAAATTGGGCTTTCTCCAGCTCCAACGCTCGAGCGGGTGAATAAGCTCGAAGGGTCGGGAGTGATTCGCAGCTATCATGCGGTGATCGATCCGGCGAAAGTCGGGCTTGGCGTGAGTACCTTTGTTATGGCTACCCTGAAGGGGCACAACAAAGAGAACATCGAGAAATTTATTACTGCCATTCGCAGTATCAAGGAGATCGTAGAGTGTCACCACGTCACGGGTGCTGCTGACTTCATTCTCAAGATAGTCTGTGTAGATATAGGATCCTACCAGCAACTGATGTTGGAGCGCGTTTCAAATATCGATGTGGTTGACAGCTTGCAATCGATGGTCATCTTATCGACATTCAAGGACAGCAAGTCATTGCCAATCCCCAATTAATATGGTTTCAGAGCGGACACTGATTCTCAATGCTTCCCAAGTCAGGCAGAAAATCCGCCGGATGGCCTACCAGATATACGAACACAATTTCAACGAGAAGTCGTTGGTGGTTGCGGGTATTGACGGACAGGGATATACGCTGGCAAAACTGCTGGTGAAGGAGGTTGAGGCGATTTCGCCAATCAAGGTGGTGTTGGTGAAGGTAAGTCTTGATAAGCGTGCGCCGCAACAATCGGACGTTGTTCTTGATTGCGATACCAAAACACTGCAGAAAAAATGCATTGTGTTAGTCGACGACGTTCTTAATACCGGTCGCACATTCGCGTACGGACTGAAGCCTTTTCTTAACGTGGAAGTGAAAAAAATCGAGACAGCGGTTCTTGTTAACCGCAGTCACACGCTATTTCCTATTTCACCCCAATATACTGGATACGAGCTGGCCACGACGATCAATGATCACGTCGAAGTGGTGTTGGGCAAAGAAACCGCCGTCTACATCCGGTAACACAAATCCATCGACATGTCAGTACACAAGCAGGAAGTAATCAAGAAAGTTACGACGCATCAGCTTCAGGAGATGAAGAACCGTGGTGAGAAGATCGCCATGCTTACTGCGTATGACTACAGTATGGCGCGGATCATTGACGGAGCGTTGATCGATTGCATTCTTGTCGGTGACTCGGCCTCCAACGTTATGGCCGGCCATGAGACCACCCTTCCGATCACGCTCGATCAAATGATCTATCACGCGGCTTCTGTCGTTCGCGGTGTAAAACGTGCATTGGTTGTTGTAGATCTTCCTTTCGGTACTTACCAGGGCAATTCCGGTGAGGCCCTGCGTTCGGCTATCCGGATCATGAAGGAAGCCGGTGCCCACGCGGTGAAGCTCGAAGGAGGTAAAGAAGTTCGCGAGTCAGTTGAACGAATTCTTTCCGCGGGCATTCCTGTAATGGGACACCTGGGATTGACGCCCCAGTCGATATACAAGTTCGGAACCTATACGGTTCGCGCGCGTGAGGAGGCAGAGGCAAACCGATTGATGGAAGATGCGCGAATGCTGGATGAAATCGGATGTTTTGGGATTGTGCTTGAGAAGATTCCCGCGGCTCTTGCCGCTAAAGTGACCGCATCGGTTGATATCCCGACCATCGGAATTGGCGCGGGACCCGATTGTGACGGACAGGTGCTTGTGATGCAAGATATGCTAGGTATTAACAAGGAGTTCAAGCCCCGCTTTCTTCGCCGATACGCTGACCTCGACACGGTTATCACGGGGGCCGTTAAACAATACGTGGCGGATGTGAAGTCAAAGGATTTCCCCAACGAAGGCGAGCGATACTAAGGCAATTTAGGGCTGGGGGCACCCTTCTGCCGAAACCGGGTCTTCCATTTCTCCGAACCAGACGATGCCGTACTCCTTGTAGAACCCGATACCAATAGCCTTCCATTGTGCTTTTTCCCACACCCCGTCGTTAATAATCAGCGGGTTGTGGGCCGGGCTCTTTTTCCACCCCTCCAGGCCTTCTATAGCCGTAGCTCCGGCCGAACTGTAATAGGCAATTTCATATCCCGGGCTGTCGTACCCGGCAATTTCTTTGGGTTTGTTCCACATACATTCAGCTTTCTTGTGGTCGTTCGTGTAACAACAGGATGTCCATTTGCCTTTTGTTGACCAACTATGAGGATTGCATTTTCCCCCTGGATTAAAGGTATAGTTTTCAGCCAGGTCGCGGGCATGGGTCTGTGCAACCAAAGTGAGTTTGGCCGAAATGGGTATCGGCGGCAATCCTTTCGATTTCCGGTAGGCCATCATGACCTCATATAGTTTCTGTTCTTCCCCCGTGAGGCAGACAGATAGGTCAGTTGTCTTTATAGGATCACCTGAATTTTGCAGCAGGACGAGGAGGGCAAGGAAGAAAAACGTTCGCATCATCAGTTATTTTTTCGTGCATCAACGATCACATCTGGAAACGCCTCAATCGATTGAATGAAACGGAACCGCCTTGTTGAAAACCAGATTCAAATTCATGCCAGGTACTAAACATCGCTTTGACGAGGGGGCATGGAACCCATTTGCAAATAGCAGAGTTTTTTTGATTGGCGGGCCCGAAAATCGGGCAATACTGCGTATTTTTCGGCGCTTTTTGGAAGCGGTAATATCTCAACTTAAAAACAGCTAGAAATGAGTGATCAAAAAATCAGCATCAGCAATGGTAAGCTGGTGGTTCCCGACAATCCTACCATACCTTATATTGAAGGTGACGGCACAGGTGTTGATATCTGGCCTGCATCGCGCCTCGTGTTTGACGCGGCAGTGGAAAAAGCCTATGGCGGCAAGCGGAAAATCAACTGGAAGGAAGTTCTGGCTGGGGAAAAGTCTTTCAATAAAGTAAATAACTGGCTGCCGGAGGAGACGCTGGCTACTTTCAGGGAATACCTGGTCGGTATCAAAGGCCCGCTCACTACTCCGGTAGGAGGAGGAATTCGTTCCCTCAACGTTGCGCTGCGCCAGGAACTTGACCTGTACGCCTGTGTGCGTCCGGTGCGTTGGTTTAGCGGAGTTCCCTCACCGGTGAAGGAACCCCACAAAACAGATTCAGTAATCTTCCGCGAAAATACTGAGGATATCTACGCGGGAATTGAGTTCCAGTCGGGTACCGAGGAAAATCAGCAGTTCCTCCAGTACTTCGAGAGCTCCTTCCCGAAACTGCACAAGAAGATTCGTTTTCCGAAAACAGCTAGCATTGGTATAAAGCCAGTATCTAAAGAAGGTACTGAACGTCTTGTCCGCGCGGCGATCAACTTCGCGCTTGAGCAGAAAAAGCCCAGTGTTACTCTGGTGCACAAAGGGAACATCATGAAGTTCACGGAAGGTAGCTTCCGCGACTGGGGTTATGCTCTGGCTAAAGAGGAATTCGGAGCTAAAGATCTCGACGGTGGCCCTTGGCAGGTTATCGAGAAAGACGGACACAAGCTTATTGTAAAAGACTCCATCGCAGATGCATTCTTGCAGCAAATCCTGTTGCGTCCGGACGAGTATTCCGTTGTGGCTACACTGAACCTGAACGGTGACTACATCTCCGATGCACTTGCGGCTATTGTAGGTGGAATTGGAATCGCGCCCGGTGCCAACATCAACTACGTTACCGGTCATGCCATTTTCGAGGCGACTCACGGTACGGCGCCGAAGTATGCAGGTCAGGACAAGGTTAACCCCGGTTCCGTGATCCTTTCCGGTGCGATGATGTTTGAATACATGCGCTGGCAGGAAGCTGCCGACCTTATCTACCAGGGTCTTGAGAAGGCGATTGCTTCAAAGCGGGTGACTTATGACTTCCATCGTCAGATGGAAGGCGCAACCTTGCTTAAGTGCTCTGAGTTCGCAGAGGAGATTGTGAAGAATATGTAATCTCCGTTGATAGATAAATAAAAAGGGGCGCTAAGCCCCTTTTTTATTGTTCAACGAATCCTTTCAATTTTTCAGCGAAGCCTGGACGGCAAGCATCTCCAACGCAGTGATCGCTGCCTCTTCTCCCTTGTTGCCAAACTTGCCACCGGCGCGTTCGAGTGCCTGTTGTTTATTGAGGGTGGTTAGAACGCCAAAAATGACGGGCTTTCGGGTGCGCAGCCCTGCTTCGGTAATGCCGTAGCTCACACCCTGACATATATAGTCGAAATGAGGCGTGTCACCCTGAATTACACAGCCAATGCAGATAACGGCGTCGATATCAGTTTGCTCGGCCATCCAAAGTGCTCCTAACGAAAGCTCGAAGCTTCCCGGTACTGTTTTACGAACAATGTTCTCCTTCTTAACTCCGTGTTCGAGTAGTGATTGCAAGGCTCCGATGTAAAGAGCTTCCGTGACATCTTCGTTCCAGGAGGCCACAACGATGGCTACCTTTGTGTTTTCAAATGAATGTCCGCCTGCAGCGGTTCCCGACTTTAGTATTCCTGCCATATCTCTTAAGCTTCACAAAATAGGGCAAAAAAAAAGGGATAGACAATCTATCCCTTTCTGATGTCTTGCTTTTATTACGAGTTGCCCTCAAGGCGTGCCTTGTACTTACGGGCTTCCTGGTATTCAGGCGAAGTGTTGAACTCACGGATAATTCTGTCGTAAGCGGCAATGGCCTTGTCAGTCTGTTCGCCCTTTTCAAAGGCAAGTGCAGCCTTTAACAGGTACGTAGGGGAGAAGTGTCGATTAGGTTTATAACTCGCCGCTTTGTTATACCACTGCGCCGCCTCGCTGTAACGTCCCTCTTCCATGTAGGAGTCACCGATGAGGCTGTAGGCGCGCGCCTGAACAAGAAGATCATCAGCTTTGAAGTCTTCCAGATAAAGGCGGGCTACTTCATAACGTCCCTGCTTCAGGAAAGCCGATCCGGCATAAAAATTCGCCAGAGTTGCGGCATCCGTTATTCCGTATTCATCAATGATGTCGAGGAATCCGAGGTTATTGCCATCCCCGTTGAGCGCCAGATCAAGGCTGTCGGCTTCGAAATAATAAATCGCCTGAAACATCTCCTGCTGGGCCTGGATGTTCTGGTTCTCTTTGAAATACTGGAAACCGAAGTAGCCACCTACCAGAACGGCGACGGCCACCAGTATTCCGATGACGGTCTTTGGGTGGCGTTCAATCCAATTCTCGGCGTGCTGAAGTTTCTCGGCGATTGCTTGAGGGTTTTCTACCAGCTCGTTTTTTTGTTCTGCCTTCTTAGCCATTACAGTACTTTTTCTCTCCGCAACGCGGAAGTGGGCGCCAAAACTACTAATTCCTGATTTCTTAACAAAGCGGCCTTAGTCTGTGATGAAGGGATAATCCTTCTGCACATAGATATCGGTCAGCGCCTGGGAGGCATCCGGGAAATTCGATTCTTCTGCAAAGCGCACGCTTTCTGCTACCTGCTCTTCAATGCGCTTGTCGATGGCTTCGAGATCTTTTTCCGTTGCGTACTTTTTCTCGAGGATGGAGCGGCGAACGATTTCGATGGGATCGCGTTGTTTGTACTCCTCCAATTCCTCTTTGGTCCGATAGCGGGCCGGGTCGGACATTGAGTGTCCTTTATAGCGGTACGTACGGAATTCGAGGAGGGTAGGTCCTTCACCGTTGCGCGCACGCTCGGCTGCCTTAGCTACCGCGATGTGCACAGCTTCACAGCTCATGCCGTCTACGGGCTCCGAAGGGATGTCATAAGACTCACCCAGTCGGTACAGTTCCGTGACATTCGAAGAGCGCTGAACCGAGGTGCCCATGGCATACCCGTTGTTTTCGATCACGAAAATCACGGGAAGCTTCCAGAGCATCGCGTAGTTCAGGGTTTCGTGGAAAGCTCCCTGGCGCACGGCACCGTCGCCCATGTAGCACATACAAAGGTTTTTCGTCTTCTTGTACTTCTCGGCAAATGCAATTCCGGCTCCTACAGGGATTTGACCGCCTACAATACCGTGGCCGCCGAAAAAGTTGTTTTCTTTATCAAATAGGTGCATTGAGCCACCTTTTCCACGCGAAATTCCGGTTTCTTTGCCGTAGAGCTCCGCCATCACAGCCTTGGGATCGGTTCCCAGAGCCAGCGGGTGACCGTGGTCACGATACGCTGTGATCCACTTGTCGTCTTTTGTAAGTGCGGTTACTGCCCCGGAGACGCAGGCCTCCTGGCCAATATAGAGATGGCAAAAGCCTTTTATTTTCTGCATCCCATAGAGCTGCCCTGACTTTTCCTCAAACCGGCGGATAAGTTGCATGCTCTCATACCAATAGAGGTAATTCTCTTTGGTAAACTCGATTTTTGAGGACTTGCCCTTGTTTTCCGTCGCTGCTGCCTTGCCCTTAGACGGGTTCTTCTCTTTGGTGGTGGTAGACATATTCCTAATTTTGAACTGCGAAATTAACCCCCGAACGAACATTCGCAAAACTTTAGATGTAAATACTCTATGCAATTGGAATCGCTCCAGCTGAACAACTACAGGAATTACGCTGAAGCGCGGGTCAGTTTTACGTCAAAAGTGAACGTCCTGGTCGGAAAGAACGGCAGCGGCAAGACTAATTTGCTGGATGCAATTTTTTTTCTGGCGACAACGAGGAGTGCCGTGGCGCCGTCGGACCAGTACGGAGTGAGGCTCGGACAGGAACACTTCTATATAAAAGGAGTGTTTCTTCGCGAGGGCGAAAAACACGAGGTGTCGGCCGGCTATCAGAAGGGAGCGAAGAAGATTATCCGGGAGGATGGTTATGAATACCAGAAATTCAGCGATCACGTTGGAAAATACCCGGTCGTTTTGATTGCTCCCGATGATACAGATCTGGTGCGTGAGGCCAGCGAATCGCGTCGGCGCTTCTTTGACAGTGTTATTGCCCAGGCAGACAAGGACTATCTCGAGGCTCTCATTAATTACAATCAGGCCTTGCGTCAGCGAAACGGCCTGCTGAAAATGTTCCATGAGAGCGGCCGCTTCGACCCGGTTGCCCTCGAGGTGTACGACGACATGCTCGTTCGTCATGGTAGCATAGTGTTCCAGAAGCGCCGGGACTTCCTCGTGGAATTCGGGCCGGTTTTTCAGTATTACTATAATTATATAGTCGCCGAAGAAACGGCCGAAGTGATTTACCGCAGTTCGTTGCTGGAAAAGTCGTTCGAGACAGGTCTGAGGGAAAATCTGGAGCGTGACCGATGGTTGCAGCGAACAAGCTTCGGTATTCATCGCGACGATTTTAATTTTTTGCTAGGCGGGGGAGATTTAAAGCGGCTGGGATCCCAGGGGCAACAAAAGTCGTTCGTAATTGCCCTCCGGTTGGCTCAGTTTGCTGTACTGAAAAATCATAAGGGTTTCCCCCCACTACTGCTGCTCGATGACATTTTTGACAAACTCGATGATTTCAGGATCGAAAAGCTTCTGGAATTGCTGAGAAAGGACGAGCTTGGGCAGCTCTTTATTACCGATGCACGTCCAGACCGGACCGCAATGCTTTTGGAGAGAATTGAAGTAGACTCGACTGTTTTTTCGGTTGGAGAGGGAAACATCAGGATGTATGCGTAACAAGAATTCCAGGAACGAGTTTCAGCCGATGGGAGAGGCCATTCGCGAATTATTGAATACCTATAGGATTTCGTCGCGGTTTGACGAGGCCCAGGTTGTGAATGCCTGGGAGCGGCTCGCGGGAAAACCGATAGCCCGTCGCACGCGGAAGATTTTTATGCGCGACCGTGTTCTTTTTGTGGAGTTGGAGAGCCCGTCCATGAAACATGACTTTTCGCTGCACAAGAAACAGGTGTTGGAATTGTTTCAGAAAGAGTTCGGAGCCGGCGTAGTGGGGGATATTGTCGTTATGTAGGCGCTGAAATCTCAAAAAAAATGAAATTCCGCTCATAAGTTTTGAAAAAGAGGAAAAGCATATATTTTTGCACTCCTGTTTTTCGGGCGGAGAAACAAGAGGTCCGCAAATGCGGATCGTTTGAAAATTTGATAAGGGGGAATACCAAAGCGGCCAACTGGGACAGACTGTAAATCTGTTGTCTTATGAC
>CAZHIQ010000004.1:0-123985 GCA_964532595.1 uncultured Roseivirgaceae bacterium
GACCATGTTTTCGAGTATGAGTTCTTTGACGATACGATCCGCGAGTTCTATGAGGGCGAGGAAAAGTTGTCGACGTTGCTCGCGGTATTTACGTTCCTGGCGATATTCATCGGTTGTCTGGGACTGTTTGGTCTGGCCACGTTCATGACGAATCAACGCACCAAAGAGGTCGGTGTTAGAAAAGCCCTGGGAGCGACGGCTCCGAGCATCATGTTCCTGTTCTCACTTGAGTACGTGCGACTGATAGCTGTCGGTTTTGTTATTGCGGCACCTGCCTCGTGGTACTTGATGAATAAATGGCTCGACACCTTCGCTTATCGCATCAATATTGGCGCGTCGGTGTTCATCACCGGTTTCGCTACAACGTTGTTGGTTGCGTTGATCACCGTAGGTTACAAGTCATTTCAGGCCGCTGTCGCGAACCCGACGAAGTCACTCCGTTACGAATAGTAGTAAAGAGTTATTGCCCTTCGGGGTTAAGTACAAACTGGATACGCTTTTCGGGATCCAGATACTTAAGCGCGGCTTTTCTGATATGGTCTGCAGTGAGAGCGTCGACGCGATCGGGATATGATAAAATCCGCATAGGATCGGTACCGTTTTCAATGCTTTGAATGATGGCGCGTGCCCAGAAGCCATTGTCTTTTATGTTGACCCGGTATTGTTGTTTCCAGGTCTCTTTCACTTTGTTAAGATCGGCCTCCGTCGGGCCATTCGCCTGTATTTTCCGAATCTCGTCGAGTGTTGCCTCTATGAGGGGATCAACGTTTTCAGGGCCACAGGGAATGGTTATTCCGAACGAATAGTTTTCATAGGGGTGCTTGTTGAGCTGACCGTACATACCCGCACCATAGATCCCACCCATTTCTTCGCGGAGGTTCTCGATCAGGCGAATGTTCATCACTTCGACGAGTCCCTGCACATGCATTTGCTCGTCGGGGTTGTATGGAGTTTCGCCGTTCCAGAACAGACGAACAAGGCTCTTCGGTTCAGTCCCTCGTTCGAATTCAGCTTTTAACGGTCCCTTTGAAGGTCGCAGACGCACATCGCGGTAGGCAGGTTTGCTTTTTACTGCAGGCAAACTAGCGAGGTATGTTTCAATCAGAGGTTTCAACGAGTCGAGCGAGAAAGCTCCTGTGATGACGAATGTAAAACCGCTCGCATTGCCAAAACGCTCCCGATAGATGTCCAATGAACGGTCGAGTTTAATTTCAGTGAACGTTTGAGGTGTAGGAATGCGTGGAGCCCAAGGGTGATCTCCATACATCTTCTTAAGCATGAAGACCTGGAAGCCATACTCCGGATCTGCTGTTAGGTTTTGATAGGCAGCCTGTTGCTTGGTGATAAACGACTGGAATAACGCCGGATCGCGACGAGGGGCTGTGAAGTAGAGATGCACCAGTTGGAACATCGTCTCCAGATCGCCTGCACTCGACTGCCCGTTGATGCCTTCGGAAATTGTTCCGATCCGAGGTGAAACATTGACACTTCGTCCAGCCAGGGCCTTGCGTAAATCGATGGGGGAGAACTGCCCGATGCCCATTTGTCCTACGATGGTTGCTGCGTATTCGGCGCTGACTCTGTCACCGGTGTCGTAGTGATACTGTCCGCCCGGCCTCGTGGCTGTGAGGACGATTTCATCATTCTTGAAATCGGTGGGCTTGGCGATCACGGTAATGTTGTTCGATAGCGTCAGCGTCGTAGTGCCCAGGGCCTGGTTTACGCTTTGCTTGACGATTTTCCCTGTCTTGGGAAGCGCCTCCATAAGTGTGGTTGCGATCACCTTTTCGTCGTAGGCTTCGATTTCCTGCGTGTATGCTTCTTCCGTCATGCGCAAAAGTTCATCACCGGTCGGAATCGGGAAATCTGCTTTCTCGGGTCCGGTAAGGATAACGAGCTTCGCGGCTTCCGGGCCGGGGATTATGCGTGCAACGTATGCGTTGACGGTATCGAGGGTCAACTCAGCGAGAAACTTCTGATAGTATTTGTATTCGTTTTCCACACCCGGGATCGGCTCACCTTTGAGGAAATGACGGATGTATTCGCCCGCGAGTCGTGCTGATTCGGTCTTGTCGCGTTCGTTGTACGCGCGATCAATGGCCTTCAGCATCATTTTTTTTGTGCGCTCGAGTTCAGCTTCTGTGAAGCCAAAGCGTCGGGCTCGCTCATTTTCAGCTACTACTGCCCGGAGGGCAGTCTCTACGCCGGCAGCACCCACGTAAGCATACGGGTTGTAACCTTCAAATCCGCGGGGTAAACCGCTGAATGTGTTGGCGGCGTACAGGAAGGGAGGGTTCTCCTGCTGGGTTAGTTCCTGCATCCGCTGGTTTAACATGGAAGTAAAAAGCTGGCGAAGGAGATACTCGCGATAGGCACCATAAGTCCCTGGTTGGCGCGCCGGTTTATATGCGAAGTTGATGTCTACCAGGTGGTGCGTAGCTTCTTTGTCAGTGACGACGAGGCCCTCGGACTTTTGACGTTCAGGAACGTCGGCGTAGGTGCGTTCGCGAACTTGCCCGGGATTTTGCAAGTGGCCGAAGTGCTTTCGAATAAGAGTCTCTGCTTTGGAAGGGTCGATGTCACCGACAACGATGACCGCCATCAGGTCGGGGCGATACCAGTCGCGGTAGAATTTGCGCAATGTTTCCGGCTTGAAATTCCTTAGCACCTCAACCGTACCAATGGGGAGGCGGGCAGCGTACTTTGACCCTTCGAGAATTTTTGGATAAGTCTGACGAAACATCCGTTCCTGAGCGCCGCGGCCGGAACGTTCTTCTTCAAGGACTACGCCGCGTTCTTTTTCGATCTCAGCGTCATCGAATGTAACGGCGCTCGCCCAGTCTTCGAGAATTTCAAACGCTTTGTCAATGTTTTCGCTGCGGTTAGTGGGGATAGGGAGAATGTAAACCGTTTCGTCGAAACTCGTATAAGCATTCAGGTCAGCACCAAACTCGACCCCTATTGATTGAAGAAAGGAGACGAGCTCGTTCTTTTCAAAATTTCGTGAACCATTGAACGCCATGTGTTCGGTGAAGTGTGCCAGTCCCTGCTGATCGTCGTCTTCGAGAATAGATCCGGCGTTGACAACGAGTCGTAATTCCACTTTATCCTCGGGCCGATGGTTTTGCCTGATGTAGTAGGTGAGTCCGTTTTCGAGCTTGCCAACGGTAACGCTGGGGTCTATGGGCAGCTGTTGGGTTAATTCCTGGGCGCCTGCAGGCCATTGCAGGATAAGAAGGAGAATTGCGAGAAGTCTTACGGAAGATTGCATGGCGTTGAGGTTGTGAAGTCAAACAAGCGTCAGAACCAGCGGTCGCGGATAATGCCGATCATTTCATCGTGAATCAGCCTGTTGCTGGCGCAAAATTGGTCGCCGAACAAGACGTTACTGCCGCCGCTGAAGTCGGTTACTTTTCCTCCGGCTTGCTGAACAATCAGTATACCCGCTGCGACATCCCAGGGGTGGAGGTTGTATTCAAAGAAGCCTTCAAGCTTTCCACAGGCGACGAACGCAAGGTCCATGGCGGCGCTTCCCAGTCGTCGGATGCCGTGTGTTTCGTTGAGGAATTCCTTAATGATGTCGAGGTAATCGTCACGCTTGTTGGAGTGATAGTAGGGGAAGCCAGTCGCGAGCAGGCTTTCGCTCAATGTTCCGATGGCTGAGACGCGGATCTCCTGGTCGTCGCAGTAGGCAGGATGATTTTCAATAGCGTGGTAGGCCTTGCGGTTGCAGATATCGTAGATGACCCCGAGGATGGGGCGACCGTTGCGCACGAGTCCAATACTTACGGCATACATGGGAAATCCGTGAAGGAAGTTGGTGGTGCCATCAAGAGGATCGACGATCCAGCTGAATTCGTGCTCGCGGCTTTGCTGCACAGTCTGCTCCTCTGTAACAAATCCTGCCGAAGGGAGAATTTTTGACAAGGCCTTGACGAGTGTTTTCTCAGACTCTTTGTCGACGTAGGATACCAGGTTGTTGAAGGCTTGCTTTTGCTCGATGCGACTGCGGTCAAAAGAGGCGCCTTCACGTGCAATGAATTCGCCAACTTCCTGACACACCGCGATTACCTGCTGTTCAATTTGTTCCAGGTTCATTGTGCATTTCGTTACATTGGTAAGATAAGCATGCCAGGACGAGCTTGCCAAGGCAATGCCAACATTTACGACCGGCCTTCCAGAACAATCACGATCTCACCCTTAATCTCCCGATCCTGAAGGGCTTCTATTACTTCCCTAAGCGTTCCGTTTATCGTCTCCTCGTATAGCTTGGTAAGCTCGCGGCTGACCGACACGCGGCGATCAGCGCCGAAGAAGGATTCGAATTGCTGAAGTGTTTTTAACAACCGGTGTGGAGACTCATAAAAGATCATCGTGCGCTCTTCGCCGGCGAGTTTTGTGAGCATCGTTTGCCGCCCTTTCTTGACGGGAAGAAAGCCTTCAAATACAAATCGGTCTGCTGCCAGGCCGGACTTTAACAGGGCAGGGACGAAGGCCGTAGGGCCAGGTAGACACTCAATCGAAAGTCCGGCCTGAAGACAGGCACGCGCGATCAGAAATCCGGGATCGGAAATACCCGGAGTTCCCGCGTCACTGACCAAAGCCATTACCTCGCCATTTTCTGTCATGCGATCGACAAGCTGGTTAACGACTTTGTGTTCGTTAAAGTTGTGAAAGCTCTGCATGGGACGGGAGATGCCGTAATGCTTGAGAAGAAAACCCGAGGTTCGCGTGTCTTCGGCAAGGATCAGATCAACCGATTTAAGTACTTCGAGTGCCCGAAGGGTTATGTCGGCGAGATTGCCGATAGGCGTGGGGACGAGATATAGCGAAGTTTTTCTGTCGCTGCTCATTTTAACAATGCATCGATCGCGCTGGCCAGCTTGTGGTCTTTTTCGGTGACGGTATTGCCCGTATCATGGGTTGATAGACGAAAGCTGACCTTATTCCAGGTATTGGTCCACGTTGGGTGATGATTCATTTTTTCAGCGATTATGGCAACGCGGGTCATGAACGCAAAGGCCTCACTAAAGTCCCGGAATTCGAAGGTTTTAACGAGTTGATTGTTTTCCTCTCTCCAGTCCATATCGTATGCTTTAGACTGGATGAAAGGTAGCAGGAAAATAAGTGGAATAAAAGTCAGAGCGCGATAAGGCCCTTTATTGTTGAAGCCTGCTCATAGATGCTGATAACCGCTTCGCCGGAGGGCATCATGGTCTGGATAGTGACGCTGGTATAACGGCCTTTCTCAGAGTGTTTCTCCGACGTTACGTTGTTAGGAAACAGACGCTTGACTTCGTCTTCTCTTCCGGTCGGTACGATAAACTTGAAAATGTAAAGCGAGGGCCAGGCGTAATGCTGGTCGAGTTTTTCCCGGAAAGATTGAAGCCACTTGCTGTCCATAAAATAAAAAGCCGTCCCGCCTGAGGCAGGACGGCTATGTAAGACGGATATCTTAATAAAATTTGTACCGGTAATCTTTGATGTCGGCCTTCTCTTTAATCGCCTCAGCAATGTTGAAGCTGCTGCGCTGCATGCGCTCCTGGCTGAGACCCGCTTGATGCGCCGTGTAGTCACCAATATCCGGAGCAACGGTCTTGTGCTGCATTTCGATAATCAGCACGCCATTTTCTCCTTTCACCGGTTTCGAGCGTTCGCCATCGTTCAGGCTGAACGCAACTCCGACCGCAATCGGATCAAAACCTGCCGACGGCAGGGTGTTCGATGCCAGCTTGAGGTCGCTGCTTGAATAAACGCCAGCGTCGGGGCCGTAGTTCCCAGCGATTTCGTCAAGCGAACCGCTCGATTCCCCCAATTTGTTGATGATCACCTGTGCCTTAACGCGTTTCCTTACCTCGGGAAGGATTTCATTCTTCACAGCCTCAAGTGGCTTGTAGCCTTGCTCCGTCTTGCTTGTCATAACAGCAACGACATAAGCATCGGGCAGGTCGAAGATGTCGGAGACTTCCCCTACCTCTGCATCGCGGAACAGCCACTGAACGATCTGGCGGGCATCGCCGAGCGTTCCGATTCTGCGATCACCGCCTGTTACATTACGACCTTCAAATACGTTGAGGTTCTCTTCGCGGGCTTTCGTTTCAAATCGCTGTACCCCGGATACGTCAGCCAAAAACGTCTCGGCTCGGCGATAAACGTCATTGGTAGTGGCGTCGCTCGGGCCGATTTCACGTTCAATCAATGCGATCTTGTACGCTGTGTTGTCTTTGACATGGTCAACCTGGACGATGTGGTATCCGAACTCGGTCTCTACGAGGCGGTTGATCAAACCAGTACGGGTGGCTGAGAAAACAGCGTCTTCGAAAGGCTTCACCATCTGGCCGGTGTACATCCATCCCAGCGAACCGCCATTAGCGGCTGTTCCGTCGGTACCGTGTTCACGTGCCTGGGTTGCGAAGTCAGCGCCGTTGCGGATATCACGGAGAATGCCCTCGGCTTTCTGACGTGCCTCACGACGTCCCGCCGGAGTATCTTCATCCCAACGGATCAGAATATGGCTGGCCTGGGCATAAGCGATGGTGTCCTGGAAAATGGCGGAGACCTTCGCGACTTTGTAGGTTTCATCGTCGATAAACGGACCGATGATGTTTCCTTCTGTCAAGTCTTCCGGCTGAATAAACTCCGGAAGGTTGGAAACATTGTATGTGTCAAAAGCTTCAAATCCTTCACTGTTGGCAAATGCGTAGAGGGAGTCGTTTTGCGCGTTCTTCAATCCTTCGGCGAGCCTTTCCATGTCCTGACGGATATACAGGGAATCTTCAGACGACGGAATGAGGGGGAAAACGACATACTTCACGTCGCGGGTAGCTTCGGACTTGAAACGCTCTTTGTGTTCGTTGTAGTATTGCTTAAGATCAGCATCACTCACTTCAGCGACGCTATCGCTTACCGAATAGTACGGGATATAGACAAAGCGAATTTCAGCAACATCGGTTTGGGCGTGATAAGCGCGCTCGGCTTCTGCGCGGGTCACATACCCTGTGCGCAAAATCAGGTTTTCGTACTTAATCCTCTCACGGCCGGGCTTAAGCTCGCGTTGAAACAGCTCCCAGCGGATACGTTGTTCCGAGCCCGGAGGCATTGAGCGAACCTGCTGGAGATATGTGCCAAGCATGGCGCGGTCAAACTGGCCGGTCTCAGGGTTAGTAAACGACTGAACAATATTCGGATCAATGTTATTGCCGCTGATCATGTCGACAAGCTCTTCGTCGGTCACTTTTACCCCCACCTCGGCAAACTCGGGTTGAATCGCATGCCGGGCAATAAGAAGGTCCCAGGCTTGCTGGCGCAAGGCAGTCATTTCGCGCTCTCCTGGCTCCCGGCCAAAGTTCAAAACATAATTAGCGCGTCGCTCATCTACGGCAGCCTGAAATTCCTCCAGGGAAACCTCATGGCCGTTAATTTCACCGACAGAGTTGTCGTTGAAAAGTACGCTGTTGTTAGCGGTAATATCTCCAAGGATAAATGCGAGGAGCGAGACAAAGATAAAGCCCACAAGAACAGCCCCCAGTTTCTCGCGCAACGTGCCAATTAATGCCATAAGTCAGATGTAAAGTTTCGTGAAGTTTGAGCTTGCCTTATCGCTGCTTTTCAGGGAATAAACAACGGTAAAGCCCGCAAATTTAATGGGTTATCCTTATTTGGGAAATGAACTGTTCAAATAATATGGGCCACCCGACCCCCCGGGATGTGGTGTGACTATTAACTCACTGATTGTCAGAAGATTCATCAGTGGGCTCGATAACCATCCGCAACGTTTTGATTCGGTTCTCCTCCGTGTCCTGAACGGTAAACACGTAAGGAGCGACGCGTATGGTTTCTCCCTTTTTGGGCAGGTCTTCGGTGAAGGAAAGAATAAGTCCGCCCAGGGTATCATAGTCCCCGGTCGGTAGTTCCCATTTGTACGTTTCGTTGAGGTAGTCGACCTCCAATCGGGCGCTGAGCAACCAGGTGCGTTCGTCAAGTTGGAGTTCAATTTCCGTGTCTTCGTCGTGCTCATCCTCGATCTCTCCGAAGATTTCCTCGATAACATCCTCAATGCTGACGATACCGGCTGTGCCTCCGAATTCGTCTACTACCGCGGCAAGACTCTTCCGGTCATTGATCAGTCGAACCATTAGCTCCCGCGCCAGCATGGTTTCCGGAACAGTGATGATGGGTGTGAGAATTTCGTCGATTCGCGATGGTTTCTTGAACAGAGCTGATGAGTGGCAATAACCGACTATATCATCGATCGACTCTTTGTAGACGATGATCTTGGAATGCCCGCTTTCGAGGAAAGCTTTATAAAGACGTTCCAGGTCGCTGTCGAGGGGAACTGCGACGATCTCCGTGCGGGGAATCATACAGTCGCGCACGCGGACGGTTTTAAACTCAAGCGCGTTCCGGAATATTTTTCGGTCGAGTTCCAGGTCATCGTTGGTGGATTTTACCCGGCGCAAACTTTTGAGATACTGATTTACGTCGGTAAGACCGAATACAGGTCTTTCCTTTGAGTACTCCAGTCCGAATACATTGTTGATAATAAACCGGGCAAGTGAGATGACGATGAAGACGACGGGGAAGAGTACAATGAAGATAACGGCAAATGGGATAGCCAGAATTCGAAGAACCTTTCTGGAGTTGATGATGAAAAAGCTTTTCGAAAAGAATTCGACCGTATAGAGCATAATGATCGCGAGAACGGCCGTTATAACCGCGATTGGCAGTAATGCGGAAATGCTCAGGGGCGAGAAATTGAGCTGATACCATGAAACGAGCATCAGTGTTGCGCAGATTCCAAAGAGCAGCAGCGATGCAATATTGCCGATTAGTGTCGTGCCGATAAGCCAGGTGGGACGCCGGGCGAAGAACGTCATGATTTTCTGAGGAACAGTTACCGTTGTCAATACCTGATCCGAAGGTGGATTACGGGTGACGGACAGAAAGGCGACTTCGATTCCTGCAAAGAAAATGGAGAAAATCAGAGCTACAATAGTCCCGGCAATGAAGGCGCCTTCCATACTACCTTCGTCGCATTAGGTTGAACAGAAAAAAGAAAATAAGGGCGAGCATTATAGCCCAATAGCCGTGACCAAATCCGACGGTCATAACCTGGTGAATTCCAATAATGATGAAGGCGGCTGCCAGTGATAAGAGGAGTACATCCCGAAGTTTCATGAACGGCTAAAAATACCAGTATTTGGTGAAAATGGGAAGAGCTCTATTCTTCGATCGAAAATTCCCCTTCCGGTTTCTTGATCACATAATCGGACATATCCTGCCTGGCTTCAAGACCCTGACCGTAAATAACGTCTGTTTGCTGACGGATAGTGACGAATTTATCAGTGAATATTTGTTCCTCGGCGGGTTTCCAGAACAGCTCTTCGGTGTTGAGCTGTTCGTCCTTCTCAATATTCTTCACTTCGACTTTTCCGCGCGCCCGCCATTGATGTTCTTTCTTGAAATAGTAGGCCTCGTTGGCGCGGAGGGTTGATTCGAGCACTCCGTTTTCGTCGTAAAATTCGAGATACAAACCTTCGGGAAATTCGCGATCGCCCGATTCATATTCGAATACCTTGGCGGCGATCATCTTGGTTTTTACCCGGTTGTTTTCCGTGTAATACATCTCGACCTCCTCCCCGATGCGAAGCGGACCATCGTAAATCAAAGGTTCCTTCAGGTCGGAAGAATTGCAGGATGTAAGTACAGCGGCGACTATCGCTATGCGTAACGAAAAAGCCATAGCGGCGACTATGGCTTTCGTTATGCCGGAGCCGGCGCAGATCAGTCGTATCGTCGCTTGATAAACCATTGATCGTTGAAGGTGAGGCCGAAATAGATCTTAAAGTAATCTTCGCGCAACGTGTTATCGGCGATATTACCTCTTCGTCCGTATCGGAAAGCCATATCCAGACTGTTCGCCCGTCCGGCCGGCAGCGAAAATCCAAAATTGATGCCAACATCTCTCACCGGGTTGTTACTGGCGAGAAAAGGGCTTTCTTCCATACTAAGACCTGCGCGATAAGTGGTTCTGTTCAAAAACTTTTCAGAGAACGGGTCGGGGGTGATTTCACCGCCGATGGCGGCTCGCCATGACCTCTGCAGGTTCTCACTTTGCCCATATACGTTGCGGTATTGTGTCCAGTCCTGAAGTGAAAACTGCAGACCCACACTCCACAACATACCCCGGCTCAATGAAATCCCCGTCGTCAACGACCAAGGTATCTGGTAGCTGCCGTCACGCGAGCTGGGCAGTATTTGAACATCGGTTGTGTCACCGATCTGATTTGTCCGCAACAGGCGATCGGTTTTTTCTACGTCAAGTTTTGTGGCGAAGTCGTATGTCGCGCCAATGCTCAGGCGATAGCGGTTATTTTTGAAAAGAGAATCTTTCGAGTAAACGATACCGGTTCCAAAGGTGAAGTCGCGAACATAAGACTTCTCTTCAACAGCGACGATGTAATTGACAGGCTGGCGAGCGTCAATCAACTGATTCTTGTAGGTGTGGATGATCGAGCTGAAAATGTAGGCCGCACGAACACCGACAGCCAGGCGTCGCGTGAGGCGAACACCGTTCGACCAATACAGCTGGGTAAGACCACCATCACCTTCTTCTGTGACTGTAACCTGGTCGGTACTGTTTGCCACATTGTCGGTGTATTGAAGGCGATAGTTCACCGAGGTATAGGGCATGAGTCCAACGGATGTTGTCCAGTACCCAGGCTTGATCGGAAAGGCAGTAACGAGATAATTCATGTTCCCGCCCTGAGCTGTTTCTGTCAGGGTGTCACTCTTAATGCTCCTGCGTTCGGTCACAATCCCGGCGTGAAAGGTGGTATAGAGCGAGTTATAGACGAGGAGGGCGGGGTTTTGAGAGCCAATATATTCGAATTGAGGCTGACTCACCCCCACACCGGCCATGCCCTGGTGGTTAATCAGGGAGGTGCCGTAGTACTCACCGATTCCGAAGGATGAAAAGGGCGTTCTTGCCGCCTGCCCCGACGCATACCCTGCCCAAAACAGGCAAAGGGCAGTGATTAGCAAACACTTACTTCTGATTGACATTGTGTATCAAAATGCTGTTTAACCCGATGAGCACAAGTTCGGGGCTCGCAAATATGGAGGCTTTCAACTGGTTTTCAAAAAATCCCGCATCTCCACCGCACAAAATGACTCTCAATTCGGCGTATTTTCCGGCATACCGCGCGATGATACCTTCCATTTCAGCGATCATTCCATTCACTACGCCGCTTTGCATACTCGCTTCGGTGGAGGCGCCGATAAGCGGGACACCGGCCTTTGGAGAAATTAACGGCAGTTTGGCCGTGAAAGTGTGCATAGCCTTGAAACGCATGTGGAGCCCGGGTGATATGCCTCCCCCATAATAAACGCCCGACCCGTCAACAAAATCGAAGGTGACACATGTGCCCGCGTCAATAACGAGACAGTTCTGGGTAGGAAACAACGCGTGGGCACCGCAAGCCCCTGCAAGCCTGTCCATCCCAAGGGTGTCGGGTGTCTGATAGTGATTCTGAATTGGAAGGCTGAGGTTCCGGTTGAGAGCGATGCGTGTACTTGCCTTCGGAGCAAGGGTGAGGAGGTCATCGGCATCTCCTCTGACAGAACTCACCAGCATATGCGCAGGATCGAGCGCTCCAATCCATTCCCGCAGCTCTTCCTGATGGGCAAAGGTCCGCTTTTCGATCAACGTCTGATGATCGAAAATGCCTACCTTCGCTGCGGTATTCCCCGAATCAATAACAAGATTCATATAGCCTGTTAATCAGGTCAAAGGTAAATGAATCGGTCGGTATGCCACCACATAAAACCAATCTTCCTATGCCATCGCTCGCTGACAAATCGCGTTACAGGGTAATCGGTCTGATGTCGGGGACTTCACTCGACGGCCTTGATATAGCCTACTGCGAATTCCGCAATAAGAACAATGCCTGGCAATTTTCGCTCGAGCAATCAACAACGATACGCTACCCCGCGCGCTGGCATGCTGCGCTGTCTCAGGCGCACACGCTCTCCGGCGAGGCATTGGCACACCTCGATGCTGAGTATGGGCTTTTCCTCGGGCAGCAGGTCCGGAAGTTCGTGGAAAAGTCTGGTATGAAGGCCGATTTTGTCGCCTCTCATGGCCATACAGTCTTTCATCAGCCCAAACGGCATTTTACTACGCAGATCGGTAGCGGTACTCATCTTCATGTGGCCAGCGGTCTTCCTGTAGTCTGTGACTTTCGCTCGCTTGATGTTGCCCTCGGGGGCGAAGGGGCTCCGCTGGTTCCTGTCGGAGACAAGCTGTTGTTTGCCGACTACGATGTGTGTCTGAACCTTGGTGGGATCGCCAATCTATCACTTGAGGCTAAACGACAAAGGATTGCGTTTGACATCTGCTACTGCAACATGGGACTTAACAGGCTCGCTGCAGAAGCGTCAAAGGCGTTCGACAGGAATGGAGAAATGGCCGCGGGAGGAGAAGTAAATGCGGCCCTCTTAAAGGCCTTGAATCGCGTGTATGTGCGACTTCGAAAACAACGGCCTTCGTTGGGTAGAGAGGTTTTTGATCGCGACTTTGCTCCACTGCTTGATGATAAGACAATCCCTCTTGCTGACCGACTGGCGACTTTCTCGGAGTCGGTTGCCATTGAGATATGCGATGCTATTCGCAGTTATGCTGTGGAAGCGCGCGTTCTTTGCACGGGGGGAGGAGCATTCAATGGCTACCTGATGACGCGTCTGTTGGAACACGGAGGTGATGCGTTGACCTTCATGTTGCCCGACGAGGACATCGTGAAATTCAAGGAAGCCCTGGTCTTTGCCTTCCTGGGTGTGCTACGCGTCCGCGGTGAGGTGAACTGCCTGAAATCCGTGACACGCGCCGCCGCCAACTCCTCGTCAGGGATGATGGTAGGATTTCGCTAACAACGATTATTTCAGCCCGAACAGTCCTTCGTTCAGCGCATTGAGGGCTGCATTCTTGTGTTTGCTGTCGACGAGGATTGAAACGTTGTTGGCGCTTCCTCCGCAGGAAACCATACGGACGGGTATTTGCCCCAAGGCGCTGAATACATCGTTCAATACACCTTCGCGATCCATGATGCGGTTGCCTACGATACAAATGATACTTTGGTCTGTATCGATCTCAATTTTTCCAAACTTCTTCAACTCGGCTTCGATCGAGCTGAGGTGCGTCTGGTTGTCGATGGTCAACGACACGGCTACCTCCGATGTGGCGATCATGTCGATGGGAGTCTTGTGATGTTCGAAAACCTCAAACACTCGTCGCAGGAACCCATATGCCATGAGCATGCGCGACGACTTGATCTTAATCGCTGTGATGTTGTCTTTTGCTGCGATGGCTTTGAAGCTGCCGACACCGTTCGATTTCTCCGTGATGATGGTTCCGGGAGCTTCTTCATCCATGGTATTCTTCAACCGCACCGGTACGTTGAAGCGTTGAGCCGGTACGATCGTGGAGGGGTGAAGGATCTTTGCACCGAAATAGGCGAGCTCGGAGGCTTCATCGAACGTAAGTTCCGAGATAGGAACAGTTTTCTTGACAAGACGCGGATCGTTGTTGTGCATACCGCTGATGTCTGTCCAGATCTGAATTTCGTCGGCACCCAATGCCGCGCCGATGAGTGACGCGGTATAGTCGCTTCCTCCGCGCTTCAGATTGTCGATTTCGTTCCGGTGATTCCGGCAGATATATCCTTGAGTGATGATGATATCGATATTGCGGATCGAGTCGATCAGCGGCTTGAGCCGCTGAGAAATTTTGTCCAGCTCGGGCTCTTCATTCTCGTCGATCGACATGAAATGCAGCGCGGGCAGCAGGCGGGCGGGGATCTTCTGTTCGTGGAGGTATTGATAGAACAACTCCGTCGACATGAGTTCACCCTGGGCCAGAAGTTCGCGCGAGGTTTTGTTGTCGAATTGCCCGGCAGCCAGCATTCTGATGAGAATGAAGTAGCGACTGACAATCTCGTCGCCAATAGCGTGGGCCGCCTCGCCCGAGAACAGTTCGTTGACAAATGCCTGGTAGTGGCTTTCGAGGGCGGCGATTTCCTCCTCCGCTTTCTCGAGGTTTCCTGCCATAAGATGATCGCCAATAGTGACGAGAGCATTGGTAGTGCCCGACAAGGCGGAAAGAACAACCATCTTCTTCCCCGGTACCCCTTGAACGAGTTCGGCTATTTTTTTCATCCGCTCCGGCTTTCCTACCGAAGTGCCACCAAATTTCATTACCAGCATAGCAGTGAGGTTTTTGAGGCGGCAAATTTAGTTATCCATCTTGAATTAAAGCCAAAACTTCACCGCTGTTATAAATATTTTGTCGGAACGAACAACTGTTCATTCGGCAAAAAAAAGAGACCGCCTCTAAGAGGCGGTCTCCCTTGCGATGGTTTATCAACGTTTTATTTCTTGTTGTCGTTGACTTCTTCAAATTCGACGTCGGACACATCGTCGGCTGATCCGCCCGCCTGGGCGCCGGCCGAAGGACCGCCTTCGCCGGGAGCTCCACCGGTAGCGTTACCTGAAGCCTGATAGATTTCAGTTGCCGCTGCCTGCCATGCGCTGTTAAGTGCGGCCATGGCTGTGTCGATTGCTGCGACATCCTGACTCTTATGGGCCTGACGAAGGTTTTCAAGCGCCGTGTTAATAGCGGTCTTGTTGCCTTCCGACAGCTTGTCACCGTACTCCTTCATTTGCTTCTCTGTCTGGAAGATGAGAGAGTCGGCCTGGTTAATTTTCTCGATTTGTTCCTTGGCCTTGCGGTCAGCTTCTTCGTTGGCCTTGGCTTCTTCGCGCATCTTTTGGATTTCTGCGTCAGTAAGACCTGAAGAGGCTTCGATGCGGATCTTCTGCTCCTTACCGGTTCCTTTGTCTTTCGCTGACACGTGAAGGATACCGTTTGCATCGATATCGAACGTCACTTCAATCTGAGGCATACCGCGGGGTGCCGGCGGAATACCATCGAGGTGGAAGCGTCCGATTGAACGGTTGTCTTTCGCCATCGGGCGTTCACCCTGAAGAATATGGATTTCTACCGAAGGTTGGTTGTCGGCTGCGGTAGAGAAAGTCTCCGATTTCTTGGTCGGGATGGTTGTGTTCGCTTCGATAAGTTTGGTGAACACGCCTCCCAGGGTTTCGATACCCAACGACAGCGGAGTAACGTCGAGGAGAAGTACGTCTTTGACTTCGCCTGTAAGTACACCACCCTGAATTGCGGCGCCTACTGCAACAACCTCATCCGGGTTAACTCCCTTTGAGGGCTTACGGCCGAAGAACTTCTCAACTTCTTCCTGGATCCGCGGAATGCGGGTAGAACCTCCGACCAGGATGACTTCGTCAATCTGACCAATGCTCAGACCTGAGTCGCTCAGGGCTTTGCGGCAGGGCTCAAGCGTACGCTGAACGAGGTCGTCAACGAGTTGCTCGAACTTCGCCCGCGTGATCTTCTTGACAAGGTGCTTCGGGACACCATCCACTGAAGTGATGTAGGGAAGGTTGACTTCCGTTTCCTGCGAGCTCGACAATTCAATTTTAGCTTTTTCAGCAGCTTCTTTCAGACGCTGAAGAGCCATCGGGTCTTTGCGCAGGTCAACATTCTCTTCGTTCTTGAACTCATCAGCGAGCCAGTTCATGACCCTTTGGTCAAAGTCGTCTCCACCGAGATGAACGTCACCGTTTGTTGACTTCACTTCGAAGACACCATCGCCGAGTTCGAGAATAGATATATCGAAGGTACCACCACCCAGGTCGTACACCGCGATTTTCATGTCCTGGTTCTTTTTATCGAGACCGTATGCCAGCGCAGCCGCGGTGGGCTCGTTGATAATACGCTTGACATCGAGTCCGGCGATTTGTCCGGCTTCTTTAGTCGCCTGGCGCTCGGCATCGTTAAAGTAGGCGGGTACGGTGATAACCGCCTCGTTGACGGTTGTTCCGAGATAATCCTCTGCAGTGGTTTTCATTTTCTGCAGAATCATCGCCGATAATTCCTGGGGAGTGTAAAGACGATCTCCGATTTTCACCCGTACCGTGTCGTTGTTGCCACGTTCAACGGCATAAGAAACCATCTTCATCTCCTCGTTCACGTCATTGTATTTCTTACCCATGAACCGCTTTATCGACGATACTGTGTTCTTCGGATTAGTAATGGCCTGGCGCTTGGCAGGATCTCCTACTTTGCGCTCGCCTTTTCCATCGTCAAGAAAGGCGACGATTGAGGGCGTCGTCCTCCGGCCTTCGCTGTTGGCAATAACGACGGGCTCGTTGCCCTCCATCACGGCCACGCAGGAGTTGGTCGTACCCAAATCGATTCCAATAATTTTCCCCATGATTAAATTTCCTTTAGTTGTCCAACACTGATAATGTATGCTTCGGTTATCAATGCCTGTGCCAGCCCACTCGTGACTGTCAAAAGGTGACATAATGACAGAGGCGGTTTGCTAACTGTCTGAGCGCTAGTACACGTTTTGACTATGACAAAGCTGAGAATGTCAGGACCAATCGCTGTTATTGTGACCATTCGGTGGGCGTGCGGTCCCAACGATGTTGCCGAAGCTTTTCCACAATAGCCGGTTTGAGACGTTGGCCATCGCTGGTAGTAAGATTGGCTTCCACGTGGCGGGTTCGTCGCATCCCCGGGATGATGGTGTGGACGTCGCTGTTTTCCAGGATGAATCGCAGGGCCAACTCAGGCATGGTCATCCCTTCGGGAATAAGGGGTTTGAGTGCGTTGGCGTGTGCTACACTGCTTTTAAGGTTTTCCGGGACAAAGTAGGTCGAACGCCAGTCGTCGGCAGGAAAAGTGGTTTCTTCAGTCAGTGTTCCTGTCAGGGTTCCTTCATCGAAGGGAACGCGGGCAATCACGCCAATGTTTAGTTCGCGACACAAAGGGAAGAGTTCGTCTTCCGGCGCCTGGTCAAAGATGTTGTAGATGACCTGAACAGTGTCGATGAGTCCGGTCCGGAGTGTGTTCAGGCAATTGGCGGGCTCCCAACGGTTCACGCTAATGCCCATGAAACGGATTTTGCCATCGCGCTTTAGCTTCTCGACGGCGTTTTTCCACTCGTCCCGGTCGGCCCAGCCATCTTCCCAAACGTGAAACTGCTGAAGATCGATGCAGTCTATCCTGAGGTTCCGAAGACTTTTTTCGGTGTACTCGATAATGTGGTCGTAAGGGAAGCAATCTTCAAGACGGAAGTGTGGCTTACTCGGCCAGGTGAAATTCCGGGGCGGAATTTTTGTCGCGTGGAACAATCGTTTTCCGGGATGCCGGCGGATGAGATCTCCGAGGATTTGCTCACTTCGCCCTTCGGCGTAGCCCCAGGCTGTGTCATAGAAGTTGCATCCCAGTTCGACAGAGCGGTCGAGTGCATGTTGAAGCTCCTCGTCGTCGGTACCGGTCCATCCGGCAAGTCCCCACATACCATACCCGATCTCACTTACGTGGAAACCGGTTCTTCCAAAGGTTCTGTACTGCATAGAGGCCGAGGTCGTTTTTTGTCAAAGATAGCGGATTTCCGTCCCTGCACAGTGATCCGGCAAAGGCAATCTGAGACGCCCGCATCGTCAAGGCTACATTTTTATTAGTTTTGCAACCTTTAAATACGCCGGTCTGGCCGGAAGCGACATGACATTATCAGATCAGATAGAAAAGAGAAGGACATTTGGAATCATCAGTCACCCTGACGCGGGAAAAACTACCCTTACGGAGAAACTGCTGCTGTTTGGAGGTGCAATTCAGAAGGCGGGCGCGGTAAAGTCGAGCAAGATTAAAGATCACGCACGGTCCGACTGGATGGAGATAGAGAAGCAGCGGGGGATTTCGGTAGCCACGTCGGTCATGGGCTTCAATTACAAAGACGTCAAGATTAACCTGCTGGATACTCCAGGTCACCAGGATTTCGCCGAAGACACTTACCGGACGTTGACCGCGGTCGATAGTGTTATCATGGTGATCGATTGTGTCAAGGGGGTGGAGATACAGACCGAGAAGCTGATGGAAGTGTGCCGCATGCGCAGCACGCCGGTAATTTGTTTTATCAACAAGCTTGACCGCGAAGGACGCGATCCCTTCGAATTGCTCGACGAGATCGAAGAAAAACTTAAAATCAACGTTCGTCCCTTGAGCTGGCCTATCAATATGGGTAAGAACTTCAAGGGCGTTTACAGTTTATACGAAAAAAGTCTTCACCTGTTCACGCCGAGCAAGACGACGATATCGGAAGGGATAGATGTATCGGACATCAATGACCCGGAGCTCGACCGGCTTGTTGGAGAGAACAATGCGAAGCAATTACGCGCCGATGTGGAGTTGATCGAGGGTGTTTACCCCGACTTCAGTGAACAAGATTACCTCGAGGGGAAAGTAGCGCCGGTTTTTTTCGGTAGCGCTGTGAACAATTTTGGGGTCAAGGAACTGCTCGACACTTTTATCCGGATTGCTCCGCCTCCGATACCCCGCGCGACAACATTGCGGGAAGTTGCCCCCGATGAAAAGAAATTCTCCGGCTTTGTGTTCAAGATACACGCGAACATGGATCCCAAGCATCGCAACCGCATTGCTTTCCTTCGCGTTTGCTCGGGAAAATTCGAAAGGGGTAGTAATTACTATCATGTTCGTCATGACAAATCGGTCCGCTTTTCCAACGCGACGGCTTTCATGGCGCAGGATCGCGAAACCGTAGATGAGGCTTGGCCAGGCGACATTGTTGGTATCTTCGACACTGGCAACCTGAAGATAGGTGACACGCTCACCGAAGGGGAAAAGATGATGTATACGGGTATTCCCAGTTTTTCTCCTGAGATTTTCAAAGAAGTTGTAAACCTCGATGCCATGAAGACCAAGCAACTTGAAAAGGGGTTGCTGCAGCTCATGGAAGAGGGCGTTGCCCAGTTATTCACGTACGAGATAGGAAAGCGCAAAGTAATCGGTGTGGTAGGTGCGCTTCAATTTGAGGTTATCCAGTTCCGGCTGAAAAACGAGTACGGCGCTACCGTGCAGTTTGTTCCCCAGAATATCTACAAAGCCTGCTGGATCAGCAGCAAAGATCCCCGGAAGCTCGCCGAGTTCATCGAGTCAAAGCAACGTCACATTGCGCTCGACAAAGACGACAAGCTCGTGTTCATGGCTGAGTCGCGGGCGTGGCTGCAGATGGTGCAAGACAATTTCCCCGATATTGAGTTTCATTTTACGTCTGAGTTTTAGAGGGGAACTGGTGTTTCAATAGTCGAGGTTTCCCCTTAAACGATAGTTTTTTTGCAGCGCAACAAAGTGCGCCGGATCGCGCGCGTTACTTGACCTTCTCTTCTAATCGCGTGATGTCCGCCCGCGCATCCTGTTTGCCCATGCGCAACGCGTGTTTGTATAACTCTATCGCTTCTTTGTAGGTCTCTTTCTTCTTCTGCGGCGCAAGCTTCGTACGACTCGCTGCTTCTTCAACAGCACGTGCGCGCGCGTAATAGGCATCGGCTTCGGAGACCTTGAACTCTTCGGTCATCGTCGCAATGCGAGCTTCCAATTGCAACAGCTCCTGCTCTTTCTCGGAAATCCGAATGTTGATGTCGCGGACCTCGGTTTCCTTCAAACGTATTTCCTCCTGCAGCCCGCGATTTTCTTCGCGATAAGCGGCTACCTGCTCCTGTAGCTGCATGATTTCGTTCACGCGAATCTGTACCTCGCTCTTCAAGGCGTCGACAAGCATCAGGTAAGCCGAGGCTTCGTTTTGACTTTCTTTGAGCGCATTCTGAATTCCTTCAATTCTGGCTTCCGACATGCGCACAAATTCATTGATGTCGCGGAGGCGGGTCGTGAACTCCTCATAGGTCGTTCCTTCGCTGAGATGGGAGCGAAGGGCGTTGCGGCTCATGTCGATCGAATCAAGAAGTCCCTTGACGTCTTTAATGCCGACGAGCACGTTGCGACCCGAGGTGAGCTCGCTGCGCAGGGAATCGTTTTCCTGTTGAAGACGCGCAACCTCGTTCGAATTGCACGCCGCCAGAATGAAGACGGATATAACTACGGAGATCCAGGTCAGTTTGGGTTGCATAGGAGTAGGTGTAGAAAACAAATTTAACCCTTTGGGAGATTTTAATGTGCCTCGTGCGAGCCTTTTTCAAAATTTCACTGAGCGATAATTGCTAATTTCGCGTGTGGCCTTGCCGTTTGAAGTCATTTACGAAGACAACCACCTTCTGGTGGTCAATAAAGCCGCGGGTGTGCTGGTGCAGGGCGATGCCACGGGCGATATCCCGCTGGTCGAACTCGGCAAAAAGTATATCGCAGAGAAATACAGCAAGCCCGGGGCTGTGTTTCTGGGGGTAGTGCACCGGTTAGACCGCCCCGTGAGCGGCGTGGTGGTGCTGGCGCGTACATCGAAGGCGCTGAGCCGGATGAACGCCCTTTTTCGCGAGAATAAAACGGAAAAGACGTATTGGGCCATTACTTCCGAAGTTCCGCCCACCCCCACGGGGACGTTAGTCCATTGGCTTCTGAAGGACGAGCGCAGGAACAAAACCACGGCTTTTAAACGTGAAACGCCGGGTGCCCTCCGGTCGGAGTTGCACTATTCCGTGATCGGGCGCGCGGGAGGGATGTGTCTCCTGGAAGTCAATCCGGTTACGGGCCGGCCGCACCAGATCCGTGTACAACTCGCCTCGATGGGGTGCCCTATCGTCGGCGATGTCAAGTATGGAGCCAGCCAACCTCTTCCGGATGCCCGGATAGCGCTGCATGCGCGGCGATTATCTTTTGCGCATCCGGTAAGGCAGGAGCCCGTCACTTTTGAGGCTTCTCCACCTCATAGCGCGCCCTGGATATTATTTACTAATTCCTGACCCAAGAAATGAACTGGATAGAAAAACTCAGACACCGTTGGAATCTCGAAAGTGCCTGGCAGGTAGGTATTGTGTTGCTTGTATTCGCCTGCACGGGGACAACGGTTATGTTGATTAAGAAACCTCTACTCACCTGGCTTGCCGGCGATCGCGGAGATACGACCCTGGCTTCGGTGCTCTATTATATTTTTATTTTACCTCTTTATAATATTATTTTACTGGGGTACGGCTTTATATTTGGCCAGTTCAGGTTTTTCTGGAATTTCGAAAAACGCTTTCTGGAACGATTTTTTATCCGGCGTAAAAAACAAAAGTAATACCTATATGAAACGATCCTTTTTACTGTTCCTCGGCGCGCTATTGTTCGCAGCTTGCTCTTCGCCCAAATACGCTTACCACTTCGATACTTACGACTACAACAGTGGTAAGAAGAAAGTGGAAATGAATGAGGCTGCTCTGGCCGCGACGCTTCCGGCACCGGAAACCAGTCCGCTGAAGCTTGATCCTGCTACGGTAAGCTCGAATGCGTCAAACGTAGTGATCCCTGCAGAAGTCCTTCCGGGCATGTCGGCGGAAGACAAGGCTATCCTCGAGTCGAACCTTAGCGCACTGGCCAGTGAGTATAAGGCGATGTCGAAGAGCGAAAAGCGCGAGTTTCGGAAGGAACTTAAGAAGGAAGTGAAGAACGCTATCAAGGCGAAGAAATCCGGTGAAGAGGTCACTGCTACGGCTGCAGCCAAGCGCATGGATTACGATCTGAAGATGGCATTGATTTTCGCTATCGTGGCGGTTATCCTCAGTGCGCTGGGTGGTGTCAACTCGGTCTTCTGGATCCTGGGTGTGGTTGCTTGGGTCGTGGCGTTGGTATTCCTGATAAAGTGGATTGCAGAGCAATAAGGCATAAAAGAAAAAACCCGGCATCAGCCGGGTTTTTTTATTCCTTAAGGGATGATCAGGCTTCGAGCAGACCGTCTGCCAGAAGCACCACCTTGTTCCGGAGTACTTCCACCACCCCTCCTGTAATCTTCAGACTACCGGAAGCGCTATCCCCCTTGTATTCAACCACGCCTTCCTTCAGCAGACTGATCAGGGGAGCATGGTTGTCGAGAACCTGAAAAGAACCATCGGCGCCGGGGAAAGTAGCGGCTGAAACGTCTCCTTCAAAAACCTTCTTCTCAGGCGTCAATATTTCGAGGTACATAATAATCGCTTTAATGAGCTATTTCACAATCAGGCTTTCGCCTCGGCAAGCATCTTCTCACCTTTCTGGATAGCCTGGTCGATGTTCCCCACAAGGTTGAACGCCATTTCAGGCAGGTGATCGAGTTCACCATCGAGAATCGCGTTGAATCCGGCGATGGTTTCCTTGATATCTACCAACACACCCTTCAGACCGGTAAAGGCCTCGGCAACGTGGAAAGGCTGAGACAGGAAGCGTTGAACCCTTCTCGCACGGTGTACAACCTGCTTGTCTTCGTCGGAAAGCTCGTCCATACCAAGGATGGCGATGATGTCCTGAAGCTCTTTGTAGCGCTGGAGGATGTTCTTCACGCGTTGCGCGCAACGATAGTGCTCCTCACCGACAATCTCAGGCTGAAGAATCCGTGAAGTGGAATCCAGAGGATCCACGGCGGGGTAGATACCCAGCTCGGAAATCTTACGGCTCAATACAGTAGTTGCGTCAAGGTGAGCAAACGTCGTAGCAGGAGCAGGGTCAGTCAAGTCGTCAGCAGGGACGTAAACAGCCTGTACCGAAGTAATGGAGCCGTTTTTGGTTGAAGTAATACGCTCCTGCATCGCACCCATTTCAGTGGCCAGCGTAGGCTGATAACCTACCGCTGAGGGCATACGTCCGAGGAGGGCGGATACCTCTGAACCCGCTTGGGTAAAGCGGAAAATGTTGTCGATAAAGAAAAGGATATCGCGGCCTTTGCCCTGGCCATCACCATCGCGGAAATATTCGGCGAATGTCAGACCGGAGAGGGCAACACGGGCACGGGCTCCAGGAGGTTCGTTCATCTGGCCGAAGACGAAGGTTGCTTTAGAGTCGAGAAGGTCTTCCTCTTTTACTTTGCTGAGGTCCCAGCCGCCTTCGTGGAGCGATTTAATGAAGTCGTCACCGTAGTTCACGATGCCGGCTTCAATCATCTCGCGGAGGAGGTCATTTCCTTCACGGGTTCTTTCACCTACACCCGCAAATACCGAAAGACCGGAATATGCCTTTGCGATATTGTTGATAAGTTCCTGGATGAGAACGGTCTTACCTACACCGGCACCGCCGAAAAGACCGATTTTACCCCCTTTTGAATAGGGCTCAATCAGGTCGATAACCTTGATGCCGGTATACAGCACTTCTGTAGAGGTGGAAAGATCTTCAAAAGCGGGTGCTGTACGGTGAATAGGGAGCTTGCGGTCACCTTTAGGTTGTTTGATACCGTCGATGGCGTCGCCGATGACATTGAAAAGGCGGCCTTTGATGTCTTCACCGACCGGTACGCTGATGGGTGAACCGGTATCGGTTACTTCCATGCCACGGACCAGACCTTCAGTACCTTCCATGGAAATGGTCCTGACGCGGTCCTCACCCAGGTGTTGCTGTGTTTCAAGCACAACTTTGGTTCCGTCACCTTTGACGACTACAAGGGAATCCAGGATGTTCGGCAGTTTTGACCCCGGGCCGTCGAACGCTACGTCGACAACCGGACCGATGACCTGGGTGATCTTTCCAATATTTGCCATTTTAAAAGATTTATTAAATAAGGTCTGAAAATTCGACCGCAAAAGTAGGCTTTTAAGGGGCAAGTACAAAGAGCCTTAGGGAGATTTATTGGTGTCCGTTCGCCCCTGGATCGGCCGCTTCGGGCTTGCCCGCCGCCGCTCGGGCACCCTCGTCGTTGGGCGGGGCGGCATTAAGCGCAATACGGAAGGTTGTGCCCTGATTTTCCTCCGAAGATTTGATGTAAATCTTCCCGTCGTGATAGGTTTCGATGATCCGCTGCGCCAGGGTCAGCCCCAGCCCCCAACCGCGCTTTTTGGTCGTGAATCCTGCTTTGAACACCATGGCAATACGCGATCGGGGTATGCCTTTGCCCGTGTCGCTTACGTCGATAAACACTTTCCCCTCGCTGCCGCGCAGTATCTTTATCGCGATAGCTCCCGAGCTGCCCATGGCGTCAACGGCGTTCTTACACAAATTCTCGATCACCCACTCAAAAAGCGGGGCGTGAACCATTGCCGGTATCTGATCGGACAGGGTAAAAACTTCTATGCCGATCCGGGAAGAAATCCGCGGCCGGAGGTAGGTCACGACATTATTAATCAAGGCAACCACGTTTTCACGCCGAAGTACCGGTACGGATCCAATACTCGAGAAGCGCTCGGTGACGATTCTGAGCTTGTGGATGTCTTTCTCCAACTCGTCGACGATGCCTTTTTCCCGCATTTCGGGGTCTTCCCGGATAACCTCAATCCAGGCCATCAGCGACGACAACGGGGTGCCGAGTTGGTGGGCGGTTTCCTTCGCCAGTCCGACCCATACGCGGTTTTGTTCCGCTGCCTTCGAATAGTTGAAGGCCAGGTAGCTGATGAAACCAAAAATGGCGATTACAGTAAGCTGAACGTACGGATAGGCAATGAGCTGTGTGAGCAGGGCCGAGTTTCTGTAGTAGACTTTCTGCGTGCCGAATACTTCGTCGGTGGTGGGATCTTTCAGTGTTATGATGATCGGATCGTAGGTGTCGGCCATGCGCTCCAGCTCGCGTGTCAGTCGCTCCTGAATCGCTCTCGGGGAGCGCGTCGAATCGATGCCGATATTGCGAAACTGGAGTATGTTGTTCTGCCCGTCGACCAGAATGGTCGGCACCGAGTTGTTCTTGTTGATGATCTCCTCCGAAACAAACAGAATGTTGCTATTCAGGTTTTCGTTGAGGGTGTACTCGATGGCCCGGGCAAAAAGTTGCACCTGTTGGTGCTCGCGTTCTTTGAGTTGATCGACCAGCACATCGGTGTAGTAGATGGAGCCTACGCTGATGATAAATGAAACCGCCAGCACAATCCACTTCAGGGCTGGGTTGTGTGGATCGAAGTCATTTGCAGCGACGGGTTTGCGACGGCTCATACGATTCAAAATAAACAAAAAAACCGGACGGCTGTCCGGTTCCTTTGTTTGTATGCTTTCGGGCATTTATTGCTTCATCATAAACCACTTGGCGAGCACCTTGTAATTGATCTTTGTTCCGTGCATCAGGATACCGACGCGATAGATGCGCGCGGCAATCCAGGTAGTGAAGATGAACCCGCCAATGAGCAATGCCTGTGACAGCAACAGCTCCCAGAACGGCACCTGGAAGCCCAATCTGCCCACCATGGCGATAGGCGAGGTGAACGGGATAATAGAGAACCAGAAGCTGGCTGTACTGTGAGGATCGTTCAGGATAAACATGAACAGTCCGAAATAGGCAATAATCAGCGGCAGCGTTATCGGGAAAGTGAATTGCTGTGCTTCCTGTTGTGAATCGACGGCCGACCCCACGGCGGCGAACAAGGCTCCGTACAGCAGGTAGCCACCGAGGAAGTAAAAGGCGAAGTTGAATACAATGAACATGAAAGGAATTTCGGAAGCTGCCTGTAGCAGTTCCATTACCCGGTCGTTCTGTGATGCCACTTCCTGCGCCACTTCGGGATTGTTCATTTTGGCGACTTCTTCCATAGCCTGCTTTTGCGGCATATCTACACCGAATAGCGACAGCGTTGCGGTCGATAGGGTGGTGATCAGGATGACCCAGATGGTAAACTGCAAAAGTCCGACCGCGGCAATGCCAAGAATCTTGCCCATCATCAACTGGAACGGCTTGACCGAAGAGACGATGATTTCAACAATCTTGCTCGTTTTCTCTTCGATTACCCCGAGCATGATCTGCATACCATAGATAAGCACGAACATGTAAATCAGTACGCCGAGGAGGAACCCAAGGCCGTAGTAGATTCCAGCGTTGCTCGATTTTTCTTCGCCACTGTCGCTGACGTTAATGGTTGTCAGTCGGATGTCAGTCCGAAGATCGTCGAGGATTTTCCGGTCGATGTTGAACTCCTGAAGTTTTACCGACTGAATTTTCCTTTCAACAATCCGTTCTACGCCATCGAGCTTGCGGATACTGGGATTGTCTCGTGTATACAAGATGATGCCACGGGGATCGAGCAAGTCGAATTCGGGTAGATATAGTAGCGCGAAGTCGTCTGATCGACTAAAATCCGACTTCTCCTGTTCGATGTCACCTTTGACCGGAACAAAGACGAAGCGGTCTTCCGGTTCGAAGTTGAATCGCCCGCTGGCGTCATACACGCGCACGGTGTCGATTCCCGCTGACATCTCCTGTTTCTTCAGGACAAAGACCATCACGGCGATGATAGCCGGGAAAATAAGCGGTACCAGGATTGTGGCGATGAGGAACGATTTCTTCTGAACGCGGTTCAAAAACTCGCGTCGGAATATGAGCCAAACCTTATTCATGTTTTCCTCCTTTCACCAGGGTTATGAAGATTTCTCCCATCGTCGGTATCTTTTCAACAAAGCTATGGACTTCCGTCTGGTCGGTAAGCGCGCGGATGAGTTCGTTGGGACTGAGTCCTTCCTCCATTTTGACCAGCGTACGGAAAAAGTTGTCGTCCAGTGCAGTAGTTGAAAGCTGTTGGAAGCGGTGGTCGCTCAGCGTGAGCGTTCCGCGATGGTCAACGGTATAGGTATTGGTCTTGTATTGCGCCTTGATGTCGCGCTTCGATCCCTCCAGGATTTTCTTACTCTTGTCAATAAGGGCGATGTGATCGCAGAGATCTTCCACCGTTTCCATCCGGTGGGTAGAGAAGATGATCGTACTTCCGCGTTCCCGGAGACCGAAGATTTCCTCTGTAATCAACTGCGCGTTGACGGGATCGAAACCGGAAAAGGGTTCATCGAGAATAATAAGACGTGGTTCATGCATCACCGTACTGATGAATTGAACCTTCTGTGCCATTCCCTTACTGAGGTCTTCGACTTTTCTGTTCCACCATTCCTTGAGGTCAAACTTCTTGATCCATGTTTTGCTGCGTTCAAGAGCTTCTGCGCGCGACAGACCTTTGAGTTGAGCCAGGTAGAGGAGTTGATCGCCGACCTTTAGCTTTTTATAAAGCCCTCGTTCTTCTGGCAGATATCCGATTATGCCAACATGCTTTTCCTGAAGGGGCTCACCGAATACTTTGATGTGTCCTTTGTCGGCATAGATAATCTGGTTGATGATACGGATCAGGGTTGTTTTGCCCGCGCCGTTGGGACCAAGGAGACCAAAGATACTGCCCTCCGGGATGGTCATACTGACATCATCGAGCGCCGTATGTTCCGTATAGCGCTTGGTGATGTTTTCTGCGATTAGTGCTTCCACATTGCTCGAGTTTTTTCACTGCAATAAGTGTGGAAAGATAATCAGGAATTACATCTGACAGGAGAAAATACAGGGCGGATGTTTACTGAGCGGAGTTGCGGAAGACGATGCTGCCCATCGAAACGTCGAGATCGAACGTGAGGGCATTTTTCGCCCGCTCGTTGTAGGCGGAATTTACGAAAGTATTTGCGCTGACTTTCCTGAGGTTCGAGGGCATTTTTACGCTGCACAACCATGAGTCATTGATCGTCACTTTGACGGGAATGTCATCCGACGGGAGAATGATCGTAAGATTTCCGGCGCCAACGCTACCCTGGATGTGATTGGATGTAATGGGTGTCCCATCGGAGAAGTCGAGCGTAAGGTTGCCAAAGGTGACTACGGCGTTGGTGAAGCGTGCTCTGGATCGGTTGATGTTATCGACGAAAAGTGATCCGAGGTCGACCTTGACCGCCAGTGTATCCATCTCCGTCTTGTTTTCACGTGATCCGTAGCCAATGTTGACGTCGGCACTGCCGCTATTGATTTTTAGCTTTTCGATTGCCAGACCGGAAAGGTCGACGTGGGCATTGCCGACGCCATAATCGAGCTGGAGGTCGTAGGGTTTGTCGTCCGACAGGTACATCTTCCAGATGGTATTTGTCTCCGGTCCCCGGCTGAAGACTCGGGTGGAAATTGTCTGGCCGATGCTGCGGGTACCTGTATTTTCGAAATTGAGGGAAACGGAGCAGGTTTTGTCGACAATTGCTTTGCTAAACTGGTGGGCGTAGGCGGAAGGGTCCTGGTTGCTGTAAATATTGAGAATTTCAGCTTCGCGGCCGGCTGTGATATAACAATCGCCCGAATTTGCCCGAAGCTGCAGGGAAATGCGTTCACATGAGGGGCTGTTCTCGACAGTGAATTGCCGCTTTAACTGCCCACTTGCCACCCCTGCAACCGCAATTCCACACAAGGTCAACCAAAAAAATCTCTGCATGCTGATTAAGTACGTACCCGCCACCCTTAGGTTGCGCCGTGTAAGTTTATCGCTCAAAAAGGAGCATTAAACCCCGCTAATGGTTATAAAACGGCAGGATACGGAAAAAGTTTAGTTAAAAAACTCTTTCATTCGCTCAAAGAATCCTTTTTCGGTGCCATCGGGCTTGGGTTCGAAGTTGGGTGAGCCGCGTAAGGTTTCGAGGGTTGCCCGTTCTTCGGCCGAGAGTTTCTTGGGAGTCCAGACGTTGACGTAAATCAGCTGGTCGCCGGTTTCATACCCATTGATATCACGAAGCCCTTTTCCGCGCAAACGGAGTACTTTTCCACTCTGAGTTCCCGGTTCGATCTTGATCTTGACCCTGCCGCCAATACTGGGTACCTCAACAGTCGTTCCCAGGGCTGCGTCGATAAAGCTGAGGTAGAGGTCGTAGATAATGTTGTTGCCGTCGCGCTTGAGAACGGAATCTTCGACCTCCTCGATGAGAATAAGCAAGTCGCCAGCAATTCCGCCGCCGGGGGCTTCGTTCCCTTTTCCGGACATCGACAATTGCATTCCGTCGGAAACACCTGCCGGAATTTTAACGGAGATAATTTCCTCCTTGGAAACAAGACCCGAGCTGTCGACCCCGGGAGGGCGTTGATCTACCGTCTGGCCAGTGCCATTACACATGGGGCAGGTAGAGGATGATACCATCTGTCCCAGCATGGTGTTGACTACTTTGCGTACCTGGCCGGATCCCTGACAAGTGGTACACGACTTAAACGATACTCCGTCGGCCGCCACCAGACGGTGGACTTTAATTTTCTTTTCAACGCCTTGCGCGATTTCCTCGAGGGTAAGTTTGAGTTTGATGCGGAGGTTTGATCCTTTGCGTTGCCGGCGCGTGCTGCGGCTCCCGCCTCCAAAAAAGCTTTCAAAGGGACTACCGCCACCGAAGATATCGCCAAACTGGCTGAAGATATCTTCCATATTCATGGTGTGGCCATAGCCTCCACCTCCTGAACGAGCATGGCCAAAGCGATCGTACTGGGCGCGTTTTTCGGGATTGCTCAACACCTCATAGGCTTCAGCAGCTTCCTTAAACTTTTCTTCCGCCTCCTTGTTGCCGGGGTTCTTATCAGGGTGAAACTGAATAGCGATTTTCCGGTAAGCCTTTTTTATTTCTTCCGGTGTCGCGCTCCGGCCTACACCCAATACATCGTAATAGTCTCGCTTTGTTGACATGGATCTTTATATACTTAGTTGCCCACTACTACCTTAGCGTAGCGGATCACTTTCTCATTTAAGAAATAGCCTTTTTCAACGACGTCTACAATTTTTCCTTTCAACGCTTCTTCCGGTGCCGGAATTTGTGTAATGGCATCGTGGAAATCTGCATCGAAGTCAGTGCCCTTGGGAATATCCATAGCCTTCACGCCGAAAGTTTCCAGGACCTTGCGGAATTTCGACTGGATCAGAAGGAATCCTTCGGTGGTATTATCGGGCGTTCCGGAAACGGCTTGAGCGGCCCGGTCAAAGTCGTCCATGACCGGCAATAGCGCAGTGATCAATTGCTCGTTGGCGGTGTTAATCATTTCGAGCTTCTCACGCGCGGTGCGCTTGCGGAAGTTCTCAAATTCTGAGTACAGGCGCAGGTATTTGTCTTTGGCTGCATCGAGTTCGCCTTGTAAATCAGATCCGGTACTCTCGCTCGCTGCAGATGTTTCTTCAGAACTCGCTTCTGTCTTCACTTCTTCACCGGCTGCCTGCTTTTCCTCCGTTGCTTTTGTCCCGTTCTCTAATTCTTCCCTGGTTTCCTGTTTCTCCATGTTTTCTGATCAGTTTAACTCAATAATGTTTCAGGCCCATGGTCAATAACTTTGCCAAAGCCATATTGTGCCAATGTGACACCTTTCCGCGTGGCCTCGTGACAGGCTTAGTGCAGATTCTGCCAGATAAGGTCTTTCAGCGTCTGAATGTTTAATCCGGTGACAGAAGAGATAAAGACCGATGGCAGGTCGGTTGGTAGTTCCGCTTTCATCTGCTCCATCAATTCATCATCGAGCATATCGGATTTTGAAATGGCAAGCAGCCTTTTCTTGTCCAACAGTTCGGGATTGTATTTCCTGAGTTCATTGAGCAGAATATCATATTCTTTCCGGATGTCGGCGGCATCGGCGGGTATCAGAAACAACAGCAGCGGATTGCGTTCGATGTGGCGAAGGAAGCGGATTCCCAAGCCGCGTCCTTCCGCTGCTCCTTCGATAATACCGGGTATATCGGCCATGACGAACGACTTGTCGTCGCGCCACGAAACAACGCCGAGGTTAGGGGTCAGGGTAGTAAACGCGTAGTCAGCGATCTTTGGTTTCGCCGCTGAGACAACGGAAAGCAGTGTTGATTTTCCAGCATTCGGAAAACCTACCAGGCCAACGTCGGCCAGTAGTTTCAGTTCCAGAATGATCCACTCTTCGCGGCCGGGTTCCCCCGGCTGCGCATAGTCGGGAGCGCGGTTGGTTGGCGTTGCAAAAAAAGCGTTTCCTTTTCCGCCGCGTCCTCCCGGAGTGAGTACATGCTCTTCGCCGTCGTGGTTGATTTCGCAAATGATTTCGCCGGTATCGGCATTGCGGGCCACTGTGCCGAGGGGCACCTCAAGGATAACGTCCTTGCCACTGGCTCCGGTGCGATTCTGCTCCTCGCCCGGTGCGCCGGGTTCGGCAATCACGTGTTTCCGATACTTCAGGTGCAGCAGCGTCCAGAGCTGTGCATTTCCACGAAGCCTGATATCTCCTCCTTTTCCGCCATCGCCGCCATCGGGACCGCCAAGCGGTACGTATTTTTCCCGCCGGAAATGCCGGAAGCCGGCTCCCCCCGCACCTGAGCGAGAGTGAAATTTGACGTAATCGATGAAATTCGGTGACGACACGGGACGAAGTTTACACGAGCAGACTCTTGTCGATTTCGACGCAGAGGTTAGTGAAAATCTCGTCGATCGGCCCCAGGCCAATCACCGAGGCGTACTTGTTGTGCTTCTTATAGTATTCGGCGACAGCGGCTGTCTCGGCTTTGTATACGTTGATCCGGTTCTCAATGACCTCCGGCTTAGCGTCATCGGGCCGGTTTTCTTTTGTCGCCCGATCAGCAAGTCTTTTTCTCAGCTCATCTTCCGGGACCACCAGTTCGACAAGAATTTTGATGGGCGCCTGCTTTTTATCAAGCAGTGCGTCGAGCGCTTCCGCCTGGGGAATAGTGCGCGGAAAACCGTCGAATATAATGCCGCTTGCCTCAGGGGCGCTGCTGATCTTTTCATCTACCATGTCGATCACCACCTGGTCGGGAACGAGGTTACCCTGATTCATATACTCCTGTGCCAGCTTGCCAAGCGGAGTGCCCTCCTTGAGATGTTTTCGAAACAGATCACCTGTCGAAATGTGGGTCAGGTTATATTTTTCGATGAGTTTGGCACTCTGAGTGCCTTTTCCGGCACCAGGAGGGCCGAATAGGATGATGTTGATCATTAATTAAGGTTATTAGGTTGTCAAGTTTTTGCTGACCCGCAAGGTAAGTCCTAAATCACGCAGGGGCAACAGAAAAAAACTCGCACGGACTTCGCTATCAGGGCCGAACAGCCCTGAATAACTGGCGGTGGTTGCGCCCCAGGCCATCATAGTCCAGGCCGTAGCCCAGTACAAACTCGTCGTCGATATCGAACCCGGTGAATCGTACGGAAATGTTCTTTTCCCGCGCGGTCTTTTTGCGCAGCAATGTTACCACTTCCACCGATCGCGTCCCCAGGCTTTCAAGCTCCGCGATGATTTTCTCGAGGGTGAGGCCGGTATCAACGATGTCTTCGACAACGATGACATCCTGTTTGAAGAGACTCTCGTCTAATCCAATTAGCGACTTTAGCTGTCCCGTGCTCGTCAATCCTTCATATGAGGCAAATTTTACAAACGATACCTTGCACGGCGCCTCTATGTGTTTGATCAGATCAGCCGCGAACATAAATGCACCGTTCAGAACCGGCAAAAACACGGGTGAACGGTCGGCATAATGTCGGTTGATTTCTGACGCCAGCTGCGACACTTTCGCGCTGATTTCTGCCTCACTGATAAATTCCGTAAATTCTACATCCCTGATCTTCATGCTGCCTTACTTTCGGAGCGCAAAGATAACCGGAAATCAATCGCACTTCCGGTCAATGCAAATTTTTCAACTTTTCAAGACTTCTTCGCCCGATGCGCCGCAAGTTTACCTACAGTTCGCGCATAAGGCATTGATAGAGCGCTATCATGCTGGCGATATCTTTCTTGTACACTTTCTCATTGGGGCTGTGAGGGCGCTCTTCGGGCGCGCCGACAAAGCACCAATCGAACGGATAAGGCGATACCTGAAGCTCGCGACCGTCGCTTGAGCCCATGCCTTCAACTTCGAGTTGAAACGAAATGTTGTTATTCTGCGCGATAGCAATGATGCGTTCTACAAAGCTTCTCCGCGGGATGTTTCGGTCGCGCATTGAAATCGCCACGCCTTTCTCCGGATGGACGCCATCGGTAATCCAGGTGATGTCGGCGATAAGTGCCTGACGTATTTTCCACTGTTCGTAAATAAATCGCGCGAGATAGGGAACGGATCCACCCCCGTGTTCTTCCCAGGCGCTGAAAACGATGACTCCGTTTTCAAGGGTCTCTGCTACTTTCAACGCGACATAAATACCCAGTCGGTTATCGAGATAGGGGGATTCGATGGATCTTTCCGTTTCCCGAAAATTTACTTCATAGGTAAGCGAAGTGCCGCGGTCAATCGCGCGCGCAAACCTGTACAGGGCATGATGATCATCGTCGTAGTCGAGAACACATTCAATCGGGCCGAGCGAATCGACGCCGACCAGAAAGGTGCCGGGCTCTGCATCAGGACTACCGATAGGCAACAGCTGGTTGCCGTATCGCACAGTGAAACCGGTTGTGTCCATGTGTGCGAAGATGGCGGTGCGCGGTTCTCCGAACTTCAGAATAATACAGTCCTGAAACTCCGGTCCGCTGAAGACCTGTGGTTGGACTTTCCAGTTTTTTTGCTCGCGTTCGATGTAAGTGTGAAGAAATCGGGCAAGCTGCGCTTCTTCGCCCGAGGGGGCATGTATTTCTACTAACGTTTTCAGTAATTGCATGTGGAGCCCGTGGTCGTCGCTGTCTTTTTGGTTCATTCGGCAACTTTATCCTAAATTTTCCTAAGAAAAAAAACTATGACCGATAACATCTTTGTGCTTAGTGAATCGAAGAATATAGGCAACCGGTTCCTTTCCGAGCTGCGCGACACCGATGTACAACAAGACCGCATGCGTTTCAGGAGAAATCTGGAGCGGCTGGGTGAGATTCTCGCCTATGAAATGTCGCGGCAGCTATCGTACCAGGCGATTGACGTGAATACTCCGCTGGGAGTAAAGACTATGTCGCTTCCTTCAACCGATCCGGTGATTGTCGGTATTCTCCGCGCAGGGGTGCCCTTCCTGCAGGGTTTCATGAATTACTTCGACCGTGCTGATGTTGGCTTCGTCGGCGCTTACCGCAAAGAGGATGGTCCTGAGTTATCGGTAAACATTGATTACTTGTCTGTCCCTTCTCTTGAGGGTAGACCTGTGATTCTGATCGATCCAATGCTTGCCACCGGTCGGTCAGTGGTAGATGCCGTGAACGCCCTTATACCCAAGGGAAAGCCGTCGCATCTTTTCATTGCGTCCGTTGTGTCAGCGCCGGAAGGAATCAAGCGTGTAACGGAGGAGGTGAGTTTGCCGTTTTCATTATGGACGTGTGCTATCGATGACAAGCTTAATGATTCGGCCTATATTGTGCCGGGCTTGGGTGATGCGGGTGATTTGAGCTATGGCATGCGTGCCTTATGATTCCCAACCTATGTTACAGGAACTGTTGCGGGCCCTTCCGGTCTACTTCTCGTCGATGCTCAAGTTTATCTTCGGTCCTGCCGGAGGTTATGCGGTAGGTCTTCATCTTGCGACTACTATTGTGACCACTGTTGCCGGCACTATGACCGTTGTAGTGGTGCTTACCTATTTCGGAAACTGGATGCGCAACACGGTGTTCTCCCGATTCCCGCGAAGGAAGTTGCTGAAGCCGTCACCGTTTCTCGATCGCATCTGGAAGCGATACGGACTTGTAGGAATTGCGGCGCTTACGCCTTTGTTGCTCACGCCTATCGGCGGGGCGCTGTTGGCTGTAGGTACAGGAAGTCCGCGCGAAAAAATTCTGATTTATATGCTGATCAGTTCGTCGGTCTGGGCGACGGCGATTAGTACTGCAATCTATCTGCTGGGCAACGAGTTCAAGACTTTGCTGATGGAGTATGGATGGTGATTATCCGTGGTCTTCGTCGGGAAGGATTTCAATGTCGCGGATAAGGACACGATTTGCAATCCGTTGCCCTGTTGGAGTTACCGCCAAGCCTCCCAGAGCTGTCTCTTTATACCGCGATTCCATGCTGGCGCCGATTTCTCCCATGGCGTCAATGACTTCATCTACCGGAATGACACTGCTTACATCGGCGATGGCGATTTGTGCAGAACTATTGGCAATTGCCGCGGCGCTGGCATTGCGGACGACACAGGGAACTTCCACAAGGCCTGCGACAGGGTCGCAGACTAATCCCAGCATACACTGAACGGTAATGGCGATGGCGTTAAAGATTTGATCGGTAGATCCGCCGAGGCAAAAGACAATGGCGGCCGAACCCATCGCCGCGGCTGTCCCGGTTTCCGCTTGGCATCCACCCACAGCACCGGCGATCGACGCCTTTTGCTCCATGATAAGAGCAGTGCCGGCACCAATCAGCATCGCGTCAAGAATTGTTCGGTCATCGATACTGTGAATCTCCTGCAACGTGTAGAGAACTCCGGGCATGATACCGCTTGCCCCTGCGGTGGGCGCAGCCACCACCCGACCCATACATGAATTTACTTCTTTGGCAGCAAGGGCACGTGCGACCAGTTGCTGGAACTCACGCGACAGAACGGTTACCGGATGGCGATAAACTTTCTTGGCGCCGTTGTCGATCATCCCACTCCGCGACTTCATCTCTTCTTCAAGTCCGGTGCGAACGGCATCTTTCATTACCTCCCAGGCCTTGGAAAGACCTTCGTAGATTTCTTCCGTTGTTCGTCCTTTTTGTTCACGCTCATAGGCCAGGACAGCTTCTACGAGCGAGATTTTTTCAGCCTCGCAGTGTGCTTTCCATCCGGCAAATGACTCAAACAGGAATGCCATAAGTTCAGTTCTCTATCACCAAATGTCCTCCTTTCCTTTTTGCTAAACAAGAAGGTGTGACGAGCGGTAAGCGAGATCACCAGCGACAACTGAAGCGACTTATCGGACCGGGCCCAGGATCTCAGCGTCTTCAAGGATATAATAAAGTCGGTCGGGATCTGAGTCGTTAAGTCTTAGCGTGCCCCGCACTTCGATAGGCTTGTCAGTCCATGCCGTTTCTGTCCGGAGATTTATTTCGGCGGCCGTTTCTGGCCCTCCGACCCCGCAAAAGAAACATGCATTAAGCGGTAGCGAAGAGAGGAGAATCTGTTTGCTCACTTTTACATTTTCGAGGGGCACCATATAACCGGGCAAGACGACTTGCTTGCCTTCAATGGCTTTCACCGCAGTGGAAAACACAGGCTTTTCAAAGGTGCCCAGGTCGTCTTCGCTTTCGACAAAGGTTATGTCGTAGAGTTTTGGCCATACGAGCGAAGGAAACCCGCTATAAGTACTGCGCTGCGCGGAGGCCGCAATACTGACAAGAACGAAAGACGCTATGAGTAATAACTTATGCATGGCAACCACTTATGCCGGTACGGATTCGTTAAACGATTCAACCGGTAAACAGCTGCAGAATAAGTTGCGATCTCCGTAGGCGTTGTCGATCCGGCTGACGGAAGGCCAGAACTTGTTATCCCGGACGAACGGCAGGGGAAATGCCGCCTTCGCCCGGCTATAAGGACGGTTCCAGTCGTCATCCATAACAACGGTAGCAGTATGCGGAGCGTTCTTGAGCACATTGTTCTCGCGGTCAACCTTTCCTTCTTCGATTTCCCGGATTTCGTTGCGTATCTCTATGAGGGCATCGCAGAAACGATCAATTTCCTCGAGAGGCTCACTTTCCGTGGGCTCGATCATCAATGTGCCGGCAACGGGGAAAGAAACGGTAGGTGCGTGAAACCCGTAATCCATCAAACGCTTGGCGATGTCTTCTACTTCAATTCCAACTTTCTTGAAGTCGCGGCAATCGACAATCATCTCGTGGGCGCATCGGCCATGGGTTCCTGTATAGAGGATTTTGTAATGATCCTGCAGACGCGCCTTGATGTAGTTGGCGTTGAGGATGGCTATGCGGGTAGCCTGCGTGAGCCCTTCGCCGCCCATCAGTGCGATGTAGGCATACGAAATGGTCAGGATACTCGCGCTTCCCCAGGGCGCGGCAGAGACAGCTGATATAGCCTGCTCACCACCAGTTGGGATTACGGCGTGACCGGGAAGGAACGGCTTGAGTTTATCGTTCGCGCAAATCGGGCCCATGCCGGGGCCACCCCCGCCGTGAGGTATGCAGAAGGTTTTGTGGAGGTTCAGGTGACACACATCGGCACCGATATTTGCGGGCGAGGTAAGCCCTACCTGTGCGTTCATGTTCGCACCATCCATGTAGACGAGCCCACCGTTGTTGTGAATGATTTCACAAACTTCGGTGATCGATTCCTCGAACACCCCATGGGTTGACGGGTAGGTCACCATGAGGCACGACAGATTCCGGGCATGCTGCTCGGCTTTGACCTTCAGGTCTTCAACATCGATCTTTCCGTCTTCATCCGACTTTACAACCACTACCTGCATCCCTGCCATGACAGCGCTGGCCGGGTTAGTTCCGTGCGCGGAGGCGGGGATAAGGGCAACGTTTCGGTGTCCTTCGTTGCGACTGTTGTGATAGGCGCGAATCGTCATAAGACCGGCATACTCGCCTTGGGCACCGCTGTTCGGCTGAAGCGATACGCCTGTGAACCCGGTTATCTCCTTAAGCCACGACTCAAACTCGCTAATCAGAGTCTGATAACCCTGCACCTGATCGGCTGGAGCGAAAGGATGGATGTTCGCGAACTCCGGCCATGTCAGCGCGATCATTTCGGTTGTTGCATTTAGCTTCATCGTACATGATCCGAGGGAGATCATCGAATGAACCATCGAAAGATCCTTGTTCTCCAGACGTTTGATGTAGCGCAGCATTTCGTGTTCTGAGTGATGGGTGTTGAACACGGGGTGCGTCATGAATGACGACTTGCGGACCAGCGGCTGGGGCCAATTTGTTTTGCTGGCTTGTATGTCGGGTTTAATCGCTGTTTTCTTTTCCGCGGCAGCGATGATGTCGAGGATCAGTGCGCAGTCGTCGAGTGTTGTGGTTTCGTCGAGCGAAATGCCGATGTGGTTGTCGGCAAAAAAGCGGAAGTTAACCTCATGCTTCTCTGCTTCGCGGCGAACAGCGTCAGCATTAGCGACGGAAACTTTTAAAGTATCGAAATAGAACTCGTTGTGCTGTTTGAGTCCGAGTTGGGTTATCCCCTGGTCAACGATGCGGGTCAGCGCATGAATGCGACCGGCGATTTTCTTCAGGTTTTCCGGGCCGTGATAAACCGCGTACATGCCAGCCATTACGGAGAGTAGTACCTGCGCTGTACAGATATTGGATGTGGCTTTTTCGCGGCGAATGTGTTGCTCGCGCGTTTGCAGAGCCATGCGATATCCCGGATTGCCATTAGCATCGACTGAGGCGCCAATGATGCGACCCGGAATCTGACGTTTGAAAGCATCACGCGCGGCGAAGTAAGCTGCATGGGGGCCTCCGAAACCCATCGGAACTCCGAAACGCTGTGTTGTGCCGACAACAACATCGGCGCCCATTTCGCCCGGCGACTTTACGAGCACAAGACTCATGATATCGGCGGCGACAGCCACAAACAAATCGCGTCCATGGGCGGATGTGATGAAATCGGTATAGTCACGGAGTGATCCGTCGTCTCCGGGGTTTTGCAACAGGACGCCGAAGAGGTTTTCGTCGTCAAGGTTCAACGTGTCCACATCGCCTATTACAAGTTCTATCCCCACCGGGGCTGAACGCGTGCGAAGTACATCGAGGGTTTGGGGAAAGACGTTGCGATCGACGAAGAATCGGTTTGCATTCTTCTTGGCAGGCTTACGGGATGCAAAAAACAAGTGCATGGCTTCTGCAGCAGCCGTTGCTTCGTCAAGTAACGATGCATTGGCCAGGTCCATGCCGGTCAGGTCCGTAATCATCGTCTGGTAGTTGATCAAGGCTTCCAGCCGTCCCTGAGCGATTTCAGCCTGGTAGGGAGTATAGGCCGTATACCAACCGGGATTTTCCAGAATATTGCGGACGATGACGGGCGGTGTAATTGTATTGTAATACCCGGCTCCGATAAACGATTTAAATACCTTGTTTTTGCGAGCCAAAGCTCTGAAGTCGTTCAGAAAGGTGTACTCCGTTCTGGCAGGTGGCAGATTGAGAGGTTTGCGAAGACGAATTTTGGCGGGAATCGTTTCGTCAATGAGTTGGTCGAGGCTGTCGGCTCCGATGGTTTCGAGCATCTTGCCGATCTGGGTGGAGTCCGGTCCGATGTGGCGGGACTCAAAGTTCTCCCTGTACTGCGGATTTGTATACATTGAAGGTGTCGAAAATTATAATGATGTTTTCAGGGTTGGCGAGAAGGTGCGCTTTCGGCGGCAAAGGTAACGCAGATAAAACAGAATTAACAGGGGAAAAATCAACCCCTAAGGAGATTTTGTTTAGCGGAAAAATTCGACTGTTGGTTTGCGGGCTTCACAAACGTTCAAAAATTAGGATTAGCTTTGTCGGTTTGGGGCGCTGGAGCCCCTACGACGGCAGTATAAACTGATAACACCATGAAAATAAAGCACCTTTTCTGCGGCGCGTTGGTCCTGATTCAGAGTCTGGCCTTTGGCCAACCCTCACCAGAACCCTACGCCAACCTTATTACCCCGGAAAATCTCCGGGAAAATCTTGAAATCATCGCTTCGGATGCACTCGAAGGAAGGGCCACCGGAAGTCGCGGGCAAAAGATGGCGGCAGCTTTTCTTCGCCATACTTTTCAGGAGTTCGGTCTCGAGGGGCCGGTTGCCGGCGACTACTATCAGTATTTCACACTCTACCGCAGTACGCCCGGCGAAGTTTTTATTGAAGCAGGCGGCACGCAATTGAAGAACTTCAAAGACATCATATACTATGGACAAAGCAATACCGACGGCGTGATATCTACGTCGGCAGTATTTGCTGGTCGCGGTCGTCCGGCCGACTTTGAGAAGATCGATGTGGAAGGCAAAGCGGTGGTTATTCTGGCCGCCGATGGGCAGGATTATCGCGAGGGTGTTTCCCTGGCTCGCAGCAAGAAAGCGGCGGCTGTTATGGTCGTGCCCACTACATCGCCGGAAGAGTTCGGCAATTATGCAGAGCAGTTCCGCGCGTATCTTTCCAATGGTCAGCTTTCACTTGAAGAACCCGAGCCGCAGTCAGGCAACGGTGGAGTCTTCTTCCTGTCACCTCAGGCGGCAGAAAAGATTCTGGGAACAACCCTGTCCAAACTCAGCGAAGCTGCAGGTTCCGACGCAAAGCGCGCGCTGAAGCGTATCGAAGGAAAAATCTCTTACAAGACAACGTACACCTTTGAAACTGTCGAGGCAGAGAACGTGCTTGGCTATCTCGAAGGGACTGATAAAAAGGACGAGGTCATCGTGATCACCGCCCACTATGACCATATTGGTAAACTTACCGAAGGTGAGGGCGACTTGATTAACAACGGTGCCGATGACAACGGTTCGGGAACTGTGGCAGTCATCGAAATGGCGCGTGCGTTTGCGCAGGCGAAGGAAGATGGCAACGGTCCTCGTCGCAGTATTCTCTTTCTGGCCGTCTCAGGGGAGGAGAATGGTTTGCTTGGATCGGAGTACTACAGTGAGAATCCGATTTTTCCTCTGGCGCAGACTATGGTTAACCTCAACATTGACATGATTGGGCGCCGCGATCCCGAACATAGCGATAGCGATCCCTATGTCTATGTGATCGGATCCGATAAATTGTCAAGTGAGTTACATGAGGTGAGTGAAGCGGTGAACAAGAAGTACGCCAACCTGATTTTTGATTATACTTATAACGATGAGAACCACCCATTGCGGTTGTACTATCGTTCGGATCACTGGAACTTCGCGCGCAAAAATATTCCCATCATCTTTTATTTCGATGGACTTCATGAAGACTACCACAAGCCAAGTGATGAAGTCGACAAGATCGAGTTCGATCTCTTGACGATTCGAACGAAGTGCGTATTTTATACAGCCTGGGAGTTGGCGAATCGGGAGAGATCTATCGAACCGGATAAGAAGTAAGAACAGGACATAAATAGAAAAAGCGGGTTTACGGACCCGCTTTTTCATTCTTAACACATAAGACAACCGAAATTCACGCCTGGTGCATGGTGGCCTATCGAACGGAGTCGTATTGACTGTCCTGACTTCCAGTAGTCGTTGAATCGCTATGGACATCAGGAGCTTCGTCGCTCCTTTCCGATGGCTCGACCGGTGCGCGATCTACGCTTTCCGTCCCGGCTCCTTGTTCACTTGATTGATTAGGAGCATCACACCCCCAGGCGCACACAACCACTGTCAATAACAAAATCCACTTCTTCATAGTAAATTCCCGATGTTCGTCGCGGGATTAAGGCGTGAATGTATTGGTTGTGTCAAGACCTTGGTCCATACCGGGCGAGGAAGTAGTATCCATTTCCATCTGCGTGGTATCGGACTCTAGCGGCGCCGTTGAGTAGTTATCTTCTGCTCTGCTTTCTGATTCGGCCTCGCTTGATCGGGTGTTCGCGTCGTTACGACCATCGCCGCAACTAAATGCAAATGCTGCCAGAAGAATTAATATTACCTTTTTCATCTTTTTCTGTTTTGGTTTCACATGTCTTTCGCTGCATCACAGAGATGCAAATCGCCATTAAGGAATAAATTATTATGCCTCGCGATCAGACCGCCAGAAAGGGTGTTGAAGAGGTATTAAATGCAGGGTTGATGCCTCAGAGGTGTTGAAAGGTTCAACACCTTCATGTGACCGGCCTCAACTAGAACGTTTGCTAAGCAGCCGCTTTTAGTCGAAAGGAACGTTGACATGGCGCTCGGCATGATAGGAAGAGCGCACGAGTGGACCGGATTCCACGTATTTCAAGCCGCGCTTGAGACCCTCTTCCCGATAAAGCGCAAAAGTATCGGGATGAATGAACTCAATCACTTCGTGATGATGCTTTGTCGGCTGTAAGTATTGTCCGAGCGTGAGGATCATGAGGCCGTTTTCCACAAGGTCATCCATTGCCTGAAACACCTCCTCACGTGTCTCGCCGAGACCGAGCATAATGCCTGACTTGGTGCGTTTTCCGGCTTCTCGTGTACGGCGAATTTGTTCGAGACTGCGTTCGTACTTGGCTTGTGGCCGTACGGCGCGGTACAGTCGCTTTACCGTTTCCATGTTGTGGGAGACCACCTCCTGGCCGCCTTCAATCATGCGGTGAAGTGCGTCCCAATTTCCTTTTGTGTCCGGGATAAGGGTTTCAATGGTCGTTTCAGGACTGGCTTTTTTGACTTCAACGACCGTCTGGTACCATATTTCTGCGCCCCTGTCTTTAAGTTCGTCACGGTTAACCGAGGTAATAACCGCATGCTTCACCTGCATGAGCCGGATTGCCTCGGCTACCCGCCTGGGCTCATCTACATCATATTCATTAGGCCGGCCGGTAGCTACGGCGCAGAAGGTACAACTCCGGGTACAGACATTCCCCAGTATCATGAACGTTGCTGTACCAGCACCCCAGCACTCCCCCATATTGGGGCAGTTGCCGCTTTCACAGATCGTGTGAAGCTTGTGATTGTCAACAAGCTTGCGCACGCGTGCATAATCAGGGCCTACAGGGAGTTTGACGCGTAGCCAGTCAGGCTTGCGCCTGCGAGACTCTTGTCCGGATACAACGGGTAGTTCAATCATGGTTTACGAGTGAGGACTGGCTTGAAAACAACACAGCCCCGGTTTTGGTTTTCGACCGTTCGCTATTTTCCAATAAGCGTACGGTATTCGGCCGCGCTGAGCAGTCCTGAAGGCGAATCAGTAATCTCAATCTTAATCATCCAACCGTCGCCGTAGGGGTCTTCATTGACTTTTTCGGGATTTGCTTCAAGCAAAGGGTTAACTTCGACAACCTTCCCTGTTACAGGCATAAACAGATCCGAGACGGTCTTTACGGCTTCGACAGTGCCAAAGACTTCGTGTTCGGCTACGTCCTGTCCAACTGAGTTAATGTCAACGTAGACTATATCGCCCAATTCGCTTTGGGCGAAGTCGGTGATGCCAATAACGGCGGTGTTACCGTCGATTTTGATCCACTCGTGATCTTTGGTGTACTGAAGTCCGTCGGGAATGTTCATGTTGTATAGGATTTGAGCCAAAAGTACGTGAATTCCGCCAATGTTTCAATTGCGGACAAGCCGACCGGCAAGATGTTTATTGTGCCAGGCTGAACCGAACCTGAATCCCGAATCGCGACATGGAACGGGGGAAGGAGTTTGTGACCAGTGGCTCGTTGATGGTGCGTTCGAAATATCCCTGAACAGTGAGCTTCTGATTTACAACGTAGCTGATGTTGGGCCGAAGCTGGAAATTAAGGTTTCCGTTGGTGATAGTATTCACCTCGTTGATCTTGCGTTGGATCGTCTGGTTATCGCTGACGGAGACGTTCATGCGAAACGTTACATCGTTCTTGAGAACAATGGTCCGACCCTGTGACTTGAAGGGTAGCCGCATGTTATTCTTGGTGAATCCGATCTCACAGGTGATGTCGCGACTGGTAAGTTCGGTGATCTGAGCGTTGGAGATGTTAAGCGCCAGATCGCGTTTCGTCTTGTACTCCGCTCTGGCAGTTAATCTGCTCTTAGTTCGGACGTTGATTCCAATCAGCGGAGCGAACTGCTCGGAGATTAGCACCTGACTGATGACATAAAGAGGGACGTACTCTCCCTGATCGTTGATACGACTGAAGAAGCCCGGAGCCCTATTGAAATCTTCGACGCGTTGGTCAAGATTCACCAGCGACGGATCTCCGAGTTCAAGCGAGTTTGTATAGTTGAGCACGGAGTATGACGATTGGTACGCGTGTGAAAGAGTCACCGACTGGAAGATATCCTGAAACGCCGGTATCTTACTGAGCCCGTTGTAATCAACCCGCCAGTTGGGCAGGGGGGTGTTGGGGAAGGGGGAAAGGCTAATAGTCTGGGCGTTGGCTCCGCTGTAGGCGGCGAGAAATGCAGGGATTACCACATCCTGTGAAGCCGAGTCAAACTCCGCATTGTTCAATGTCCGGAAGCGAGTCTTGATTGTATTCAGGTTGTCTTCGAACTGCTTGAAGACATTTGATTCGATATCGCTGTTGGTGCGGTCGAAGGCCGTCCGGATAGTGTTAAAGGTAATCTTATAGCTACCGCTCCGACTCGGGCTGAGGTGTTCGAATGCACCGTCATCCGCGTTGAAGCGATAGATCTCCTGGAACGACGTCATACTCTCTTTGCGAACATCGAGTTGAATTTTCAGATCCGTTGATGGATCGATGTTAGCGCGGAGGTTGATGGTTTCGTTCCGGCGTTGGGTGAAGGGCATTGTGAGCGACTCGGAGTGGACAAGCCATCCGTTCTGCGCTGCCCGTATACGGATGTCGGGATCCTGACTGCCTAACACGAAATCCCATCCCGGGGCCGCCCAGTCCTTGTCAAGGCCGAACATTCGGGGCGTTTGAGTAAAGCCGGGAAGAATTGTACCCTCAGTTACCGAGTATGTTCCGTTGACAGATCGCACTGACATCAGAAGTCGGGCAACCCCTTTGAACAGACCGGGCGTCGTTTTGACCGTGTCAGGCTTAGGTGGCTGAGCGCCGGGACGCTGTGGCGTGGTAGGAGCCCGCGCCGGCCGTGGTGGCGTATTCAACTCTTTGAGAAATTTTACTTTATTATAGAGCTTTACAAAGTCGACCTTACCGGTAAGGTTATTCTCGCGGGAGTTCTGAATGGTGTGTTTAAAGTCGAGATGGTCGGGAATATCCTGTAGGTTTTTTTCCTGTGCAATGTGGTCAGGTATGTTAACTGCCCCGGCGCGCCAATTGTACCCTGTCTGATACCGATACTCCGCACCCAGCCAATCCGTAATAGGAAACTTCTCGAGAGGCAGAGTATAGTTTACAGTGACAATCTGGTCGAAGTTTTTCATTCGACCAAAATTCTTCAGGTTGGTGATGATGCTGTCACGCTTCGCCGGCGTATCGATATCGCCTTCAGGTTCGTCAATCACCGCGTTTGCCCGGGCACTGTATTCAAGACGCAAACCGCGGGAAATGTTCCAGGTCATATTGTACTGGCGATTGAGCGTAAAGTACTTCAGGTAGTTTGGTGGTGAAAGGCTTTCACTGCCATAAGGACCGTCGGCATTGCGGTAAACACGCTTGGAGAATGAGCGGTCAAGGTCGGCGCGAACGGAGATGTTGGTCGGCATCAGGCCGAGATTAAATTCACGAAGGAAACGCAGATAGGGTGATCGGAATGCCTTCACGTCTTTGAATGGCTCAATACCCGTTCCCTTGGGAGCAAAATTGTAAGCGACTGATCCGCGGTATTGCCTCAGCATCGACTCTTTCGTGAAGAAGTTCGTCTGAAGCGCTTCACTGAACGAATAGCTGAACGAAAGATTTTCGATATCGTAAAGCCGCGTTGGCGCGTCTTGCCGGACTTTCGTTTTTCTGACGTTGACAAAGTTCAGACTTCGCCGGGTAGTGCGATCCTGAATCAGTTTTCGGAAATCTTCGCGTTCCGAATCTGTCGCGAACGAGCGAAGGGCAGCATCGACACGCATATCAGGATTGGCCGGATCATAGTTCGGGTTGATAGTGGTCTTCTCATAACTCACGAACATCGGAATCTTGATACCGGTATTTCCGGGCAACAGTTTGTCGACATTTACGTTAGCTGAAACGTCGTAGGCTGTTGTTTCATCGCGCGAACGTTCTCCGATTTTTGAGCTGACACCTCCAAAGCCAAAGGTCATGTGACGCAGAGCTCCGGTAACCGTCGCGAAGTCGGCAAGCTTTGCACTCATCGTTGTGCTTACCGCCCATCCTGCTGTGCGGTCAAAATCGGTTACCCGTAATTCGTTAGCCCATACGCAGGCGCTGTGAACGCGACGGTCGGGCGTTGTCGGGTTGCGTACACCGATCATCATTACCGTGACGCTACTGAGATCGGGGCGTCCAACCATACGTACCAAATGCCGACCGACTTGTTTTCCACCTGCTCGCGGGTAGGGTTCACCGATAGGGTAGCGCTCACGATCGCGCGCGGCTTTCAGCGCATAGAGCTCATTCAACGCGAGATCGATTTCGTTTTCGGACGGCCATACATCGCGGGCTGAAGGATCGACTATGGTCGGGTCGGTAATCTTCAACGGGATCTCGATTTCGTAATAGTTCTGATCGAAGTCGGTTCCAAGACGCAGGAAAGCGTGCAGGTCGCCATCCTGCGACTCACTGTCGGCGTGAAGGAACATCTTGATTCTGCCATAGTTGAACAAGTCTACACCCACGTTCTTGTAAATAGCACGGGCATCACCGTCTCGCAGATCTTCTACACAGATCTGGACAGATTGTTCGTTTAGCTGACGGGGTACCGCCGAGGTGACGTCGCGATCGCGAATGACGCCGGGCGGAATCCGGTACGGTGATGTAGGTGGCGTTCCCGGTGTAGGGGCTTCCCATACTCCGTTCTCCTCGAGGTTTACGACCGATACAGTGAAGTCGTCATAGTTGGGCTCTTCATCGCCCATGAAACCGCCGCCTCGCAAACTTGATTGATATCTTCTCCAGCGACTGCCGATCATCCGGAAGTTGGACATACGCAGCACAACGGGCTGTTCAAATCCAGTCAGAAGCATTCGCATGTAACGAATCGACTTGAAGCCGCTGATATTACCGATCTTGTTTTCGAAATCGCGTACCGGAATTCGGAACAGGTACCAATAGACACCCTGGCCCTGATAACCTTTCGCCTCAACTTTATCGACGATGTACTCGTGGCCGATATCAAGACCGGGACGGAGTTCAACATCATACTCATAGTACTCTTCCAGTTCGTTGAGAGTATTATCAGCATTGAGGTCTTCGTTGTCGGGGGTCTGTGTGGCTGACCGGGCAATGTCGGCCGAAGTTGTCGTGATGGGCGAATTTCCGTCAAGGCCGTTGTAGTTCTTGTAACGCTCGAGAATCTTGGCGTTTCGCGATTCAAACGACGGGTCGAAGTAGTGCGTGAAATCGTCGGCCGAAGGGTCGTTGATCACGACCTCACGCGCACCACCTGTCAATTGTGAGAGGAAGACGGCTTCAAAGTGTTCGGCTTCGCCGCTGTTAGGTAGCCCATCGAGTCCCACATCCTGATGCTGACGTGAAGAACTCTGGTTGCTGAAGGCGTTGGTCAGATATTGCTGGCTGCTGACAAATCCCCAGATGTTTGACGTTGCCATTCCTCGGTTTCCATCTTCGGGGAGTCCATTTTCAAAGGCATGTTTTGAGTCACGCATAATGTCTTCCGAGATGCTTCCAAGTTGGAAGATGAGTTTTCCTCCTGTAGTATTGTTTTCTCCGGTGCGTGCTCCTTCCACAATCACTTTTCCGTATTCGCCCTGAATAAACGGATCGAGCATCCAGAACTCGATGTACTCGATGTTCGCCTTGTCAAAATCCACCTCCGTACGGATAGCCGTCGTAACACCGGCCCAGTTTTCTTTTGGATCGCCGCCCAGTAGTCCAGTAGACGTCAGGTTGGGATTGTAGTTGTATGGGCCTCGTTCGCGTGGATAGTATGCGAAGTCGAGAATTGATTGCCAGAACTGACCCTGTTGCGGTTGATAGTTGTGGAAAATTTCGTCGGGCTTGATGTCGCGAACGTAGTGATACTTTAAGTCTTCGTCGGTGATGTTGTCAGGTTTGAACCGACCACCCTGGCGGTAGAACTGATCATCAATAGTGTACCATGCAAGCTTTGCGCGCTTATATCCCGCGCGCAGATCAAGTATCTGCCCGTTACTGGGATCAAAGCGAGGATCGTGCATCGGGGTGGCAGCAAGCTTCCAGCTTTGAGGGGACATCAGGGAATACGGCGTTGCTGTATTTTCGAAGTCGTCAATATAGGCGGTGCCTTCCCCGTCGATTATGTTCGAAGTACCGGGGAGTAACTGAGCAAACTCACCTGAGAAACTGAACGAGGATCTTTCTTTCGTCTGAATGATTGGCAGAGCGTCAACCAGTTTGGTGAGTAACCTGCTCTCCTTTTGCATGTTGAAATCGAGTCCGTACTGCACATTACGCGCTGGCTCTGTGCCGATGGCATTGCGACTAACAATAGGGCGTTCGTTGTAATACAACAGCGTTGAGCCGATATTGATGTCTTCACTTAGTGCATAGTCGAAACGCGTCCCGATCAGACTTCTCGTCTGAAAGGCAAATGGATCGGATTGTTCGTACTGAACGCTGATATTCTTTCCGGAGCTTAGAATGCTTTCGTTGTTGATGATAACCTTGCCAAAGGTGTAGTCGACGGTATAGTCGAGCCCTTCCTGCAACGGCATACCTCCGGCGAAGACGCGGACCGAACCTTCGGATATACCGAAACCAGGTATCAGGATCTCTCGCGCAGAGCCGGCGTTATATTGTCCGACAAGGAAGAACTTGTTCTTGGTAGCAAATAATTCAGCATCCGCCTTTGTGGTCCTGTACAGGGTATCGTAAACATATTTCTGAATGAGTTGGTCTTCATTTGCCTGTCCCTGGAAGGCCTGCCGCAACGCCGTGTTGAAAGGTTCGAGGTAAGGGAAGATGATGAGACCATTCATCGTGTTGATTGTGATTCCTTCTACAAAGTCGAAGTTACCATCACGTTGGGGGTCATTCATCTGGTTGAGTCGGTCGAGACCGAAGACCTCGATCAGTTGTCGCTCACGAAGCGTTTGACTGCCTTCCTGCAGCTGAGGGTTATCAATGCCGGTCCGGTCGTCGCGATAGATGACGCGGAGTTGAAAGCCTTCCCTCGAAAGCTGATTCACATTAAGTGAATAGATGTTTTTCATCATCAGATCCCAGGTAGGAATGATGCGATTGTTGGCGTCGCGGATCGCCACCTTGCGCGGACGGAGCAACTTGAGGAATATCACGGACTCATCGGGAAGGCTTCCGTATGCGTTAGATAATTCACCGACGACCTTTCGTTGGCCGTTAATGGTGTACTCATACGCAACGGCAAGGACTTCGTCGTTTTGAAGCTTGCGGGTTAGGGTGATGTACCCGAGTTGCGGATGAAACGTGAATTCGGTCGGACTTAATCGCCTGGCTCGTGTGACTTTCTCGAAATCCGTACCGTTGTTGCTTTCTCCTGCAAAATAGTTTTCCAGTAAAGTGTTGATCTGATCGGGGTTCCTGCCCGCTCCGTCTTTGAGGTCGGGCATTGAGGCATAGAGGCTGTTCGCATCATTGCTTGTGGGTAACCCCTGACCGGCTGAAGTCACCGCCGAGTTGTAGATGCGATCGCTTTCGCCGAGGTCCATCAAGCCGACAATATTTCGCAACGTCTGCGTGTCGTTGTTCCGATTGAGTACGTACACCTCTACCCGGGTGATGTTGACACCCGAGTTGATTTGAGGAAGGTTCTCAATCCAGTTGCGGTAGTTGTCGCGGAAAAAGTGGCCGAGAAAGAAGTGACGATTCTCGTCGTAGTTCGAGGCAATAATTTCGAAGGGACGACCCTGGCCGTTGTTACCACCGGGAATATCGATCGAGGCTACCTTGCCGCGCTGCGTGGAAGCAATGGTCGTGACGTTCAGTTTTCCGAATTGCATCTGCGCCTTGATCCCGAAGAGATTTTGAGCTCCCTGGATCAATGTATTGTTAAGCGGCAGACTGACGTTACCGATTTCAAGTTTTTGGAGAATATCTTCCTTGTAGCCTGTGTATTCGACTTTCATATTGTTCTGAAAGTCAAAGGAGTTGTTGTTGTCGAAGTTGGCGGTTACGGCCAGCTTTTCGCCGACCTTTCCGACTACGCTCATGTTGATTTGTTGATCGAACTCGAATCCTCCGTTGCGCTGCTGGCGTACCGGGATGGAGGGGTTGCTGATTTTTTGAAAGGATCCGCCGAAGTCAAGTGTAACAAATCCGCGCGGGACCAATTCAACATAGCTTCCGCCGAAAATTCGGTCAAGTGCGGGGCTGACAAAAATCTTGGGAGTAAAGCCACGGCCGCTTACTGCACTCTCTCCGTCCATTGCTCGCGAACGGGTCTTCCAATAGCTTTTAAGAAGTTGTCTGTCCTGATATTGTTTGAACTCTTCGAACGACATAGTTGTCGCCGGACGATAATTGAGCGGTCCTACTTTCTCGTAGATGGTGTAGTTCAGACTGGTATCAATCTCGACGTCGAGTTTGAGTGGTCCGCCGCCCTGGATAAACAACGGCGATTGTGTAGTCGTGTTGGAAAACGGGTCACCATAGCGGTCCGACGGTCTGAATGTCGGGCGGCGGGAGGGCTCGTAGGTTTCCGGAACGGTGTCGCGCGGTGTCGTTCGCGCAGTGTCGGAGCGTTGCGCGTCGGCACTCCCAGGCAAGACCAATGCCGCCCACGCCAGAACAAGGCATATGGTTGGAAATGCGAAGGGTTTAGAGGTAACGCGCGCCAAGTTAGTTTACCGGTTTTTTCAGTGGCCAGGCAAGCTGTTGAGGCTGTGACACCCGGGACTTCGGTCAGTGATGGGACCGATTACCTCAGGCACTCTTAAGAGCTTGTTTTACCAAATCTTCTAAAGTAATCGTATTTCCTGATTTTTTCAGGACCGCATCGACACTTTTCTCGGCAGCCGCTTTGGGAAGGCCAAGTGTTAGCAGAGCAGATAACGCTTCGTTACGCAAAATATTGCCTGAATCGGCTGGTGTAGTCGAAGCTGTCTCGCTCCAACCCTCGCGCTTGAGTTTGTCTTTGAGATCGATGATGACCCTTTGCGCTGTTTTCCCTCCAATACCTTTGATCGACTGTAACGCGGCGGTGTTTTCCTGAACAATCGCTGTCTTGAGTTCAGGTGCGCTCATGTACGAAAGCATGACGATCGCTGTTCCAGGCCCTACTCCATTGACGGATATCAGATGCTGAAAGAGTTTCTTTTCAGATTCTTCGGCGAATCCGTAAAGAACATGGGCATCTTCTCGAACCGAGAGGTGAGTAAACAGCTTGATGTCCTCCTGATTTTTGATTTGTCCATAGGTCGCCAATGAAATGTTCACCTGATAGCCAACGCCGTTTACATCAATGATGACGAAGGCAGGTTCTTTGTGAACGAGCCGTCCTTTCAGGAATGCAATCATGGTACCGCTTACTTTTTCTTTTTCTTCTGACTTTCCTCGTAAAGCTGCGCGTCTACAACTGCAATAGCTGCCATGTTAACGATCTCACGTATTGAGCTTCCCAGCTGAAGAATGTGAACGGGTTTCTTCATGCCAAGCAGAATAGGGCCGATGGCTTCTGCACCTCCGATTTCCATAACAAGCTTGTAGGCGATGTTGCCCGAGGCGAGGTTCGGGAAAATCAGGGTATTAGCCCCCTGTTGCGCCAGCGCGCTGAAGGGATACATCTCCTGTTGGATTTCGGTATTGAGCGCAACGTTTGCCTGAATATCCCCTTCGACAATAAGGTCGGGATTGCGTTCGCGCGCCAGCTGTACCGCTTTCCGGGCTTTTTCAGGCACTTCTCCTTTCGAGGAACCGAAGTTGGAGTACGACAGAACGGCGATGCGCGGCTCGATGTCGAAGAAGCGAACCCCGCGGGCGGTAAGCTCAATGATTTGTGCGAGTTCCTCCGCGTTAGGGTCGAGATTAACCGTGGTATCGGAGAAGAAGTACGTACCCTGCTGGTTGGTGATAATGTACATGCCGGCTACCCGGCTAATGCCCTCGCGGACGCCAATAATTTGAAGGGCAGGCGAGATCGTCTTCGGATAGTCTTTCGTAAGGCCTGATACCATCGCATCCGCTTCCCCCAGTTCGACCATCATCGAGCCAAAGTAATTCCGCTCGTGCATTACGCGAAGACAATCGCGATAGGTCAGTCCTTTGCGTTGACGTTTCTGATAGAAAATATCGGCATAGCGTTTCACCGTTTCGCTTTCTTCAGCCGGTGAGATGATAGGGCAGTCTGCTATGTCGAGCCCGTAGTGACGGATCATCGCCAGAATTTCTTCCCGGTCACCAAGAAGAATAGGTTTGGCGATTCCTTCTTCCTTGAGCACCTGCGCGGCTTTAAGGATTTTAGGGTGAGTTGCTTCGGCGAAGACAACGCGTTTTGGATCGTACTTGGCGCGGTCGATAACGCGCGACATAAGTTTCTGGTCGATCCCGATACGACGAAGAAGTTCGTTGTGATAGGCTGCCCAATCCGTAATAGGCCGACGGGCTACCCCCGAATCAATCGCGGCTTTGGCAACTGCCGGCGAGACCGTTGTGATGAGTCGCGGATCGAGCGGCTTTGGAATAAGGTATTCCGGTCCGAACCGCAAGGTGTCGGCGCCATAGGCCCTGACGACAAGATCGGGGACCGGTTCGCGGGTCAGGCGTGCCAGCGCATGGACAGCGGCCAACTTCATCTCTTCATTGATGGTGGTAGCCCGAACATCGAGTGCCCCCCTGAAAATATAAGGGAACCCTAGCACGTTGTTAACCTGGTTCGGATGGTCGGAACGCCCCGTAGCCATCAGAACATCGGGACGGGTTTTCAAGGCGAGGTCATAAGCGATCTCCGGGTCGGGATTTGCCAAGGCAAATACGATGGGTTTTTCGGCCATGCTGAGCAGCGCCTCGGGCGACAACGCATCGGCTACTGACAGACCGACAAAGACATCGCTTCCTTTCACCGCCTCGTCCAGCGAAGCAACATCGCGGTCGGTCACAAACTGGCTCTTGATCTCGTCAAGGTTGGTCCGTTTGCGGGTCAGTGGACCTTTGCTGTCGCACATAATAATATTTTCCTTACGTGCGCCGAGAGCGATGTACAGCTTCGTACAACTTACTGCCGCGGCACCGGCCCCGTTGACGACGATGGTAATATCTTCAATCTTTTTGCCCACCAGCTCCAGGGCGTTGATCAGGGCAGCTGCTGAGATGATAGCTGTCCCGTGCTGATCGTCGTGCATCACCGGAATATTCATCTGGCTGCGAAGCTCAGTTTCAATCCGGAAGCACTCCGGAGCCTTGATGTCTTCGAGGTTTACGCCACCAAAGGTGGGTTCCAGTGAGCGTATGATCTTGATAAGGCTATCAGGGTCTTTTTCATCGATCTCAATATCAAAGCTGTCGATGCCCGCGTACTTCTTGAAAAGTACGGCTTTTCCTTCCATGACAGGCTTTGCGGCATCGGCGCCAATATCACCTAAACCCAACACGGCCGTTCCGTTGGAGATAACGGCTACAAGATTTCCCTTGGAGGTGTACTTGTATGCATCCTCCTTATTGGCGGCAATCTCTTTGCAGGGCTCGGCGACACCCGGCGAATATGCCAGCGCGAGGTCGAGTTGGGAACTGAGTACTTTGGTGGGGGTTACTTCGATTTTTCCCGGTTTTCCCTGGCTGTGGTAGTTTAAAGCCTGTTCTTTCTTGATGTTTATCGACATGCTGGATCGATTTCGTTGTGAATGGATGGAAAAGCCCAAAGATAATGATTGTGGCAGAATACGCTCAGTAACCGTCTGAATTCCGCGAGTGGCGGTCAGAGGCCAGGAAGAGGCGGAGACGCACGATCAAAGACGTGTTTTTCGGGAAGGTCAGTGCCCGATGACGAGCGTTTGTCCCGGATGTATCTTGTTATTGGCGAGCTTGTTGAGTTGTTTGATTTTCTCAATGGTAAGACCATCAAACTTGCGGGATATCTCCCACAGGGTATCGCCAGGTTGAACGGTATAGGTTCGGGCTCCCTGCAGGTTAGTTGTAGTGGTGGCTGGAGGTTTGGGGGTCGTCGCCGCTAGAGTAGTTGTTCCGCTGGCCTTTACCCAGACATCGAGTCGCTGTCCGGTGCGAATAATGTCGCTCCTCAGATTATTCCATTTCTTGAGCTGCGAGACGGTGACACCGTGGCGTAAGGCGATGGATCCGAGGACGTCTCCGCTTTTGACGCGATAAACGACGCGCTCCCGTCCATAGGTGTCGCCCTGGATGGCTTTTGCGATAGCTTCCAACTCACTTTTGCCCACCCGGGAAGCGGAGTCAAGTATAGCCACCCGGTTGTCGCTGAGATGCTCTTTTGCAAAAGAGGGCACATACAAGACATAGGGACGCCCTGTCTGCGGAATTGCATTGTGACGAACAGCGGGATTCAGTTTTTGAAGATCCTCAACGCAGGTGCCCGTCAGGTTGGCGAACGTCTCAAAGTGGAGAAACTTGTCAACCAGAATCGTGTCGGCTGCGATAGGCATTTCCTGCATTTCATCAAAAAAGTTGTGCTCATCCAGGTGCTTCATGGTATAGACCATGGCTACAAATTGTGGCACGTAAGAGCGGGTTTCGCGCGGGAGGTAGGGATAGATATCCCAAAAATTCTTTTTGTTTCCTGACCGGCGAATTGCACGGCGAACATTGCCCGGCCCCGCATTGTAGGCGGCCAGTGCAAGTTCCCAGTCGTTAAAGATACGGTGCAAGTCACGGAGGTAGCGACACGCAGCATCGGTGGCCATGGCCGGGTCCATCCGTTCGTCAACATAGAAATTGTTGTCGAGGCCGTAGTACTTTCCCGTTGCGGCCATGAACTGCCATAGCCCGACAGCCCTTGCGCGCGAAACGGCACGTGGGTTCAGCCCTGATTCGATAATAGCCAGATACTTGAGCTCGTCAGGGAGTCCGTAGCGCGCAAGTGTCTTTTCAAAGAGGGGGAAGTAGAGGTTCTTGCGACGCATCATCAGGCGCGTGTACTCGCGGTCGCGGACGGTAAAGTAATTGATGAAAGCGTGGGTCCTCTCGTTGTAAGTCAGCGGGATGGATGATTCGATACAGGAAAGACGGTCGCGCAGGATAGCGGGATCATCGTCTCCCGGGATATACTCCAGATCGACGGGCAGCGAAAAATAGACAAACCCGGTAGTGTCTTCCTTGAAAAGAATTTCTTCTTCGGCTTCAGCGATCTCAAGGGAGTCAATAATGATCAAGGAGTCAGGAAACACGACATCCTCGTCCGTGAGATGCTGCCCAAGAGCAGCCCACGATCCGCACAGCAAACCGACCAACAAACAAAGTCCCTTCCTCATATCAGTTCAATTGCGAAAGCCAGTTGGAAAAATGCAACAGCTTTGCTTCCTCAAAATCGTCAGTAATTACCTGCAAACCAACGGGAAGCCCGTTTTTATCGGTTCCGCAGGGGATAGATATCGCAGGAACACCTACGACATTTGCCTGTACGGAAAACAAATCGCCCAGGTACATCTCCAACGGATTGGTGGAATGTTCACCAAGTTTGAAGGCGGTAGTCGGCGAAATCGGCATCAGCAGAAAGTCGTAGCTTTTCAGCAGTGCTTTGATCTTGTCTCTGATAATACGCCTTACCTTCTGCGCTTTCGTGTAATAGGCATCGTAATAACTCGCGCTGAGAACAAATGTTCCGAGCAGGATACGGCGCTGAACCTCTTTACCAAACGCTTCCGACCGGGTTTTCTTATACATAGAATGCAGATCGGTGGTTTTCGCGCTCCGGTGTCCGTACCGAACTCCGTCGTACCGGGAAAGGTTGGAACTTGCTTCCGCCGTAGCCAGAATATAGTACGTCGGAAGGATATAGTCCATCAGGGGTAGCTCAACAGGCTCAACAGCATATCCCGCTTTCTTGAGCAAGGTAATGCGCTCCCGGATATTCTCGCGTATTTCCGGCTGGATTGCGGGCGACTCGTCGATTTCTTTCAGGTAGGCGATCTTCCACGACTTAGGGGCATCGCCCACTGATGCGCTGTATGGCGGAACGGGAGTCCGCGATACCGTGCTGTCAAATTCGTCGGGGCCTGCAATGACCTCCAGAACGAGGGCGACATCTTCGATACATTTTCCGAAGATGCCTATACAATCAAATGAAGATCCGTAAGCAATGAGCCCATGGCGAGAAATGCGGGAGTACGTTGGCTTGAGCCCGACAACGCCGCAAAAGCCAGCGGGTTGGCGTACGCTGCCTCCTGTGTCGGAGCCGAGCGACACCTGACACATGTCCGTCATTACACCCACGGCTGAGCCACCCGACGATCCGCCGGGAACACGCGTGGGGTCCTGACCATGCAGAACGGGCCCGAACGCGGAGTTCTCGTTGGAGGAGCCCATCGCAAATTCATCGCAGTTCTGACGACCAATAATAATAGCGTCTTCGTCGAGAAGACGTTGCACAGCGGTTGCGGTATACTGAGAAGTAAACCCGTCAAGGATACGGCTGGCTGCCTGAAGAGGATGGTCCTTGTACGCCAGGACATCCTTTATCCCCACGACAAGACCGGCCAGTTTCCCGGCTGTGTTAGCTTGTATTTTTTTGTCGACCTCCGCTGCCCGATGAAGCGCTTCTTCCCCGTACACGCTCAGAAACACGTTGAGGTGTGACTTTTCAGCAATGTTGGAGAGATAATGCTTGACTAAATCCTGACAGGATAGCGTGCCGGACTGGAGATCGTTCCGGATTTCCCGGAATGAACCGTAGTTTTTCAATCCTTACTTCCCGTCTTCGATTCTGGCGGCAGATCCCGCGTCTTCAATATCTTTCTTGACATCCTTGATGGAGTCTTTGAATTCGCGAACCCCTTTGCCCAGGCCACGCATGAACTCAGGAATCTTGTTGGCGCCGAAGAAAATCAATACAAACAGACCAACCAGAAGAATTTCCTGCATGCCCAGGTTTCCAATAAAAAGCAATACCGAGTTCATATTCGATGTTAGTTATAGTTCGAAGGAAGTTTTAACCGGCTATTAACAACATGGGCCGTAAAAAGGCCGGGAATCACAAAAATAGACCAAAATAACTGAGATTGTGAAGCAAGCCTTTTAATTCTTTTCCGGGGCTACATGGCCACTAACCAGGCTTGCGGGTCCAATGCGGTGAACTTTTTACGGATCTGAAAGCGAAGTTCCGCAATCCCGTCTTTGTTGGCCAGGACCTGACCAATTTCCTGATTAGTCGTCACTTTCTGACCCGTCTTCACGTACACCTGCTTCAAGCCCGCGTACACGGTATAGTAGTCGCCGTGGTTAACAATCACAGTGCTTCCCAACGTCGGAATGAAGCTGACACTTCGAACTTCTCCATCGAAGACACTGCGCACTTTCTCATTTTCGGTAGTCTGAATGTTGACGCCATCGTTTTGCTGGACGATACCCTTAAGAACGGGATGGTTCTGGCGGCCGAATTTCTGCGAGATAAAGCCCGTGGACACAGGCCAGGGCAGTTTGCTCTTGTTGTCTTCGAAGGAAGATGAGAGGGCTACGGCAGCTGACTTATTGGCGCGCGCGGCGCGTGCCTCGCGTTCCATCTCTTCGCGAATAAGGTCGTTGATTTTCTTGTCGAGGGCGGCAAGGGCCTTGCGGGTTTGGTCCAGATCGCGCTTGAGTTGTTTTTCTTCTTTCTCCAGCGCCTTGACAAGGTCGGACTGCTTCTTTTTCAGGGAAGCCAATTCTACGTTTTCGCGCATATTTTCGTCAAGCAGGGCGCTTTGCTCCGACCGTTTTGCCTCAATTTCCTTGACGTGCATCCCGAGTTCGGCCTGGACCTGTGTGATCAACTCGGCCTGCAGTTTCCGCGTCTCGCTGTATTGCTCCATGTATCGGAGGCGCATGACGAACTGATCGAATGATTTTGCCGAGAATAGAAAGGTAAGCCGCGTGGTGCTGTTGCTGGCTTTCTGGGCGGCGAATAGCATCGTCGCGTATTCTTTGCGAAGCTTCTTCAGATCGTCGTCGAGAACCGCGATGATGTCGTTGTTTTCCCGGATCTCAGTGTTGAGGAGATTGATCTCTTTCTTAATTCCGCTGATTAGCGTCTCCTGTTCAAGGATGCGTTGATTCAAGGCGTTAAGCTCGCCCAGAGTGTTTTTCTTTCGGGTACTGGTCTGCTTGAGAATCTTTTCGACTTCCTTGATCCTCTCAACACTTTCCTGCTTCTGCTTCTGGAGTTGTGCTTTGTTCTGCCCGAAGGCGGGCGTGGCAAGAACACATATCAGAAGAAGTCGTAAGATACTCTTACCTCCGCACATATTTCTTGGGAATATTGAAGGGGAACCGAAGTTCCTTATCGCCAACTTCCGCCTTGCTGTACTCAAAGATAATGGTGGTATTCAGCAAGCCGGATACTGTCTTATAAAAGAGATTTATCGTGCCGTTGTAAGGGAAAATTTTATCGCCAACGGGTTGAAAATTGGAATAGTTGATCACAAGCGAGTTTGGGGTGCCGTCCTGCTTCATCTCAACCTTCTCAATTTTCATGCTGGCTGCATTTACATAGTTAACGATGTCGATGTCCGACTTGTTTTGCTTCAGCAGGAACATTGAGGATTCCCGCTCCACATCATCGTTATCTGAACGGGGAACGATGGGGTTCCCAAGCATTGCGGCCTGAACGATTTCGTAGTTGATTTCAAACTGAAAGCGCTCCGAGAGTTCGGTATACGGAAAAACGTAATATTCTTTGTCGACGGTGCTGACGATGGTGATGGAGTCTCTGTCGATCAGGGCTTTTCCGCCCTGAACACCAATGACGGAGAAGGTCATCCAGATGACCGAGTCTTTGCGAATACGGACGTTCGCTTTGACCTCTCTTTCCTTGTCCCCGTCGCGCAAGACCATACGGGCTTTGCCCTGAAAATAATCGAAATCGATGTTTTCAATGTTCAGTTTGGCTTTTGGCTCGGCGGCGGGCGGAAGGCTGGTAACCCGACGGCTACAGCTGGCAGCAACCAGCAGCACCATCAGGAGTAAGAACCCCTGGCTCTTAGTCATATATTTTACGGTTCGCAATTTTTCTGTTAAGGGTCTCGCTGTCGGCATTCAAGCCGCGGGCTTTTTCCCATTGCTTTACGGCACCTTCTACGTCACCAAGTTTGTAGAGGATGTCGCCGTAGTGCTCGAAATGCACAGCGGTTGCTTTTCCTGTCTCCAGCGCTTTTTCCATTACTTTCCTGGCCTCCCGGTATTTTTCACGCATAAACAGGACCCAGGCATAAGTGTCCAGAAAGGTCGGGTTTTCTGGATGATTTTTTATCAATGTTGCCGACATCTTTTCGGCCTTCTCAAGATTTTGCCCGCGCTGTGCAAGATAATAACTGTAATTATTGAGAACGATCGGGTTGGCAGGGTTGAAGGCGAGAGCCTCCTCATAGGCCTGGTCCGACCGATCGTACTGCCGCGTTGCGTTGTACGCCTCTCCGAGCTGGCTGTTAATTTCACTGATCATACCCGGATTGGAGGAGAGGAGCCTCTTTGCCTGTTCAAGGGCGAAGATGGCCTCGTCGTAGGTTCGCTTTCGCAATCGGGCAACACCATGGAAATAATGGATCATGCCCTGGTTGGGATAGATTTCCAGGGCGTCTTCGGCGTGTCTGATCACGTCGTCCCATTGTTCCAGGCGAACTTCAAGATACAACAGATTTTCGTAAACCTCGAACGTAACGTCGGCACCGCTCTCCACCGCGTCGAGATAGTGCTGTCGTGCTTCGCGCTGATTTCCCACAGACAGGTACAGGTCGCCTCCGACAATCTTGACCGTAGGATCGTCGGGATGCGCGGCTTTGAGTTTATTATAGAGTTCGACGGCAAAAGCTTCGCGGGCCGAATCCCTCTGCCTCGTCGTACGTTTCTCATGAAGTTCGGCGTTGTAAGCCCCCATGATGATGATCTTGCTTTGCAACCCTACGGAAGGATCATCAAATAAGCGGAGCAACAAAGGCTGAGCCTTTTGGTCCTGACCAATATCGCGATAGAAGCCCGCGAGCAGCATTTCGACCTGGCTGTGGCCCGGGTGGTCGGCTACAAATTTCTCGAGGAGGACAACCGCCCGGTCTCGCATTCCTTTTCCGGAAATGACCTCGGCGAGCGCCATCACATAACGGGCCTCCCCCGGAAAGGCTGCGATCAGCTTTTCCCCTTCTGTCAAAGCTTCTTCGGTTTTGTTCTGCTCGAGAAGAAGCTTGAGCTTTTGTATCGACGAAGTTTCGTTTATGCCGAATACTTCTTCGGCGCGGTTATACGCCTTCAGGGCGTCGGCAGGACGTGAGGCGTATTGATATACTGCCGCTACTTCGAATAAGTATTGCTCCGTACCCTGGATGCGCTCCAGCATCTCTTCGTAGGCGTCGGCCGCCTTGTCGAACCGACCCAGGCCGTTGTATATGTCAGCGGCCAGGAGATAGAAGTACTTGTTGTTTTTTTCCAGCCGGAGCGCTTCTTCGATACGCGCGGTGGCCTTCAACAAATCATCGTGATTGTTACTCCGCGATAGTACCTGGGCAATCTTGTAGTGGATGGTTGCGTTTTCGGGGTGAATGTCGAGGGCCCGGTGATAGTAGACAAGGGCCTTGGCGTAGTCTTCAAGGATGAAATACTTCTCGCCTTCGGTGAAATAGAACTCCGCTTCTCTCAGTCGAATACCTTGCGCCGGCTCGTTGCCGCGCTTCTTCTTCTGCGCGGCAGCCGTTTCCGGAAAGGCGACGGCGATTAGCAGGAGAAGCCAGAAGATTCTATTAATGGCCCGGTTTTTCAAGTCAAAGTGTTGTAGTCTCCTACGCTCAGGTCCAGGGGCTTTTTCTCAAAATTAACGAAATTCCCCAACATACTATTTTCCAGGACGGCTCCCGAGAGACGTGAATTTTCCTGAACGATCGAATTCCGGATACGGCTATCCGTGATGACGGTGTTCTTTCCGACGGATACGTGCGGACCTACGACGGAATTTTCGATGACGACGCCCTCAGCAATAAAACACGGGGGGATAATCACGGCATTCGTCAGCGTGGCTTCGTCTGACACGAGCTTTTGATCGCGGATGAATTCAAGATACCGCTGGTTGGTCTGAACTGTTGCATCCTTGTTTCCGCAATCGAGCCATTCCGTTACCTGTCCGGTGACAAACACCGCTCCTTTCGCGCGCATGTTTTCCAGAGCCGTGGTAAACTGGAATTCACCTTTTTCCCGAATGTCATTGTCGATGAGATATTGCATTTCGCCCGCCAGTCGTTCGCCGTCTTTGAAGAAGTAAATGCCGATGATGGCAAGGTCGGAGACAAAATCCGCGGGCTTTTCGACGAATGCGTTGATCTCACCGTGTTCGTTGAGTTTTACAACGCCGAACTGACTGGGGTCTTCTACGCGCTGCACCCAGATGATGCCATCGCGACTTGTATCCATCTTGAAGTCAGCCTTGAATAACGTGTCGGCAAAGGCGACGATTACTTTTCCGGTAAACAATTCGCGGGCGAACAGCAGCGCGTGAGAGATTCCGAGGGCTTCTGTCTGATAGAAAATCTTGCCCCGGGCACCCACTTGCTCGGCAATTGCCTTCAAATTTTCTTCGACTTCCTTTCCAAAAGAAGGATGAATAATAAATCCGACGTTCTCGATTTTTTCGTTTGACACGCGGGCAATGTCTTCGACGAGCCGGTGAACAATAGGCTTGCCTGCAATCGGTAAGAGCGGTTTCGGAACAGTGAGCGTATGAGGCCGCATTCTTTTTCCAAGACCGGCCATCGGAATAATAATGTTCATGAATATGATTTGGTTTGAAAAAACAGAAACAGAAGTGCTCAGGACAAGTCAGGCCATACAAAATTCAGACCCGGCTAACCCTTTCTCTTCGTGTTTCGATACCGTAAATGCATGCTGCAAACAAGAGCAGCACAACTATATGGAAGCCAGTGGCCACAAGCTGATGTTCAAATTCTACGACGTTTACGCCATACGCCAGGGCTACGGCGACGATAATGTAAAACAGTCCCGGTCCCCACTGATAAGGAACCGGGTAATACCGCTGTCCCATTACATAGCAAATCACCGTCATCGACGCGTAACACATCACCGCGGCAATGGCGCTGCCCGCGTATCCGGCTACCGGAATCAGGAAGTAGTTTGCTGCAATGGTGACAAAAACTCCGACAAAAGTAATAATCGTTCCGAAATAGGTCCGGTCCGTTACCTTGAACCATACCGAAAGATTGTAATACACGCCGAGGAGCAGGTAGGCGAGAAGGAGCATCGGAACAATATGAAGCCCTTCCCAGTATGAGGGATCGGCGAGGAAGTACTTGATGATGTCAAGGTTGACGGAAACAGCAAGCAGGATAAAACAGCAAACGATAATAAAATAGTGGTTTACCCTCGCGAAAAGCTGGGGAGAATTTTTCTCAGCCGCGTTGGAAAAGAAAAACGGTTCGGCCGCGTAACGAAAGGCCTGTATTGCGAGGTTCATCAGCGCGGCGAGTTTATAGCAAGCCCCGAAAATCCCAAGGGCGTACTCTTCGCTCCGATCGCCGTAAAACCCTTCGGGTAACCACCTTTCAAGAGTGATACGGGAAAACATCTCATTCGTCATCCCCGCCAGTCCGGTGAGCATAATCGGATAGGCATAGCTGTACATCGAAGGGGAAAGAGTACGATCATGAGCAGGTCGCCAGGAGAGCAGTTCCCGCGCAAAGAAAATCAGATAAAATCCGGTCGCAACAAGATTTGCCAGAAAGACCAATGAGACGTCAGGCTTACCGAAGGGATAGAATTTCAGAAGGTAGACATTGAGGACTACAAGAATGCCGATGTTGATCAACTTACCTGTGGCAAAACGGATGGCCTTCTTGCGCAGGCGAAGCCGGGCAAACGGAATTGCGGCGACCGCATCAATAAACATGATGCATACAAGCCAGATCACAAGATCGGCCCGGCCGGGGACGGACAACGCTGTGGCTATTGAATCGGAGAATACGATGAAGACCGCGGAAAGAAGTCCGCTCACTGCAAGTACTGCAGTCTGCGCCAGGTTGAAAATGTGTTTCTCGTCACTGCCGGGCTTGCTGGCGAACCGGAAGTACGCGGTTTCCATGCCGAAGATGTATACGATGTTCACCACGGCTACATATGCATAGACTTTCGTGATGACTCCATATTCTTCGGGAGCAAAGACTGCGGTATGAAGGGGCACGAGAAGGAAACTCAGAAACCGGGGCACAATACTGCCCAGTCCGTAGAGGATCGTCTCACCGGCAAGTCGCTGAATTTTACTCATGCTGAGTCCGTATTACTCTCCCTTGAACGCGGGTTGTCGCTTGTTGATAAAGGCGTCAGTCCCTTCGCGGAAGTCATGCGTATTGACGCAGGCCGCAAAATTCTCGGCTTCCGCTGCATAACCTGCATCCTGAAAACCATAGCCCGCATTAACACTTTTGATAACCTGGCTCACGGCGAATGGTCCTTTCGCAAGAATACGTTTCATCATATCGCGGGTGAACTCTGCCAGCGACACGCGCGGCACAACATGGTTTACAAGGCCGATGCTTAGGGCTTGCTGTGCGGTCACCATATCACCTGTCATCATCAGTTCGAGGGCTTTTCCTCGTCCTACCAACTGTGTGAGACGTTGCGTTCCACCATACCCGGGGATTATGCCCAGGTTGACTTCGGGCTGGCCGAAACGCGCTTCTTCAGCGGCAATGCGGATATGGCAGGCCATAGCCAGTTCACACCCCCCGCCGAGAGCATAGCCGTTCACAGCCGCAATAACGGGCTTGGGGCAGTCTTCAATAAGTTTAAACAACCGTTGGCCGTTCTGGGCAAAGGCGAGTGCCTGGTCTCGGGTGAGCGCTGCCAATTCCTTGATGTCAGCACCCGCCACAAACGCCTTCTCTCCATCTCCGGTAAGGATGAGCCCGCGATAGTCGGGTTGTTCATAAGCCTGCTGCAGAACCACGATAAGCTCGGATAGCGTCTTGAGATTCAACGCGTTCATCGCTTCCGGTCTTGATATATAGACGGTGACAATACCGTCTGTGTGATCGATTTTCAGGTTGTCCATCATAGTCAGATTTGTCGTCTTGGTGGCGTCAAAGATTGCACAATACACCGGGGATAAAAAGCCGACCGGGGCTTTTTTGACCGGATAGACCCGGCGCTGCCCTTCCTTTACTAATGGGAAGATGCGGATTGCTTGAGTAGTGCCGGAAGTTGGTTGACGATTTCTCCCACCATACGTCCGAGGGTAAATGCCGGCTTCCACCCCCAGTCGCGTCGGGCGCGCTCGTCGTCAATAGACCTTGGCCACGAGTTGGCAATCGCCTGCCGGAAATCGGGTTCGTACGTAATGGTAAAGTCGGGCAGATGTTTGCGAATTTCCGCCGCTATGTCAGCGGGAGAAAAAGACATCGCTGTTATGTTGTAACTCGACCGCACGGTAATTCTGTCAGCGGGTGCGTCCATTAAGTCGAGTGTAGCCTTAATGGCGTCCTCCATATACATCATGGGTAGAGCGGTGTCGGGCTGAAGAAAACATGTGAATCGCCGCTCAGTAAGCGCTTTAATGAAAATTTCTACCGCGTAGTCCGTCGTTCCGCCTCCGGGAGGATGTTTGTATCCGATCAATCCCGGATAGCGCAAACTGCGAACATCGATGCCGTATTTGTTGAAGTACCACTCACACAGACGTTCTCCCGCCAGCTTGCTGATCCCATAAATGGTTGTGGGATCCATGATGGTGTCCTGTGGCGTGTTGTCTTTAGGAGTATTCGGACCGAATACTGCGATAGAACTGGGCCAGAAAACCTTCCGCACGCCCGCTGATTTCGCAGCTTCGAGCACGTTGATCAGGCTGTCCATGTTTAGGTGCCAGGCGAAAAGTGGATCGCGCTCACCGGAGGCGGAAAGGACAGCCGCAAGATGATAGATTTCACCAACCTCCCTCTCGGTGATTATCTTTCGAAGCTGGTTTTTGTCGAGTACGTCAAGAAGGCAAAAATTTCCCTCCGGAAGGGAAACCATGGGTTCGCGCAAGTCAGCGGCCAGCACATGAGCAGAGCCATGGCGATCGATGAGGGCCTGAGTAAGCTCCGATCCGAGTTGCCCGCTTGCGCCTATTACGAGGATAGTGCGATTTTTCACTGATCGGGATAAATGAGAGTGTCCTGTGCAAAATAAAAACCTTATACCTTTGTGTTCACACGTTTGCCGGTATTTTTATGACCGATCCTGGCAGCGACAGTGGATAACTTTTTCCTAAAAAGAGGATTATGTCAGAGGGTCCGGATTTTGAAGAGTATCTCAAGGCCAAGAAGATCGATTCTGCTGCCCTGCGGGCTGCGGAACCCGAGCTTTGGACATCGTGGAAAAATGAGTTTGAAGTTGTGCATCCGAATAGCTTCACGATGCAGAAGCTGAATCTGATCAATGCGATCAGAAGAAAGTATCTTCTCGCTTCTTTGCCGCCGGAAGATACCAAGCCGGCAGAGCCGCCGACACCGGCCAAGCCGCGCCCTGGAAAGCCGGTGATGAGACCGAAGATGGGATAACACTAACGGGACTATATGTATAAGAAACTCAAGCCGGCACTTCTGCGGGAACTGGAAAGCATTCGAAGCGCTGGATTGTACAAATCCGAACGAGTGATTACGACGCCGCAAGGTGCAGTGATCCGGACTCAGGGTAAAGAGGTTATCAACTTCTGTGCGAACAATTACCTTGGGTTGTCTTCGCATCCGCGAGTCATCGCTGCCGCCAAACGTACGATCGATACGCATGGTTACGGTATGTCATCGGTGCGTTTCATCTGTGGCACTCAGGATATTCACAAAGAGCTGGAGACGCGTATTGCCGAATTCCTCGGCATGGAAGACGCGATCCTTTATGCTGCAGCGTTTGACGCGAACGGTGGAGTGTTTGAGCCCTTACTTGGAGCGGAGGATGCAATCATTTCGGATGAGCTCAATCATGCCTCCATCATCGATGGAGTGCGACTTTGCAAAGCAAAACGATACCGCTATCGTCACAACGACATGGACGACCTGCGCAGACAGCTGACCGAAGCGCGCGAAAGTGGTGCGGAACAGATTCTGATCGTCACCGACGGCGCTTTTTCTATGGATGGAACCATTGCGCAGCTTGATAAAATCTGTGATCTCGCCGATGAGTTTGAAGCGCTGGTCATGACGGATGAATCACACGCCACGGGCTTCATCGGCAAGACCGGCCGGGGTGTTCACGAGTACCACGGTGTAATCGATCGGGTTGATATCGTTACAGGGACGTTGGGGAAAGCTCTTGGCGGTGCATCGGGAGGATTTACTGCGGCGCGGAAGGAAATCGTTGAAATTCTTCGCCAGCGGTCTCGCCCCTATCTGTTCTCCAATACGCTGGCCCCGTCAATCGCGGGAGCATCGATCGAAGTTTTCAATATGCTGTCGGAGACTACCGAGCTTCGCGATAAACTCGAGCAGAACACGCGATACTTCCGGGAGAAAATGACCCGGGCAGGATTTGATATCAAACCGGGGGAGCATCCGATTGTCCCTATTATGCTCTATGATGCACCTCTGGCACAGGAGTTTGCCGAGCGCCTTCTCAACCGCGGTATCTATGTCATCGGGTTTTTCTTTCCGGTTGTTCCGAAGGGGCAGGCACGTATTCGGGTACAGCTTTCAGCCGCACATGAACCCGAACATCTTGACGCCGCTATTGAAGCGTTCACTGCGGTAGGTCGCGATCTCGGGGTAGTTCGATAGACGCTGTCGCGTCTTTATTTGATCTTGAACTGCTTTTTCCTTTTCGAGACAATTGACCCCATTCTCGAGGTGTCGCGCGCAAGCAACCCGAAGGCAGGATCAATGTTGCGTGCGGGGAAGAAATACACGGGCTCACGCTTGCCCCGGAGTTTCAACCGGTACAAGTTAAAGAATGGGATGATTCTGAGTGACTTCACGTCGGGCCATCCGAAACGCGAATTGCGATCTCCTTCAATGATGACGATCTTATTTTTTCCAACCGCGACTCGCTTGACTTTTTCGTTCACCAGGAGAAAAACGTAGAAGAATACAAACCCTAGAATCACGAAGATCATCGAGACAAAAAAAGCTTCGCTGGTAAAAGGAAGGCGCAGCAATAGCAAGACTGCGACTACCCACTGCAGGAGAGCAAAGACCAGAAAAAAGAACTTGGCGATGTAAAACTTGACAGGATTTGCTTCGCTCATAGCCATAGCTGGATTCAAAAAAGTGAAATTACAACAACTTTGCTTAATATGGTTATCTTCGTTTAAACCCTCTTTCGAAAAACGTCGAATTGCCGGGACGCCAGGCTAGTGGGACGTAGTTGCGAAATAGCGAGCAGGTTTTTTCCGTTTATGGTCTGCTGCGTCGGGAAGTAACCAGTTGCCGGAGCCGGGATAAATCAAATTCCGTGCCCCCGTACCCCGGTACATAAATGGTTGGAACCATGGCTGCAGGGTGCTTTGTTAGCAATTTTATGGATACCGGTATTGATGAAATAATCACCAAGTTGGGGTTGGCGCTGCTGATCGGAACGATTATCGGCGCGGAGCGCGAATATAAGAACAAGTCGGCAGGACTGCGCACAATCATTCTTATCTGTGTCGGGGCCACGCTGTTTACAATGATCTCGGGAATTCAAGGGGCCGAGGGGGAGACAGGACGGATTGCTTCCAATATCGTCACCGGGATAGGGTTCCTGGGGGCGGGAGCAATTCTTCGAGAGGGGTTCACAGTGACGGGGTTAACAACGGCAAGTAGTATCTGGGTGGCTGCCGCGTTGGGAATGGCCGTCGGAGCAGGTGAATATTATCTTGCCCTGGCGAGCACGCTGGTGGTACTGGTGGTGTTGGCCGGCTTCGGCGTGATTCAGAACACGCTCGAGCGCTTTCGTAAGACATTGGAACTGCACGTAACCTTTCACGGATCCTATGACCTCCGGCTGGAGAAAAATATGCGCGAGGCCGGGATCAGATTTCGACGACTCAGGACTATCAAGAAAGAAGGAAATGCAGTTTTTCACTACGAGATCGCGGCCCCGCGTAAGAAGCTCAACAAGTTTTTGAAATCACTTAATCGAAATGCTTCGGTTAAGTCCTTCCGATATTGATTTGTAGACTTACCCTTCGGCAGGTTCGCGGGTTTCCTCGGGCACGTCCAGCCAGTTGCCCGGTTCGGTGTTTTGCAGGTAGTCCAGTATTTTCTTCTCGACCTGACTGAGTTTAAGACCGCGGAGGTATCCGCCGTTGCGAGCTAGAATCAGCCGACCGGTTTCTTCCGAGATAGCGAGAACCAGCGTGTCAGTATTTTCAGACATGCCGACAGCTGCGCGGTGGCGGAGACCAAAATGTGCCGGCAGATTGTCATTCTCGCTCACCGGGAGAATGCACCGTGCTGCTTTGATCCGGCCTTTGTGTATGATAACGGCGCCGTCGTGAAGCGGACTGCTTTTATTGAAAATTGCCAGTAACAGACGGCGTGTGACTTCCGCGTTGAGCGTGTCGCCAGTCTCAATGTAGAACTTGAGCTCCATATCGCGGGAGAAAACAATCAGGGCGCCGGTCTTGGTCGAGCGCAGTGTCTTCACCGCTTCCATCACCTGCTGGATATCAAAACCATGATCGATCGGATTACGCCACGCGGTCATTGTCTTGAAGATGTTTTCGCGGAATTCCGTACTGCGACCTATCACCAGTAGAAATTTTCGAATCTCCGGTTGGAAGAGAATGATCATTGCCAGAACGCCAACACCCATGAACTGCCCGAGGATTGTCGTCAGCAGTTCCATCTCTGCGGCGCGTACAATCAGATATATAAGGTACAGCGCCAATATCCCCAGAAAGATGTTTACGGCTATACTTCCCCGAATCAACTTGTAGACCTGATAAAGCAGTACGCTTACCAGGGTAATATCAATGACGTCGACCCAACTGACTTCGAGGAAACCTATATTGAAGGAAAAGATCATTCAAGCAAAAATATCAAATAAGAAACGTTGTCACCAGACTTATTTATTGAAGTAGCGTAATGTCCCTTTAAAGGGTTCCCTTGATCAAAACGGGTGCTACGCCTGCTGCATAGCGATGTATAGCCGAACCACTTCCCGGGCTTCGGCGACATCGTGTACACGCAATATCTTCGCGCCATTCATCAGGGCGGCCATGTTCAAAGCAGTAGTACCGTTCAACGCGCCATCGGGGGAGGTTTGTAGTGTCTTCCAGATCATGGTCTTTCGTGAAATGCCGGCCAGTAAGGGGCGTCCGAGAATATTGAATTTGTGCAGATTTGCCAGAATGGTAAAGTTCTGACTCACTGTCTTGGCAAATCCAAACCCCGGATCGATAATGATGTCCTTCACTTCTCTTTCGCGAAGCGCAGCGAGCTTTTCATGAAAGTAGGTGATCATGTCGGTGACGATGTCGTCGTATGAAGTAAGCGTGTTCATTGTTGCTGGCGTACCCCGCATATGCATGAGGACGTAGGGTACGTTCAGGCGAGCCAGGGTATCAAACATAGCGTCGTCAAGACTACCGCCCGAAATGTCGTTGATCATAACGGCGCCTTCGGCTACGGCTGCCTCAGCGACTGAAGCACGGAAGGTGTCTACCGACAAAAGCGCCTCCGGATATCGTCGCCGGATTTCCCGCACAGCTTCTACAACGCGGCGACGCTCCTCTGCTTCGGGTACTTCATCAGCCCCGGGACGGGTGGAATAGCCTCCGATATCAATAAAGTCAGCGCCCGCAGCCAGGAGGGCATCGGCCCTGGCTACTGTACTTTCAGTGGTGGTATATTGCCCTCCGTCAAAAAAACTGTCGGGAGTCACGTTGAGAATACCCATGATGCGTGGCGTGGAAAGGTCTATTAGCCGCCCGCCGACGTTAAGTGTTGTGTTTCCTGAAAATGGCGTATTTTGCACCCCCTGAAACGTTATGGTCGAAAAAACTGCTGCCGAATATAGAGAGGTAATCGCCTCCTGCAAAACCTTGTTTGAAGAGAAAACGCGTGATTATGGTACTGCCTGGCGTATCCTGCGGTTACCATCGATTACCGACCAGATCTTTATCAAGGCCCAACGCATCCGGAGTATTCAGGAAAAGGGCACGCAGAAGGTAGGGGATCCCATCCGCGACGAGTTCGTCGGTATCATCAATTACTGCGTAATCGCACTGCTGCAGCTTCAACTCGCTGACTCCGACTCGTTGGAAATGACTTTCGAAGATTTGGAGCCGTTGTACGATGAAGTGATCGATGAGACAATGGCCCTGCTCGAAAACAAGAATCATGACTATGGAGAGGCGTGGCGGGAAATGCGCGTGACATCCATTACCGATATTATCCTGATGAAGTTGCTTCGGGTAAAACAAATAGAAGATAACAAGGGGGTCACACGCGTAAGTGAAGGGGTGAAGGCCAACTATCAGGATATGATCAATTACGCTGTGTTTGCGCTTATTAAACTCAACGAAGCATGACATTTACCAGAATTGCTGACCAGGCGGCCCGCTTTTTCGTGGGCGGTCTTTTCATCTTCTCCGGACTAATAAAACTCAACGATCCGATCGGTACCGCGATCAAGATGGAGGAGTACTTTTCCGTTTTCGCCGCCGACTTTGGATCGTTCTTCGGTCTCTTCGTGCCTTATGCGCTTGAAATCGGAATGATTATGATCATTCTAGAGATTGTGCTGGGAGTTGCCGTGCTCATTTTCTGGCGCATGAACCTCACTGCCTGGTTGCTGTTGTTGTTGATGGTGTTCTTCACCTTCCTGACATTCTACTCGGCCTACTTCAATAAAGTGACAGACTGCGGGTGCTTTGGTGATGCCATTAAGCTTACGCCGTGGGAATCTTTTTTCAAAGATGTGATACTCATGTTCCCGGTACTCCACCTGTTCTGGCACCGGAAGCGCTATACGCCGGTTCTGCGAACGCGCGAGGGTTACGCCGTTGTTGGTATAGCGACAGCGTTAAGTCTGTTTGTTGGTGTGTACGCCATTGGCCATTTGCCATTTATCGATTTCAGGGCTTACGCGATCGGAAAGCACATACCCACGCAAATGCAGGCGGAAGTAGCACCTCATTTTGAATATGTGTTTACCCGAAAAGACAACGGTGAAAAAGTACGATCTGAATCCTGGCTGGGTGACACCACCTTGTATAAGTACGAGGCATACGTTCAGACGAATGAGAACGACGACCGGACGGTTCCTAAAATCACCGACTACGCTGTGAGTACGGTTGATGGTGAAGACATTACCCAGCTGACATTCGAAGGCCCCCGTCTTCTTTTCATCATTTACGACGTCAACCGTGCTTCTGCTTCGAATATGGATGCAGTCCGAAAGCTCGCTCAGGAGCTTGAGGGCAAAGTAGAATTGATGGTGTTTACAGCGTCGACGCCTGTTCACTTCGAAGCATTTCGTCACGAACACCAGCTGGCTGTTCCCTATTTCTTTGTTGACGCAACAGTTCTCAAAACCATGGTGCGTTCAAATCCGGGAATTATGCTCTGGGTTGACGGTACGGTGAAGGGGAAGTGGCATCATAACGATACCCCGGATGCCGCAGAAGTGCTGAGTCTTATTCAGGGATAGCACAAGGGTTTCTGAGTAAAGGAGGAAAGCCAAATCATGAAAATCTTTCTCATCGGAATGCCCGGCTCGGGGAAAACCACTTTGGGGCGTCAACTGGCCGATCGGTTATCGATAGATTTTGTAGATCTGGATGCGGAAATCGAAAAGGAAGAAGGAAAAGCTATCAGTGAAATCTTCGCTTCCTCCGGTCACGATTACTTTCGACTTGTCGAGTCGCGCCTGTTGCGGACATGGGCTGCAAGTACCGGATCTTTTGTGATGTCGACGGGAGGGGGTGCTCCCTGCTTCCACGATGGCATCACCCTTATAAACAAGTATGGTGTAAGCATATTTCTCGACTGCCCTGTACAGGTGCTATTTGAGCGGGTCAGAAAAAACCGGGAACGTCCATTGCTTCATACAGAAGACGAGGGTGAGATTCTGAAGCGTCTTGAAACGATGAGAGATGAACGCCTGAAGTGTTATCATCAGGCGAAGATTGTTCTCACCGACCCTTCGCTTGAGTCCCTTCTACAAAGCCTCCGGCCTCATACTTAGAACGTAAATCCAACCGTTAGCACACCCCTGGCTGTTCTGTCGGTGAACTCGGCAACGGGTCCCGACCCATCTGCAAAAGAATACGGACGATAGGGGTAGGGTTGTGTCTTTCCGTGAATAACTGCGAGATCAATGTAAAACGAAGGTGTCCGGATACCCACGCCGCCGGTTATAGATGAAACACTGTTGTCGGCGTTCAGGCGCTTGTCGAATGCATTAGTAAGCAGATTGTACCCTGCCCGAAGTCTCCAGATATTTTTTCGAAACTCGGCGCCAACACGGTAGTTCACCGTGGGGCGATAGATGTCGCTGATTTCCCTGTTATCTTCTTCAAATGACAAGCCGCCTATGTTTGATTTGTACCGCAGACGTGAAGGGTTGGTATATTCAACATCGCCCGTAATGAATCCGTAGCGCGTGAAGTATGCTATCCCCCCGCGTAGTTTGGAAGGAATAGTAAGCCGATAATCGCTCATGATGATATCGGTCATAATGGGATCATCAAGGTTGGATGTAGAGAGATCGACACCACCATCCGGTGACGGATAAATGAAGCCTTGTTCCCAACGGGTACCCATCGCCGCCTCATATGATTCGCTAAGAGCATAGGCAGTAGGCGTGGTGTAGGAAACACCTATCTGTATTTCGTCAATCGGCCGGCCAATGGCTCCGAGTGTGGCGTTGACACCGGTACCGGTGATCGTAAGCTTTTCTGTGAGGTGCATAACTTCGACAGAAGGCACGTCAGCATTGTATCGCTCAATGTAATCTTTGCGTGACTCATAGCGAAGGCTGGTTACACCAACTCCTGCGCCGAAGAAAAACCTGTCTTCTATATTTCCACCATAGGATATGTTCCATTGGTTGGTCGCCCCTTTTACAAGAATCTCTTCTAACTCGTTTTGGCGATCGGGCAGTGGCGCGTAGGTGAAATAGATGTCATCGGGAGCATTCGCATCTTCGACGGAAAGAGGCCCGATGAGGAAGTTGTGGTAGGCAAGGCCGGTCGGCGAGTTGTAGTGATAACCTCCGTCAAGAAACTGATCGGTAGTGAACCCGTTCGATTGTTCGATAAAGTAGTCAATGATAGACTTGTTGAGGTTACTCCCGCTATAAAGCGCCTGGCGGTTGAAATCATTTGTCCGCGAGAAGCTGAAAGCAAGAGACCCGCCAATAAATCCTTCGCTTCGGTTCGGGAAATTCCAGACATAGCTGAAGCCCGGGATATTAAAGACCGTGCGATTGTCGCTGTTCCGCGATCCATAATAGCTGGATGAGGTTTGGTTATCGTTGAAACCCAGGCTGAAGGTGAACTCTCCGCGGTTGTACATACCCAGTCCCGCCGGGTTCGACAACGCCGAACTGTAGTCAGCTCCGAGCGCGGTCTGACTTCCTCCGAGCGCCTGTACGCGGGCACTTCCTGCAGGTGCTGTACCGCCGAGGATGAGCGCCGTTTCTGCGTAGGATTGTGCCTTAGCGCTCTGAAAAATGAACAAAGGGATAGCCATCAGGCAAAGCCTGAACAAAAAATGTCTCATACGAATCTGATTTCGTAATGTTTAGTACCTGCCGCGGGAACGTCCGCTCGAACCGGAACCCATGCTGCGCGAAGGGCTGCTCGTGGAGGGCGTACTGTAGCTTCTTGACGGCTGCGTCGACGGAGTATACGTCCGTCCTGACGAGTTGCTGCGGTCATAGCTGCTGTTGTCCCACGTCCGTGAGCGGTTCTGCTGCGTTGTCTGCCGATCGTAGAAGGTCGAATTCGAAGAACTTCTTGAGCGGTTATAGTATTCCGCCTGTCGGCTTGTGGTTGACGAACGCGTATTGCTGCTGTTTGAATTGCGATCAAATATGTCAGTACGCGGCCGCGTATCGGCTGTACGAGATACTGCACCCTGCGAGCGCACGGGGCGCCTGCCTTCTACCGTTCTGCGGCCGGCGTACTCCGGATTGTTGATGATAATCACGCCGGGGTAGTAGCCATAACGGTAGGGATTCCAGTAACCGTACCCCATACCATAACCCATGCCATAACCAAAGCCGCTATAGAAGGGATCCCAACCGTACGAGTACCCCCAGGGATTGTAATAGCCGCCCCACCCGTAATTCCACGAGTGTCCCATACGGAAACTCAGGGAAGTAGACCAGCCGCTATATCCCATGTACGGATCGTACCACGGGTTGTAGCCATAATAGGGGCTATTCCAGGTATTGATGGCCGGGCCCCAGTAGTTCATCCGGTACCAGTCGTTGCCATACCAGTTGTTGTACTGGTTGTTGAACGTCCGGAACTGGCTGCTGCGGTATTGGTAATCGGATACGAAATAATCGCCCTCCGCTGCCTGTGCTTCACGCGTCTGGGCGCGGGAAGTATATTCAGGATTTACATTCCGTGCCGAGTAACTGTCGGTGGGATTAATGCTGTACTCTTCGTTCAAAAGCTCGCGCTGTTTCGAACGCGACATACGCGTGTCGTTGTATGCCACTTCTCTCTGGGCATTCAATTTCGCGCGATCCTTCGCGGTGAAGTACATATCGTCATACTCGATGCCCTGGGCAAACGCCCCAACAGTCAACATCGAGAAAACAGCCAGCAAAATCCCTGATATCTTCATAACCGAGCGGTTTTAATGGTCCTGATAGATTTAACGCAAAACAGCTGAAAAGTATTCTATAAAACTACAAAAAATCCCGCGCATTGCCTTGGTGGGATTATATTTGTCGTTCGTTTGTTATAAAGGCAAAAATTATACCATCCATGGCAAAGGCGTTACCTACTCGGCAGGAAGATTACTCACTGTGGTACAACGAGTTAGTGAAGAAGGCAGATCTGGCTGAGCACTCCGATGTACGCGGTTGTATGGTGATCAAGCCGTACGGATACAGCATCTGGGAAAAGATGCAGCAAGCCCTTGACAAGATGTTCAAGGACACCGGTCACACGAACGCCTATTTTCCGCTCTTCGTACCAAAAAGTCTCTTTGAAGCGGAAGAGCAAAATGCGGAGGGTTTTGCCAAAGAATGCGCAATAGTATCGCACTACCGGCTTAAGAACGATCCGGAAAAGCCCGGAAAGTTGATCGTGGACCCTGAGGCGAAACTGGAGGAGGAGCTTGTCGTTCGCCCGACCAGTGAAGCGATTATCTGGAGCACATACAAAAAATGGATACAGTCGTACCGCGATCTTCCCTTGCTCATCAACCAATGGGCGAACGTTGTACGCTGGGAGATGCGGACGCGTCTCTTCTTGCGAACGGCGGAATTTCTGTGGCAGGAAGGTCACACCGCCCACGCTACACCCGAGGAGGCGGTGGAGGAGACGGTGCGGATGCTCGGAGTTTACAGCGATTTTGCAGAGAATTTCATGGCCTTGCCGGTGGTAAAGGGCGTTAAGTCGGAGGGTGAACGCTTCCCCGGAGCGCTCGATACTTACTGCATCGAAGCGATGATGCAGGACGGTAAAGCCTTGCAGGCCGGAACGTCACACTTTCTGGGACAGAATTTTGCTAAAGCTTTCGACGTGCAGTTTGCCAATAAGGAAGGTAAACTCGAATATGTATGGGGCACCTCATGGGGTGTCAGTACCCGTCTGATGGGGGCTTTGATTATGGCGCACTCCGACGACGACGGTCTGGTTCTTCCGCCGAAGCTGGCACCTATTCACGTCGTAATTGTTCCGATTTATAAAACGGCTGACGAAGAAGCGCGCGTAGCCGAAAAAGCAGAAGCTATCGCGGCAGCCCTACGTCAACAAGGGCTTACGGTAAAGTTTGATAATCGCGATACTCATAAGCCGGGATTCAAGTTCGCTGAATGGGAGTTGAAGGGCGTACCGGTACGCATTGCCATGGGACCCCGCGATCTTGACAATGGAACTGCGGAAATCGCTCGCCGTGACACTAAAGAAAAACAGACGGTGAATGCTGACGATATCGCCCGTCTTGTGCCCGCCCTTCTGGAGGAAATTCAGAAAAACATCTACGACCGCGCGAGGAAGTTTCGCGACGAACACACCACGGAGGTGAACGACTTCGATACCTTCAAGCAAGTTCTCGATGAGAAGGGCGGATTTGTGTCAGCTCACTGGGATGGTACCATCGAAACGGAGCAAGCTATCAAGGATGAAACAAAGGCTACGATCCGCTGTATCCCCCTGGATGCAAAAGAGGAGGCCGGCACGTGCGTGTTCTCAGGAAAGCCGTCTTCAAAACGTGTCCTTTTCGCCCGCGCTTATTGAGGCCACTCAATATCCGGGAAGTTTTGGTATCTTTAAAATTCCTGTCACCATTATGTGGACACTCATTGTTGCACTCATTCTGATTGGGCTTCTGCTTGTCATACTGGAAATAGTATTCGTTCCGGGGACAACCATTGTCGGGCTCGCGGGCGTGGTACTCGCGGGTGTAGGAATTCTGTTTGCCTATCGCGAATTCGGCAATGAGACAGGGTGGTATGTTCTGCTCGGTACAGCCGGCCTGACGGCAGTGGCGCTGTTCTTCAGCTTCCGCTCCAAGGCGTGGCTCCGCTTCGCCAATAAGTCGGCGATTGCCGCCCGGGTCAATGAAGATATCGCGATAACCGTCTCCATAGGTGACGAAGGCGTGGCCGTAACAACATTAAAGCCGTATGGCCGCGCCGAGTTCAACGGTCAGACGTATGAGGTCAAGTCGCTGGGCGATTATGTGAACGTTGGCTCGCGGGTGCAGGTAATTCAGATTCAAGGCACTCAAATAATTGTGAAACCCCTTAACTAACCTGAAATTTTATGGAAGGAGCAGCATTGCTAGCGATGGTTCTTGGAGCCATCATCCTGTTTTTTGTCTTTTTGTACTTCGTCCCCATTAACCTCTGGATCACCGCGCTCTTCTCGGGTGTAAAGGTCGGATTGTTTGATCTGGTGTTTATGCGCATCCGGAAGGTGCCGCCGCGGGTTGTCGTGGAGTCGCTCATTACAGCCACAAAAGCGGGATTGGAGATTTCTTCAAATGATCTGGAAACCCATTACCTCGCGGGAGGGAATGTTCCTAATGTAATCAGGGCGTTGATTTCTGCCGACAAGGCGAATATCAATTTGTCGTTCAAGCAAGCGACGGCCATTGACCTGGCAGGTCGGGACGTCTTTCAGGCGGTACAGATTTCAGTTAATCCAAAAGTTATCAATACGCCTAAGGTTGCCGGTGTCGCGGCCGATGGGATTCAGCTTATCGCTGTGGCCCGCGTGACGGTCCGCGCCAACATTGCGCAACTTGTGGGTGGCGCGGGAGAAGATACCATCCTGGCCCGCGTTGGCGAAGGTATCGTATCCTCTATTGGTACGGCGAAGTCGCACAAAGACGTCCTCGAGAGTCCGGACAAGATTTCGAAAGTGGTGCTGTCAAGGGGTCTGGATTCAGGGACAGCGTTTGAAATCCTGTCGATCGACATCGCCGACGTGGACGTCGGAGCAAACATCGGTGCCAAGCTGCAGATCGATCAGGCGTCGGCCGACTTGAAAGTCGCGGAAGCACGGGCGGAAGAAAGAAGGGCAATGGCCGTAGCCCTTGAGCAGGAAATGAAAGCTAAGGCTCAGGAAGCACGTGCAAAGGTTATCGAGGCGGAAGCGGAAATTCCGCGTGCAATCTCCGAAGCATTTGCGAAAGGAAACCTCGGTATCATGGACTACTACCGCATGCAGAACATTCAGGCAGATACGAGCATGCGCGATTCGATATCCGGAGGAGGTTCAACCGGTTCCACGGGAAGTACTTCCAAAAAGTGATCTGACCCGAAATAAAAAGCCCGCTATATAAAGCGGGCTTTTTTATTCAGATCTCCGCACGCATTTCGAGCATATGCTCGGAGAACCCAACTTTCTTATACGCCTGGATGGCAGCGGTGTTCGGGCTATAAACCTCCAGACGCAACTCACGGATATCTTGCGACAACGCCCAATCTTTTAATTCTCTAATGATACGCGCATTGATCCCTCGCCCGCGGTATTCAGGGACAACATACATAAAACCCAGATATGCGTAGTTCCTGTGTTTCAACCAAGGCTTTGCCTCCTCGATGCGCGCATAACCCGAACCTACCAGCCTGCCGTCTGCTTCTGCGACAACGAGATATGACTGATCGGATGTGATAAGATTCTCGAGATCGTAGTATCGGATATCGTCCTTCCGAAGGGTCGGATCGAAGGGACGCTCGGCTTCGATTACGCCTTGCTCGAAATGTCTGAGTATTCCAATGTCGTCGGGTGTTGCTTCGCGAATAGTAATGTCGTTCGTATTCGTCATGACAGGAACGTTAAAAGTTAGTAGATCCCGTCGACTTTCTTCCATGCCGATCGCTGCGTTGCGATGAACTGATCGCGGAAACGGTCGTAGACGAGATTGTCGTAAATGAGGGGCACCGTGCTTACGCCATCGTGAGTCAGGAGTCCCCATTTGCCATCGCGTTCTACGATGAAGTAGCCTTGCGGGGTCTCTTTAATACGCGAGTAGCGCGGATGGGCGATGATTTGTCCGTCAACTGTCGCAAGACCATAATGATTTCCTTGCCTCAGCAAGAGACGATTTGCTGAAGTCTGTGAAACTGCGTCGTAACGAAGAGGTAGTATGATCTTTCCGCTTTTGTCTACTGCCCCTGATAGACCGTCGCGGGTTACTATAGCGATACCGTTGTTGAATGGCTGTACTTCTTCATAGATCGGCTGCACAGCAATTCTTTCCTGGCGGTCGATGAAACCCCATCGACCTTGTATACGGATCGCTGCCAAACCTTCGTTGAAGGCGGCAACGGCTTCGTAGCGGTTCGCGATTCGGAGCCGTCCCTGTTCGTCGATGAAACCATACTTTCCATCCCGGCGAACGGCCCGGTATCCTTCCGACGCGCTCATTATTTCTTCGGTTCCTTCGGGTTGTTCGGAACGACCGGCGATAACGCCTTCGCGGGTAATCATCCAAAGCCCTCCTGCAGGTAGTTGTTCTACTATGGCACCGGAATGATACGACAAGGGGTTGTCCGAGAAATAGATCAATCGACCGGGAATTGCCCGGAGAAAGGTTGTGGCACCGTCGTATTCAAAGTACAACTCATCGTCAATCAACTTTAGTGGATGTGGTCCCGGAGTGACCACCCAGTTACCCTCGAAGTCGATGATGCCAAAGGCCTTCTTAAATCCGACGACTATATGGTTGTCGGCAATTTGAAGAAGGGAGTCGTGTACACAACTGAAGAGCTGGTGCCCGTCGGCGCTGAGACCACCCCAGTGGTCCCGATCCCGGGCCGGAAAAAACTTTCCGTTCCAGGGACCGATGAACTGATACAGTCGTTCCGTTAGCGGCTTTCCCTCTTCGTTAAGAAGGGTCCACTGATTTCCCTGGCCCCATGCATACCTTGCGCGATAGACGCCCTGTTCACGACTGATATGTGCAAACTGCGCAGGAATCGTGATGCGACCTTCGTCGGTAATAACGCCGGCAACGCCGTCGCGGGAAAAGAAGGCCTTGCTGTCAGTGAATTCGGTAAGACTCGAAAACGGCGTCGGGTGAAGTTCATCAAAGGCATTGTTGACCAGATAATACTTGCCGCCATTCTGAACGGCGTAGTGGTGCGACGAAAGAGGAACCAATGAATCGGCGCTTTGCTTACTGATCAACTGGTTGGTTGCCGAGAGGATGTGATGCGTATGGGCTTCGCGCACCCAAACGGCGCCATCTTCGATGCGCACCCCTCCATAACGTGTGTCGACCACTACGTTGCCCTGACGGTCGATGATGCCGAGCCGCTGATTGCGAAAGACAATCGCATGGTTGTTGCGAAGAGGCGACAAGCTGTCAATATCGAAGGCAGTCAGCCGAATACCGTTTTCAGAAAATATCGCTGTCTTTCCTTCCGTATTTTCAACGGCGTAGCGAAGACTTCCCAGGGGGTAGATTCGGCGGTATTCTAATGGGATAATCAGGCGATTATCCAGGTCGCATAACCCATAACGGTATTCGTTGTTTGATCGGACCATTACAATGGCTCGCATGTTGGCCAGCTGCAATCCGTCATAAAGGGGCGGGATGGCTTTCTTCCCACTCGTTGTAATGACACCGAAGGCAGGCCTTAATGAAATAGATGTTTTGGCCGCGATAAGAAAAGATCCTTCGCCGGGGTTGAGACTCACATATTCGGCCGGTACGACAATCCGATTCGATGTATGAAGAATGCCCCACAAGTTGCCTTCGCGGTAGCCAATGACTTTATCAACAACAGACAGCTCACTATCACTCCACCCCAGGGCTTCGTATTGAGCAGGAATAAGAACTTTTCCGGATTCGTCCTTTAGTCCAACCCGGCCGTTTTCCGTAAAGATTAAGAAGTCGGCTGCGCGATGATCTATCGCACGGGAATTTCCAAGTAGGGTAAGGGTTGGAACGATCATGAACGCCAACCCGAAGACCATCAATTTACGCAAGCGTTCCATAATTCAGGACAAAGGTACGCTCCCCGGGGCATTGTCGCCCTATGAAATCGTCGAAACTAGTAAGCGAGCTAGCCGCTTCACTATTCCAGCTTACGGTAGAAATAGAGTTCGTGATCCAGAACGCTTGGATGAGCGATCTCGATGATGTCGCGGAGTATGATATCGGGCCGCAGATATCCGAGTTCGAGGAATACGTTTCCTCCGCGAGCACCTGTCAGGGCATCGTAATGATAAACCCGATCTGTCCAGTAGGGCTTGAAGCGGCTGTAACGTTGATCAGCGCCTGACAGCGCGGCTCGGGAATCATAAGGGCCGGTACCTATCCAAAAGTCGGCGTCGTGGGCTTTAGCAAAGACGGTCTCAAAACTTAATTCGAGGAAACCGTTTCCGGGCATGTCGGACCACAGATAATAGCATGCGGCGTCGTTCAGGATTCGCGCCGCATAGTTTTCACCCGCAGGAAGAAACCAGGCATCGCCATAGACTATTCCCGTTAAAACAGTGGGTCGGTTTTCTATCGTATCCACTGCTGCTTTCACAACCTGGTATTGATGTTCAATAGCACGGAAAATTGAATCTGCCTCTGCTTCGCGGTTGAAGAACGCACCGACAAATTTTATCCACTCAGCTCTTCCCAGCGGGTGATGTTCCAGATACTCCGCGTTGATGACTACGGGGATATTCATGGATTCGATTTTCCTGAACTGGCCGTAGTCGCTTGTCATCGTGTAACCCATTACTAGATCGGGTTTAAGCACCGCCAAACGCTCGAGGTTTAACCCTTTGTCGATTCCAAGGTTAGTAACCTTGCCCTCATCGATCCGGGCGCGCATCTTCTCTGAGCTGATGTAATCGGGAGAAGGGAACCCTACCAGTGCGTCAGTCACGCCAAGGTAGTCGAGTAGCGGGATGTGGGTTGTCGATGTACAGACAATTCTTTCAACAGGTGTGTATATCACGCGTACGTCTTGACTATGCTCCGGTGGCGTTTGTCCTCGCGGAACGAGAAGGTATGTATAGCCGGATGAGGCGCCCTGGTAGGGATAGGTTACGTCGATGCGCGTGGCATTACCCTGTTGGGAAATCTTAAAACCTTCCGCGTAGCGAACGCGATCCGACCCCGGTGTATTCACAGGCTTGTCAGTGGAAGGCTTGCATCTACCGAACATCAGGGCGACGCAGCAGAACAGTATGGAGTGGAAACGAGCAGACATACACTGCAAGTATAGTGGTTTTGCTTTTTATGATTGTTGGGTTAAGTTTGCAGCAGATCAACGGTTTTTCCGTCTGTTACGGGCGGAAAATGAAAAGGGAATACCGGTATGCAATTCACTTGCCAGTCCGGAGCTGTCCCCGCAACTGTAGTCCATTAAACGTTACGGCCAAATGCCACTGCGTGCGAAAGCGCGACGGGAAGGCGCCGATAACGATGGAGAGCCAGGAGACCTGCCGTTGTCTGTACTAAAATGTCAGAGCTTTCGGGTGAAAGGCGATGTAATAGCGGCGCGGCCGTTCTTATCTCTCTTCATTTCCAGAGCTCATAGTGTTCACTTAACAAAAATGCTATGAGAAAACTTCTTTACAGTTTACTGGTCGGGCTGGTAGCCCAACAGGTATCGGGTCAGGATTCGACCCGCGTAACCACTTTGCGTGAGGTCGTAGTTTCCGCCGCGCGTACCGAACAACCGGTCATTGAGACACCTCGCAGTGTAACGGTCATTAACGCCGAGGTTATACGAAACTCCAATCACTTGTCGGTAGGAGCCCTTCTCAACGAAGAAGGCGGATTGTTTATCACCGGAGCGCAACAAACACCCGGGACGAATCAGAACGTGTTCATGCGCGGCGCGGGTAGTAATCAGGTAGCCGTTCTCATTGATGGTGTACGCATAACGGATCCCACGTCGCCGAATGCGGCGGTCGATCTTTCAGAGATATCGCTCACCGGTGTTGAGCGCATAGAGATCATACGAGGCGCTCACAGTACCATGTTTGGTGGAGCTGCAATCGGTGGTGTCATTAATATCATCACACGAAAAGACGCAACAGAAGGAGTGACTGGCGGAGTAGCCTGGCAAGGGGGCGCGTTTGATGGCGGCGGACTTACCTCCACCGAAGACATCAGCGTCCGTTATGGCTTCGGAAGCGGGTTTTACGCGGCGGGTTCGCTTTTTCGTCAGGATGTACGGGGGATCGATGCGACTGTGAAGAATTCTACTTCTCCTTCCGGTGATCGCGATGACTTCACAAAGACAGATGCGACCGCCAGACTGGGCTATCACAACGAAAAATGGGATGCGCGGCTTTCTTATCGAAAGGCATATCAAAAAGCTGATATTGACGCCGGTGCTTTTCAGGATGATGATAACTATTACCTCACCTTTGATCGTGATCTTTTTCAGTACCAGGTCGCCTATCAGCTTCTTCCCGGACTCCGATTGACGGTGCTCGGATCGTACAGCGATTCGGAGCGATTCTATGAAGACGATTCCACTCAGGTCGACGGGGTGTATGATCACACCTTTGCCACAGGTACTTATTATGGAAACCTGCAGACGCACGAGGTGCAGGTAAACCTGCGTCACAACCTTGTCTCCGCGGTGGCGGGGGGAGGATTGTACCGTGAGGATATGAATTTCGACAACTACATTGCGTACAACGACCCCGTGTTCCCTTTCGAACAGCGCAGCAACTACGACACGATCGGAGCGAAGACAAATACCGGATACGCATTTGTGCGGGGTCAGTTTGCCGGAAGGAACTTTAACCTGTCGGCCGGTGGACGCTATACCTATCACAGCACCGCCGGAGGGTTTTTCACATACGAGCTAAGTCCTTCATATGCGGTGGGTGACTTTTTACTCTACGGATCGCTTTCGTCCGCGTTCAATCCTCCATCGTTGTATCAGCTGTTTGATCCAACACCGGGTACGAGCGCGCCTCGGGGTAACCGTGACCTCAAGCCTGAGCGGTCCCGGTCACTCGAAGTGGGCGTCAAGAAAGCTTTTGCTTCCGGAAGTTATTTCACCGTTTCGGGCTACACGACCCGTGTAAGAGACGGCATTGAGTATGTCTATCTGTGGAATGAGGAAAAGCCCGTCGGTGAGCTTGACTATTCCGACGCGCGCGGTGATCGTTATATCAACGTAGCGCAGCAGCGAATGTCAGGTTTCGAGGTGGAAGGAATGATTCGGATGTCGGAGCATGTGTCGTTCCGGGCGAGTACTTCGTATGTTCGTACCGCGGTACGGGCCAGACCTGACGACATTCCTGAAGACCAGACGGGGGGGCATCTTGCGCAACTATACAATATCGGCGTGTTCCTTGATAAGGCGATTGAGCAGGAACAACTTGTACGCCGACCTGATTTTACGGCTTTCTCACAGCTTCGCTACTCGCCGTCTGACCGTTGGTCGTTTTATCTGAACTATCGTTACACCGGATCGCTCTATGATGCTGGCTACGATCCGGCGCTGGGTCCGTACGGAGCACTTCGACGATTGGACGTGAAGGGCTATCACCTTTTCGATTTGAACGCCTCGTGGGAGGCAACGTCGAATCTGACCGCGGCCGCGCGTGTGGAGAATATTATGAACGAGGAGTATCTTGAAGTGGTTGGCTTCCGTGCCCGGGGACGGGGAGTGTACCTGTCGTTAAGGTACTCGCTGTAAATTGACTATCGACTCTTGCGGATCGCCGCGTGATATACCTCAAGCAATCGCGTTGCTGCTTGTCGTGGCGTTAGGATGTTGTTACTAACCTCGTCACGAAGGCGGGTCTGGAGCGCAGTGACTTGTTCGTAGCGGTTGGGATCTATGGAGAGGAGGAAGCGAAAATGATCAATCATCCAGGCCATGCGTTGCTGCTGGCGGTTTGCTTCAAAGAAGCCCGTTGCCGAGGTCGTCTCCCGAAACTCTTCGATAAGACGCGCGATGTTGTCGAGCCCAATATCCTGGACAGCTGAACATGTCAAAACACGAGGCTGCCATCCCGAGGTTTTCGGATGAGCGAGATGCAGAGCCTGTTTGAAGTCGGTCGCAGTTTGTTGGGCTTGTTTGGGGTCTGCATCCGCCTTGGTGACAGCAATCGCGTCGGCGAGCTCCACAATACCTTTTTTGATGCCCTGCAGTTCATCACCGGATCCGGGTTGCATCAGGAGAAGGAAGAAGTCGACCATGTTCTTGACCTGAAATTCCGACTGGCCGGTGCCGACGGTTTCTACGATTATATAGTTGAAGCCCGCGGCTTCGCACAGGAGGATGGTTTCGCGGGTATGAGCAGTGACACCCCCCAGGGTATCGCCTGCGGGTGAGGGGCGGATAAAGACGCGGGGGTGGCGAGCCAATGTTTCCATCCGGGTCTTGTCCCCGAGAATGCTTCCCCCGCTGACCGGACTACTCGGATCGACGGTCAGAACGGCAACATCGTTATCCTGCCCTGCAATGTGCAGGCCGAATGATTCGATGAAGGTACTCTTCCCGACCCCAGGAGATCCTGTGATGCCAACGCGGACGCTCTTTCCGGTAAAAGGGATAATTGCGGTGAGCACCTGATCGGCCAGGTCCTGATCGTGAGGAAGATGACTTTCTATTAACGTGATAGCCTTCGCGAGAATCAGACGATCACCGTTTCTTATTCCGCTTACATAGGTATCTGCATCAAGGCGCGAAGTATTCAATGCCGGGTCGTAATTATGAGACGAAAGTTTCTAAATTTACTGGTTTCTTTGCCATTATATGAAATTCTGGCTAAACCGTTTACTGGCAACAGGGTTCGTTTTCTTCTTCATGTGGGCCCTGGACAAAATTACGGAGTTCAATATGTTCAACGCCTTCGACCCTATTGGTCAGGCGCTGGAAGATTTTGAACTGACGGATTATGCCATTTCCCATCTGCGCGAAGCACCCGATGTTGATGAACGCATTGTTCTTGTCAATATCGGCAACCTTTCCCGTGCGGGTATCGCTGAGCAAATTCGCATCATCAGTCAGTACAATCCCCTGGTAATTGGTGTCGATGGTTTTTTTAATTGCGAAGGGGGGCTACGCGACAGTATTAACTGTCCGCAGCTGAACGATACTATGGGCAACCTCTTGCTCGCCAATGCGATTCAGGAGGCAGGTAATGTGGTTCTGGTGTCCAAACTCCTTCAAACAACGAAGACGTTCCGCGAAGGGTTGGTGGACGTATATGATTCGATAGAGTATTCGGACGAGCTTTTTCAGACATTTGCCGACCATGGATTTGCTAATCTGGCAACCGATGCGCGTTATCAGGACGATGTAAAAATTTGTCGGTCATTTGTTCCGACTATGGAGGTGAATGGAAAGACGGAGCTTGCTTTCGGTGTCAAGCTGGCGATGGCTTATGATTCTGCCCGCACCGAAGAATTTCTCGCCAGAGAGAAGGAAGAGGAGGTGATCAACTTCCGGGGCAACGTCGAAGCGCATACACTTAAGCTCCGCAACGTGGCGACTGACATCAGTACGACGGAGTTTACAAACCGCTTTACGGTAATAGATGTTCAGCAGGTCTTCAATCAGGAGTTTACTCCTTCGGCGATTGAAGGCAAGATCGTGATCATGGGATACCTGGGTGATTATTTCGGGGATCCCTCCTGGAACGACAAGTTCTTTACACCGCTGAACAAAAAGGTGGCGGGAAGAGCCAACCCTGACATGTTCGGTGTGGTTATTCACGCGAATATTGTCAGTATGATCCTCGATGGTGACTTTGTTGACGAGCTGGAAGACTGGAAGGAATACATCATCGCCTTTATTCTCTGCTTCCTGAACGTGACCCTTTTCTTTTATATCAACGACAGGTTCCCGGTGTGGTTCGATAGTGTGTCTCTTAGCCTTCAGATTCTCGAAATTGTACTGTTAATGGGGCTTACTATTTGGGTATTCACGGCTTGGTCATTCAAATTGGATCTGACCCTGACTATTGGAACGGTGGCCCTTTCCGGCCCGGTTTTTGAGTTTTACGACAACGTCATGATAAGTTTGGTACAAATTTGGCGCAAAAGACGACTTACCAAACGAATGCCCGAGGTATTAACATCTCAAAAGGAAGAAGTTTCGTAAAACACCAATACCTGTTATAATAAGAACCATGAAAACTCAAAAGTTAGCATTTCTGACCGCGTTACTGGCTATGATGGCCATAGGCGCATCTGCCCAGGACTATGTTTTTAAGGTTCTGGCCAATAAGGGAACAAACGAAGTAAAGTCGGGTAACAGCTGGGAGCCTTTGAAGGTAGGCACCACGCTAAAGGCCGGAGATGAAGTACGGGTAGGCTCGAACGCCTATGTCGGATTGGTCCACAACAGTGGGAAACCGCTGGAGGTAAAGGCCGCCGCGGTTTACAAGGTTTCCGATCTTGAAAGCCAGGTGGGAACTTCCGCAAGTGTGCTGGAGAAGTACACGGACTTTATTTTGAGTAGCAACGAAGGGCAGGGAAACCGATTGACAGCTACCGGGGCGGTTCACCGCGATGTCGTACTCGAGTCGGCACAGATTAAGGTAAACCTTCCTGAGAAGGACTTTTCCGCAATATTCAGCAACACCGCTGTGGTCCGCTGGGATGGAGGAAATGTTAAAGGACCTTATGTGGTCACCGTCCGCAATATGTTTGAAGATATTCTGGTTCAGGCCGAGACAAATGACAATCGCTATGTCATCAACCTGGACGATGAGAAGTTTGCCAACGAAGTAGCCTGGCTTGTGGAAGTCAGCGCCAAGGCGGATGCCAAAATCGTCTCTCCGACGAAACTTATTAAGCGTCTCCCCCCGGCTGAGAACAAGCGGATTGCTGCAGAGCTGAAGCAGTTGGAGGACATTACGGAGAAATCATCGGCTATGAGTCAGTACGTTCTTGCCAACTTCTTTGAGAAGAACAATCTCGTTATTGACGCGATCATGGCCTACGAGGAAGCAGTGAAGCTTGAGCCCGAAGTGCCAATGTTCCGCGAGCAGTACGATGCATTTTTGCAGCGGTATCGACTGCAATAAGCTGTCAACCTGAGAAAAAGGCCGCGAAATGCGGCTTTTTTCTTTTCTTTATATCACATTAGTCTAAGACACTCCATATGAAATTCCTACTAGCAACCCTGCTGCTGGCCCTTGCCCACGGGTCCATCGCTCAGGATGACGCATTCCGCGTACTCGTTAACAAAGGACAAAATGCCATTCGAACAGGAGGTAGCTGGACCCCGGTGAAAATCGGAGCCGTTCTGCAGACCCGGGATTTAGTGCGCGTGGCACCGAACGGTTACCTTGGCCTGGTCCACGTGTCTGGCAAACCCCTGGAATTGAAGGAGGCAGGTGAATTTGCAGTGGCTGACCTTGCCGGTCAGATAAAAGCAGGCCCCGGGGTTATGAGTAAATACACCGATTTTATCCTCAGCCGCGAAGCGGAGACATCTACCAATCTGGTCGTGACCGGAGCTGTTCATCGTGGAAATGAAGAACTAGTGCTCTTCCTCCCCGACGCGCGTAAGGCAGTGTTCCTGAGTGATGATCTCGCGATCACCTGGTCGGCCGTACCTGGGGCACAGCATTATGTTGTCCAGTTCAGCAGTATGTTTGGAGACCCGCTACATCGTGTGGAAACATCTGACACCGCGGTCGTTGTCAACCTTAACGCCGAGAAATTCAAGGAAGAAGACAACATTATAACGGAGGTATTTGTCCGTGACAATCCTCAAAAGCGATCAGATCCCTCGATGATTAAGAAGGTTTCGCCAGCTGACCGCAAGCGTATTAACGCCGCTCTGGAGGAGGTCAAGGCTGAGACATTAAGCGAAAGTGCCTTGTCTTCGTTGCTGCGGGCCGCCTTTTATGAGGAGCACGGATTGTTGATTGACGCGGCTACCGCCTACCGGATGGCGGCCGCGGCTGAACCCGGTGTGCCTCAGTACCGGGAAGCTTATCTGGCTTTCCTTCGTCGACAGGCAGCTGTGGAGTAGGCTTTTTCCGGCCTGAGGACGCGTAACAAGCCCGTTTTTGGCCGGAAATATTATTCTTCTATTTTTGTGCATCGTTAAAATACAGCTTCAATGAGTGTTCTGGTCAATAAAGATTCACGTGTTCTCGTTCAGGGATTTACAGGCTCGGAAGGTTCCTTCCATGCCGGACAAATGATTGAATATGGTACCAATGTGGTAGGGGGTGTTACGCCTGGAAAAGGCGGAACCGAACATCTTGGTCGTCCTGTGTTCAACACTGTACGCGAGGCCGTTGAGAAGACCGGAGCTGATGTGTCCATTATTTTCGTTCCCCCGGCATTCGCTGCCGATGCTATTCTTGAAGCCACTGACGCGGGTATCAAGGTCATCATCGCTATCACGGAAGGAATTCCGGTGAAGGATATGATGGTCGTTAAGAAGTATATCCAAAGCAAAGGTGTCACACTGGTGGGCCCTAACTGCCCCGGCGTTATCACACCCGGCGAAGCTAAAGTGGGTATCATGCCCGGTTTCGTCTTTAAGAAGGGCTCCGTCGGTATCGTTTCCAAATCAGGAACGCTAACTTATGAAGCCGCCGATCAGATTGTAAAGGCTGGTCTCGGCATTTCCACAGCCATCGGTATCGGTGGCGATCCCATCATTGGCACGCCTACAAAGGAAGCTGTTGAGATGCTCATGAATGACCCCGAAACCGAAGCCATCGTAATGATTGGTGAGATCGGTGGGAATTATGAGCCGGTCGCTGCTCGCTGGATCCACGAAAACGGCAACAAAAAGCCTGTCGTGGGATTCATTGCAGGCCAGACAGCACCTCCGGGCAGAAGAATGGGCCATGCTGGTGCCATTATTGGCGGTGCCGAAGATACGGCTGCAGCCAAAATGAAGATTATGGCCGAGTGCGGTATCACGGTTGTTGAGTCTCCTGCCGAAATCGGCGAGACAATGGCCAAAGTACTCGGGAAGAAGTAATCTCTTCAACGATCACAACAAGGCGTTGGCGAGGTTAGCCAAGGCTGACCTTTCTCCTTTTTCAAGCGTAACGTGCGCGCATAGCTCGTGGTCCTTGAGGCGGTCGATCAGTGTCGATAGTCCGTTACTCTGGGAGTCGAGGTAAGGCGTGTCTATCTGGTGAATGTCTCCAGTGAAGATGATCTTGGTATTTTCCCCTGCTCGTGTGATGATGGTCTTCACTTCGTGCGGGGTGAGATTCTGAGCTTCATCGACAATGAAGTAGATGTTCGACAGGCTACGTCCCCGGATATAGGCCAGCGGTGTAATAACAAGCTTTTCCTGATTCACCATTTCCGTGATTCGCGCGTACTCCTTGTCAGACTCGCTATACTGGTGCTGTATGTATTTGAGATTATCCCAAAGGGGCTCCATGTATGGGTTTACTTTTGACTTGATGTCGCCAGGAAGATAACCGATGTCTTTGTTGCTCAGGGGTACGATCGGACGGGCAAGGTAGATCTGTTTGTAATCGCGCTTTTGTTCGAGGGCTGCGGCAAGGGCGAGTAGAGTCTTTCCGGTTCCTGCTACGCCCTGAATAGTGACGAGACGAATTTCCGGCTTCAGGGCGGCGTGAATAGCGAAGGCCTGCTCGGCATTCCGCGGTTTGATCCCGTACACCGAGCGCTTCTCGACATGCTCAAGCATCCCGTTGAACGGATTGAAATACGCGAGAGCCGATTTCTTTCCACTCTTGAAGATGTAGTAGTGGTTTTTCATCGGAGGTGTCTTGTCAAGCAACTCCTCCGGAGGGCAGTACCCTTTTTCATAGAGAAGATTGATGATATCCGAGTCGGCATTTTCGACGACGGTTTTGCCCGTGTACAGCGATGAAATGTTCTGGACTTTACCGGTAGTATAGTCTTCGGCTTGAAGACCAAGCGCTTTGGCTTTAAGGCGGAGATTGACATCCTTCGAAACGAGAATTACCCGGTGACCAGGCATTTCGTGTTGCAGTTGAAGGGCAGCATTGAGGATACGGTGATCGGGTTTCTCCTCGTTGAATACTTCGCTCGCATCGACGGAGCTATGGGTATCCATCAGAACCTTGAATCGTCCCTTAGTCTTTCCATTCAGTGGATTCCACTGATGGAGCATTTGTCCCTTGGCGAGTTTGTCTATCAGGCGGATGAATTCCCGCGCCTCGAAATTCTTTGTGTCGTTCCCTTTCTTAAAATTGTCAAGTTCTTCCAGAACGGTTATCGGGATACCGACGTCGTGTTCATCAAAGTTCAGGATTGAGTTGTGCTCGTAAATGATAACTGAGGTGTCGAGAACAAATATCTTCTTCTCCTTTTCCTTCTCCTTGCGGGATTTACTCATGCGGCACTTAGGACTGGTTTTACTAAATGTAGCGAATCAGTCACAAAGCTTTGATTTTTTAAAATTGTATTTTTTTGCTAACGTTATTGCCCTATTCGGCAACGGGAATCATCGAGTAAAGGTCCCCTTTTTCGTGGGGAGTAATGCTTAATACGTTTGCGAGAACGAGTAACACGAGTTTTCGGGAAGCATGAAAACGCTTCAACCCACTTACTTCCATAAACTGCTTCAGCGTAATAGAGGGTTCCTTCGCCAGGTATTGCATGAGCAGTTGTTCGTGGTCGCCATAATGAAAGCGGATATTACGCGCTGTGTTTGATCGCCGGGCGATCTCCCGAACTTCGCGACTTGCGCGGATGCTTTGATCATGAACGCGGACAAAGGCGTCTTTCTTATCTCCCTCTACGAGGTAATGGGGCTTTCGCTTGCTCTCAGCAATGTCGTAGCGAATGATATGTCGCGCGTCTCCCAACGGAATAAAAGTCTCGGTAACGGGAAGTCGCGGCTTGCACTTGAGTAGCGCCTTCTGAACCACCCACGATTCACCTTCCGGGTGCTTAAGTCCCGTGAGTTGACCATCATCGTTAACACCCAACAACAGGGTCCCGCCCGTTGTATTGGCAAACGCAATCATTTCGCGAACGATTCGTTCCGGGCTGGTTGCTTTTCGCTTAAACTCAAGGTTTACACTTTCCCCACCGGAAACCAGCTTCTTCAGTGCGCGGATCTGTTCTGGTTGAAATACTACCGACTCATGCGGTCTGATCATAGCGTTACCGGTTTCCGCTCATCATTTCATCGTCTTCGTCGTCATCGTCGTGACCTGGTTTGGGAAGCGTGAACATGCTGCTGAGCAAGTCTTTGAACTGTAGTCCAGCCGTTAGATGGTGTTTGCTGATGAGACTGAATTCAGCCAGCCCATGCAGAGCGAACTCCATCAGAAAGACACGCGAGTTGTTGTCCTGTCCTTTGTGAAATTCTTCTACAAGTTCTGCCAGACCGGGAACTTCGTGCAATCGAGCTTCGAAGTCTTTCTGTGGCATGTCATGCAGAAGGTCAATACTGTTTCCGTCGCCGAACCAGTCTGCAATCTTCCGGTAGGGGCTCTTTTCCTTTTGTTTTCTGTATTTGTCGGGGTCGGGAAAGTAGTTTACAAACTGAGTTCTGATTGCTTTGCCAACCAGGTTCCGGGCCACGATGTTAGGTCCTTCCTGTTCCCCTTCGTAAACGAGTTCGACCTTGCCTGTGATTGCCGGGATGACACCCACAAAATCCGCGATCCTGATGTGAACGTTTTTCTCGTTGTTAAGTATGCTACGACGTTCAGCAGCGGCGATGAGGTTCTCGTATGCTGAGATAGTGAGACGGGCCGATACGCCGCTCTTAGCGTCGACATATTCGCTCTTGCGAGCTTCAAAGGCGATTTGCTCTACAAGGTCGCGAGCTACTTCGTGTACGACAATTCCCTGCTGTTCCTCTTTGAGTCGTGCTTCCTGTTGTGTAATACGTTTTCCTATCTCAATTGTCTTTGGATAGTGTGTAACGATCTGGCTGTCGATGCGGTCCTTCAGAGGTGTTACAATACTTCCGCGGTTTGTATAGTCTTCAGGGTTAGCGGTGAAAACGAACTGGATGTCGAGCGGTAGCCTGAGTTTGAAACCTCTGATTTGAATATCTCCTTCCTGGAGGATGTTGAACAGGGAAACCTGTATCCGTGCCTGCAGGTCGGGCAGCTCATTGATCACGAAGACACACCGGTTGGAACGGGGTATAAGACCGAAGTGAATGACACGCTCGTCGGAATAGGGTAGCTTTAGCGTTGCCGCCTTGATGGGATCAACATCGCCGATAAGATCGGCTACCGAGACGTCGGGTGTTGCCAGCTTTTCGGTGTATCGCTCACTTCGGTGCAGCCACGTTATAGGTGTGTTGTCGCCGTGTTCTGCGATCTGGTCACGGCCAAAACGCGACAAGGGTTGCAGAGGATCGTCATTCAACTCCGAGCCTTCAATCACCGGTATCCATTCGTCCAGGAGCTTGACCATTAATCGGGCAAGCCGGGTTTTGGCCTGTCCGCGTAAGCCGAGAAGGTTGATGTCGTGACCAGCAAGGATAGCGCGTTCAAGGTCGGGAATAACCGTTTCCTCGTAGCCCCAGATTCCTTCAAATACCGACTCTTTTTTTTGAAGTGATTTTATGAGGTTGTCACGGAGTTCGTCTTTAACAGATTTCGACTTGTAGCCTGACTTTTTGAGTTCGCCCAGTGTCTTTGGTTGATTCATCGATGTCTTGGTTTGTTGCAGGTTCTTCAAAGGTTCTTTCTACGGTTGCGCCGGAAGTCTTCGAACACGAGATGTCCCAGGCCCTGCAGTGAGCTGTAATATGCATTGCCATTGTTCGCTTTGGTAAAATCACGGACAAAGGCTTTGAGGTATGGATCGGTTGCAATCATAAAGGTCGTGACGGGTATCTTCAGCTTGCGCAACTGCGATGCGAGATTTAGCGTCTTGTTTAGTATTTTTTCGTCGAGACCGAAGGCGTTCTTGTAGTAGCGTATTCCCTGTTTGATACAAGTAGGCTTCCCGTCGGTGATCATGAAGATTTGCTTGTTGGCGTTCTTTCTCCGGCGTAAGATATCCATCGATAACTCGAGCCCGGCAACGGTGTTGGTATGGTAAGGCCCGACCTGAAGATAGGGGAGGTCCTTGATTTCAATCTGCCAGGCATCATCGCCGAATACAATGACATCCAATGTGTCTTTTGGATATTTTTTTGTGATCAGCTCGGCCAAAGCCATCGCAACCTTTTTCGCCGGTGTAATGCGGTCTTCGCCGTAAAGAATCATCGAATGGGAGATATCGATCATCAGCACAGTTGAGGTCTGAGACTTGAACTCACTTTCCATCACCTCGAGGTCATATTCAGTGATAAAGAATCCGTCGAGGCCATGGTTGATCTGTGCGTTGCGCAGTGATTCGGTCACGGCTATTTGCTCAAGGGTGTCACCGAATTCGTACGCGCGCTTCTCCGTTGTTCGTTCATCTCCACGTCCGCTGAAGTTTGTGTTATGGTCACCAGACTTCGATTTTTTCAGCTCACCAAAAATCTCCTCCAGGGCCGATTGTCGGAGTTTTTGTTCGCTCTTCGCTTTCAACTGAAAGGAGCCGCGGGGTCCTTCGTCGGTTATATACCCATTGCGTTTGAGATCCTCAATGAAGTCGCCGATACCGTATCCGTCGTCGGTGAGTTTGTATTGCCGGTCGATCTCCGTCAGCCACTGAAGTGCTTCTTCGACATTACCGGAAGTGATGAGTACCAGCTGCATGAAGATTTTCAGCAGTTTGTCGAAACTGCTGCCGTCTTTGTCGGGCGGTGGCGTGTATTTTGAAAATCGATAACCCAGCATACTCATTTAACTCTTAATTTCCGAAATGCGTTTCATGTTGCGAAATCAAATTAACGGGAATCGGCGGCGGGCGAAAAATTGGGGTTACAACGAAGGAGGGGGCGTCCGGAGGGTCTGGGTAATAAAGTAAAAAGGCCTCCGCAGAGGCCTTCTATTCATTATCAGTGTGAATGGGAATGTTGCTTGCGCGGCTTGTCTTTGTCCCACATCGTTCCGAAGATGTAGTCCCACAAAGGTGATGAGACACCGAAGACGGTATCACCATCCTTGTAATGATGGATACCGTGGTTTACCCAAAGAGCCCGGAAGAAGTTTTTGGGGGGTTGGTAAACGTGGACGATGTAGTGGATTGACAGGTAGGCAGCATAACCCACCAGAAATCCCGGAAGGAAGGCGAAGGCGAAGTCGCCCATCACGAGCCGGCACAACAAGAGCAAAATTGTCGAGACTGTAATCGTCAACAGGGGTGGCATGGCGAGCCGGTCTTTGTCTTTCGGAAACTCATGGTGTACCCCATGGGCAATGTATTGAAATTTCTTGCGCCATTCTGTGTGGGTGCTGATATGGTACACGTACCGGTGGACCAGATACTCGACCAACGTAAACACGAGCAGTCCGATCATAAACAGACCCAGCGTGGTACCCCACGACAGGGAGGTGTGAGTAAAGTTCCAGTAGAGGAGCCCGGCCGAATAAATGCCGAAAATGCTTAAGGGAAGTGAAATATGGGTTCTGGACAGCCTTTCAAGGACCGGATTCTTGAAAAGCTGTTTCGATCCTTTGTTTTTGGGAAGAAATCCTTCGGAATCGGATGCTTTTCCGGTGCGTTGAGCGGTTGCGTTGCCTTCTGCCATAGTTTTGCGTTCTAGTAAGATGGTTGCTTAATAGGTTTACTTATGACAAACCCCGTTCCACGGTGGGGTTCGGGGCGGTCTTTTCCATTATGTATTCATAATACGTTTCATACAGCGGCAGGATGCGTGAAACATCAAAATCTTTTGCACGCCGCAGTGCTGCGGCCTTGAACCGGGGAAGGTTCGCAGGATCCAGTACGTACAGGGCGTTGCGCGTCATGTCTTCGATATCCCCTACCGCGCTAAGGAATCCGGTTTCGCCATTCACGTTCAGTTCGGGTAGCCCGCCCACATTACTTGAAATTACGGGAACTTCGCATGCCATGGCTTCAAGGGCTGCAAGGCCAAAACTCTCTTTCGCCGAAGGCATTATAAAGAGGTCGGCTACGGAGAGTACTTCCTCAATGGCCTCGAGCTTGCCGAGAAACCTGACGTGTTCACTGATCTGCAGGTGCCGACATGCGTCTTCTGCCTTGTCGCGGTCTGGGCCATCTCCGATCATGAGCAGCTTGGCCGGGATTTCTTTCGCGATGTTATTAAAAATCTGCACTACATCCATGACCCGCTTAACCTCGCGGAAGTTGGAAGTGTGAACAATCAGAGGTTCACCATGTGGACAAATCGCTCGTTTGAAATGATCTTTTTTTTGCTTCTTGAACTTTTCCAGATCGATAAAGTTCGGGATGACCTTGATCTCTTGGGTCACCTTGAACGATGCATAGGTCTCGCGAACCAGGTCTTGGGAGACTGCGGTGACGCCATCCGACTGGTTAATACTGAAGGTTACGACGGGTTCATACGAGGGGTCTTTGCCAACGAGGGTGATGTCGGTGCCGTGGAGCGTCGTTACCACCGGAATGTATATGCCCTGAGTTTGTAAGATCTGTTTTGCCATATACGCCGCTGACGCGTGCGGAATAGCGTAATGTACGTGCAGGAGATCGAGTTTTTCGTTCTTGACGACACTCACCATCTTGCTCGCCAAGGCGAGTTCGTAGGGCGCGTATTCAAACAGAGGGTAAGATCGGATATTGACCTCGTGATAGAAGAGGTTCTCGTTAAGAAAATCGAGGCGGGTAGGCTGGGAATACGTAATGAAATGAATCTGATGGCCTTCCTTGGCCAGCGCTTTCCCGAGCTCAGTGGCTACTACGCCACTTCCGCCGAAGGTTGGATAACAGACAATACCGATTTTTTTACGGTCCACGGTCTAGGGTTTTAGTGTCAATAAGACAATCGTACGCAGGCAAACCCCTACTGCACTGAACTCTGTTCCGGCGTTCTCTACGGCGAGCCGGCTACCCCATAGCTCTTGCAGTAGTTGAAGATCGCCTCGTAAATGACGTCCTGAATGCGAGAACGGATATTTGCCCGGATAAGTTTATCACTGCGGTCAGGAAATACCCGGTTCGACAAAAAAATGTAAACAAGATCAAATTCAGGATCAATCCACATCGCAGTTCCGGTAAATCCGGTGTGGCCGAATGTGGCCGGCGATGCATAAATCGAGGTCGGGCTGTTCCACTCCCCGGGAACGGGCTTGTCCCACCCCAGCCCCCGGCGACTGGAGGCATACTGCCTTGCGGTAAAAAGCCTCACGGTCTCCGGCTTGAAGTATTGTACGCCGCCGTAACGACCTTCCTGCAGCAACATCTGTCCGAGCTTGGATAGGTCGTTGGCGGTGCCAAACAGGCCGGCATGGCCACTGATTCCGCCAAGCATCGCCGCCCGCTCATCGTGAACCGTTCCGATAATCAAGCCTCCTCTGAACAAGGTGTCAAGCTCGGTCGGGGCGATCCAGCCCGCCGGAAAACGTCTGAGAGGCGTGTACCCCAGACTGTAGGCACCCAGCGGATCGTAAAAATTCTGCTGCAGGAAGTCGTCGAGCGGTTGATTGAGCCCACGCTCTACCAACTGCCGGAGCATCATAAAGCCTAAGTCACTATACCGGTACTGAAAGGGCGTGCGCGCAACCTTCTCCTGCATCCTGGAGTGAATCACCCACGACCATACACTGTCTTTGAGGACATGGGAGGCAAATAACGAGGGCGCTACTTGCAAAGGATAACGCATGTCCTGCTGCGAACTGTAATACAACTCCTTAAGAGATGGACCCTCCAGCGTGAGAGGCCACAGGGGAACAAAAGGTGCCAAGCCGGCGTGGTGAGTAAGTACATCAGCCAGCGTTACGTCTTTCTTGTTTGTCCCTCTGAGCTCCGGCAGATAGACCGACATCTTTTTGTGGATATCAATCAGGTCGTGCTCCTGCATGAACATCACCGCCTGAAGCGTGGCTGCGACTTTCGTAATGGAAGCCAGATCGTAAATAGTATGCTCGGACACCGGTGTCTGCTGTTCATAGGTGTGATAGCCGAAAGCTTTGTCGTAGATAACCTTTCCTTTACGGGCTACGATGATATAGCACCCCGGCGTCGATCCTGAGGTGATGGCTTCCTGTGCGATCCGATCTATCTTCAGCAAGACATCCCCATCGACCTGCGCGTCTTCGGGGAAAGAATAAGACAGGCGATCGAGCGATGCGGTGGTGAACGATTGGCCGGATCGGATGTCTCCATAGCGGAAGGGGAGAACACCTTCTCCGGGAAGACCCCCAAAAATGACCTGCGGAACAATACCCACCATTTGCTTTTCATCGGTATAACCGAGGATCAACGAAGGAAAGTAGTGGGCATACTCCGCGACCAATGGACTTCCGAAATCAGCGAGGACTACCTGCTGATGTGCCGCGAGTTCCTGAAGAGCACCCATAAGGTTTTGGAAGGCCTTGTGAGTAGTTCCCGGAAATACGGCTACTAATATAATATCACTATTCACCAGAAGGTCGGGGCTGGTAACCTCTTCCCCAATATTGACGCGATCGGCGGGAATATATTTCCGCACACTGCGGTGAAAAATATCCGCTCTCTCCGTGGTGTCGCCGGTGATCACACAGGAAAATGTAAGATTGTCCAGATGAACAATGGGCAACAAGCTGTGTTGATTGCGGACGACGGTGACGGATTCGCTAAAGAGACGTCGCTGAAGCACCCGACTTGCTATACTGTTGAGCTGACTGTGAATGAAGGTGGGATCAGGAAGGGAGAGGGTCGATAACCCTGCGTCGTATTTCATGGCCAGCACGCGCCGCACCCGTCGTTCAAGAAGTTGCTCGTATCTCTTCTCACTGTTGACGAGTTTCCGAATTTTTCGGATCCCATCGATAGGATCTTCGTCGGTGATGATCAGGTCAGCGCCCGACTGGAAGGCCAGCAGAGCATCGTCGCCCGACGAGAGCTCATCCCGATTGATCGTGCGGGCATCGACCACGATGATCCCTTCATAGCCGATGGCGGCATGGAGCAGATTGCCTGAACTGAAGGCCTCGAAGGTTTCTTCCGTCAGCTTCTTTTTGAGATCTGCCTTTCTTGGTTCAAAGTAGTGGTGGAGGTTGCGGACATCGGCAACTACCGCATGCAGGCCCTGGTCGAAAAGTCGCATGAAGGGGGATGATACCAGGGTGTCGTGGTACAAACGGATTTCGATTTTTCCTTTGGGATCAACAACTTCGATACTTTTTAAGGGGAAGTAACGAGCGCAGCTCAGGATCCCGGCATCCTGTAGCCCGCGCATGTGCATCGATGCCTTGCGAGCCACTACGGCGGGCCGGTCGCCGTACAAAACTGTCGGGTCGACCGTTCCCGAAAAGATCGGCGTTGCATGGGGGCTAAGGCTTAGATGAACGCCCAGGGCTCGCATTTGGTGTCCAACCTCGCGCGCCATCTCAAAGAGGAGGGTGTCGTTGCGTATAGCCCCCTGTACTATCGGTTGAGGAAATGCGAGCGCACTGTCAAGCAGATGCCCAAGCCCTCCGGCCCCGTCTTGAGCGATAAGAAGAGGAACACTCGCCTGGCTTTGAAGCAAGCGTGTAAGGTGAACCTGTTTTGCCGGAGTTCCGGTTGTGAAAATCAAACCGCCCAATTGTCCGGACGATACTTTCCTGGTCAGATCGCGTATGAAATCGCGGTTGGCGTGCGACGAAGTACGCGCCAAAAAAAGCTGTCCGATTTTTTCCTGGTCGCCTAAGGTCTGGAAAACGCTATCAATCCACTGCTCGCGGGTTAATTGCGCGGAAACGGTAAATACGGTAGCGAAAACTAACCAGCAGGTGAGCAACAGGCGCATTCTTGACTTCGTCATGATAACTCGATAAACGCTTTCTCCGCCGGCGAAAGTGCCAACAATTTATGAAATTGAAATATTATGCCCGGTTCGTCGGCGGGGAATATTATCCTCTCGCGACAAATACCTTATTTTGCAGGCTGAACTGCTGTAGAGATGTCGGATATAATACAACTTTTACCGGATTCCATTGCAAACCAGATTGCGGCCGGAGAGGTAGTGCAGCGACCGGCTTCAGCGGTAAAGGAGTTGATGGAAAACTCTATCGATGCCGGTGCAACCAGCATCACCCTCGTTGTGCGTGAGGCAGGCAAAACTCTGATCCAGGTTATCGACAACGGGATGGGTATGTCGGAAACAGATGCCCGCATGAGCCTCGAACGGCACGCCACCTCCAAGATCCGTTCTGCCGAAGACTTGTTCAGCCTGCGAACAAAAGGATTCCGCGGCGAAGCACTTGCTTCCATTGCCGCAGTATCGCAAATGGAAATCCGAACCCGTCTTTCCGACCATGAGTTGGGAACATGTATCGTTGTCGAGGGGTCGGAAGTGAAGCGGCAGGAGCCTGTTGCCTGTGAGAAGGGTACGAGTATCAGTGTCAAGAATCTGTTCTATAACATCCCCGCGAGACGGAATTTTCTCAAATCCAATCCGGTAGAACTGCGTCATATTGTCGACGAGTTTCAACGACTTGCCTTGGCTCACCCGGACATAGCGTTTACGCTATTGCAGACCGATGAAGTGATGTATGACCTTCCCCCCGGCAAGCTCGGGCAACGGATCGTCAACCTTTTCGGAAAGTCTTATAAGGAGCAGTTGGCGGCTTGTCAGGAGGAGACAGATTTGCTGAAGGTACAGGGATATGTTGGTCGACCGGAGTTTGCACGCAAGACCCGTGGTGAGCAGTTCTTTTTTGTGAACCAGCGCTTCATCAGGAGCAATTATCTTCACCACGCCGTCATGAAAGCTTTTGAGGGATTGCTTCCTGACAATAGCTTCCCGTTTTATGTGCTTTTCATTGATATCGACCCGAAGCATATCGACGTCAACGTTCACCCTACCAAGACGGAGATCAAGTTTGACGACGAGCGATCGGTGTACGCTGTGATACTCTCGGCCGTGCGGCAGGCTATAGGTTCACATAACCTTACCCCCGCGATCGATTTCAATTCCGATGTAAATATCATTTCGAAATTGACGCAGGAGGCGTCGAGGTCAAAGGACGTGTACTTTGACGAGCGATTCTCTACTTTGTCGGGGAATCGCAGTAACGTCGGGAACTGGGAGAAGTTGTTCGAACAATCGCGGAATTTTTCACCGCCTGCGCCTCAGCCACAGGTTTTGCGGTTTGAAAGCAGTGCCAACCAGTCGGATGCTCCTGAAGAGATTCCCGCAGCAGAGAGACCTCTCGTCCAGATTCATCACCGGTATATTTTGCGTCAGGTACGTTCGGGACTCATGATTCTCGATCAGCAGTATGCGCATGAACGTATTCTGTATGAGAAATTCCTCAAACAGTTGCAAAATGGGTCGGCCGAGAGTCAACAGGATTTGTTTCCTCAGACGGTTACCTTGAATGCGGCAGATTTTGCCCTTGTGCAGGAAATGGAACAGGAAATTTTTGCCCTTGGCTTTCGGTGGGAAATTTTTGGCAAGAATACCCTGTTGATCAACGGGGTTCCGTCAAATCTTAGTACAACAAATGGCAAGGCCTTGTTCGAAGGCCTTATCGAGCAATTCAAAGTAAATCAATCGGAGTTGTCTGTTCCTATTCGCGACAATCTGGCCCGCTCACTGGCGCGGCGCGCTTGTATCCGCGCCGGGCAGAAGTTGGCCGAGCGGGAGATGCAGGCATTGATCGACGGCCTGTTTGCGTGTTCCAACAGCAACTACACACCCGACGGGGTACCCACTTTTATTATTTTTGATTTGCGAAAAATAGAAAGTTACTTTAACCGGCAGTAAAGCCGGACCGGCCAATTTTATGCTACGACTCAGTCCCGTTGTCAAGAATCTGATTATTATCAATGTAGTTGTCTTCCTGATTCAGAAGATCATCTTCCCCGTTGAAATGTGGCTGGCGCTATTCAATGTGAGCGGACCTTACTTCAGGCCGTACCAGTTGTTTACCTACATGTTTTGCCACGCCGATTTTTTTCATATCTTCTTCAACATGTTGTTGCTGACCTTCTTCGGTCCCATTCTGGAGGAATTTTGGGGGCAGAAGAAGTTCTTGCTGTTTTTCATGGCTACGGGGATTGGCGCTGCTGTCTTTAATATCCTCATGGATCTGTTTTTCGGACTGGGTAAGTTCGGGATGATGATCGGTGCATCGGGCGCGGTTTATGGCGTTATGACGGCATTTGGAATCATTTTTCCGAACATGGAGTTGAGGTTTTTATTACTGCCAATATCTTTCAAAGCAAAATACATGGTGATGGTGCTCGGCGCAATTGCTATCTACTATGGCCTGCGACCCGGCCCCGGCGACAACATCGCACATCTCGCCCACCTGGGGGGAATTGTTATGGCCATCATTTTGCTACAAACCGTAATGAGAAGTAGATAAACACGGTATGTTCGAGGAGTTTAAGAGCGCTTTTCAGCGATATAACAATGGGCACGTTCAGTTGATCATTATCAACCTCGCCGTGTTTGTTGTTATGGGGGTAGTGATGGTCGTGACTCGCGTCAGCGGCTTTGATTCCGTCTGGTTTACCCTTCATGATCAGTTTCAGATTCCCGCCCGGTTTGCAGAGTTCATCACCCGGCCGTGGACGATTTTTACCTATATGTTCATGCACGATTTGCAGGGTATCCTGCACATCCTGTTTAACATGCTGATCCTTTATTGGTTCGGACGTCTCTTTGTCGAGTATCTCGGAAGCGACAAGCTGATTGCCCTGTACCTGCTTGGAGGTATTGCCGGTGGCATCGCTTACCTGCTGGCCTATAACACCATTCCCTTTTATGTCGACCAGTCGACAGCGGTGCGCATTGGTATGGTCGGCGCGTCAGCAGCGGTAAATGCGATCGTGGTCGCTACGGCTACGCTTGTGCCTAATTATACCTTCTTCCTCCTTTTTATCGGCCCCGTGCGAATAAAATACATCGCTGGGGTCATTGTATTTCTGTCATTTCTGGGCGCTGTGGGAACGAATGCAGGGGGTAACATCGCCCATCTGGGTGGTGCGCTCATCGGTTACGTTTACATGAAGCAGCTGCACGCGGGTATTAACTGGGGAGGATGGATTACAGTAACTCTCGATTGGTTCCGCGACCTGTTCAAGGAGAAGCCTCGTGTAAAGGTGTCCTACCGCAAAGAGCGCATGGCTTCTACGCCCGGTTCGTCGGATAAGAATTCCTATACCCAGGAAGAGATTGACCGTATTCTCGATAAGATTTCCGAAGGGGGATATGAAAGTCTGACGAAGGACGAAAAAGAGAAGCTCTTCAACGCCAGCAAGAAGTCATAGATCGGGATATTTCTAGTGTTTATTGGCAAGCTGGCCGCAAGCCGCGTCAATATCTTTCCCGCGACTCCTACGAATTCGGGTGGTGATCCCGTTACTTTCCAGCAAGTGCATGTACATGTTCAGTGACTCCTGGGAAGCTTGTTGAAACTCTCCATCATCGATGGGGTTGTATTCAATGAGGTTCACTTTGCAGGGTATGTGTTTACAGAACCGCAACAGCGCCTCGGCATGCTCCTCGCTGTCATTGATGCCTTTCCACACTACATACTCATAGGTGACCTTCTTTCGCGTTTTGCGATACCAGTATTTGAGCGATTCCGCGAGCTCCTCAAGCGAATTCGTGTCGTTGATCGGCATAATGGAGGAGCGAACGTGATTCAGGGCCGAGTGAAGCGAAACCGCCAGGTTGAACTTGACCCCGTCGTCGGCCATTTTCATGATCATTTTGGCGATACCTACTGTGGAGAGCGTCACACGCTTCGAAGCCATGTTCAACCCTTGCGGTGATGTAATTTTTTCAATAGCTGCTACTACGTTACTGTAGTTGAGGAGAGGCTCGCCCATCCCCATAAAGACGATGTTGGTGAGGGGACGGCCGAAAAACAATTCACACTGTTGCTGGATAGCTACCACCTGATCATAGATTTCGTCAACCGACAGGTTTCGCATTCGCTTCAACCGGGCGGTAGCACAGAAGCGGCACGCCAGACTGCAACCCACCTGGGAGGATACACAAGCCGTGATCCGTGTGTCAGTTGGAATTAGTACTGATTCGACAATGAGTCCATCGTGGAGTACGACCGCGTTCTTGATGGTGCCGTCACTGCTTCGCTGCATTTGATCAACCCGGATATGATTGATTACGAAATGCTGTTTCAGCATTTCCCGCGTCGACAATGACAGGTTACTCATCTGGTCGAAATCACGTGCAGACTTACGCCAGAGCCATTCATAGACCTGGCGAGCACGAAAAGGCTTTTCCCCCTGAGCGACAAAAAATGATGTAAGTTCTTCAAGCGACAGCTTTCGGATGTCGCGCCTGACCGTAGTTTCGACCATGATGCAAATTTAATCAAACCGATAACAAAAGACGGATGAAATCAATTTGATCGGGAAGGGTCTATTTTAACAAAAATGCGGGTTTCGCAGGGTCTGCGCCGGTTGGACACGATCAGTGAATCGGCTGTGAGGCGTTCAACGAGGTAGCTGTCGGTAATGGTCTGAGACTTTTTGTCAAGGATGAGCAGGAGTTCTCCGTTATAGCGGTATAGAAACTTCCGGGTAGTTGAGGCCCGCGACGAAGTCAGGATCCGGGTACTTTGTTCCGCTTTCGCTTTTGGCCGAAAGGTCACTACCTGGCCGGCAGGCGGCGTCTGCGCACGCATTTCTCGGCGAAGTTCGGTTTCGTCGCCGTCTTCTTCAGCCACCCCTTCAAGACAGGAGGTATGATTGACCAGTTGCCACGAGCCGAGCAACGCCTCCTGCTGGGCACTGGCGGGAACAAACCAAAGAACCAATTGGGTGACGAGTATAATCCGAAGAAACTTCATGAGGTGTGTCATTAGATTCCGGTCGGAAGCGTTGATTGCGCAGACATCGTTTGTCAAATAAAGATACTGAAAACCGTGTTGTCAGGAAATCGTTTTCGGAGAAAACCTTCGTCTGAAAAAAAATCAACGCTCACGTCTGAAACTAATAAGTTGTGTGTATTTTCGGCTTTCTCTCTATAAATTATGAAAAGTAACGCTATTCTTATCACCGGAGGTCTTCTTGATACCATTAGTGCAAAAACTGCTCATGGACTTATCCGCGGTACGGAAAGGTTTAACATCGTAGGAGTAATTGACCCAAAGCACTCAGGGCGGGATGCCGGTGAAGTGCTCGACGGCGTGAAGCGTAACATTCCGGTGTTCGCATCGCTTAGAGATTTTGCTAACCAGTCGGAAGCAAAGTATGCAATCGTCGGCGTGGCAACTAAGGGAGGAGTGATTCCCGATTCGCTTCGGGACGAACTTCGTGAAGCCATCGACCTTGGCTATGGGATTATCAACGGACTTCATGAATTTGTATCCGATATTCCGGAACTGGTCGAACTCGCCGGGAAGCGGGGTGTCGAAATTATCGATGTGCGTAAGCCGAAGAAGTTTCGCGATCTCCACTTCTGGTCAGGCAAGAAAATCGTACAGGTGAAGTGTCCGAAGATCGCGGTACTGGGAACAGATTGCGCGCTTGGAAAACGGACGACTTCCAGGTTTCTCGTCGACGCTATGCGAAAGGCCGGATACAAGGCGGAGATGATCTATACCGGACAAACAGGATGGATGCAAGGCGCGCGCTACGGCTTCGTCTTTGACTCAACGCTAAACGACTTCATCTCCGGTGAGATGGAGCATGCGGTATATACCTGTTATATGGAGGAGAAGCCCGATATCATCTTCATCGAGGGACAATCTTCTCTTCGCAATCCCAGTGGTCCCGCAGGCGCTGAGTGGATTTGCTCCGCAGCCGCCGATGCCGTGGTCTTGCAGCACAACCCTGCCCGCAAACACTACAAAGACATGGAGTATTATCCGGCCCTGGTAGCCCAGCCGGAAGAGGAAATCGAATTGATCAGAATATACGGTGCCCCTACTGTAGCGCTGACTATCAATACTGCAAAAATGGAGGAAGCGGATGCACGCGCCTATGCTGCTGAGGCGGAAAAGAAACTTAAGATCCCCGTTATCCTTCCCTTACAGGATGGGGTGGATGCACTTGTTCCCATCTTTGAGGAACTGATCAGGAAATCAACCGTCGCTGAATAAGAACTCTGCTATGCCGAAAATCAAGGATATTCAGGTTTGGGACGCCGACCTTGGAAACACAAGGCCTTACACGATCGCTTTCAAGACAGTCGATCAGGTGCGAAACGCATTTGTCGAGATAAAGCTTGATGATGGCACGTCGGGCATTGGGTCGGGTAATCCCAGTGAATTCGTTGTGGGTGAAAGTTTGACACAGTGTCTGGAAGCACTTGACCTGCAAAATCTCGACTTTCTGGTAGGGCGGGATATTCGAGAGCTTAACCAGCTTACCTATGAGGTATGGTCACGTTTTCCCCGTAACCCATCTGCGCGGGCAGCGCTCGATATTGCCCTGCATGATGCCTTTACCAAGTATCTTGGAATACCTCTGGTCAAGTATCTTGGACAGAAGGTGTTCTCCATGCCTACATCCAATACGATCGGAATAAAAGGAGTGGACGATACTGTAGCAGAAGCCGACGAGTTTATCGGGCAAGGGTTTAAAGTTCTCAAAGTTAAGTTGGGAAAGGACCTGGACGAAGATATTGAGCGCCTCATCAAACTGCGTGAACGTTTTGGAAAGTCGGTCGTCTTGCGAATTGACGCGAATCAGGGGTACAGCGTTGATCAGACGGTAGAATTCTATCACAAGACACAAGACCTCGACATTGAATTGATAGAGCAACCGCTCCCGGCGAAAGCTGTGTCGGAAATGAAGGCGTTGCCTGACGAAATCCGGAAGAAGATCGCAGCGGATGAGTCGCTATTAACCCCAAAGGATGCCCTGACGCTCGTTAAGCCTCCTCTGGCCGCGGGAATTTTTAACATCAAGCTGATGAAGTGCGGAGGGGTTTCGCAAGGCCTCAAGATTGCCGACATTGCAGCGCACGAAGGGGTGGATCTGTTTTGGGGGTGTAATGACGAAAGCATCGTTAGTATAACGGCAGCGTTGCATGCCGCCTTCTCATCGGCGCAAACCAAGTATATCGATCTCGATGGCAGCCTCGATCTGGGTAATGACGTGGTCAAAGGAGGCTTTATTCTTAAAGACGGAGTCATGTATTGCTCGGAAAAACCCGGTCTGGGCGTCGAGCGTGTGCGGTAGCCTGTACGTATCGCCAGGTATATCCTGAATTCTTACTATCTCTTCCCGGGCTGTTCGACCCTATTGGCGTGAATTGTGCCGCACGCCTTTTGTTGGTGGTCGGAATAATGTCGCCGTGCCAAAATCGTTTTCAATAAAGGAGACGAAAAGCGCGGAGGAATTGTTATTGTAAGAGCAGTACGGGAAACTGAAAATTAATGCGCTTATGATGGAGTGGAGGATAGGGTGTTCAGGATACCGGTATCCGGAGTGGACGAGAGTCTTTTATCCGGAGGATTTGGTGAAGGAGCGGTGGCTTGCGTACTACAGCCGTTTTTTCAACACCGTTGAGCTAAACGCCACGTACTATCGCTCTTTATCTGGAAATGTCCTGAAGCGCCTCTACAACGAAACTCCCAGTGATTTTCTCTTCACCGTAAAGGCGCCGGCCAGCATTATGCGCGCCAGGCGATTTACTGAGGCTCAGCGGATCGCCGGCGATTTCAGTGATTCAATGCGTGATTGCCTGGGGGATAAGCTCGGCGCTATTCTTTTTCAAACATCGGGCGAGTACGCCTATGAACATGAACGCCTGCTGCGATTGATAGAATTGCTTGATCCGGGTATTCAGAACGTTGTTGAGTTTCGTCATCCTTCGTGGTGGAATCTGGAAGTTTTCAGCGTTCTGGAACGCGCCGGTGTCGCATTTTGCGGAATGAGCCACCCTGATCTGCCTTCATCAGTAGTCCGCACAACGGATACGATATACTACCGATTACACGGCGTACCTTCCCTTTATAATTCTGTTTATCCGACGAATGTTCTGGAAGAGCTGGTACAGGATATTTCGTTACGATCGGGCTCGCGTCGCGCATTTGTGTATTTCAATAATCCGGCGAATGGCCATGCCGTTGTCAACGCCCGCCGCCTTCAGGAAATATCTGCTCTGGCTCATCAAACGAGCCGGTAAAAGCCAAAAAAAACGTCCTGCCATACAGCAGGACGTTCAAACCAAACCCCTCAAACCAACATATTCCATACTGCTTCTGGCAGCATGGAACTACCAATCCTAAAACCTTAATTCAATAACATGATGCCACGCAAAAAGGTTTACGATGTTTTGCCTTTTAATGGTGAAATATCCGGGTGAATGGACATAAAAAAACACACACCCGGTTTTTCGCCCGGGTGTGTGTAGAATTTATGAGTTCAACACTTCCGCACTCTCCGCATTTTCGAAGACAAAGTTTTGCTCATCATCGACGTCAACGAAAATCACGGAGTCTTTATGCACTTTTCCGGCGAGTATCTGCTTTGATAACTCGTTCAACACTTCGCGTTGAAGCACGCGTTTCAACGGCCGCGCCCCGTATTGCGGGTCAAACCCTAAGCGGGCCAAACGATCACGCGCGCTTTCAGACAAATCGAGTTTTACGCCAGCTTCGTCAAGGCGGCGTCTCACAAGGTCAACCTGAATATCTACGATGCGGCGGATATCGCGTTTGCTGAGCGGTCGGAACATGATGATCTCATCAATACGGTTCACAAACTCGGGACGCACCGTCTTCCGCAACAGCTGTATAACTTCTTCTTTTGTTTGTTCCAGTATTTCGAAGTAGTTCTCGTCTGTGAGCTGCTCGAAGTTTTCCTGGATAATCGTCGACCCGATGTTCGTGGTCATAATGATAATCGTATTCTTGAAGTTGGCAACCCGCCCCTTGTTGTCGGTAAGGCGGCCATCGTCAAGCACCTGAAGGAGAATGTTGAAAACATCGGGGTGAGCCTTTTCGATCTCATCAAGAAGTATCACCGAGTAGGGGCGCCTGCGCACGGCCTCCGTAAGCTGGCCGCCCTCATCGTAACCCACATAGCCGGGGGGCGCGCCGATCAGGCGACTCACGCTGTGTCGCTCCTGGTACTCACTCATGTCTATACGCACCATAGCGTTCTCGTCGTTGAAGAGGTATTCCGCGAGTGCTTTCGAGAGCTCCGTTTTCCCCACACCGGTGGTACCCATAAAAATGAACGATCCAATAGGGCGTTTCGGATCCTGAAGACCAGCCCGGCTTCTGCGCACAGCATCACTCAGGAGGCGTATCGCCTCTTCCTGCCCTGCGACGCGACGCCCTAGCTCTTCCTCAAGATGAAGAAGCTTTTCTCGTTCACTCTGTACCATCCGAGAGACCGGAATACCCGTCCACCGCGCAACGATCTGGGCGATGTCTTCACTATCCACCTCTTCCTTCAGCAGAGCATTGTTTTCGCGTGTCATTTCACTCATCTTCTGCTGGTATTCATTGAGGCGCTTTTCAGCCTCAGCAATCTTTCCATAGCGAATCTCCGCTACCTTTCCGTAATCACCAGCTTTCTCTGCCTGTTCAGCTTCAAATTTGAGCCGGTCGATATTTTCCTTTTCGCGCTGAATTCCGTGAACAACCTCCTTCTCGCTTTCCCACTTTGCCTTAAGCGCATTCCGCTGTTCAGTAAGATCAGCGATGTCTTTTGAGAGGAGCGCTTCTTTTTCCCGATCGTCTTCGCGACGGATAGCTTCCCGCTCAATTTCCAGCTGCATGATTTTCCTGTTGAGCTCGTCGAGTTCCTCCGGGAGGGAATCCATCTCCAGACGCAGCCGCGCTGCGGCCTCGTCCATGAGATCGATGGCTTTATCCGGAAGGAAACGGTCGGATATGTACCGAGAGGATAATTCGACGGCGGCGATAACAGCATCGTCCTTAATCCGCACGCCGTGGTGTAATTCGTATTTTTCCTTGATGCCGCGCAAGATCGAGATGGAATCCTCTATCGAGGGTTCATCGACCATTACCGTCTGGAAACGGCGTTCAAGGGCTTTGTCTTTCTCGATATATTTCTGGTACTCCTTCAGTGTCGTTGCCCCGATGGCGTGAAGCTCGCCTCTGGCGAGGGCAGGTTTCAGCAAGTTCGCTGCATCCATTGCGCCCTCTCCGCCGCCTCCGGCGCCAATGAGCGTGTGAATCTCGTCGATAAAGAGAATGATTTCGCCCTCGGCATCGGTGACTTCCTTAATGACAGCCTTAAGACGTTCTTCGAACTCGCCTTTATATTTCGCTCCGGCAACGAGCAACCCCATGTCGAGGGAAATAATAGTCTTGCTCTTGAGGTTCTCCGGCACATCGCCGTCTACAATCCGTTGGGCAAGGCCTTCCACAATTGCCGTCTTTCCGACACCGGGCTCCCCAAGCAAAATAGGGTTGTTCTTCGTGCGTCGCGACAGGATTTGCAATACACGACGAATTTCGTCGTCGCGGCCAATTACCGGGTCGATCTTCCCCTTCCGCGCCAGGTCGTTCAGGTTTTTCGAGTAGCGCTCGAGTGACTTATACTTCGCTTCCGCATTCTGGTCGGTGACCGAGGCGCCTCCGCGAAGTTCCTTTATCGCTTTCAGCAAAGCGCTTCGACTAAAGCCAACGTCTTTCATCGCCGTTGCAATACGGTCGCTTCCCTGCAAAAGACCAAGCAACAGGTGCTCCACTGCGATGTATTCATCCTTGAATTCACGCAGCTCCTTTTCCGCCTGCTGCAATGCAGCCGTCGTGGCATTCGACAGGTACGGTTGCTGACCCGTTACGTTTGGATAGCTGCGTAGCGCCTCCTCCACCTTCGTCTTCAGCAACACACCGTTGATGTTGAGCTTCTTAATCAAATATCCCACAACATTCTCGTCCGTTTCGAGAATGGCTTGCAAGAGGTGACCCGGTTCAATCGCCTGGTTGTTATTCGCCATAGCGATCTCGGCGGACTTTTGAAGAACCTCCTGGGACTTAATGGTATACTTATCAAATTTCATAGTGAGGGTATCCGTTTCAATGTCAATGTTCTTCTCCCGTTCGACAAATTGCAGTCCATTCGAAGATTAGTAACTCCATTGTGAAAGTTTGGCATTGAATTAATTAGAACGGAAGATGGGAGTGGCCAAAATGGCTTAATCTATGTCAAAAAGTTCGTCGGAGGCAAGGGCCTGCCTGCTGGAGGTGGCTTGGGAGGTCTGCAACCAGGTGGGCGGAATTTACACCGTCATTCGTTCGAAAGTTCCGTCAGTAATGGAGCGTTGGGCCGGGCGCTATTGCCTAGTCGGGCCCTATCTTGGTCGGTCGGTGCAGGCTGAACTGGAGCTCATGAACGACGTCCAGGATGTATTCGGGATGGCGGCTCAGGCTCTTCGCGCCCGCGGCTACGATGTCCATTATGCCGAATGGCTGGTTACGGGAAAACCACGGGTAATATTGCTCAATCCTGAAAGCGTAGAAGAGCAATTACTGAACGAGGAGAAGTACCTGCTGTGGGAACACGCAGGCATCAGTACGCTTCAGGCACCTCCGCTGGTTAATAGGGTTATCGCCTTTTCAATCCTTACACGCCTGTTTGTTGAAGAGGTCATCGCTATCTCTCCTGATCAGGAAGTAATCACTCACTTTCACGAGTGGATGGCGAGTCTACCTATTGTCTGGTTGAAGAAGACGCAATCGCGGGCGCGAACGATATTCACGACACACGCCACCCAATTAGGCAGGCATCTCGCGATCAATTCACCCGAGTTCTACTCTCATCTTCCGTTTTTTGATCGGGAAACAGAGGCGCGCAAGTTCGGAGTTGAAGTCGAGGAGGCGATAGAATATCACAGTGCTCAGGCGTGCGACTTTTTTACAACGGTTAGTGAGGTTACGGCGCAGGAATGTCTTCATCTTCTGCACCGGAAACCCGATGCGGTTCTGCCAAACGGACTGAACATCCATCGTTTTGAGACGGAGCACGAAGTACAAATTCTGCATTCTCAGTTTAAGGAATGCATTCATCAGTTTGTTACGGCGCACTTCTTTCATTCTTATGCCTTTGATCTCGACAAGACGATATACTTTTTTACCTCGGGACGTTTCGAGTTTAAGAACAAGGGTTTTGATCTGACATTGGAGGCGTTGAGTCTTCTCAATGAACAGCTGAAGCGCGACCGCGCTGATATTACGGTGGTAATGTTTTTTGTAAGCAAACGCGATTATCACAGCCTGATGCCGGAAGTATTGCACTCGAAAGCAATGATGGCTGAGATCAGGCAAACATGTGATGCAATTCTTCAGCAGGTGGGGAAGCATCTTTTCCGTGCGAGTACCGAGCGCGATGACCATCGACTCCCGGATCTGAATGAGTTTGTAGACGAATACTGGAAGCTGCGTTACCGGCGCACAGTCCAGTCGTGGAAAACCGACAAACGCCCTGCGGTTGTCACGCATCGTCTGGTGGATGAGGACAACGACGAAATTCTTTCGTATCTGCGTCGGGCGAATCTGTTAAACGCAAAGTCGGATAAAGTAAAGATCGTTTATCACCCGGATTTTATTTCCGTTACCAATCCGTTATTCGGGATGGAGTATTTGCAGTTCGTCAGAGGATGCAACCTCGGGATTTTTCCCAGTTACTATGAACCTTGGGGCTACACGCCTCTGGAATGCATGGCTAGTGGTATTCCCGCCGTTACCAGTGACTTGTCGGGATTTGGCGACTATCTTCTTCGGTTCATGCCGGATCACGAACGCCATGGGATGTACGTCGTTGAACGGGGACAGCGCACCTTCGAGCGGAGTGCCCGGCAACTATCCTCCTTCCTTTACAAGTTTCTTATGCTTAGCAGGCGGGAACGTATTATCCAGCGGACGAACGTAGAGAACTACGCTGCGGCGTTCAGTTGGGACAACCTTCTTAAGCACTACCAGGCCGTGTACAAGCAGGCCGTCAAATCGGCCGCAAAAGGCGCTGGTATACGTTAGAGTTTTCGCTTAAGATTGCATCCCACAGGGCGAACTTCCGGGGTTTCGATCGACTGCCGGGCGAGCATGATGTCGATGGCGTCGCGGAGATAATGGTGTCGAACGTCGGCTTCTACCTGTGCGTTGTCGTCAATCGCGCCGCGATATACCACACGGAATTTTCCATTGTCATTTCGGAGCAGAAAGACCTCGGGGCTTTTTCTCACGCCGAGCTGTGATGAGGCCGTCTGGTCTTTGTCAGCTAGGTAGGGGATTGTGAGGCCCAGCGCCCGCGCTTTGGCGGCCATTTTTTCGGGAGTCTCGCCAGCATCGGTATGTGCGTTTATGAGAACCACAGGTACACGACCGGCGTAGGCATTCGCAAGGGCGCTTATGCGGCCTCTGTAGTGTTCGTCGTACGGACAGGTGTTACTCGTAAAAATGAGGACTATGCCTTCACAGGAAGGATATGCGCTTAACGATACGGACTGATTGTCGACAACGTTAATGAGATTGAAGTCTTTTACCTCCTGTGCGGATAATCCCGTGTTGCTGAGTATCACGGTTGCGATAGCGAAGACAAGAACTTTCATAGGGTGACTTTTGGGGCGCGACGCCTCGGAATAGCATGAATCAACACTTCAGGCAGACACGACCAGTACAAAGCTTTCAAATACAAGATAAGATAAAGGTATAGGAGTTTCGGTGTTATTCGCAATGATGTGTCCCATTATGTCGCCCTGAGGTTGGAGTTCGAAGGGATTTACCCTCAAATGATCGCAGAAAACAAGGTCTTTCTGGCCGTAAATTTTTACGAGTGATTCCTTGGCGCACCAGTAAATGCAGTGTTTTGTCAGGTCGTCTCCTGCGTCGGCCAGCTCTTCTCCAGACAAAACGCGTGGTGCTATCCGAAGGAGCTTCGACTTTGGCTGTTCCAGGTCAATCCCCACATTTTTGTCGCGATGTAGAATAGCCGCTACATATGGATAGGAATGACTCAGGGAAATGTGGGCGTCGATGTCAATAAGAAATGGTTTTCCAAATTTATCCTTCCTTAAACCGTTATAGGGTAGTGACCATTCAGCAAGTAGCGTTTTGAGCAACAGGCGTACCGACAAGTATTCAAGACGCTTCAGGGGATTGGTGATGTCAGCAGGTACTTGTTCGTTTCCCAGCGCTGAAGCTAATGTAGATTCGTCTTCGGCAATTTGCCAAATACCCCAAAGCGAGGCGGACGATCGAGATATATGAAAGACCGGCATTCCCAGGTTTGTTTCAGTCGTTTTTGCGAACGCAAAATACATCGGTACCGTTGTTAGGGGAGGAATAAATTGCTGTTCTTTACAAAAAAAAGCCGCAGGAACGTCAAGAAAATATGAGCTCCATCCAGGTTTCACGATTAAACTCCCTCAAAGGACACCGAGACGCCATTTACACACTTCACGCTGCCGACACTCCGCAATATTTTTTTTCAGCTGCCGGCGATGGAATGGTGGTGCGGTGGAATCTGGACGATCCGGAAAATGGTGAGCTGATAGCCCGCCTTCCCAATTCCGTGTATGCCATGCATTACCTCCCCGCTGACGATTTGCTGGTTGTGGGGCATAACTATGAAGGGATTCACCTTTTGGACTGGCGCAACAAGCGCGAACAGGGTTCTCTCAAACTTTCTGCAGCGGCTGTCTTTGATATCCAGTCGGCCGACGACCACCTTGTAGTAGGGACCGGCGATGGCACCGTTTATAAGATCGATCGGGGGTTGCGGGTTGTTCGACAGGTCAAAAGCTCTGAAAAGAGCGCCAGGACCATTGCCATCAATCCGAACACCGGCGAGATTGCCGTCGGATTCAGCGATAACTACATTCGGGTTTTTGACCGGGATCTTGGTCTCATTCGCGAATGGTCTGCCCATCTTAACTCCGTTTTTACCCTTCGATATACCCCTGACTACCGGTTGCTGTTGAGTGGCTCACGGGACGCACGGCTGAAGGCCTGGGACGCGGCCGACGAATACCGTCAGGCTGGCGAGGTCATCGCCCACATGTATGCAATTAATCATATCGACTTTAGCCCGGATGGCAAACATTTTGTAACTTGTAGCATGGATAAGTCCATCAAAGTCTGGGATGCCGATGCTCTGAAACTCCTGAAGGTCATCGATCGTTCCCGACACGCCGGACACGCCACATCGGTAAACAAAGTGCTCTGGACATCCCATCGCGACCAATTACTCAGCGCCAGCGATGACCGATCTATTTCAGTGTGGCAGATTATTTTTTAAACTGATCGCCTTATGAGAATCACACCCCTTGAAATACGCCAGAAAACCTTCGAAAGGAATTTTCGGGGGTACGAGCGGGAAGAGGTACACGCCTTCCTGATGACGCTGTCCCAGGAATGGGAGCGGGTTATCGACGAGAACAAGGAACTGCGCTTTAAGTATGAGTCGACGGAGCGCGAAATTCAAAAGCTGCGCGAAGTCGAAAGTTCGCTTTATAAAACACTGAAGACCGCCGAAGATACCGGCGCCAGTGTTATAGAACAGGCGCGAAAGGCGGCCGACCTCCACCTGAAAGAGTCGCAGTTGAAGGCCGAGCAGCTAATCAACGAGGCAAAAGCAAAGGCCCGGGATACGGTTGAAGAGTCGGAAATGCGGGCACGCCAAATCATCGCCGATATGGAAGACCGACTTAAGCTTCTTGTCGAACAGTACAAAAAGCTCGAGTCAACGCGCGATGACTTGATCAGCGAACTGAAGCGTATGGCGGGCGAGGTGATGGACAAAGTGGACCGTGCGCAAAAAAGCACCCGCGATTTTGAACCTGATCATCATTTGGCGGAAGTTCGCCGTGAAGCGGGAAAAATTGCGTTCCCAAACCATGACTTCGATAAGGTGGAGAAGGAAGCTGAAGCAGTTACTCCTTCCGAGCCCGAGCCCGTGGCTGACCTGACCGAACGCGCCGAACCGGTGCGAAAGGTACAGAAGTCTTTTTTCGACCAGATCGGATAATCCTTTCATGACTGGAAGAATTTCGCTCGAGGGCCTTGAATTCCACGCTTTCCACGGTGTCTACCCGCACGAACGCGAATCCGGAAACTGGTTTGAAGTGGATATAACCGTCGAGGTTGACCTTGCCGAAGGAAGTCTCGACGACAATATCCAAAACACGGTCAACTACGAGACCCTCTACCGTTTCGTAAAGGAAGAAATGGAAAAACCCTCGCGTTTACTTGAGACAGTTGTTGAGAATATCGCGGGTCGGGTGATAGAACAGCTTCCCGCAGTAAGGCAGGTTGATCTCAAGGTTGCAAAACTTCATCCCCCTATTGGAGGAAAGTGTAAAAAGGCCTCCGTATCAGTTTCCAAACGGCGTTAGATCGCTATTTTTGCGCCGGAACGTCGTTAAAGGTAAATCCTCTTCCTTCGTCACTATCGACGAAGTCAACTTGTTTGCCTATAAGATACATCGTGTGCTTCTTATCGACGAAAACGGGTATGCCGCTAACGTCGTAGGCGATGTCGGATGAGCGCTTTTTGTCGAAGCCGATAATCAGGGAGACTCCACATCCGCCAGCACCGCGAATACCCACGCGAAGGCCGTAGTCGACAGGAATTCCCTTGGTCTGCATAATGTGCCGGATTTCAGCACATGCGCGTTCGGACAGGGTGACCGGTTGGATGTTGTCAAACATGATCGCTATAGTTGCGTAAAAATATTTAATTTCAGAACACTTTTAGTGCTTGATAAATTCTATGGATGCTCTCATCGAGTTTGGTAAGATCCTGCTCCCCGCCTCAGTTGTACTGTACGCCGCTTTTCTGATGGTCAGATCATTTGTTCAGAAAGATGTAAGTCTGAAAACGCTTGAAGTAAGAGGTCGGGCAATCGAGACGGTATTGCCCAACCGCCTTGTGGCGTATGAACGAATGACCCTCTTTCTCGAACGCATGTCGCCCCAAAACCTCCTGGTGCGACTAAATTCGGGAACTATTCCCGCCAGGGAGTTTCATCAACTGCTGCTTGCCGAAGTGCGAAACGAGTACAACCACAACGTTACGCAGCAGATATATATGAGTGAAGAGGTATGGGAGTTGATCAGGAACGCCAAAGAAGACCTGATCGTTACCATTAACGACGCAGCCAGCGAAATGGGAGACGACTCGACAAGTCTTGACCTGGCAAAGAAGATTGTTGAGAAGTCGCTGGCTAAACCCATAGATCCACTGGGACATGCTTTAAGTGAACTTAAGCGTGAGATCCAGAAGATCTTTTGAATAGTTTATTATGAATAAGTTCTTCGATGCCGCGCTCCGCAATGCCGCTACGCTGACAGGCCGACGCTCGCGATTATTCGGCTTGCTTTCACGCCTGGCGGTGAAACTGCAGAGTACCAACTGGAGTAGCCTGAACGCTACAGCCGTGCGCGACCGACTTTTTGTGTTCGGCCGAATGATAAAAGCTTACGCACTCGGCGAATACCGCGATATCCCCTGGAAGAGCATCCTCCTCATCGTAGCGGCGGTTGTTTATTTTGTGAATCCACTTGACCTTGTGCCTGATATTATTCCTTTAACGGGGCTGACCGACGATTTTGCCATCCTGGTCTGGATTTATAATACACTGAGTAACGAGATCGATAAGTTCCTGACCTGGGAAAAGAATCGAGTCCGCCCGGCGTAGACGCGCCAAAGATCGATCGCCTATGAAAACTGCCGTAATTGCCGGTGCGACCGGACTAATAGGGAATGCGTTGCTTCAGCGAATTGTCGACAGCAAGCGATATACCCAGGTGGTGGTGATCGGGCGTCGGGTGCCTGAGCTCGTGCATGAGAAGATTATCCCCATCATCAGTCACGACTTCAATAATCTCGACGAAAATCTTTCGGGTCGACGAATAGACGACGTCTTTTGCTGCCTGGGGACGACAATGGCAAAAGCAGGTAGTCGCGAGAAATTCTACGAAGTCGATTATCATTTTCCCGTTCGGCTTGCCCAAGCCGCGTTGGGGTTGGGGGCGAAACAATATCTGATCGTTACGGCGCTGGGAGCAGACAACAAATCGTCTATATTTTATAATAGGGTAAAAGGCGAGGTTGAAGAAGCGCTGAAAGGGATTGGATATTCAACTGTTCATATTTTTCGTCCTTCCTTGTTACTCGGCGAACGCGATGAAAAGCGGGCCGGAGAGGACATGGCGAAGAAGGTTTATCGGTTCTTTAACTTTCTCATTCCGCGGAAATACAAAGCGATAGAAGGGTCGCGCGTGGCGGAAGCGATGCTTGACGCAGCCGCTGCTGACCGAACGGGTATTTTCGTTCATTCATCCGCTGAAATGCAAGCCCGCACTTCTGTATAGTTATATCATGATTGTTGTTGTTCAACGCGTACTGTCCGCTTCTGTGACGATCGACGCACGTGTCCACGCGGAGATCGGTCCCGGTCTTCTTGTTCTTGTTGGTATTGAAGATGCCGACGGTGAGGAGGACATCGATTGGCTAGCCAACAAGATTGTGAACCTTCGTATCTTTAACGATGCAGCCGGTGTTATGAATGTTAATATTCTGGAGGCTGGAGGAGACTTGCTTGTGGTGAGTCAGTTTACCTTGCATGCAAGTGTAAAGAAGGGAAACAGACCTTCCTGGATACGGGCGGCCCGACCTGAAGTTGCTATTCCAAGATATGAAGATTTTGTACGAAAGTTGACTGAGCTGTTGGGCAAGAAAGTCGCCACTGGAAGTTTTGGAGCGGACATGAAAGTAGCACTTGTAAACGATGGTCCCGTCACTTTAGTTATCGATTCAAAGAACAAGGTGTGAAAATCGCAGAAGTACTTTTTCTTTTGTTCGCAGTTCTTGCTCATGAAGGTATCGGACAACCTCAATACCGATACGGGTTAACGCCCCAAACTTTTGACGATTATCAGCGGGCGATCGCCGCCGATAACAGCAAAGAGCTTATCGATCTGGAATCCTTTATCGATGACATAGTTCTCGATATTCGTTATGCGACCATCAATAACTTTACCGGCGAACGCGTGTATGAAGAGGCTAAGGCGTATGCGCGTCGTCCGGTAGCCGAAGCGTTACGCCGTGTTCAGGAAAAGCTGAAGTCTCGCGGTCTGGGCCTGAAGATATATGATGCCTATCGTCCCTATCGGGCTACAGTCAGGTTCTACGAAATTTATGGAGATACTACTTATGTCGCGTCACCCTATCGCGGATCCCGGCACAACAGGGGTTGTGCCATTGATCTTACATTAATCGACCTCGGTACAGGGAAGGAGTTGCGAATGCCGACGGGATATGATGACTTCTCTCGGGCAGCATGGCCCTCTACAGCAATAGCTGATCCGCAGGTTCGACGTAACCGCGCGTTACTGATAGAGGTAATGTCGGAGGAGGGCTTTCGTGTTAACTCGTCGGAATGGTGGCACTTTGACTTTCGCGGCTGGGGGCGTTTTGAGATTCTCGACATCGAGTTTCCCGAGCTAAATTAGTACCACTATATAGTATAGTGTATCGTTTTCATTTCCACTCTTATCCGGATTAGGCCGATCGTTTTTCTACAGGTTTAAGAAAAGGCCGTCGATATTGACGGCCTTTTTTCATGTCCATGTTATCTTCACGGTGTATTAATTCAGACAACATGACAATTTCGGAAGCCCAACAGACGGTCGACCAATGGATCAAGACAACTGGTGTCCGCTATTTCAATGAACTGACCAATATGGCTATCCTCACCGAGGAGGTTGGAGAGGTAGCGCGCATTATGGCGCGGCGTTATGGAGAACAATCGGAGAAGCCTTCTGACCGGGACGCCGATCTCGGCGACGAGCTTGCTGATGTCCTGTGGGTTATACTTTGTCTTGCGAACCAAACGGGCGTCGATCTCACTGAAGCTTTTCGCCGCAATCTTGAGAAGAAGTCGTCGCGCGATCGCGACCGCCATAAGGATAATGAAAAGCTGTACTGAGGGAATCGGGGCTTTTTGCGTGCTTTGAGACTGAGTTTGCGTTAAATGCGCCCTGGAGCTGTTTCCATTGCTTTTTCGTTTTGATATTTTAGGGCTTCGTCTGAACCTAAACTTCTTATGGGGGAGTCTCAAGCGCGTTATCTTGCTCTCGATGTTTTTCGTGGAATGACGGTGTGCTTCATGATCATCGTCAATTCTCCAGGAAGCTGGGAGCATGTGTACGGTCCGTTGCTCCATGCCGACTGGCACGGATTTACACCTACCGATCTCGTATTTCCTTCTTTTCTTTTTGCCGTTGGAAATGCGATGGCTTTTGTAATGCACAAATACGACCATCAACCCGGGTCGGTATTCTGGACCAAGATATTCAAGCGCACCTTTATCATTTTCGCTCTGGGCTACCTGATGTATTGGTTCCCCTTCTTTCGTGAAGCAGAGGGTGGAGGGCTTGAATTAAAACCACTGGCCGAGACACGTATCCTCGGTGTTTTACAGCGTATCGCTCTTTGTTATTTCTTCGCATCAATTATCATTCACTACGGTACAAAGAAATTGGCGCTGTGGTTTGGTGGTGTAGCTCTTGTCGGATATTGGATACTTGCCTATGCCTTTGGAGAGGCTTCCGACCCCTATAGCCTGACCGGTAATGCGGCTTTGAAACTCGACCTCTTTTTGCTGGGGCCGAGTCACTTGTATGACGGGGAAGGAATGCCCTTTGATCCGGAAGGAATCTTAAGTACGTTGCCGGCTATTGTGAACGTCATCGCAGGATACCTCGCTGGAGATTATCTGCGTCGCCAGGGCAATTCTTACGAAGCTGTGGCGAAACTGATGATTGCGGGGTGCGTTGTCCTGTTCTCCGCCTTTGTATGGGATCTGTGGTTCCCTATTAACAAGAAGATATGGACAAGCTCCTTTGCGTTGCTGACCATCGGACTCGATTTATTGATTCTCCCGATTCTTATCTATGTGATTGAGCTTCAACATTCGCGTCGCTGGACGAAGTTCTTCGTTGTATTCGGCCGTAACCCCCTCTTTATTTATCTGCTTGCCGATGTCGTGCTGACGACAATGTACTTGCTGACCGTCAACGACAAGAACATGGTGGCCTGGTTGCATGCCGACGTGCTTGGAAGTTTTAGTGGTCCGGTGCTTGCGTCGTTTCTGTTCGCGCTGCTCTACATGCTCTTTAACTGGAGTGTAGGCTATATCCTTGACCGGAAAAGGATCTACATAAAAGTATAAATCAACGTGTGATGGTGGTGTTCTCGTAGATTACGGGAACGACATCATATTGGTCTGGGGTCAGACAGAAGTCAATATCTTTTTCGATGTTAAGGCGTTTCAGTCGCTTTATATGACTTGAGTCTTTGAGGAAGTCCTTCATGTCATATTTGCCTGCTTCGTAGAGACGCTGAGCGATCGCCGGAGCGTCGCAGGCGTGATCATAGGAATCGGCAAGTAGTTCAACCAAAGCTCCCGCGTACAGCGTGTCTTCAAGGTTGACTTTCCCTTTCCATCCTGAACAAACAATCAACACATTGGTTGAGGCGTTTCTGAGGTGAGCTGCAACGGCCGACATGTTGAGAAATGAGCCAATGACGATTTGGTCGGCGCCCGCTGAGCGTGAAATCGCGAGCGTACCGTTTGTCGTGGTGAAGGCGATGTCTTTTCCCCGCAGCGCAGGATCCATGTATTCGAACGGTGAATTGCCAAGATCACATGCGTCGACCTTTTTCCCGTCGCGCTCGCCGGCGACGAGATAGCCGTGTTCGCGACACGCGAGGCATTCGGGAAGCTTTGCGAAAGTCTTGATACTATTGACCCCGTGGGCGATAGCGGTGGTCATGCACGATGTTGCGCGAAGGATATCGACGACGACAACGGTAATACCTTCGACCGGGTAAAGGTGCATCAGGTCTGGCGAGAGACAAACGTCAATTGTGCGCTTCATCGGAACTAATTGCGGGAAATGAAAGGCGTTTTCTGGACTACCGCTTTGAGACTCCGACCTCTTACGTCGACAAAAATCTCAGTACCCTCATTGGCGAAGGGTGTTTCGACGTAGCCGAGGCCAATACCATAGTTGAGAACCGGTGATATTGTCCCTGAGGTGACTTTTCCGATCACCTGGCCTGAACTGTCTTTGAGAGGATAATCATGACGGGGAATTCCCTTATCGATCATGCGGAAACCGACAAGCTTGCGCTTGACGCCTTCTTCTTTCTGTTTCTTCAGTGCGGAGGCGTTTACAAAGTCTTTTGTGAACTTGGTAATCCAGCCTAATCCGGCTTCCAGCGGTGACGTGGTATCGTCGATGTCGTTCCCGTAAAGACAAAAGCCCATTTCGAGGCGTAGTGTGTCGCGTGCTCCAAGGCCTATGGGTTTGATCCCTTCGTCCTTCCCGGCTTCGAACAGAGCGTTCCAGACCGATTCAGCGTGTTCTTTAGGAATGTACAGTTCAAAACCACCGGCGCCGGTGTAACCCGTGTTGGAGATAATTACATCGCGAACACCCGCAAAGACATCTTTTACAAAATGATAATAGCGGATGGATGACAGGTCAACCGCTGTGAGCTTTTGCAGCACGGCGATAGCCTTTGGTCCCTGCACGGCAAAGAGGCAGAGATCGTCGGAGATGTTCTGCAAGTCAACCTGCTGCGTATTGTGCCGCTGAATCCAGTTCCAGTCTTTCTCTATGTTGGAGGCGTTAACAACGAGCATGTACTCGTCAGCGCCGAGTTTGTAGATGATTATATCGTCAACGATACCTCCCTGCTCATTGGGGAGGCAGGCGTACTGGGCCTGGCCTTCGGTGATTTTGGAAACGTCGTTTGACGCTACCCGCTGAAGGAGGTCAATGGCTTGCGGGCCGCGGACGATAAATTCTCCCATATGGGAGACATCAAAGACGCCAACGGCATTTCGCACTGTGAGGTGCTCTTCGATGTCGGACGAGTATCGCACGGGCATATTAAAGCCGGCGAAAGGCACCATGCGGGCACCTAGATTGACGTGTACGTCGTTTAGGGGAATGGTTTTCAGCTCCATTGCGCACTTTTGGTGCACAAAGGTAAGATAATTTTCGGGACGTTTAGTGAGCGGCAGTTAGGCCAGGTCTATTGTGCCGTTTTCAGTGCACGAAGGATGTCGTCGCGTACTTTAATGACCTTAATCCGTTCAGATTCGAGGTACGATTTCCATTCGCTGGAATCTTTCGGAGGATCGAATGTCCGCATCCACACTCGCATGCCCTGATCGGCTGAATCGAGACGGGCGATTTTCAATTGCAGCTCTTCCCTGGTATCGGACGACAGGCCTGGCATTTCAAGCTGTGTCTGCAGCTTCCGCTTCATGAGGTACATGCTGTCCATCTTGTACATTCCTTCGTCGTGAATGTCCATAACTTCCCGATACAGAGGGAGTTGCGTGATGTCGCTTTCCGATTGATGGTTGTGGTGATGTTCCGTCTTCTTCTGACACGAAAAGAGCACGAGGAACGCGAGGAGGGGAGCAATGATTTTCATGATATCAAAAATAAACAGCCACGGCAAGATAGCCGTGGCTGTGTACTTCTGCAAAAAGGGCGTCGGTCTACTTGGAGAACACGGCCATTTGCCCGACAAGGGCGATGAGGTCATCGTTCTCCACCTGTTTTTTCTCGTCGGCGAGAATAAGGAAGTGCTCGTAGATTTGGTCGAGTTCCTGTTTGTTGGGCTGGTAGCCGAGCAGTTCGAGTCTGTGCTTTAGCGCTGCGCGACCGCTGCGTGCAGTCAGAATAATGGCTGATGAAGGAACGCCGACATCTTCAGGGTTGATGATCTCGTAGTTCTCCGCGTTTTTCAGGAAGCCATCCTGGTGGATACCTGAAGAGTGTGCGAACGCGTTGGCACCGACAATTGCTTTGTTCGGTTGGACCGGCATACGCATCATTTCAGAGACCATCTGACTGATTCCGAAAAGTTTTTCCGACTTGATGTTCGTGTGAAGGCCGAGATCTTTATGTGTTTTGATGATCATCGCAACTTCCTCCAGCGAAGTATTTCCGGCGCGTTCGCCAATACCATTGATGGTGACTTCCGCCTGCCGCGCTCCGTTTATGAGCCCTGCCATTGTATTGGCTGTTGCGAGACCCAGGTCATTGTGACAATGCACGGAAATTCTCGCCTTGTGGATGTTCTTAACGTTCTCGTACAGGTACTGAATCCGTTTGCCGTAAAGATGCGGCAGGCAATATCCGGTTGTATCGGGAATGTTGACAACATCGGCGCCTGCGGCGATGACGGCTTCGACCATCTGGGCCAGGAAGGCCAGGTCAGCGCGACCGGCGTCTTCGGCGAAGAATTCTACTTCAACACCTTTTTCTTTGGCGTATTTGACTGCCCACACGCCTTGTTCGAGGACCTTCTCGCGCGATGTGTTGAATTTGTGCTTGATATGGATGTCGGATGAGCCGATGCCGGTGTGGATTCTCGGACGCGCAGCATAACGAAGCGCTTCCGCGGCGACGTCGATGTCGTCTTTCTTGGAGCGTGTCAATGCGCACACCGTAGGTTCCTTAACGGCTTTCGAAATCTCGATAACGGAGAGGAAGTCTCCGGGACTGGATATCGGAAATCCTGCTTCTATCACATCAACACCGAGAGCCTCAAGCTCGCGGGCAATGACTACTTTCTCGTCGGTTGAGAGCTGACAGCCCGGAACCTGTTCTCCATCACGCAGTGTCGTATCGAAGATTTCAATCTTTTGACTCATGATCCTTTAGTTTGGGGTTCAATTGTTGATCAGAACATTGGCAACCATTCTCACCTGGTTGCAGACTACATTACCCATCACTTCTGTTCCGAGAATTTTCTCGTGTGCAGTTGTGCTGTCAGCAATGTCACGCGTACGGTATCCTTCCTGCAAGGTCTTTTCCACAGCTTTTATAATGGCCGTCGATTCGTCTTTCATGCCGAAGGAAATATCAAGCATAAGCGCTGCCGACAGGATAGAAGCTAACGGATTGGCTATGCCCTTTCCTGTAATGTCGTGCGCGCTTCCGTGTATGGGTTCATACAGGCCAACGCTGTCTCCAATGGAAGCTGAGGCGAGCATACCCATCGACCCGGCGATTTGCGAGGCCTCGTCGGTAAGAATGTCGCC
>CAZHIQ010000004.1:124085-164859 GCA_964532595.1 uncultured Roseivirgaceae bacterium
TTTGAATAGATCATCGTATCGAAGGCAGTGTCACCATTGTTCTGGCGTCCGCGCTCACCGAAGTAAACATCACCCGTGAGTTCACGGAAGAAAAGAATGTCGGCCCCTCTCAGTACGTCCGCTTTAATGCTTGATGCCCCGAGCAGTTCGTCAAAAAGCTTGATAGGACGCAGGTTCGCATACAGCCCGAGTTCCTTTCTCATTTTCAGAAGACCTTGCTCCGGACGTACGGGAAGTGTCGGGTCGTTGTCATACTTAGGGTGGCCTACGGCGCCAAAGAGAATAGCGTCTGTGTTCTTCAGTTTGGTCAATGTCTCCTCGGGGAGCGGGCTACCGGTAGCTTCGATAGCTTCGTGACCGATTTGGGCATAGTCAAACACAAATTCATGACCGAAGCAATCTGCTATCTGCTCGAGGACTTTCTTTCCGCAAGTCGTTACTTCTTTTCCGATCCCGTCGCCGGGAACAATTGTGATTTTTTTCTTCATCGCTTTTATCAGGGCTGTGTCACTTCAAACTTCTTGATCTCGTCTCTTAGGTTCAGCAGATAGTCGATATCGTCGTATCCGTTAATCATACAGGTTTTTTTGTAGGGGTTGATATCGAAGCTCTCTTCGCTACCGTCTTCCAATACAATTTTCTGGTTCTCGAGATCGACAGTAACAACGGTCTTCGGATTTGCATCGATAGCCTTGAATATCGTTGCGAGGAAAGCATCAGATACCTGGCAGGGGAGCAGTGCGTTGTTCAGTGCATTGTTCTTGAAAATATCAGCAAAGAAGCTGGATATTACTACGCGGAAACCACCGTCGACAATTGCCCAGGCGGCGTGTTCGCGGCTACTGCCACAACCAAAGTTTTTTCCGGCGACAAGAATCTGGCCGGAGTACGTTGGATCGTTGAGGACGAAATCTTTCGGATTGCCCTCGCCATCATAGCGCCAATCGCGAAAGAGGTTTTCACCGAAACCTTCGCGGGTTGTTGCCTTCAGAAAGCGGGCAGGAATGATCTGGTCAGTGTCAATATTTTCGATAGGCAGGGGCACTGCCTGGCTTTTCAGGATTGTGAATTTCTGTTTGCTCATAAACTCTCTTCGTAACGCAGTTTAGAATAGATTCAGCTCACGCACGTCAGTCACTTTACCGGTGATAGCGGCGGCGGCGGCGCTCAGCGGACTGGCGAGGAATGTTCTCGACTTGGGTCCCTGACGGCCTTCGAAGTTTCGGTTCGACGTGGAAATGCAATACTTCCCGGCAGGAATCTTATCTTCGTTCATGGCCAGACATGCGGAGCATCCGGGGCCGCGCAGCTCAAACCCAGCCGCTTCGAATATTTTGTCCAGACCTTCCTTGCGCGCTTGTTCTTCGACCTGCTTGGAACCGGGAACTACCCACACCTCAACGTTGTCGGCTTTCTTCTTCCCTTTTACAATCTCAGCCACGAGACGGAGGTCTTCAATGCGGGCGTTGGTACAACTTCCGATGAAGACATAATCGATGGGTTTTCCGAGGAGCTGTGAGCCGGGTTCAAGCCCCATGTACTCAAGAGATTTCTTGAAAGAAGGTTGTTCGCTGATGTCCTTCAGTTCTTCGAGGGTGGGGATCCGTTCGGTGACTTTGATACCCATACCCGGGTTTGTTCCGTAGGTAATCATGGGAGCGATATCTTCCGCATCGAAAGTCAGTACGCTGTCGAACGCCGCGTCATCATCTGATTTCAGTTCCTTCCACTGCTCGACAAGCTTGTCGAACTCTTGTCCCTGGGGAGCGAATTTGCGTCCGCGGATGTAGTTGAAAGTTGTTTCGTCGGGGGCGATGAGTCCACCGCGTGCACCCATTTCAATGCTCATGTTGCAGATAGTCATCCGCGCTTCCATCGACAGGTTGCGGATGGTGTCGCCTGCGTATTCCACAAAGTACCCTGTAGCTCCGCTGGCGGAGATCTTGGAGATGATGTACAGGATGATGTCTTTCGCCAGCACGCCCTTACCAAGTTTGCCGTTCACTTCAATCTTCATGCGCTTCGGCTTGTACTGGAGGATACACTGCGTTGCGAGAACCTGTTCTACTTCACTGGTTCCGATTCCAAAGGCAATGCTGCCGAACGCTCCGTGTGTTGAGGTGTGACTATCACCGCATACAATCGTCATGCCCGGGCGAGTAAGTCCCAGTTCAGGCCCGATGATATGGACAATCCCCTGGAAAGGGTGACCGAGGTCATAGAGATCAATGCCAAACTCTGCGCAGTTTTTCCGCAGCGTCTCTACCTGATGGCGTGACAGCGCTTCTTTGATCGGAAGATGCTGATCTTTGGTAGGCACGTTGTGGTCGGCCGTCGCCGTAGTACGGCTGGTGTTAAATACTTTAATTCCTCTCTTGCGCAGGCCATCGAAGGCTTGCGGACTTGTCACTTCGTGGATGAAGTGACGGTCGATGAAGAGTACGTCGGGATATCCTTCGCTGCGTTTAACCACGTGCGCATCCCAAATCTTGTCGAACAGTGTTTTGCCTGAACTCATTTTGTCCTTCTTGCTAAAGCTTTACAAGTGTTAGTTTGGCTCCCGCTTATCGAAACGAAACCGCCCCTTCGGGGGAAGCCGAAGGGGCGGAGGATTATTTTCGTAGGATCGAAAACGATTGCCTGTAATATTGTCTGTATGAGACCTTCTAAACCTCGAATATCCCAAAAAACAGGTCGCGGATCAAAGAAATCATCAAAAATTTTATCTATCGCCTTCTCGCACTGTCAGACGAGATACTCAAAGAGGTTTTCATGCTGATTCACACGCGTGTAATTCAGTTTGCGCGCATCCATACGTTCAATCAGCGCATTGAAGTCCTCAGGAGATTTTACTTCTATTCCGATAAGTGCCGGCCCCGTTTCTTTGTTGTGTTTCTGGATAAATTCGAAGCGCACAATATCGTCATTCGGGCCCAGAATATCGTTGACAAATTCTTTCAACGCGCCGGGACGTTGGGCGAATCGCACGATGAAGTAATGTTTCAATCCCTCGTACAACAACGAACGCTCCATGATTTCCTGCATCCGGTCGATGTCGTTATTACCGCCGCTTAGAATACACACCACTGTTTTGCCCTCCATTAAGTGGGCATACTGGTCAAGTGCTGCAATCGAAAGGGCACCGGCCGGTTCAGCGACAATGGCGTCTTCGTTGTACAGTTTGAGGATAGTAGAGCACACCTTTCCTTCCGGGACGAGCAGTACATCGTGCAATACTTCCCGACACAACGCGAAGGTGAGTTCACCTACCTGTTGGACGGCGGCACCATCGACAAAGCGCTGGATCTTTTCCAACCGTACCGGGTGCCCCGCGCGCAGGGCTTCTTTCATCGATGCTGCCCCTTCTGGTTCTACGCCGATAATTTTTGTCTTTGGTGAATGCAGTTTGAAGTACTGACCGATGCCTGCTGTCAGTCCGCCTCCTCCGATAGGGGCCAAAACAAAGTCGATGTCGGCCAATTCTTCGAGGATCTCGGCGGCCACGGTTCCTTGTCCCTCGATTACTTTAAGGTGATCGAACGGAGGTATGAAGACCCGTTTGTGCTCTTGCGCAAATGCTACCGCCTGGGCCTGGCAGTCGTCAAAAGTATCGCCGGTAAGCACGATGTCTATAAGATCGCCTCCGAACATTTTGACCTGCGTGATTTTTTGGTTAGGCGTAATGGCCGGCATGTAGATCACGCCTTGAATGCCGAGGTGTTTACAGGCGTAGGCGACGCCTTGTGCGTGATTTCCCGCGCTGGCGCATACAACACCGCTTGCGCGTTCTTCAGCGGTCAGACTTTGAATCAGGTTGTAGGCACCGCGTAGTTTGTAAGATCTTACGACCTGGAGATCTTCCCGTTTGAGGTAGATCTTTGCCCCGTATTTTTCTGAAAGTTTGCGGTGGTATTGCAGGGGAGTCTTTAACACAACGCCCTGAAGAGTTTCTGCGGCGGTGTCAAAGTTGAGTTGGCGCGTCAGATGGGTGGTTGTCATCCGAAAACAACAGTCGACAACCGGCTGATAGTTCCACCGGTTGTCGACTGAAGCAGGTTAGTTGATCATGCTTGCCTCTACGGTTTGCTTCTCAGGGCGAAGCTGACGGACGGCAGCGCCGGCTTGCCACAGTTCGCTTTCGCGGAGTTCCTTAAGTTCTTCGGCGAGCTTTTCGCGATAGTCGGGCTTGCTACAGGTATCAATTGTACGTTTCGCCTCGGCTCCGGTAGCAACGCTCTTGTACAAATCCTGGAATACAGGGAGTGTAGCTTCTTTGAAGCGCTTTTTCCAGTCGAGTGCACCGCGCTGTGCTGTAGTAGAGCAGTTGGCGTACATCCAGTCCATACCGTTTTCAGCGACGAGCGGCATAAGGCTTTGAGTAAGCTCTTCGACCGTTTCGTTGAAAGCTTCAGACGGCGAGTGGCCATTGGCGCGAAGTACTTCGTATTGAGCTTCGAAGATACCTGCGATAGCACCCATCAGGGTACCACGTTCGCCGGTAAGGTCGGAGTATACTTCTTTCTTGAAATCTGTTTCGAAAAGGTAGCCTGAGCCAACGCCAATACCGAGGGCGTAGGCTTTCTCCCGTGCTTTTCCAGAGGCGTCCTGATAGATCGCGTAGCTGGAGTTGATGCCTTTACCTTGAAGGAAGAGACGGCGTACTGAAGTTCCGGATCCTTTAGGGGCAACGAGAATGACGTCGACCTCAGCCGGAGGAACGATACCTGTCTGGTCGTTGAAGGTAACGCCAAAGCCGTGTGAGAAGTACAGTGTCTTGCCTTTGGTCAAGTGCGGCTTGATAGTAGGCCAGAGGGCGATCTGACCAGCATCTGACAACAGGTACTGGAGAATAGTACCGCGGCGGGCTGCTTCTTCAAGATCGAACAGCGTTTCACCTTCTACCCATCCGTGTTCGATGGCTTTGTCCCAGGTCTTGGAACCTTTGCGCTGTCCAACGATTACTTTGAATCCGTTATCGCGGAGGTTGAGCGCCTGAGCCGGCCCTTGTACGCCGTATCCAAGGATAGCGATCGTCTCATCTTTCAGTACTTCGAGAGCTTTTTCCATGGGGAATTCTTCCCGGGTAACTACTTCTTCAACAACGCCTCCAAAATTGATCTTTGCCATAGTGGTATTTAGTTTGTCTGATTTATTGTTTTAGTTAATAGGCTGTCAGGCCACTTGTTTGTTACTTTTTTCAAGGAGCGAGTAATAGCGGGAGCTTCCTTCATAATAGTTAGCTTCCTCTACCTCAATAAGTTTCTCGATCTGGTGTTTCACCTTTTCCATTAGGTCGGTTGTGGTGTAGACCAGCAGCGTCGCACTGCCACGCTTAAAATCCTCCTCGTTCTCTTGAGCGATCAGCTTTTTGATTCTGACCCGCCTTCTGTTCAGGACATTGACGATTCGATTCAGGATCGAGAAGTTATTGTCGGACAGAATTTCCAGTGTGAACTCCTGTTTCATATCTAAAAGGTTATTGTTCAGTGTTATGCCGTAGGCGGTTCAAGCATACAGTCTGTGACGCAGCCTCCCGCAGGAACCATCGGAAATACGTTGTCTTCACGGCCCACGACAACTTCAAGGAAGTACGACGTAGGCGATTCGAGCATTTCCCGTAGCGCATCCTGTAGATTTTCCCGCTGATTGACGCGTCGCGCAGGAATGGAATAAGCTTCCGCAATTTTGATGAAGTCGGGATTGACCATCTCGGTGCAGGAGTAGCGCTTTCCGTGGAAGAGCTGCTGCCACTGTCTTACCATTCCGAGGAAACTGTTGTTCAACACCAGAATCTTGACCGGAATCTCGTATTGCATGATCGTGCCGAGCTCCTGGAAAGTCATCTGATAGCCTCCGTCGCCGATCACCGCAATAACCTGCTTCTCGGGCTGGGCTACTTTTGCCCCCAGGGCTGCCGGAAGGGCAAAACCCATAGTACCTGCGCCTCCTGAGGTCACGTTGGTTCTCGGGTTGCGATACTTGTAATACCGCGAGGTAGTCATTTGGTGTTGACCGACGTCTGTAACGACGATAGCCTGACCTTCGGTGATTCTTGAAAGGTGATTGATGACTTCGCCCATCTTCAACTCGGCGGTCGGATGGTTGAGTTCTTTATGTGTCACTTTCTCGTACTCGACCTGATTGAGGCGATGGAAGCTTTGCAGCCATTCCTCGTGATCATTTTTCGAGCAATATTCAGTGAGTGCTTTCAAGGCTTCTTTCGCATCGGCATGAACCGCGACATCGGCTTTGACAATCTTATTGATTTCGGCTTTGTCGATATCGACGTGAATAATTTTCGCCTGTCGCGCATAGCGGCTCACGTTTCCGGTGACCCGGTCATCAAACCGCATTCCGATGGCGATCAGTACGTCGCACTCATTGGTATTGAGGTTGGGTCCGTAATTACCGTGCATACCCAGGAAACCAACGTAATTCCGATGGTCGGCGGGGAATGCTCCAAGGCCGAGCAGTGTGGATGCAACCGGGATTCCTGTTTTTTCAACAAAGGCAAGCAGTTCCTTTGAAGCATTGGACAAGAGTACTCCCTGGCCAACGAGTAGATAGGGGCGCTTTGCCTGGTTTATCAACTCGGCAGCTTCTTCAATCTGACTTTGCTGAAGTACAGGTTTGGGCTTGTAGGTTCTAACCTCCGTGCAGGGAACGTACTTCGATTCTTCGATGAGTTCGTTCTGGGCATTTTTTGTTATGTCGATCAGAACGGGGCCCGGTCGTCCGGAAGTGGCGATGTAAAATGCCTTTGCTACCGCAGGGGCAATATCTTTAGCCTCGGTGACCTGAACATTCCACTTAGTTACCGGGATCGTCGTGTTCACGACATCGGTTTCCTGGAAGGCATCGGTTCCGAGAAGATGGGCGAATACTTGTCCGGTAATGCAAACCAGGGGTGTTGAGTCAATCAGCGCATCGGCAAGACCCGTCACCAGGTTGGTGGCTCCAGGTCCTGATGTAGCGAAGACAACACCTGGCTTACCCGAGACGCGGGCGAAACCCTGAGCTGCATGGATGGCCCCTTGTTCGTGACGAACGAGGATATGCCGCAGCCTGTCCTGATAATGGTACAACTCGTCGTACACGGGCATAATAGCACCGCCCGGATAGCCAAAGACAGTGTCTACGTTTTCCGCAATCAGAGCTTGCAACAACGCTTCAGCTCCCGAAACCTTGCGGGCAGCTTGCGTATTAGCCTCTTGTGTTGGTTCAGTCTTCGTCAGTAACGCACCCATCTGCAGCAGTTTTTACTTGTTTAGCATATTTGAATAATATCCCGCTGTTGGCTCGAGGCGCAGGAGCTTTCCAGGCAGCTCTGCGTTTTGCCAACGTCTCTTCATCAACCTTGAGATTTATCGCGTGATTTTTTACATCGATTTCAATAATGTCGTCGTCTTCAACAAACGCGATGACTCCTCCTTCGGCAGCCTCGGGAGTAATGTGGCCCACAACAAACCCGTGCGTCCCACCCGAGAAACGACCATCGGTAATCAGTGCTACTGATTTTCCCAGGCCTGCTCCCATGATTGCAGAGGTGGGTTTCAGCATTTCGGGCATACCGGGTGCGCCGCGCGGCCCTACGTAACGGATCACGACTACATCACCAGCTTTCACTTTTCCGCTTTCAATGCCATGGGTCAGTGCGAATTCACCATCAAATACTCGTGCCGGCCCCGTAAAGTTCTCGCCTTCTTTTCCGGTAATTTTCGCGACAGATCCTTTGCTGGCGAGATTGCCGTAAAGAATCTGAAGGTGTGCCGTAGGTTTTATCGGTTTTTCGACTGGGAAAATGACATCCTGCTTTTCGAAATCGAGCGGAGGAACGCCTGCAAGGTTCTCAGCAATTGTCTTGCCCGTAACGGTCATGCAATCGCCGTGCAGGTAACCTTTTTCCAGGAGATACTTCATTACCGCAGGAATACCTCCGATACGGTGAACTTCTTCCATAAGATATTTTCCGCTGGGCTTCAAGTCTGCGATGAGCGGAGTCTTGTCGGAAATGCGCTGGAAGTCGTCCTGCGTAATGTCGACCTTGGCTGTCCGCGCCATGGCAATAAGGTGAAGCACGGCGTTGGTTGATCCCCCAAGTGCCATGACGACGGTGATCGCGTTTTCGAACGCTTTCCGGGTCATGATGTCGAGAGGTTTGATGTCTTCTTTGAGCAGGTGATACATCGCCTTTGCGGCCTGGCGACATTCGTCTGATTTTTCCGGGCTAAGAGCAGGGTTGGAAGAAGAGTAGGGCAGCGCCATTCCCATTGCTTCTATTGCGGAAGCCATGGTGTTGGCGGTGTACATTCCACCACAGGCGCCCGCACCAGGGCAAGCGTTCTTGACGATGCCTTTGAAATCTTCGGGTGTTATCTTTCCTGCGATGCGTTCTCCCAGTGCTTCAAATGCCGAGATAATATTGAGTTCGCGACCTTTCCAGTTTCCGCCGGCGATCGTACCTCCGTACACCATGATGGCGGGGCGGTTGAGACGAGCCATGGCGATAAGAGCGCCGGGCATGTTCTTGTCACACCCTACTACAGCGATGAGACCATCGTAGTACTGCGCGCCACATACTGTTTCGATTGAATCGGCGATCACTTCACGGCTGACAAGCGAGTAACGCATGCCTTCCGTTCCATTGCTCATGCCATCGCTGACACCAATGGTATGGAACATCAAACCGACGAGTTCGTTGTCCCAGACGGCAGTCTTTACTTCTTCGGCGAGTTTGTTGAGGTGCATATTGCACGTATTACCATCGTAGCCTGTGCTAACGATACCCACCTGTGCTTTTTGCAAATCGGCGTCCGACAATCCTATTCCGTACAACATCGCTTGTGCTGCAGGTAAGGTCGGGTCTTGAGTGAGCGTTCTACTGTACTTGTTCAAAGTTCAAAAAAATAATATCAACACTATTGTTTAACCTTGCGCGGCAAGGGTTATGAATCCGTTAGATTATTACATAGCTGAATGAGCGTTCCAGCACCTGGCATCTATAGGCTTCCTGCACAATCGCTCCCAGGCTGTCTTTCCAGCTTTTTCTAAACGTGTTGGCGTCGATCGATTCGACACCTGCAATATCAACTGCGGTTCCACACAGAAAAGCGCTGTCGGCGGATTCCAGTTCGTGTGGATTGATATTGCGTTCTACCACAGCAATGTCAAGGGCGCGGCAAATGTTCAAAACAACTTGCCGGGTGATACCGGGAAAAATATTGCCGAGCGGTGCGGTATATAAAACTCCGTCCTTTTCCAGGAAAAAGTTGCCCGCGGTACCGGATGCGACATTTCCGTGAATGTCGAGCATCAAGGCATCGTCGTATCCCCGCGACTTGGCCTCGGTAGTCGCCAGTATGTTGTTTACATAATAGCCGGTGATCTTACCTTCCACTTTTGTAGTTGCCGGGTCGGGGCGCAGATGGGAAGACACGCAAAGCTTGAGTTGTCGCTCCCCGTGATACTTCTCCCATTTCCACGCGCCCATCATCAGGTTGACCTCCGGTGTCTGGGTCAAACGCATGTTCGGTCCAAGAAAAACCAGGGGCCGCAGATAGGCATCGGTCAGGTTGTTTCTTTGAAGCAGCTGGTAAGCCGCCTGCGTAAGCTCCTCCGAGTCGTAGTTGAACGGGATCCCCAGGAGGGAGCAGCTGTTCTTGAGGCGTTCAAAATGTTCATAGGCCTTGAACAGCTTTACGCCGTTGAGGGTTTTGTAGGAACGAATTCCTTCGTACGCACCAAACCCGTAGTGCAGCGACTGGCTGTAAGGGTCGATATGCACATCAACCGCTCTCACGAACTTGCCATTCAGAAACAGGACTGTATCCCTGGAGAAGTACATATTTACAACTGTTAGTTTGCTTACTGCCGTATAAAACAAAACCGCCCCGGAATTCTCAGGGGCGGTCAGTCAATTTCTTTTTAGACACTTACGCAAAGAACGCCTCCTGAGGTTTCCCACAGACGCTAAGCACGACGAGAAGCACATACTCCGGATTTCCCACGTTTGCGGAGAGGGTAAAGCGGTGTGTCATGTCGTTGTTCCTTGCCATAATGTTTTGCTACACTGCAATTTTCACGAATAAACCATAATCATTCAAGGGAAAGCCGGAAAATATTTTTGATAATCGGTTAACGAATGTTAGGTAACCGCCGCTTCCCCGGCATGAAGTTTTAATTGTATCGGTAAAAAGGAAACGTTATGTCGGCATGCAATTTCAGTATTCCGTTTTCCGGTGTTCCCTCGGATATTTATCAGAAAGCGCGTACAGCTGTACATGAGCAGGGCGGCCATTTTCAGGGCGACGATTCATCAGGGGTGTTTGAACTCTCGGTCCTGGGCAGTACAATTCGGGGAACCTACAACATCGCGGGACAAGCGCTGCATGTCTCTATCGATTCCAAACCTTTTATGATTCCTTGCAGCACACTTCAGAATTATCTCGCCAGGTACCTCGAAACCGCAGGAGCAAAATACTAGAGGTCGGAACGTTTGAGTTTGAGATAGCTGACGCCATTGAATACCGCTGTCCACGCTGCGGCGATTGCTAATGATGCAGCGGTCAGGTAGTCGCGAATCTCCTGAAAGGCATAACGCTCAAAAGGCATTGGGACGAGGTTGCGCAAGCTTTCCAGCGGAAGAAACGGGATGGCCATCGGCAGATAGTCGTCCAGATGTTCACGAACAATCAGTTCCAGCAACGGAAGAGTCATAAGCAGAACGATCGTGAGACCGGCCCGTTGAACCAATACGCCCAACATCAGGGCGAGAGAGAGATAGCCGAATACCTCGAGGAAATAGGCGATCACAAATTCAACATCGGTCAGCATAAACTCGAGTGCCGAAGACGGAGAGTAAATGAAGCCGGTAACAAGACCGATCAGGGTTATCAACAGCGCGCTCGCACTGGCAAGGACCACGTTGGTCAGCACCTTGCTCATCAGAAATTCAGTTCTACTCATTCCGTCAATGACGTTTTGACGGACGGTGCGGTATTGAAATTCGTTGGTGACGGAAATAACTACGAGTATTCCGATGACGATTTTAAAAAGGCCGCTGATGTAATACAGGTTGAGCCACACGTCCGGGAAATGATATAAAGGGATTCGGTTGATGTTGATGTGTCCTCCGAAACCGCCGACGGTCCGGGCCAGCCACTTGAGAAACTCCATGCCGCTGGCTGTCACCACAGTAAGCGTGACGAAGTAGAGACCGCACACAATCCAAAAGGTACGGTAGTGCAAAAGCTTTTTCAGGTCGATACGCAGGAGGTGGAGCATTTCGTTCAGGCGTTCGCGAGGATTTCCAGAAACTGTTTTTCGAGACTTTTCTTTTTCGAGGCAAGGTGACTCGCAATGATTTCTTTTGAGAAGAGGTATTCATTCAGCATGCGGCTGGAGTAGCCGGCGCGGAGGGTCACGTTAAATACACCGTTTTCGTTATCCACGGCGAAGGTCCCGGGAAACGCAAGAAGCGTCTCGTGAAGATCAGGCGCGTCGGCAACGACTTCCACTTTTTCCGAGCCCTCAGTCACTCCGTTGACGGGACCACTGAAGATCATATTTCCCTGCTTCATTACAGCGAAGTGGGAGCACACCTTTTGAACTTCGTCGAGGAGGTGACTAGCCAGGATGATGGTTTTACCTCCACTTGCGATCTTCTTGATTAGTTCGCGGATTTCGGCAATACCCATGGGGTCGAGTCCGTTCGTGGGTTCGTCGAGGATGAGCACGGTTGGATCGTTGAGCAACGCCGCCCCGATAGCCAGGCGTTGCTTCATGCCCAGCGAGTATGTCTTGTACTTGTCGTTTCTACGGTCGGCGAGCTCCACCACGTTCAGCACTCTGGCAATGTTTTCAGGCGGGCATTGCTTAACCATCGAAGCCAGCTCGAGGTTTTGCTGCCCGGTAAGGTAGGGATAGAAGATCGGGTGTTCCAGCACGGCACCAATTCGCTTTCGCGAAGCAGGTCCCGGAGGTTGGCCAAACCAGGAGAAGCTTCCGGAGGTTGGGTTAATCACACCCATCAGCATACCCAGCGTTGTCGTTTTTCCACTGCCATTCGGTCCGAGCATGCCGAATACCTGGCCGCGTTGGACTTCGAGATGGAGGTCATTAACGGCGCGAATGCGCCGAAATTGCTTGGTGAGACCGGAGACAGTCAGTACGGTTTCCAATAGGAGATGATTAGAATATTCTACTTGATAAAGTTACTGATCTTTTGTCCAATGTCAGTGCTTTTATCGAGGGTCGAAAGGAATGTCCCGACTTTGTCAGGAGCGATGCTTCCAAGAATATCAAGTACCATCAGATTGTCAGTATCATTTACCAACACGAGCATTCCCTTTTCCTTACCGGTCTCCTTAAGATAGACATCGAAGTTGCGTCCATCGTGTCGGGCATTCATAATGGGTTCAAAACGCTCTGCGCGGTAATCTTTGATAAGTGATGAATATGCTTCCGGTTTGAGATCGCTTTTGCGAATCATCAGAAATCGCATTTTTTGAATGTCTTTGATCAATTCGTCAAATGTTTCGCTCTCCTGTTGATTGATCATGCGGAGTGTATTGTGATAGAAGAACAGGTTGAGCGATCCGGGATACTGACGCTGAAGGCGTTCGGTCGTTGCGCTTTGCGCGAATCCCGCCGTCGAGAGCGCGGCAACACAGACGAGCATCGCGGCGAATTTTTTCAAGCTCCTTTTACTCCTGGCGCCCACGGGAATTGTCGTTAGTGCTGTTAGACTTGGCCGGTTTCCCTTCTTCCATTTTCTGCAATGATTCCAAGCCCTTAATATTCATACGGCTTCCGATTCGGGATATCTGTTTCAAATCGATTTCTCCGAAAAGGCTAAGGATAAGAAATTCGTCAGTACCTCCGAGCACCATCACCATTTCTGAAATTTTTCCTCCGTTTTCCTGGATAAGAAATTTCATGTCTTTGTCTTCATCACGAACTGACATGAGTTCTTCATAGCTCTTCGGTAGAAGGGAAAGGGCTTCTTTGTAGAGCGCCCGCGAGTTTCGGGCGTCTTCCTTAGCGAGGATTTTGAGACCTTTCAGTTTGCTGATCGCATCGAGCACTTCTTTGTCTTCGGGTGTTTCGGCTTCCATCTTCGTAAAGAGGGCGAACATCCGGCTGGAGATGTTTACATTGGTAAACGACTCGTCAGTTTCATACTTGCTGAAAAACTTCGAGATGGCGTCCTGGGCTGAAGCGGTTGAGGCTGCTGCGACCAGGAGTATTACAATGACCTTTTTCATAAAAGTTATATTTGTGGTTTCTAAAATCAACAGATTACATCCGGGTATCGGGTTCATTGGGTTCGTCATCCTGACGAACCTTCTCTTGTGCCTCGTTGAAGAGGTTGAGTTTACGTGCCTGTTCTTCCGCACGACCAAAACTTTTTGATATCATCAAGAGCGCCTTCTTGGTTTCCTCGAAGGCAATTTCGGGGTCGGAGTATGTATCAGCAGTTGGTGACGGATCGGTCTTGCGAACTTCGATTCGGATCAGCCACACGGCCAGTACGAGCACAAGAACGCCGGCGGCAATTCGCATGGTGTTGTAAAGCCAACGTTGCGTTGCTTTGTTTCGGGTTGCCAGCTTTCCGAGCACCTTTTTTGTGAAGGTGGGATCGACGATTTCCGTTTGACGGCTTTCCTGTAGGTGCTGAAACAGCGGAGCGATATCGCGTAAAGTCTCGGGCGGGTCGCTTTGCTGAAAGTAGCGGCGCAGTTGCTCTTCTTCTTCCAGTGTTGTTTCGCACTTCCAGTATTTTTCCAGCAACCTGTGGATGTGTTCAGAGTCCATAGGCGTCTATTTTTAGCATTTTTTCGCGCACGGTGTTGCGTGCTCTGAAGAGAGTAACTTTAACCTGGTTCATGTCCAACTCGAGGATGGAGCATATTTCCTGGTAACTGTATCCTTCGACATCGCGGAGGTGCATGACCTGGCGTTGTTTGTCGGGCAGCGCGTCAATGATTAGTCGAACGGTTTCAAGACTGTCGGACAATTCCGCCGACCTGTCCGGAGTCAGGTCGTCATTGACCAGGCGCATGTCTGCTTCGATCGTGTCCGATCGTTTCCGGCTCGAGGCTCGAAGTCGGTCAAGGGCGAGGTTTCGAGTCATACACATGCACCAGGCCTCCCAGTTCCGTACCTCTTCGGCGTTAAATTGATTGTTCCATACCCGCATAAGTACCTCTTGTACAACGTCTTTCGCATCGTCGGGGCTGCTTAGCAGCTTCAGCGCGAAGCGATAGAGCTTGTCTTTTACAGGGAGTATGGCCTTTTCGAACGTTGCGATATTCATGTCGTGGTTCAAAAGCAAGACGTTCGGGCAGGGTGAATGTTACAGGGAGGGGTAACTTTTTTCGGCTAGAGAAAGCGATCGCCGATTTCTTTCCAACTGTTAAACCGCGGCAGGTGGTTGTACTGCGTGTTGTGCGGGGCGGTAAACAAGTACTTTTCGCCGTTGAAGGTCTCCAGGTTGTAAGGCAGGTCGTCGATCATATAGTCGCCCCACACCACGGCCTTGCTACCACAAAAGACAAATTGTTTCCAATTGAGGAAGGGGAAGTGTTCGTTGAGCCACAGCAGCTTTTCATGCAATGATTGCGGAAATTCCATTGCGGCTGAGACGATGAATATCTCGTACTTTTTGTTCAACTCCTCCATCACGCGCTGACAGTCTTCTTTTACTTCCATGGTTCTGAAGAAGTTATCCCGATAGGGGAACTCCGACACGGTGTCGTGGTTGTCGGGAAACCCTTCACCCTCCTCCCTTCCGTCAAGGATGGCCCGCTCGATCCGCACGCCGAACTCCTGTTCATAATAGTTGATGAATTGACCGGTGGAATCGGCCATAACGTCATCCATGTCGATGATAAATCGTTTCATATTCAGGGAATGCTTATCTTTTCAAGCGCGTAAAGTTGGCCTTTTAACAGATCTTATCAAAAACCGGTTGTCAGCCGGACGAACTTATGGAAAAGGAGGACAACGCTATTGTTGTATTCCGGACTTTCGATGACGCTATTCAGGCGAACATCGCCAAGACCAAACTTGACGCCTATGGCATCCCTTGTTTCCTTACGGAAGAAAACATGGCAGGCCTCTATCCGGGAGCCAGCTTCCACGCCTTCAAGATCAGGCTCCATCTGTTTGAGTCGGACCTTGACCGGGCTGCTTCGGTTTTGCAGAATGAACTTTCGGCGATGACTGCCGACGACGGCCCGATTTGCCCGCGTTGTCATTCAAATGACATAAGACGAGACTTCCCGAAGAAGGACGCCGACCGCATGGTTTATGCCCTGTTTGGAATTTTTCTACCTCACAAGAAGATAAATGTGTGTCAGGTTTGTGGTACGGAGTTTTGATTTTGCAATTCCCGGATAGTTAATTTGGGGGTAATTCGAAAAGTATGTCAAAACCGATAGTGGGTATCATGGGGCCCGGCGAAGGAGCCAAGCCCGACGAAAATGAAATAGCGTTTGAGCTGGGTAAGGCCGTGGCGGCCGAGGGATGGGTAGTACTCACCGGCGGACGCGGCTTTGGAATCATGGAATCGGCAATGAAGGGCGCTCACGAAGCCAATGGCCTCACGATTGGAGTGCTCCCGACGGAAGATCCTTTGAACGCTTCCGACGCTGCCGATATCCGTATCGTTACCGGGATGGGAAGTGGAAGGAACGTCATTAACGTTTTGTCGAGCCATATCCTGGTTGTCATCGGCATGGCAGCGGGAACGGCGTCGGAGGTAGCCCTGGCGCTAAAGGCCAACAAAAAGGTGATCCTGCTTTGCCAGGATGAGATCACAATCCGCTTTTTCAAGAACATCGGAACTTACAAAGTGCTGGTGGCTAACACCGTCGAAGAGACAATCCACATTATCAGGGAATACCTCAAGGTTAAACCTGCGGCCTCTTCCAAGTCGAGAACAGCGTCCCGCTCGGCAGAGGCCGAAGGCTGATTACTTTTTCAATACGGTGAATTCCACTCGCCGGTTGTTGGCGCGACCTTCCTCGGTTTCGTTCGTGTCAATCGGCTTCCCTTCACCATATCCCCTGGCGGTCAGGCGGTAACTCTCAATGCCCTGGTTGATGATGTAGTTTACCACTGCTTCCGACCTTCCTTGCGATAAGTTTAGATTGTATTCGTCAGACCCCTTATCATCGGTGTGGCCGGAAATCTCAATTTCGACAGATGGATTCTGGGAGAGAAACTCCACCACTTTGTCAAGCTCAGCAAATGATTCAGCCTTAAGAGTGGTCTTGTCAAAATCGAAATAAATATTCTTAAGGCGAACCGTTACCCCAACTTCAATGGGTTGAAGGGCCAGGTCTTTCGTAATAGGTGTCACGTCTTTACTGTTGATCCAGACACTGTCGACGGCGTTGAGGAACCCTTCTGCCGAGGCAGCGATAATGTACCAGCCTAATTCCTGCACTTCACGACTGTATTGACCGGCTGAAGCAGTGAGCTCGAAGCCCGACTTCCTGCGGTCGCCGCGTATGGTGATGTCAAGCTTTGCGTTGACCGGAGCATTGGTCTTGGCGTTGACCACAGTGCCTTGAAGAACCAATGGTTTGGCAATGGGCTTCAAGGGGATATCAACGATAATTGTAGTATCGCTGTAGAGCGTTGGAACTGATCCCGACAGGGAGGCGGGATGAAATCCTTCGAGTGTAGCGGACAGGTCGTAGCTGGAAAACTCGTTCATCCGCGATTCAAACTGTCCGTCGGCACCTGATCGCAGTGCCACCGGTTTGACGTCTTTGACGCGTAACTCAACATCAGCCACAAGGGGTTCGTGCGTGCTTGCATTGAAGATGTTGCCTTTCAGGGTAATGGTGAACGTCTTCGGAGCCAGCATGTAGAGGTCAAGTTGTGCGCCTTCCAGTGCCTTGTTCGCCCGACTCGTATAAATATTGCCCTGAGCATCGATGGTGAAGTAAAAATCGAGGGCGGCGGTGTTGACGGGCTTACCGAGATTCACGGGCTCGGACCACTTCGTCCAGGTGTCGTCGAGTCGTTCGGATTTGTAAATGTCAATTCCTCCCTGACGCCCGGGAGCTTGCCTTCCGCTGGCGAAGTACAGGATCTTTTGATCCGGCGAAATGAATGGACCTACTTCATCGGCACTTGTGCTGAGGTGTAGCTTTACAGGCGTCGAGTATGTTCCATCGGCCTGAAGGTGGCTGACATAGAGGTCGCTCAATGAACTGTTCTGCCTTTCGCTGAAATAGAGGATGATATGCTTACGATCGGCCGACATCGTCGCACCGTAAAATCTGCCGTTGTTCATCTTGTCGAATCCGGCTACCTGAAGTTCAGTCAGCTGGCGCGACGGTGTGATAATGGATAAACCTTTCGAACCTTTACGCCGTCCACCTCTTACAAACAGGCTTCCGTCAGGAAGGACGGTAAAGACCTGGTTAGATCGATGGATGTTGAAGGGCGCTGTCAGGTGCTGAGCCGGAGACCATTGTCCGTCCTCATCCCGCTGCGACATCCAGATATCCTGGGTGTCGTCTTTTCCGTACGTATTTTCGGGGTGGTTCTGGACAAAGAAATACAGTGTGTTGCCATCGGGCGACACCACCGGCGCAGCTTCATGCCGGAAGGTATTGACGTTATCGCTCATCTTGACCAGTTCGTATCGAGGCGATATTTCCTGGGCGTGCACAAAGAGCGCAGCGATGCTTAGAAAGAAAGTACAGATAAAAAATCTCATAGCTGAGGGTTAGGTTTTATGAGCATGGCTACAAGGTTATCTATTCCCCGGCATGAGGAATAGTAACATCCATTTGTCGAGGTTATCAGCGGAACGTCAGCAGACCGCGGCCGCTCATGGAAATCACACCCAGGACGATAACAAGAGCGATAATGTTAAAGATGAAGAGTCGCTTGTGCTTCGCCACGCTGTCAGCCATCTTTTTCGAAGTGCTGCGGGCAGCAGTGATAAGCACAACCGCCAGGATCATTCCAAAAGCGTGTTCGACGAGCCAATAACGCGTTTCAGGATGTTTCATCGCGTCGCCTGAGAACTGGACCGCTGGGCTCACGAAAAACAGCAACAGGCCGAGGAGGAGCTGGATGTGGGTAAATACCATCAGAAACAAGCTCAGCTTATTGTTAGTCGACGTAAACGGTTTACGGTTCAGCCATCCGATCAGGGATCCGATGATAACGACGATCAACAAGATCAGTACGACATAGCGAAGATACGAGTGGGCGACGAGTAGTCCTTGATACATATTTTTGGGATTTGAGCTTTGAAATTAGCACTGGATTTTCAAAGTTCCGAACATTCACTCCATTTCCCCGCTTTCCAGTGCAGCGTCATCTCGCTCACATCTACCACGCACGGAAAAGCCCGTAATATTTCGGGTGTTTTAGCTATTTTTAGCCCTTCGTTCACTGATCGATCCCTAATCACCGGGGCATTCGTCGGTCGGGGCGAGACTTTACTAAAACCAAAAACAACACAATGATCAAGAAACTGCTGTGTGCCGTTTTGCCGGCTATGATCTTCGCATCATGCTCGAGCGATAACAAGGGCACGAATAGCGACGCCGCCAATTACAGTGGAGCGCGCTATACGTCGAAGACGCTCACGTTTGGCGTCGATACACTGGCCTCCGAACTCAAGAACCCCTGGGGCATTGCTTTTCTTCCCGACGGGCGCATTCTCGTCACAGAAAGGGAAGGGGAGATACTTATTTTCAAGGACGGTGTTCAACTTGAAGAGACCATCACGATCCCTGATGTATATGCTCACGGTCAGGGTGGATTAATGGAGATCAAACTCCACCCCGATTATGAAAACAACGGTTGGATCTATCTGGGCTATGCGAAGAAGGGTGAAGGCGGCGGAGGTACCGTAATTGCGCGGACGCGACTGGAAGGTAGTCAGTTGAAGGATTTCGAAGAGCTCTTTTCTGCTCAACCGCTCACAGACTCGCGCGTGCACTTTGGATGCCGCATCGTTTTTGACGAAAATGGCTATATGTTTTTTTCGTCGGGAGAGCGCGGTACTAAAGAGAATGCCCAAACGCTTTCCAATCATCTCGGCAAGATCATGCGTCTCCACGACGACGGTCGAGTTCCGGAAGATAACCCCTTTGTTGATACGGAAGGCGCGCGTCCGGAGATCTGGAGTTATGGCCACCGGAATCCTCAGGGACTTGTCTATGATCGCGACGCGAAAACACTCTGGGATGTCGAACACGGTCCTCGGGGTGGCGATGAGTTGAATAAGGTCGAGAAGGGAAGAAATTACGGATGGCCTTTGATTACTTACGGGATAAATTACGACAGCACGATCATTACGGATAAAACCGAACAGGAAGGTTTGGAGCAGCCGGTGACGTACTGGGTACCTTCAATTGCGCCGTGCGGTATGGCGCAGGTTAAGGGCAACAAGTACAAAGGATGGGAAAACAATCTTCTCATCGGAGCGCTGGCGCACAAACATGTTGCGCGTGTCGTTCTCAATGGCGACGAGTATGTTGAACAGGAGAAACTCCTGGAAGGCGTAGGTCGTGTGCGTGCGGTAGAGCAAAGCCCCGATGGTTATATCTACATAGTGACGGAAGGACCGGGTCTGTTCCTCAAGCTTATTCCATTGGATTAATTATCAGACGAGGTATACCGGATAGAAGATACAGTCTGTCGGGTATACCTCGTCCTTTTTTTCTCCCTGCCTTATTGCCCCATCATCACAAAGGCTCCCCAGTAAAAAGGCTCCTTGTATTGTCGCATCAACTGTACCTGTGCCTGCTTGAACGCCTGATGTTTGTTGCCGAGTTTCAACCAGGCGCTATAAAAGTTCTTCATCAACAGCTGTGTGGCCGCGTCGTCGACTTTCCAGAGACTCATGATGAGGGCTTCGGCACCGGCCACGATAAAAGCCCGCTGTAGCCCGTAAACACCTTCGCCAGCCTTCACGTCACCCAGTCCTGTCTCGCATGCGCTCATCACCACGAGTGCTGTTCCCTCAAGGTCGAGGTTCATTGCCTCGTAAGCAGTCAGAATTCCGTTGTCATTGGCGGTAAGGTTCGGGCTCATAGATCCCGTCACTGTAGCCGAGGCTCCGGCCAGCATGAGTCCCGAACGGAGAAGGGGATTGTCGCTCGCGTTGTCGATCGAGATACCAAAGGCGCTTCCGTTGCGACTTACATCTTCGAGGAAATATCCATGCGTAGCTACGTGTAAAACGCGCGGTCCTTTTACTTCTTTAAGTTTCGACTCGGTTGCACCCTTCTCCGTGAGTGTGGTGATCTTGTAACCTGCGCTGCGAAGTATGGAGGCAATGCTCTCGACTTCTGCCTTGGTGCCGGGAAGAGGGGCCAGCGCTGCGCCGCCGTAATCGGGGAAGCCGAGAACAACCGCGTTTTTCGAGACGGCTGACACCTTCCGGCTCTTCAGGGCTACGAGATCGCGGGCATTACCCAACAGAGTTAGGTCGTATTGATTGACGAGGTAACCGTTGGGACCTTTCAGTGTATTGAGATTTATCTGGTTGTAAACGCCATCGGGCGAGACGTACACAACTTTTCTTCCTGCGATTTCGCGGTCAATTTCCGACCAATATTGTTCATAGGAATAATCATCGTCTATCTTCTGCTGAATTGCGTTCCGGTAGAAACGTGCATACCTTGTTTCGAGCTGTTCGCCGTTTTCAAGGACTTTCATGACCGGCAGCGAGACGCCGCGTTTGACGATAAGGGCTATATACCGCGAACCTTCTTCAAATGTCTGGCCGAATTTGCGAACCCGAATGATGTCGATGAGTATCTCATTCTCGCCCAGCAAGTCGCGTACCGTCTGATAATTGATCGTGCTTGCTCTATAGCCCTGTGAGAAGTCGGTCGACCTTTCCGATAGCGACTTCTCCATCGCATTGGCAGCGGTTTCGATCGAGTCGAGATTTATCTTTTGTTCCTTCAGTTCGTCTCGCGAATAGGCATAGAGCCGTGCCAACTGTTCCTTCTGGTCGAGCCAGGTAAAGTAATCGCGGATCAGCAGCGGGTCATTGCTGGCAAGAATCGCTCTCTTTACTTTGCTCGTGGAGTTCAGCAGAAGTGCTTTCGTGGCTAGTTGATATTCGAAGAGATCCCGGAGTACGTCCTTGTTTTCAGCGGCGGTCTCAATGGCGAAGTTGTAGAATCGTTGAAACCGCGGTAAGAGGACATCCCAATATTTCGTTTTCTCCGCCTCGCTCATTGGCGGGAAATAAGTATTGACGAACTCGAGCGATTTCTTCATCACCGCGTCGTAGTAGCTACGCGCCTTCTCGGTAGCACCGTTCTTCCAATGCAGAATAGCAAGGCTTTCCTGTGCATCGGCGTATTGCGGATGATCGACGCCCAGCGTTTTTTCGCGAATGGCGAGAGCCTTTTCCAACAGCGGAAGCGCATCGGTGTAGCGCTCCGAAATCCGGTAGAAGTTACCGAGGTCGCTGATCACGCGTGCATAAGCAGGGTTGTTCTCTCCGAAATTGTTTTTGTAAATGTCAGCTGCTGTTTTCAGAAGCGGTTCAATCCGATCTGTCTTGCCCATGGTCAGGTAGAGACCCGCCTGATTACTCAGCATAGCCGCGTAATCGGGATTGTTTTTCCCAAGGCGTCGTTCCATGTCAAGATAGATACGCTCCGCCTCCTGATATTTCCCCATTTGCTGGTAGAGTAACGCGAGGTTGGAAAGGAACTTGAGATGGTTCTTGGATTTTTTGCTCTGCAATCGCTCGGCTATTTCAATTGCCTGCTTCAGGGTACGTTCGGCTGCGTCGAGACGTCCCATCGTCTGGAACAGCATCGCCTGGTTGTTCAGAATGATGGCGTAGGGCATCAAAGCTTCCTGTCGCTGCAGGCGCGCCACCTCCGAAGCTTTGGCCAACTCCTTCTCAGCTTCGTTATAGCGCGCGAGGTTATGGTGTAAGACCCCGTAGTTGTTCAGGGACGAAACCATGGCCATACTGTTTTCGCCAAGCACCTGCCTGCGCATGTCGATTGCTGTGACGGTAAAATTTTCAGCCTGCGTATACCTTCCCATTGTTCCGTAGAGAAGTCCGAGGGTTGAAAGAGTTTTCAGGTAACCCGTTGTCTCCGTAAGCCCAGCCTCTTCGTAAATCTGCAATGCGGAATTGAGTCGCTTTTCAGCCATGGCATAATGCCCCGAGCCGTAAGCCAGTTCTCCTGATTCTTGCTGGAATCGGGCGCGCTCTTCATCCGTGAATTCGGTGTTGTTGTAGTAAGCCGACGCGAGTGTGATCATCGACGTAGCTTTTGCAAGACGTTCGCCTTTCTCCTTGACGTCGAAGAGTCCGGCGTTGTCGCTGATAAGGATGGCGTAATCGAAATCTGTCGAATCGAATTCGGCTCGCGCCTGCTCCATCTTCTTCAGAAAAGAGCTGGTGGCTTTGTTGAGGTTTTCTTTTGTGGCCAGCGTTTTCACCTTGTCGTTGGCCATGTTCTTGAGATCGCGAAGGAGTTGGCCGTTTGCCTCCGGATGGAAAAATACGGCAACAAACAGTATGAGGATAATTCTCATTGTGGTAGGCTGAGCTGTTAACACACGAATTGTCTATACATCTACTGACCGATAGGCCTGAATGAGCGCCAGTTCACCTTCTTTACCCGACTTTGCTACGCCATGTTCCATGCCCCACACCCCTCGGTATCCCTTTTCGTGGCAATGGCGGAAGAGGTTCTTGTAATTGATCTCGCCGGTAGTAGGCTCCTTTCTTCCGGGGTTGTCACCGATCTGGAAGTAGGCTATTTCGTCCCAGCACCTGTCGATATTGGCGATGAGGTTTCCTTCGTTCCGCTGCATGTGATAAACATCGTACAGGATTTTGCACGACGGGCTGTTGACGGCTTTGCACAGCAGATACGTCTGGTCGGAAGTACGCATGAACAAATCCGGGTTGTCGCTGAGGGGTTCAAGTACCATGACCAGGTTATGAGGTTCGAAAACCTCGGCTCCACGTCGGAGGGCTTCGATGACATTGGCAGTCTGGATTCCCAGCGGAAGGTTGCGTTCGTAGTATCCCGGCACCACCGTCATCCAGGTCGCGTTGACGCGTCTGGCCGCGTCGACGCATTTCTTGCAGGTAGCAACGAAGTGGTCGATGAATTCTTTCTTGCCGGTCGTGAGTGAAACTTTCCAGTTGTCGCCGCCATCGACGACAAACACACCCATGGTCATGCCGAGTCTTGCCAACTCATTGCCGATTTTTTCCTGCTCCGATTCGCTGCGTTTAAGGAGACCGTTGTCTTCGATGGCCCGGAATCCCTGGTCATGCATGAAGCGGATCTGATCGATAAAGTCTTTACCCGCATGGTTGGCGAACATGTTCGCATGCGGAGCAAACTTCAGGGTGAAGGGCTTGGCCGGGGCTGTCGCCCAGGAGGTGCCCATCGGCAGGGTTGCTGCTGCGGCTGCAGCCATGCCTCTGCGGAAGAAGGTTCTGCGTTTCATAGTTTATCTGATCTTGTTTGGGTGATGTCGGTAATGAGCGAAAAAGGTGCTCTGGCGGCACGTAATCAACTTCACAAGTTATGAACAATCCTGTGATTCTTCGCACCTTTGCATCATGAAAATGCACCGCAGTACATCGGAAGCCGTCGTCACATCGCTTGCCATGATTTTCGGTGAAAGGCGATATGCCGATAAGGTTATTGAGAAGGTGCTTAAGCAAAATCCGCGCTGGGGTGCGCGTGATCGGCGGTTCATTGCCGAAACAACGTACGACATCGTCCGCTGGTACCGGTTGTATCGCTTTCTGTCGGATGCCGGACAGCACGATTACTGGCACCTACTTGCAACCTGGTGCGTGATCCACAACGTTAAACTTCCGCCGTGGCAGGAGTTCGAACGTTTTTCCGCACAAAGTGTCCGGAAACGCCAGGGGATGAACAATCTGGAACGCAAGGTACGCGAGTCAGTCCCCGACTGGCTCGATGAACGCGGCGAAACTGAACTTGGGGAAGAGCGATGGACGAAGGAACTCCACGCCCTGAATAAGGAAGCTCCGGTGGTGTTGCGTGCCAACAGGCTTAAAGTAGATAGTGGATCGTTGCAAGCGCAATTGGCCGACCTGGGTGTGACGACTCATCCAGTACCCGGGTTCGATGACGCACTGGTACTAGAGACCCGGCAAAATGTTTTCTCGATACCTCCTTTCAAGGAAGGACTCTTCGAAGTTCAGGATGCAGGTTCCCAGCTGATCGCTCCTTTTCTGCGGGTTGAGCCCGGAATGCGAATCATCGATGCCTGCGCGGGGGCTGGCGGAAAAACACTTCACCTGGCGGCGCTCTGTCAAAACAAGGGGCGCATCATCGCGATGGATACCGAAGCATGGAAGCTGGAAGAACTGCAGCGAAGAGCACGGCGCGCTGGGGCCAGCAACATAGAGACTCGTGTAATTACCTCCGCCAAAGTAATAAAGCGCCTCGCCGAATCGGCAGACCGCTTGTTATTGGATGTTCCCTGTTCCGGAATGGGGGTGTTGAAAAGAAATCCCGATGCTAAATGGAAGTTGTCGCCAGAGTTTGTCGATGGCGTACGCCAGATTCAGCAAAAGATTTTGTCCGAATACAGCCGCATGCTAAAGCCGGGAGGATTGCTCGTTTATGCCACCTGCAGTGTCCTGCCCTCCGAAAACGAGCAACAAGTCGAACAGTTTCTTCTGCAACGCCCCGACTTCACGTTAGTCGAACAACGTCATGTTTTTCCTTCCGATGGCTTCGACGGTTTCTATATGGCGTTGCTGAAGAAGGAAGGCGATCAAACGTCAAGCGCGTCGTAAATGACAACCTTTTCCCAAAGGTGGGAGCAGTTTTCAATAAATGCCTTGTGAACTGGATGTGTCTGGTATACATCATGGCCAGCCACATCATCAAAGAAAATAAGCTCAGATACGCTATAACTTCCGTCAACCACGGGGCGTTTTTCAACATCGGCAGGGACGCCAATGTGAAGGCCTCGAACGGTCTCAATTTGCCCGAGCGTTCGGAGACCCTCGATCAACTTGTCGCGATCTTCCTGCGATGCTGGATTCTTAAGCCAGAAAAGTACGTGATGAGCGAGCAGTTTTTTATTCATTGATCTGTAGGGTGCCTTTAGAATATTATGGAATCAGGACTTCTTCACGATATGGTTCCATCCGTATGGATCGGGTTCGAGCCCAAGCCGCATGTTGTTCAATTTTTCTTTTACCTGAAGCTGAAGGCTTGTCGGACCTGCTTCCGGAATCTCGTAGTCTTCGCCATCAATGTGGATAACGGCGATCGGAGCTACAACGGCTGCGGTACCGGTTCCAAATGCCTCAGTAAGGGTACCCTTGAGGAAACCGTCTTTCACTTCGTCAATGGAAATCCGTCGCTCTTCTACAGGCATGATGTTCATATCCCGCGCTAACGTCAGAATAGAGTCGCGGGTCACCCCTTCCAGGATAGCGGAGCTCAGTTTGGGTGTAACAAGTTTGCCACCCAGGACGAACATCACGTTCATCATGCCTACTTCATCGATATACTTATGTTCTTTGTGATCCGTCCAAAGGATCTGGTCGAACCCTTCCTGTCGGGCAATTTGCGTCGGATAGAAAGCACCGCCATAGTTTCCGGCACACTTGGCTGATCCCGTACCTCCTTCAGCGGTACGAACGAAGCGGTTTTCAACTTTTAACCGATAAGGCTTCGCCTGATACGGCCCTACCGGAGAAGTCATAATAATGAGGCGGTACTGGTCGGAGACCTTCACGCCTAAACGAGCCTCCGTCGCAAAGACCAGCGGGCGAATATACAACGTCCCGTCTTCGGCGTTCGGAACCCAATCGGCATCGACGTCGACAAGTGATTCCAAAGCGGTCATGAAAAGTTCTTCCGGAACCGGAGGCATACACATCCGGTCGAGCGACTGATTGAGTCGCGCGAGATGTTTTTGGGGTCTGAAAATATTGATTTCGCCTGAGGCCGTGCGGAACGCCTTCATTCCTTCAAATACCGACTGGCCATAGTGAAGCGACAACACAGCGGGGGAGACAGTGATGTCACCAAAGGGAACAATGCGTGCGTCGTTCCATACGCCTTTATCGTAGTCGGCCACAAACATATGGTCAGCAAGGTGGTGGCCGAACTCCAGTTTCTTGAAGTCTACACTGCTGATACGGGATTGCTTTACGCGTTCTACGCTGATGGTGGAAGTCGCTGTCGACATGGCGAATAGTTGTTTAGCGTGTGAATTTCAATATTATACGTGAAATTATCTAATGGTTTTCGAGTGCAAACGTTTTCTTTCCGGATCTTTCTTCGTTGGAAGATAATCCGTTTGGAAAAAGCGGCTGCGCCGGATCAACGTCAGGGTTGGACGATGATTTCCGGCTCGTGTAGAACGGGGAAATTTACCGACCGGGCAATGAAGCACATTTCATGAGCCCGCGAGTGAAGGGTTTCGGCTTTGCTCCGCATGTGTTCGGCGGCAATCGTTACGCGGGGCCGCAAGATTACCCGCTCGAACTGACCGCTACCATCGCTGTTTTCCCGCATTTCCCCCGATGCTTCGTCGGTGTAATCCAGGACGATCACGTGATTGACGGCGCAGAGGTGGAGGTACCACAACATGTGACAACTGGAGAGAGAGGAGACGAAGGTATCTTCGGGCGTCCACCGGGCGGGATCTCCGCGGAAAGCGGCATCTGAACTCGCGGCGATGGGCGGCTTATCGGAAACGGTGATCAGGTGGTTGCGACTGTATGCATTGTAGGCACTGGTACCGGTGCCGAGGTTGCCCTGCCAGGTAACGACAGCGGTGTAACGGTGTATTTTCTCCATCAGGTAAGATCGCGTTTCATGAGCCAATCGGTTTGCGCATCATCGCCGAGCATAAAGATATGTTCACCGAATTTGTTGAAACCGTTTTTCTCATAAAACGCAATAGCGCGTGAATTGTTTTCCCAAACCCCTAACCACGCGCTCCTGGCGCCACGTTTTCTCATGTGCGACAAACAGGTCTGGAGAAGCATGTGGCCAACGCGTTTCCCTATATAGTCGCGGTGCACGTAAAGGCGCTCGAGTTCAAGGGCTGTCGCATCATCAAGCTCTTCCGGGCGACGCTCACTTCTTACCTTCGCGTACCCAACCGCTTTCTTGCCATCGGTGGCAAGAAAGAACGTCGTTCCGGGTACTTGCATCTCCTGTTCAATGTTCTTGCGCGTGAACGTTTTGTTGATGTACCGGATCATGTTGTCCGGATCATTGTATTCATCAAACGTATCGCGGAACGTCTTGATCGCGAGCGCTACGAGGGCATCAACATCTTTGGCATTGCAGGTTCTCACCGAAATGCCCTCATTCATAATGGTGAGGTTCATAGGCGGCGGATTAGGTAAGGAGTAGTTCCATTTTTATGTCCGATCGCTGATAGGGACCGTCGACCGGTACTTCGCGGAACCCGAGTTTTCGGTACAGGTTCAGCGCCGGAACAAGTCTCGTGTTTGAATATAATACGATTTTGGTTGCTCCGGAATGACGTGCCGCGTCGATTGCCTTTTCTGTCAGCGCCAGGCCGATTTTTCGGCCGCGGAACCGCTCGTCGACCGCAAGCTTCGAGAATTCGTAAGTATCTGATGAAAAGCGCTTTAGTGTGGCTGTTCCGACCCATTCGCCGTCGACACGGGCCATGAAAATTCGCCCGCCTTTTTTCAAAATGAATTCGTCCGGATGCTGAAGCATATCATAATCCGGAGGCTCCATTTTGAAGTACTTTTCAATCCATTCCCGGTTTAAGGCTTCAAAGATGGGCTGATGTTCGGGGGCGTACTCTGCGATTTCTACGGTTGTTGCTGACACGGTTAATCCTGTTTGATCCACTGATAACAGAATTTGTCGGCGGCGGGTTTCCTCACACTCCGGTGTCAGCCCCGTCCGAAATGATGAGCAAAAGTTCCTTGACCTCTTCCGCCTTATCGTGATCGCCCATCTTGTCGAACGACATAATCAGATTTCGCAGCACGCGTCGTACAATGTCAAGATTGCTGCACGGCTCGAAAAACGAAGGCTGGGGTGTCATGTGCAGTTCGGCGATGTAATTCTCAATGTCCTGACGGGAAAAGATCAGTCCCTTGTTAAAGGCATTGATGTAGAACGGCGTGTGACGCTCGTCTTTATAGGTCAAAACAAACAAATTGGGGAGGTTCACACCGTATACCGGAAGCTTGAGCTTCTGTGCGACGAGCATATAGATGACACAAAGGGTGATCGGGTTTCCTTTGCGGCTCTCGAGGACAATGTTGATCATCGAATTACCCGGACTGTGAAAGTTCTTTGTGTTGGCACCGAACTTGAGCTTCCCGAAGATGACACTGTTGATGACCTTGACCTGGTCAAACGGATACAGGTCGGGCTTGAACTCGAGCCACGTTTCATAGTAGAGCTGTTCGAGTTCCTGGCGAAGCTTGATCAGTTCCAGGTCGGGGTATTGATAGGTGGCAACGATCCACATTCCGGTAAGCAGATCGTGATCTTCTCCTTCGTACCATTCGCGCAGGCGTTCGCGAAGAAGTTCATACTGGAGGGTATGGATTAAATCTTCAATGCGTCGCTGAACCTGCGAATTGAAATTGCTTTCCCATTCCTGCTCGAGGAAAGGGATGATCTGTGTTCCCAGCGATAGAATTTTTTCCTGAACATGGCTGATGATCTGTTCGTCGTCGTCATCCAGCAGTGATATCAGCGCCTTAAATTCTTTCGATTCCATTCCCATAAATTACCCGAACCTTTCTTCAAGGTAAAAAAGTTTTCCGGTTAACTGAAAACGGCTTGCCTTAAAACCCGATCGGCTATCGGCTGTATTGCTGTGATCGACGCGTGTGCCCTTCAGTCGCGGATTATGTCTGAATAACACCGACGTTGAACTTTTCGATAGGTGCGTGGTTGGCTGCGGCAATTCCGATGGATATAGCGTTTCGCGTATCGAGCGGGTCGATAACTCCATCTACCCACAAACGCGAAGCGGCATAGTAGGGGCTGAGCTGCCGGTTGTATTGGTCGGAAATTTCCTTGAGAAGTTGCTCTTCCTCTTCGCCTGAGAGTTTTTTTCCGCGGGCTCTGATTTGCAGGAGTGTTTTCGCGGCGGAGGCGCCGCTCATGACTGCGATCTGGGCCGTAGGCCAGGCGAATATCAACCGGGGATCGTAAGCCTTGCCACACATGGCGTAGTTTCCGGCGCCGTAAGAGTTGCCCATAATGATGGTGAATTTCGGCACTGTGGAATTGGCCATGGCATTAACCATCTTGGCTCCGTCTTTAATAATACCCCCGTGTTCCGCTTTGCTTCCCACCATGAATCCACTAACATCCTGCAAAAAGACGAGCGGAATCTTTCGCTGGTTGCAGTTCATGATAAAACGCGCAGCCTTGTCGGCAGCGTCGGAGTAGATGACGCCGCCCATTTGCATTTCACCCTTTCGTGTTTTGACAACTTTCCGTTGGTTGGCGATAATGCCCACAGCCCATCCGTCAATCCGCGCATAGCCACACAGTAGCGTCTTGCCGTAAAGGGCTTTGTATTCAACAAATTCCGAGTCATCGACCAGGCACTTGATAACGTCGAGGGTATCGTACGGCTTGACCCGGTCGATGGGCATGTACTTATAGATTCCGGCGGGGTCTTCACGAGGTGGCCGGGGGGTAACGCGGTCAAATCCTGCCCGGTCGGGAGCCCCGAATCGCGAGAAGAGGGAGCGGATGTAGTCGAGACAGGCTTCGTCGTTGGGAAACTTGTTGTCCGTAACGCCCGATATTTCACAATGGGTAGTGGCACCACCGAGGGTTTCGTTATCGATTTCTTCCCCTATGGCAGCCTTTACCAGGTATGAACCTGCAAGAAAAATCGAACCGGTCTTATCGACGATCATGGCCTCGTCAGACATGATCGGCAGATACGCGCCCCCGGCGACACAGCTTCCCATAATCGCGGCGATCTGAATAATTCCCATGGCCGACATCCGGGCGTTGTTGCGGAATTGCCGACCGAAGTGCTCCTTGTCAGGAAATATTTCGTCCTGCATCGGGAGAAATACACCTGCGCTGTCGACGAGATACACGATAGGCAGACGGTTTTCCATCGCTATTTCCTGGGCGCGGAGATTCTTTTTTGCTGTAACAGGAAACCAGGCACCTGCTTTTACGGTGGCGTCGTTCGCTACGATTACGCACTGGCGGCCTTCAACGAATCCGATACCGGTAACGACTCCGCCCGACGGGCATCCGCCGTACTCGGTATACATATCGTCACCGGCGAACACGCCGATTTCGAGAAAAGCGGAGTTCTTGTCGATCAGGTACGCGATTCGTTCGCGTGCGGTGAGCTTGCCCTTCTGATGTTGTTCACCAATTTTTTTTTCGCCCCCGCCCAAACGCGTCTTTTTTTCTTTTTCGCGGAGCTGATAGATCAATTGCTTCATTTGATCCTCGTTCCGGTTGCGTTCGAGCTCGTGTTTGTCCATGGCCTGACAGGGAAAAATATGTTGCCAGCCCGCGTATGGCGGTGTGGTAACCGATTAATTCTTCTCCCCGGCAGCGCGCTGTCGTTCAAGGTCGCGCTCAATCTTGCGACGACTCTTACCCAAAGGCGCCAGGAAGTGACGGGGATTTCTGCTGAAGTGCGTTGCGAGAGAATCCAGATTCATCAGCAGGTTGTTCAGATTAACATAGAGCGAATCTTCGGTCAGCAGCTTGCTGGCCGTGTTATCGCCACTGTTGAGCGCTGATAGTGTTTCGTTTAACTTCGTCAGTGAATGCTGTGCTTTGTTAAGTGTATTGTTAAGTTCGAGCAATTTCAGCGAATCCGATAAAGTCTTGAAGTTCTTTAGGGTGGGCTGCAGTTCCGTCAGTGTCGTGTTGAGGTTCGCCCCAACTTCGTCAAAGGTGCCGGCCACTTTACCCATTTTATTATTGAGGTTGTAAAGGGTGTAGTTCAACTGGCGAGGAGTCGTTTCGAGGGCCCGGTTTGCCAGTGAGCTTGTGATGCGGAGGCTGTCGACGAGAGCATTGAGCTTCTGCAGGCTGTTTTTCAGCGTTGCCGCGATGGGCTCGGCATTTTCGGCAATGAGATCCGCTATACCCTTGGCAATATCCGCGCGGAGGGTGTCGCCGGGTTCGAGCCGGGGGCCGTCTGCGCCGCCCGACAGCTGAATGTACCGGTCGCCGAGGAGATCACCGTTAAGTATCGCGGTGGTTGATGTAGTGATTAGAATGTCGGAATTGATAGAAAGTTCGACTACGACGCGGTTCTTGCGCTGCTCAATGATCATATCGCTCACCCTGCCTACGGCGTATCCGTTAAGGAAGACCTGATTCGATTCCGTCAGGCCGTTGACGTTGTGATAGATAGCGTAGTACTTTTCGTCGGACGAGAAGAAGTCAATACCCTTAAGGAAGTTGAACCCGAAGTATAACAATACGATGGCTGAGATCATGAACAGGCCCACCTTGACTTCTTTCGACAGCTTCATTCGGTCCGTTTAGTTACACTGATAGAATCTTCGGGCGTCAATTTATGGATTCTACTTCACTTTTGTATTCTTTGAAGGCTCTATATATACCGGAGGCAATCAAATCCTGGCCGCGTTCACTGGCAAGGAACTCTTCTTCCTGCGGGTGCGAGAGGAATCCCGTCTCGATCAATACGCTCGGCATAGTGGTTTTCCACAGTACGACAAACCCAGCCTGTTTTACCCCCCGGCTTTTGCGTCCCGCCCGGTTCCGGAACTGATCTTCAACCTTTTGCGCGAAACGAAGGCTGCTTTCCTGATAAGCACTTTGAGTTAGGGAGAACAATATATAGGACTCCGGGCTGCTCGGGTCGAACCCTTCGTACCGTTCCTTATAGTTCTCATCCATGAGGATCACGGAGTTTTCCCGTTTTGCGACCTCGAAGTTGCTTTCGTCCTTATGCAATCCCATGACGTAGGTCTCCGTCCCGATTGCCCGTCCGCCCGGCATCGAGTTGGCGTGGATGCAGATAAACAGGTCGGCATTGGCCCGGTTGGCTATGCGTGCCCGTTCGTCGAGGGACAGATAAGTATCGGTTTTTCGGGTGTAGATGACTTTGACGCCGGGGACGTTCTTTTCGATGTAGTTGCCCACCTTCAGCGCTATTTTAAGGGCTACATCCTTTTCGAGAATTTTGGTGCCACGAGTGCCGGAATCGCGCCCGCCATGTCCTGCGTCGATGACAACTACGTCTACCTTAAATTCGTGATTGATAACTGTACTGGAGGAGTTTAGCAAGGTTATTGCTATCAGAACTGCCGTAATGCCAATATTCCTCAAGGGCTGTACAATGTTAAATGGATTTGCAATACCTTTACCCAAAATTGTAAATTTTTCCATAAAACATAAACATTTTACCGTCAATTCGGGGACTGTGCGGCGTTGTCTAGTCTTTTTGGTAATGTTTCTGGCTGTAGCACTTTCAGCGGCTGCTCAGATTGAAAATCCGGTAAAAAATCCTGCCGGTACGCTTCCTGTTCAGCAGGATACCATCCCGCCTGATACTCTATCTAACCGTTCCGATACGCTGAATGTTGCACCGGACGTAACAAATGTTCAGCAAGACTCTGTTCCCCCGCCCAAGGGTGATATCGAAACTACGATTAATTACACTGCCCGGGACTCCATCAGGGCTAGTATCGATGGAAAAAGGATCTGGCTTTATGGTGACGCCAAGATCACTTACGGGGCTGTCGAACTCGAAGCCGATGAAATTCTGATCGACTACGGGAATAATACCATGACCGCCCACGGGCGACGCGATTCGTTGGGCAATCGAATCGGTTTCCCGGTTTTTAAGAACGGTCCCGAGCTGTACGAAACCAAGGATATTGTCTACAATTTCAAGACCGGTCGCGCCCGTATCAGCGAGGTGGTCACCCAGCAGGGTGAGAGCATCCTTCATGGTGAATCGGTATTCAAGAACGAAAAGGACGAACTGCTAAGCATCAACAACCGGTTTACGACTTGTAACCTGGAGCATCCACACTTCGCGATTATTTCCACACGAAGCAAAGCCATTCCCGACGACAAGATTGTTTCCGGACCGTTCTATGTAGAGTTCAATCAGATTCCGCTTCCTGCCGGATTCCTGTTTGGAATGTTCCCCGCCCAACGGGAAAGTAAATCGGGGATTATTGTGCCGAGTTATGGAGAAGAACGCCGCCGGGGTTTCAACTTCCGCGGAGGCGGTTACTTCTTCGATATAAGTGATTACATCAAGCTTGCCCTGACGGGCGATATCTACACTAAGGGCGGGCATGCCCTTTACGCAAACTCGCGGTATATAAAGCGATACAAGTACAACGGGAGTCTGAATTTCAGCTATTCGCGGAATCCGATGAGCGAGAATATTGAAGATGATCGGGTTTCGAACGATTTCCGGCTGATGTGGAGTCACACACCGCAAACGAAGGGAAGTGGCAGGTTTGCGGCGTCGGTGAATGCCGCCACGGCAACGTTCAATCAGAATAATAACCTCATGTACGGCGCGGTGAACGACTTGTCGGCGTCGAACTCCCTGACGCAGATCAGTACGAAGCTGAGCTCCAATGTGTCATACAGCAAGCGCTTTGTCGGCACCCCCTTCACGATGGGTATCAACCTCAGCCACAGCCAGGATCTGCGCACGCGTCTGGTAGATTTACCGTTACCCAACGTCAGTTTGAACATGACGAACCTGTATCCCTTCCAGCGTCAGGGGCGTACAGGTCCGCTCGATAATTTCTCGATTGGTTATAGCATGGCCGGTACGAACAGGATTACGAACAACCTGGGTCGGCTCACACCGGAAGCGCAACGCGACAGCATTGCGCCTTTTACGTTCGACAATCTCTCGCTCTTCTTTAGAAATGGGCGCAAGGGTATCCGGCACAGCATACCCGTCTCGTATTCTTTCAAGGCGTTGCGGTACTTTACCGTTTCTCCGTCGCTCAACTACGAAGAAAAGTGGTACTTCGAGAAACTTGATTGGCGTTATGTACTCGACGAGTCGGGTACGCGGTACGTTGCCAAAGCGGACACCATCCGGGGATTTAATCGCGTAGCCAACTACAGTGTGAGTATGGGGCTCAATACCCGTATCTATGGATTTTATATGTTCAAACGGGGCAACGTTAAGGCTATTCGGCATGTGATCAATCCAAGTATTTCGTTCGGGTTGACGCCTGACTTCTCGAAAAACCCCAACTACTTTCAGGTTCTCAACCGTCCGACCGGTACGACCGGAGTGCACCGGGCTGAGGTCGAGTATAGAGCACGGCATCAGGGATTTGTGTACGGCGCCTCGAGTATGGGGCGCGCCGGTTCCATTAGTTTCGGAATTGGCAACAACCTGGAGATGAAAGTGCGGACGCCGAAAGACACGGTTGATAGAAAGGTGATGCTGCTGAACAATTTGTCGTTGAGTTCGAGTTACAATCTCCTGGCCGACTCGTTCAAGTTGTCGAACATCAGCATGGCAGCCAACACGAACATTCTCGACAACACCATCAACGTAAACCTTTCGGCGACGATAGATCCTTATAATTATGTGCGTATTCGTCATGAGAACGGGAACATCTCGGAGCGTCGTGTGGATGCTTATGCATGGAATGCAGGAAGTCTGGGTCGGATCACCAGTGCGACTTTGGCTTTGAATACGAACCTGAATCCCAATATGCGGAAGCGGGAAAACGAAGTGCGGAATAAGGTAGCCGAGTCAGACATTCCTGAAGCCGACAAACAGCACATCATTCAGAATCCGAATGCCTATGTCGACTTTGACATACCGTGGAGTTTGAACATTGGGTACAGTTTGAGTTATCGGAGGCAACCGACCAACAACCAGGAGCGTCTCCGCGGTGCCGACGTGACCCAGACGTTGCAGGTTTCCGGCGACTTATCGGTATCTGAGAAGTGGAAGGTCACGTACAATACCGGTTATCACTTTGAGACCGCTCAGTTCACTCAGACGAATCTTGGTATATCGCGCGACTTGCACTGCTGGACGATGAACTTCACCTGGGTGCCGTTCGGAAGGTTCCAGTCTTACAACTTCACCATTGCCGTGAAAGCGGCGGTGTTGCAGGATCTCAAGCTTGAGCGCAGAAGGCCATTCCTGGATAATTTGTGATAGGTCCTGAAAGCTCCCCTTAGTTAGTAGCATTCAAAACTATAGAATTCCAATTACAATCACCATCCTGTTGGAATGTGGTAAACTCCGCTTCGGCCTTTTGCGGGTGGTCGAGTTTTGTTTTAATTGGGAGTGGATGGAAGTACGGGATCTAATGCATGAGACCGGTGAATTTGGTGAGTTTGTTTGTCGGTACATCGTCTATGATAGTGATGAAGTTGTGCTTCTTGAACTATCGCTCCCGTTCGTTCTAAGGACCTTGAAACGCTATTGCAGCTCTGGACAGTCTCTCCCCTTCCGTAAGATTTGACCCTCCCCCGAAATACGGCACGGCGCAACCGCTAATATCCCTACTCCTATACCGATTTAATATGTAACCCTGCCTTCACAGAGCAACGAGGCATATTGGCTTGCGCTGAAAAATCCGCCGGAATGCGGGTTTCGCCGAGCAATAAGGGACGGTAGCTTTCATACCAATCGAAAGCGTATGAAAAACTTCTGTCTTGCCCTCGCACTCTCCGGGCTGATCAAGGTGAAGTACGAGGAACGAGGGACGAGGTACGAGGGGGTGCTTGGTGTTTGGAAGTACGAACCAGAGGGGAGGTACGAAGTACGTGGAAGGATGGGGCGCAGCCTTTATGGTTCCACGTACGTTCGTATCACTCCTACAATCCATTCCGGATAAATGCCGACCCATAGCAATAAGGCGACAAGTACGCTCAGGGTTACACCGCTGATGATGTAGGCTGATGGAGTAAGACGCTCTTCGGTTGATTGAGTAGCTTCTTCCCGTTCGAACATTACCGCGATGATCTTGATATAATAGTACAAGCCTAGTGCGCTGTTGATGGCAAGCATAACCACGAGTAACCACAAACTCGTATTGACTCCGGCGGCTACGATGTAAAACTTGCCGACGAACCCTGCGGTAAGGGGAATGCCGGCAAGGGATAACAGCATGGCCGACAGCGCCGCTGCTGTCCACGGACGCCGCCATAATAAACCCCGGTAGTCGTCCATACGCTCGGCATCGCGATCACTATCGGACAATGTCGACAGGATGCCAAATGCCCCCACGGTAGTAATGAAATATGCGACAAGATAGAAGGTGACGGCTTCAATGCCGAGCTGTTCGCCGGCGAGAAACGCTACAAGCAGATATCCCATATGGGCGATTGAAGAATAAGCCAGAATGCGCTTGACGTTGCTTTGTCGTAGCGCGAGAAAATTTCCGATAAACATCGACGCAATGGCAATTCCGGTAAAAATTAATACCATGGAGTCGTAACGATACCCGTTGATTTCAACAAAAAACCTCACCAGCAACACAATCATACCACCTTTTGAAACGGTAGCAATAAAGGCGGTCACCGGGGCCGGCGCTCCTTCATAAACATCGGCTGCCCACATATGAAAGGGTACGACGCTCAACTTGAAGCCAATGCCCACAAGCATCATCCCCAATCCCGCCATCATGACCAACGGAATCCCGTCTTGTTTCGATAGCCAACTGGCGATTTCTCCAAATTCCATGGCGCCAGCCATTGCATAAACCAGAGCCATTCCGAATAGCAGGAACGCTGACGAGAACGCTGCCATAATAAGATACTTGATGCCCGCTTCGTCCGACCGTTCCCGCGTTCGCAGATAGGCGATCATGGAGTAAAGGGAGACGCTGAGAATTTCAAGTCCGAGGAATAGGGAAACGAAATGTTTGCTGATGACGAGCGCGCAAGCGCCCAGGGTGGCAAGAATAAGCAATATGTAATACTCTTCTTTTCGTTCCTCCCGTTGCTCAAAATACGCATACGAAATCATCGTAACGGCCACAGCGGTGAGGAGGATGAGGCACATGTTGAAGACACCAAAGCCGTCGAAGACAAACAACGGTTCTATCACCCAGCGCTCGCCTTTGAAGTAGGTGGCGAGATAAGCGAAATCGCCCAGAAGGGCGGCTGCGGTGATGATATAAATCAACTTGTGATTCCGCTTAACGGAGATGGAGAACATGATCAGAATCGCCGCGCTGGTCAGAATGAAAAGCGGAATGATATGAAGGAAGTCAGTCTTGCTCATGATTATCCGGATTTAGGACAATACTCTCTCTATCGCTACGCGGCAATGTCGCCGTTGACTCATCGAGCGTAGTGCGAACAACGTCATCGCTGGTGTCGAGTACCGGCTGAGGATAGAAACCAAGCCAAAGGATAATCGCCACCAGGGGGATCATCATCCCCTTCTCACGCAGAGAGTAGTCGGGGATTACTGAACGCCCGTGTGTGGGCCCGAAGAATATCTTGCGCATTATTCTAAGGGAGTAAATAGCTGCGGATACGAGGCCGAGCGCGGCGAAGACGGTCAATACGGGACTGGCCTGCCAGGCGCCGATGAGTGTCAGAAATTCAGCGATGAAGTTTCCCAGCCCGGGAAGTCCAAGCGACGCCATGACAAAAACCAGGGTAACGGTTCCCATAAAGGGAGCTTGTGACCAGAATCCTCCCATGCCTTGAATGTCGCGTGTATGCAGACGTTCATACAATGAACCGGCGATGAGGAACAACGCTCCGGTACTTAGTCCGTGTGTGATCATTTGCATGACAACTCCCTGCCATCCCCAGCTGGTAAATGAAAATACACCGAGCATGATAAATCCCATGTGGCTAACACTGGTGTAGGCAACGAGTCGCTTGAAGTCGGTCTGCGAAAATGCGAGCAGAGCGCCATAAAGAATGCCGATGACTCCGAACAGCATGGCTATGTCGGCGATCTCCCGGGATGCGGTCGGGAACAAGGGTACCACGAAGCGGAGGAGCCCGTAGGCACCCGTCTTCAGGAGCAAACCGGCTAGGATAAGACTTCCTCCGGTCGGCGCCTCGGAGTGCGCATCGGGTAGCCAGCTGTGAAACGGTACGACCGGAAGCTTGACAATAAAGGCAGCCAGAAAACCGAGCATCAACCATCGTTCAACGCCTGCCGCCATTTCGGTACCTAGGAGATCGAAGTAGTTGAACGTAAAGGTTCCCGTAGCGCTGCCGTTGACAAAGTATAAGCCGAGTATGGCGAGCAGCATGAGAAGACCGCTCGCCTGAGTGAAGATGAAAAACTTGAACGCGGCGTAACGACGATTTTCATGACCCCATATTCCGATAAGGAAATACATGGGGATAAGCATGACTTCCCAGAAGAAATAGAAGAGAAACAGATCCATGGTGAGGAACACGCCGGTGATACCGGCCAACACCCAGAGGACGTTGAAGTGAAAGAGCCCGGGACGGTATTCGATTTCATTCCATGAAGCTAAAATGGCGGCGATACCCAGCAGGAAGGTGAGGAGAAGCAAGAGTAAGCTCAGGCCGTCGAGCGCGAGGCTAAAGTTGATCCCGAACGATGGAATCCAGGCAGCGTTGAACGTAGTTATCCAGGTTGAACTGCCGGTCGACCCCGGATTGCTCAACCACAACGATACGGCGATAATGAAGTTTATGAGAACGGCCGCGAGGGAGATCCATCGCGCTGCGGCGACCGACCACCGCGCTGCAATCCAGGCGAATATGCCGCCGAGCATGAGTATCAGAATAAACCAGACCAGTATCATATCCGTTGTCTTTAGTTCATCGACGTTATCGCATGATGAGTCCAATAGAGAGAATCAGTACCGCACCGACGACGATACCCATGATGTACCAACGCATAATTCCGCTTTGGGTGCGTGAGAACATTCCGTGAAAGGCGTTGGTAATGGCTACCAATCCTCCATACAACTTGTCCACTATGTCACCTTTGTTCAGATGTGCGAGGTAGGTATAGGGGCGAAAAATGGCGAGGTCGTAAAGCGCGTCGAATCCCCAACCGTCGTACCAGAACCGGTTCAGCTGCCAGGTAGCTTCTTTCACCTCCAGGCGTAAGTCTTCCCGCCGCATATAGAAGTAGTACGCCATGGCGATGCCCGTCAGGCACAATACGGCGGCGATCCCTTGCATCAGCCATTCATAGGATTCAATGCCTGGGCGCATCACTACCGCCGGAAGCACCGGGTCAAGAAACGTGGAGAAGAGGGTGACATGCGCAAGGTTGTGGGGCATTTCAATGAAACCACCCACAAGGGACAAAATTGCGAGAATGATCAAGGGTATCGTCATCTCGAGTCCAATGGAATGATGAACTCCCGTTTTCTCTTCTCCGAAGAATGTCAGGAAGATCATGCGGAACGTGTACAAGGAAGTGACCAGGGCGCCGATTACGGCGGCGAGGTAGAACCACATATTTCCTTTTTCTCCCGCGAAGGCCAACCATAGGATTTGATCTTTGCTGTAGAATCCTGCGGTGATAAGCGGAAGAGCGGCAAGCGAAGCTGCGCCAATAAGAAAAGTCCAGTAAACGACGGGCATTCTATGCCGTAGCCCTCCCATCTTGAACATATCCTGTTCATGGTGAAGCATGTATATGACCGCCCCTGCGGCGAGAAAGAGCAAGGCCTTGAAAAAGGCGTGAATCATAAAGTGGAAGATTGCGGCCGACCAGGCTCCTATTCCCAGGGCGAGGAACATGTACCCGATCTGGCTAATCGTTGAGTAGGCGAGTACGCGCTTCAGATCGTTTTGTGTTAACGCGCTGAAGCCGGCGATGAGAAGCGTAAGGGCGCCAATGATACCCACCCACTCCTGCGCGATGGGGGCAAGTTCGAACACCACGAAGAGTCGGGAGATAAGATAGACGCCGGCGGTCACCATTGTCGCAGCATGAATCAGGGCACTAACCGGCGTCGGACCTGCCATGGCATCAGGTAGCCAGGTTTGCAGGGGAAGTTGTGCAGACTTTCCAACGGCACCCCCAAGCAGGAGAAAAGCGATTGCTACCCCCGCGGTCGACCCAATGCTCCAGGTTTGAGGTGCCTGAGTGAGGACCTCCTGAATGTTCAGTGTTCCCAGCGATGCGAAAATCCAAAAGAGGGCAATCGCCATAGCGGTATCGCCGACGCGAGTGATGATGAAGGCTTTGCGAGCGGCATATCCGTTTTTTTCTTCTTTATACCAGAATCCGATGAGGAGATAACTGCAGAGTCCTACCCCTTCCCATCCAAGGTAGAGCAGCACGAGGTTGTCGGCCATGACCAGAATTAACATCGAGAAGACAAACAGATTCAGGTATGCAAAGAATCGCGAGTAGCCTTCGTCGTCTGCCATGTAGCCCATTGAGTAGACGTGAATCAGAAATCCGACGAAGGTGATAACGAAGAGGAACACAACGGTAAGTCGGTCGAGGTATAATCCCATGGCCGGTGCCAGCCCTCCCACGTCGAACCACGTCCAAAGCGTCTGGTGATAGGCTTGTTCACCTGACGCGGCGAAATCAGCGCCGATAATGACCGTCAATACCGCCGACAATCCGACTGTCGTCGATCCGATGATTCCGGCAAGCGGTTTACCAATTCGTCCTCCCGATAGGATGAGAATCAACGCGCCGAGCAGAGGAAGAAGAGGGATGAGAAGCAAGGTCTTAAAGTGTTAAAGTGTTAATGTGTTAATGTGTTAAAGTTTACCTCCCTGACGGGAGTAGCGTTCTCACAGTCGTTATTCCCGCCACGGCGGGCAGGCGT
>CAZHIQ010000004.1:164959-173667 GCA_964532595.1 uncultured Roseivirgaceae bacterium
TTCATAGCGTTCGCTGCATCTCCATCTAAAGTCTTAAGCTGATGATAAATCTGCAGTATCAATGCGAGGCCAACGGATACTTCGGCGGCGGCCATGGTCACAATAAAGATGAACATGGCTTGGCCATCGGGTTGTGCCCATCGTGCTCCTGCGACGATAAACGCCAGTCCGGCAGCGTTCAGCATGATCTCGACGGAGATTAACATGAATATGACGTTCCGTCGAATGAGTACGCTAACGAGGCCGAGTATAAAGAGTATCCCGGCGAGTACTAATCCGGCTTCCATGGGTACGGTCTTCATAAGTCGACGTTTTCAAGGTATCGGTGTACTACTTTCTTCTTTTGACGTCCGAGGTGGTAGGCACCAACGATTCCTGACATAAGCAGGATGCCGCTGAGTTCGACACCTATGACGTATACGGTGTAGAGCGATTTTCCAACTTCCTTCGGACTAATTGCCGGCTGGTCGAGGGTACCGCTCCCTGAGCTCGTGAGAATGAAGACGAGCTCGATCAACAGAATCGCAGATAAAATCGATGGAATGATGTAGATCTCCTTCGTGAGCCATGATCTTTCCTGAGCTACGGTTTCTTCGCGCAGATTCAGCATCATGATGACGAAGATGATGAGAACGACGATCGCACCGGCATAGATGATTACTTCCAGGGCAGCAATAAACGGGGCGCCGAGAAGAAAGAACACTACCGCCACCGCCAGGAACGAGATAATGAGATAGATCAGGGCGTGGATCATGTTATAGCTTGTAATCACCATCACCGTTGAAAGGACGGCGACGGCTGCGGCGATATAGAAGAACATTGCGTCCATAATCAGGGAAGTAAACTTTTCACGTCAACAGGCGGGTTCTCGTTTTCCGCCTCTCCTTTGTCTTTTCCGCCGATGGCTATTCCCGCCACTTTGTAGTAGTTGTATCCGTGGTATTTACCCTGTCCGTCGATCAGTAAGTCACTTTTCTCGTACACCAGGTTTTGTCTGTTGTATTCTGCCATTTCGAAGTCGGGAATAAGTTGTATGGCATAGGTTGGACAGGCTTCTTCGCAGAAGCCGCAGAAAATACATCGCGAGAAATTGATCCGAAACGTTTCCGGATAGCGTCGGCCGGTATTGTCTTCGGTGGCCTGGAGGGCAATACAATCCACCGGACACGCTGCGGCGCAGAGGTAGCAGGCAACGCATCGTTCGCCCATGTCGGGGTCGCGCGTTAGAACAATTCGTCCACGCCATCGTGTGGTCAACTTTGGTTTTTCCTCGGGATATAGGATAGTTTCCCTCTTGCGAAAGGCGTGCAGGAAGGTGAGCCACATACTTCTTACAATGCTGAACATAACTGCGTCTTTTTGTCTTACTCAAGTCCTCAAAACGGTGAACCTTCACGGAGATACAATACAATGGCTGCTGTTACCATCAAGTTTATGATGGTTACCGGAAGCAATATTTTCCAACCGAAATCCATTAGCTGATCGTAGCGCGGCCGCGGGAGTGAGGCGCGTAAAAGAATAAATATGAAGATGAACACAAATGTCTTAAGTATGAACCAGACTACTGGGGGCAGGAAGCCGGGGCCGAGCCATCCGCCGAAGTACAGCGCGACGGTCAGGCTGCTGATCAGAATAATACCGACGTATTCGCCGACGAAGAACATCCCAAACTTCATTCCGGAGTATTCGGAGTGGAAGCCGGCGATTATTTCGCTTTCCGACTCTGGTATATCGAAGGGGAGACGGTGGGTTTCGGCGATGCCTGCAATGAAGAACGTAAGAAAGCCGAGGAACTGTGGAATCACATACCACATACCGGCTTGTGACTCGACGATCGTATGGACGCTGAGTGACCCTGACAGGATGACGACCCCCATGATTGATAGAGCCATAAAGACTTCGTAGGATATCATCTGCGCTGCTCCGCGCATGGCGCCAAGGAGGGCGTACTTATTGTTGGACGCCCATCCTCCGAGGATAATGCTGTATGCGCCCATGGAAGACGCAGCGAGGAAAAACAGAATGCCGATGTTGAGATCGGAGACGATAAATCCAGGCGCGAAAGGTACGACAACAAATCCCATCAGCGCGGCCATCATGACAATCGCTGGGGCGATGACAAAAACTTTACGGTCGGCAAACGGTGGGATCCAGTCTTCTTTAAAAAACAGCTTGAGAGTATCGGCGAGTACGACGAGGAGACCGAAAGGCCCCGCGCGATTAGGTCCATAGCGATCCTGCCAGAGAGCAAGCAATCGTCGTTCGAGCCAGATTAATCCCGGAGCGACGAGCATGACGCCACCGAGTACGCCAGCAACGATCAACATAGGATGAACAGGCTCATGCATGTGCGAGTACTTTTACGGCAGCCCAGGCGGGTAAATCGACAAACGGTAATTCCGGAAGGCCATAAGGCATTCCTGCAACTCCCAGAGGGAGGGTTGTGTTGACGCGTACGGGGAGAGCGTAGTGCTGGCGCATGACCTCAAACTCCAGCGTATCCCCATCGGATACGCTGTATTGTTCGGCATCGGCAGGATTCAGCATGATGTACGGCTGAGGAACGCGTGTTAATATTGCTGCTCCGCGGGCGCTTAGTTCTTCGGATCCGAAAATGTGGTAGAGATTGACCAGCCACAGATGATCAGGCATAGGTACAAATACTTCGGGTATATCCGCGAAGTACGGTGCAGATGAATTTGACGCGGGCTCGATTAGTCTGATGCCCGGACTTCCTCCCAGTAAATCACCATTTACTTCTTTCTGATATTTGTTGACCGCCTGTACCGAGTTCCAGCCGGGCGCCCAGTAAAACGGAATCATCGATGACGGCGGTGTACCCCGGTAGCCTTCCATGGTATAGGAGAGTGGCGAGTCGGAATCTTCGGGCGGCTTGGGTTCACTCACATGGATATGTGCTTGCATAGCGGTTCGACCGCTGAAGCGATGCGGCGCCCGAGGAATTTTTTGTCCTGCAATCCTGAAGTCGGGCGGTGGTGTTACTGTATTGATTCCGGCGAGTCGGGGTTCGTTTTCAGCGAGAGCGTTTGTGACATCGTTGAAGTTCTTCCACTGCGACATGATTTCATGCTCTGTATCCACAGCGAAGCGCAACAGCCATCGCCAGCTTTCCTGAATGACGGGCGAAGACTCAAAGACCTGGAACGCTCGTTGAGCCCGGCCTTCGTTATTAACGAGGATGCCATCTGACTCGGCATAAGTTCCTGCGGGAATAAGGATGTCGGCACGGTGTGTGGTCGCGGTGGGTGTGTGATCAATGGCGATGACATGACGGCACGTGTCGAGAAACCGATCAACCATGTCCTTTTTCGCGTGTCGGTAGAGATCGTTTTCAAGAATGATTACCGCATCAGCGTGTCCGTTGATTACAGCATTGAAGGCAGTGTTCAATCGATGTCCGCCCATGAGCGCCAGACCGATCGAATTGCACTCTGGAGCGGTGAAGACGAGTCCTGTTTTGGGGTTCGTTTTGTGTAACGCCCAGGCAACATTGGCGGCCGACTTAATAACCGTAGCACAATCGCACGACATGCCCGATATAATGACGGGGCGCTTGGCCACTCGCAGTGCATCGGCGATATGCTTTGCCTGGTCAAGGACTTCCCCGGGCAGATTGCTTACGGGAGGAAGTGTCGGATCGAGCTGATGCGCTACCGCATAACCGAGGCGGGCAAGATCATCGGGTGCGGCATGGTATGTTTGTGTGGCGACGTCGTGCAGACGAGTTTCCATGACCGATGCAATGAACAGCGGACCTCTTTGGTTCTGGGCGCGTTCACGTGCTGCAGCGTCGTGCCACGGAGGTATTCCGGCCGACTGGGCATCTTCGAGCGGCTGTTGTCGTACAGCTTGCCGCACCGCCAGGGCAAGCATCGGCGCGGTGTTGGTAAGATCTTCGCCGAGGATGAAGACCGCATCCGCTGTTTCGACTTCCCGCATAGAAGGGGTTCGTACCGGCCCTTCGCTGAGGATCCGGATGATCAGTTCTGCAAGATCGTGCTCATCGACCGATACACCGTGATAGAAGTTGTCGGCGCCGACCAATTCTTTCAGGGCAAAATTTGACTGCAGCGAGGCCCGTGGTGATCCAATGCCAATCACGCGCTGACTCTTAAGGATGTCGCCCACTGCGTGAACAACGCGTTCGCCGTTGACTATTTCGGCGTCGATGCGCGGCTCGATAATCCGGTCTTTCGCGTTAGTGAATTCGTAGCCATACCGACCCCGGTCGCATAAAAAGTATCCGTTAACCTTGTCGTGATATCTTGTAGTGATGGATCGAAGGGAACCGTAGCGTTCGCCGGCGATGGTGTTGCATCCGAGACTGCAGTGATGACAGATTGAAGGAGCGGACGTGAGATCCCATTTACGGGTATAATGTTGCTTTAAGGTCTTATCAGTGAAGACACCGGTTGGACAAACTTCGGCGAGGTTTCCGCTGAACTCATTTTCGAGAATGCCATCAGCTGCACGGCCGAAGTAGACGTTGTTGCGCGAGGCAAAGACATCGAGATCATCACCGCCGGCGTAGTCGCGATAGAATCGGACGCATCGATAGCATTGGATACATCGATTCATTTCGTGATTGAGGAACGGACCCAGATACTGATTTCTATAGGTACGCTTCTTGTATTGGAACCTCCTGTAGTTATGACCGGTCATCACCGTCATGTCTTGCAAATGACATGATCCTCCTTCGTCGCATACGGCGCAATCGTGTGGATGGTTCGTCATGAGCCACTCAATAATATGTGCACGGAATTCCTTGGCTTGCCCGTCGTTGATTGAAATCCTTTGATTGTCGGTCACCGGCTCCATGCATGACATAACCAGTCGTCCCTTTGTATCGTCCTCGCCTCTGTACACTTTGACAGCACACTGTCGGCATGCGCCTACGGATCCCAGGGCCGGATGCCAACAAAAATAAGGGATGTCAAAACCGAGACCGATGCAGGTTTCGAGAAGGTTTTTTCCCGGCTGAACCTCATAAGGTTTGTTGTCGATGTACAGGGTGACCATAGGCGAAAGGCTTTAATGCTTTATCTCCAGGGACATTTTTGTTCTTGTATATGGAGTTCAAAATCTTTCCGGAAGTATTTCATAGCGCTTTGCAGAGGTTCCATCGCGCCGGGAGCGAGAGCGCAGAAGGTATTACCCGGTCCGAGGTATTTCGTGTGAAACTCCAGTATCGCCAGATCTTCTGCGCGACCAACTCCTTCGTCTATGGAACCGAGGATTTTCGACACCCAGGGAAGACCTTCACGACATGGTGTACAAAAGCCGCACGACTCCTGGGCAAAGAATGATTCGAGGTTTCGGACAAAACCGACAGGGCAGGTTTTGTCGTCGAGGATAATTAAAGTCCCCGTGCCTAGCCTGCTTCCCGCAGCGGCTACGTTAGTGTAGTCCAGCTTTACATCCAGATGCTCTTCAACAAGGAAATCGGTTGAAGCACCTCCCGGGAGTGCACCTCGAAAGCGGTGACCGTCGAGCATTCCGCCTGCGTATTCTTCGATAAGTTCGCGCATGGTGATTCCCATAGGCAATTCCCAGGCACCGGGTCTTTTTACTTTCCCCGAAACACCGAACATTTTTGTTCCCGCGTCTTGTGTGAGGCTGAGTTTCTGAAACCACTCGGCGCCGTGGTTGATGATGTGTGGAATGTTGCAAAGGGTTTCCACATTGTTGACGATAGTTGGTCGCCCAAAGAGTCCGCTGACCTGCGGGAAGGGCGGTTTGGCTCGTGGCGTGGCGCGTTTACCCTCCAGTGAATTGAGAAGCGCCGTTTCCTCCCCACACATATACCGTCCGACGCCGGTGTGCAGGTGCATCTCAAGGTCAAAGCCTGATCCCAGGATGTTCTTACCCAGATAGCCGGCGGCATAGGCTTCCTGAATAGCGTGCTCGATTGCCTTAGCAGCGGTGTTATACGCCCAGCGCAGAAAGACGAATGATTGGTCGGCTTGAATAGCGTAGGCCGATAGGATCATCCCTTCAATAAGTTGATGGGGAGTGCTTTCCAACAAGATACGGTCTTTGAAGGTGCCGGGCTCCATTTCATCGGCATTGGCGACGAGGTACTTCGGTTTGATGCCGTCATTGGGAACAAACGTCCATTTGAGTCCGGTGGCAAATCCCGCGCCTCCGCGACCACGAAGATTCGACTCTTTTACCAGATCTATGATCGCTTTGGGCTCAACTCCTTTCAGGACTTTACGCACTGCTTCATATCCGCCTGTCTGCTCGTACTCGCGCAGCGAAAGCGGTTGGCGGTCGGGTCGTATGTGGGCTGTCAACGGTTTTTCCATAGCTATTCGTACTGTTGGAGTATAGCGTCCAGTTGTTCCGGTGTAACATTCTGGTATAGGTCGCGATCAATCATGAGAGCCGGTGCGCGATCGCACGTTCCCAGACAGCAGTTGGGCAACAGCGTAAACCGATCGTCAGGGGTTGTTTCTCCATACTTTATACCCAGTTTCTCCTCGAGATGGATGCGGAGTTGATCATAGCCCATCACCCAGCAGCTTATACTGTCACACAACAGGATAACATGACGGCCTACAGGTCTACGGAACAACAGATTGTAGAACGTGGCGACTGAGTCGAGCTCCTCGGTACTCATGTTCATGTATTCGGCGACGTCGCGAAGACTGTCGTCCGATATCCATCGCCGGTGCTGTTGAACAACTTTGAGGGCTTCGATGCAGGCTGATTTGCGTTGTGGCACAATCTGGATGGCCTTGTCAATCTCGTGCTTTTCTTCCGTTGTGAGCATGGTGTTTGTTCTCGAATGACCTATTCAACTTCATTTTGCAGCCTGTCAACTTTCGAGGTTGAACTGGCTTTGATTCTTATATCTTTTACCGGTCGATATCCGCCAGGACGTAGTCCATCGCGCCGAGAATGCTCAGCAAGTCAGCGACGGAGTATCCGCGGCTGATGTAGGATATCATCTGCATATGTGGAAACGAAGGGGTTCGTACGCGCATACGGTACGGCGATGTACTGCCATCGCTGATAGCGTAATAGCTGTAAGCTCCCTTGGGCCCCTCAATACAGCTCATTCCTTCGCCCGGAGGAATCACCGGACCCCAGCTCACGCCGAGGAAGTGGGTGATCAGGGTTTCGATATCGCGTGTTGTAAACTTCTTCATGGGGGGCGTCGCCAGTGGATGGTCGGACTTGTAAGGTCCGGCGGGCATGTGCTTCAGGCATTGTTCGATGATGCGCAGACTTTGTCGCATCTCGGCGACGCGTACTACGGCGCGGTCGTAGCAGTCTCCGTTTTCAGCAACGGGGATATCGAAGTCAAATTGATCGTATCCTGAGTGGGGTTGTTTCTTTCGGAAATCCCATGCGAGACCGCACGCTCTGAGGTTAGGCCCTGTGACGCCCCAGTCGATGGCTTCCTCGATGTTGAAGATTCCGATACCTACGGTGCGTGCTTTAAATATAGCGTTCCGCATGACGAGGTCGTCATACTCGCGCAATCGTTTAGGAAAATAGTCGACGAACTTTTTGACAAGCGTTTCCCATCCTTGTGGGAGGTCTTGAGCAACGCCACCGATGCGGAACCAGTTGGGGTGCATTCGTCCGCCGCAGATTGCTTCGATGACGTCGAAGACTCTTTCGCGGTCGGTAAACATATAGAACACCGGCGATAGCTGCCCGACGTCTTGCGCGAAAGTACCATACCATACGAGGTGGCTGGCGATGCGGAAGAACTCACATAACATGACGCGAATGACCTGGGCGCGTTCGGGAACCTTAATGCCGGCGAGCTTTTCTACCGCGAGTAAGTAGGCGAGATTGTTGTTGACCCCGGCCAGGTAGTCGATGCGGTCGGTATAAGGAATGTAAGTGTGCCACGATTGGCGTTCTGCCATTTTCTCCGCACCGCGATGGTGGAAGCCGATGTCGGGTACAATGTCGACAATATCTTCCCCGTCGAGTTGGAGAATCAAACGCAGCACGCCATGTGTCCCGGGGTGTTGGGGCCCGATGTTAAGGAACATGAAGTCCGACTCATCACTATGCCGGCTCAGCCCCCATTCTTCGGGTTTGAACAGCAATGACTCCTGTTCGCGGTCGACGAGTTCGTCGTACATGCGGAAGGGTCCCATTTCTGTCGCGCGTGCCGGATGTTCTTTGCGGAGGGGATGACCTTCCCACGAGCGGGGCATCAGAATTCGCCGGAGGTTGGGGTGCCCGTCGAAGCGGATGCCAAACATGTCATATACCTCGCGTTCATACCAGTTCGCATTCGACCATAGATCGGCAATACTTGGAGCCACGGGGTGTTCACCCCGGAGGGCGCATTTCAGGCGAATGAAGGTGTTCCGATTGAACGAGTAAAGGTGGTACACCAGAGTAAAATCCGAGGTGGGATAGCCGTTGTGGATTTTACGTGTACGCTCGTCAATAGCCGTAACATCATACAGCAGGGGGTAAGGCTGAGGTATTTCGTTCTTGAGAAATGACAACACCGGTCTTAACTTGTCCAACGGGAGCCATAGGGTGACCATGTCATCCCGGGTCGCCTGTTCGGTGAAGACAGTGTCACCGAATTTTAACCGCAATTGCTCTGTTGGACTGGTTGGCATCGTGAATCGTGAATCGTCAATCGTGAATCGTCATTTGTCCCTACCGCGACGGCGGGCAAGCGTCATTCGTCATTCGTACTTCGT
>CAZHIQ010000004.1:173767-197832 GCA_964532595.1 uncultured Roseivirgaceae bacterium
ACTTCGTAATTCGTACTGCCACGGCGGGCAGCATTTAGATTTCATCCGGTGAACGGAACGTCGTCATTTTCCTTCGTTTCTCCTGTCGTCGTTCTTTTACCGAAATTTTTTCAGGACGGATGATACCCTGATCGCCGATCACCCAGCTAAGGGGTCGTTTTTCCTTGCCGACTGATTCTGACAGGAGTACCAATCCATCCATGAAGGCGTCCGGTCTCGGGGGGCATCCCGGTACGTATACATCGACCGGGAGGAATTTGTCTACGCCTTGTACTACACTATATATATCATACATACCGCCAGAGTTGGCGCATGATCCCATAGAGATTACCCATCGCGGCTCCATCATTTGCTCATGCAGTCTCTTTATGATAGGAGCCATCTTGATGAATACCGTTCCGGCGATGATCATGACATCGGCTTCACGAGGTGTTCCTCGGATAACTTCGGCGCCGAAGCGCGCAAGGTCATACTTCGGTGTCATACTGGTGGCCATTTCTACGAAGCAGCAAGAGAGGCCGAAGTGAAAAGGCCACATGGAATTCTTGCGACCCCAGGCGAGCAGGTCCTGAACGGTGGTGAGCACGAGACTTTGTCTGACCGTTTCTTCCAGGGAGCTGTTGCCTTTGACCTTCTGACCGTTTGTGTTGTTAAGCCACCATTTCATATCCGGAATGTTAGGATAGTATGCGTTCCTTTTTCTTTTTGTCGACAGCACCGGGTGTGCCTGATGAATCGGTTTCACAGTACAGTGAACGATCGATCGTCGCTTTTTTCTTCCTGTAAGCGGCGAGGATTTTTCTACCGTCAGGACCGAAGTCGAGTGCGCCGTTTCGCCACTCATAAATCAGCACTACGAAGAGCAGGATCACGAAGACCAGCACGCCGAAGTAGCCATACCAGCCGAGCTCAGGAAAGGCGATGGCCCAGCTGACGATGAACATCGTCTCGACATCAAAGATGACGAACAGCATGGCGATGAGATAGAATTGAGAGGAGAAACGAAGGCGTGCGGATCCAGTACTCACGATACCGCCTTCGTAAGGCTCTTCTGTTGCCCGCTCCTTATGCCGTTGTCCCAGGACATAGGAGAGTCCGAGCATCAGTACCACAAGGCTGAGCACAATGCCGCCATAGGCAACGATGGGCCAAAGCAAGTCGGTTTCGTTAGAACTTTCCACAACGGTTTGCCTCCGGCAAACGTGTTTGTTCTCAAGGGACCTTCTGCGTGCTACGCCAACGGGCGGTTACAATACGATCAGTGGGTGATGTATTGTTCCAGATTCTCAATAATGAATTGTTGTTCTTCGAGCATGTAGCGGACTACATCGCCCATGGAAATCACCCCGACCAACTGGCCGTTGTCGAGCACAGGGAGGTGACGGATCTTTTTCTCCGTCATAATCCGCATGCACTCGTCGATTCCCGTGTCGGGAGTAACCGTCACCGGATGTGCGGTCATGGCTTCTCCGACTGTTGTTTCTCTTGAAGATTTTCCGCGAAGGATGAGCTTTCGGGCATAGTGCCGCTCAGTGAAGATTCCGGCGAACCGTCCATCATCAATGACCAGCAATGCACCGATGTTTTTCTCGAACATTAGTTCAAGCGCCTGATACACCATAACACTGGAGGGAACGGAATAGACGTCGTTACCCTTCGTCTGAATAATATTTCTGACTTTTCCCATGGGTGTGGCGGTTAAGGGTGTGTAATTGAAGGTAACTGTTTTCGGCAGAAATATCAAACGTTAGCGGTCGCTATTCGCCAAATTTCTTAATCCGGGGAAGTTCTTGCGGACATCGCCCATTTTCTCCCTTCTTATTCGGAGAGTGGTACGGATTTTTTAAAAGAAGGACGACTCCAACAAAGCCAACCTGCCAACATGCCGGCTAAATCGACCGGCAACCTTGTAAATTATTTGAATGGCCGCTTAACAACTTGTCGCCATGAAACAGGAGAACTATTTGGATTTGCTAACATCCATAGATGTATTGAATACACTGAACGGCGGTGTGACGGAGCCACGTCTTTGTCTGGAGCATCACGAAGATCACCGCGAGATAAGGCTTCGCGTGCCGGGTATTAACCTTGATGATATACGGGTTGAATTACACAACAACAATCTGTCGATCTTCTACCTGATCAATATCATATCAAGCGACCGCCTGATTCCTTTGCCGCGGTTCGTGTATAATCACAATGTGCCCTATTATATAGACGTTGACAAAATCAACGCACGCCTGGAAGAGGAGGAGTTGATTGTAAATCTCCCCTACAACCGGCTGGTGAACGGCTACCACCGTGATTGGTGGACGGATGACGCTTAATCGATAATTGCCTGATAGGTCATCGCCTTGAACAGGTCATGGATGTAGTGATACGGGTTGCCGTAAGTATTCGTATACAGCACGCCAATGATCTGCTCCGCCGGGTCGGCCCAATATTGAGTGCTGAAGGCGCCGCCCCAGGAGAATGAGCCTTTGCTCAGCGGTGAGCGATAGTCGTTCTTGTCGGTTTCAAGAGCAAAACCCAGTCCGAACTCATTATCGAGGTGGGGCAGATGGTCGGTCATGATTAGCTCAACCGTCTTGCGGCCAAGTAGTCGCTTGCCGTTGAATACGCCGTTGTTCAGAAACAGCTGAAGAAATTTGGCGTAATCTTCGGTGGTTGACGACAGACCGGCTCCCCCTGAGAAGTAGGTTCCCTTCAGTTTGGGATAATCTACATCGGCAGCGTCGTAAGCTGCGCTCTTCATTTTGAACGGTTTTCCGTCTTCGTATCCGTGAAGCGCTACCAGTCGGTTGTGTTTGCTTTTCGGCAGGTAGAACCAGGTGTCAGTCATTCCGAGAGGTTCAAAGATGCGTTCGCGGAGGAATTGGTCGAATGACATCCCTGACCATACTTCTACGAGATATCCGAGCACGTCGGTATTGAGTCCGTACGTCCAACGCTCTCCCGGCTCATGTTTGATAGGGAGTGTGCCGAGTTTAATCATTTTATCGGCGAGTACCTCCTTGTCATTTCCGATGCCGCTGGGTATTCCGGCTTTTGCGTAGATAGCGCGGAACTCCTTGCTTCCGATGACGGCATAGTCGATGCCGGAAGAGTGAGTGAGGAGTTGACGAATAGTGATTTCGCGACCTGCCGGCTCGGTTGTGTAGGAGGAGTCGGCGGGGTTGAAAGTTTTTAGCACTTTCGGTTTTGCGTACGAAGGGATATAGCGGGAAACGGGATCATCGAGAGAAAACCGGCCTTCTTCCCACAGCATCATTACGGCGAGGCTGGTAATAGCTTTCGTTTGTGATGCAATGCGAAAGATGTCATCCTTGCGGAGGGCCGATTTCTTCTCGATGTCTCGATAGCCGAACGATTTGTGATAGACTATTTTTCCGTTTCGTACAATCATGGCCACTGCGCCGGGTACGCGCCCGTCTTTCACATGCTCCTCGAGCATGCGGTCGATGTGGGCGAGGCGTTCGGACGAGAAGCCAGCGTCTTCGGGACGTGAAACGGAACTGAACTGCTGCGCCGGTTGGGCGTTCAGCAGAAAAGCTGTTGCAAGCAACAGCGCCAGGCAAAGCGATCTTAACATGAACAAACAGATAGTATTAAATGGTTATATGCGACCAGTTCTCTCCGGTCTTGATCCTATGGATCTGCATATCGGAGACTTTGAACTGTTTGGCCAGCGCTTTCAAGGTAGGTTGTTTTTTTGATTGTAGCGCGCGTTTGATCTGTTTTACTTTAGACGCATTGAGCTTCGGGCCTTCGGCCGGGTTCTGCCGTATGAGTACGTTCGGATCTTTCAGCGCGTGCTCGATCTGAGTCTCGTGCCGTACCCAACGAAGATTATCGGCGCGGTTGTTGTCTTTAACGTGGTCGAGGTGAATGACGAAGCTGTGCCGGGGGCTGGGCTTCTTGACAAAGTACTCGGCGACGAGGCGATGGAGGTAATAGTTCTGGCGGTTTGCCTCGCGTCCGATAGTGACACTCGGATATCCCTGTGTAAGCCGGGGACGGAGGAGGTAGCCATCTTCGATCTTGTCTTTGAAGCTTACGATGCGTCCGCGGTTTGAAATCGCATAACGTTTTGTGGTTACACCTTTCTTCAGGTCGAGCTCTTTCCAGCGCTCGCCGGAAAGGGACTTGATGACCGTTTTCTTCTTGGTTGTCTTTGCCATGATGTGTTTTGTTTGGTCTGAATATGATAGAATAGCGAAAGTGACGACGACGTGTGGGGTAGGCGTTGCCAGGCGACCAGGCGGCAATTATGGACTGTCTTCAAGGACTGAAGACGAGCCTGTAGCGCACGGTTAAGAGGCACTTGCACACACTGCAAGCGAGCTCTTGCTGGGAGGTACATGTCAAACATATGAAAACGCTTCCTTGGTGGAAACGGATATATGGCGAAATCGGGGTGTTGTCGTCGTCTTAGACAGGGGGGCTGTGGAGCGTAAGTAAATTAAGGATTAATTTTTCGATTGGTCAAGCCCTTAGGCAGCGAAAGACACTTTTTTCACGCACTTCGGGGACAACTTAAGAATGGGTTTGACCGGGTTCGGGGCGCACATCCGATCCGTTGGCCCCGGTCAGGGACATCGGGTCCGGTTTAACGACGAGGAGGCACCAGTGCTTGTCGATGGGCAAGTAGCCCTGCTCATAGCAGTAGAAGTATCGCGAGCCATTTCTTCGGCGGTAGGTGCTTGTGAAGTGATTGAAGTCAAACCCGAGGGCTCGGAGCGATTCGTATTTTATCCGCCTTGCTCCCCCGCGGTTCATTTGTTGGAGAATCCGACGGTTTTTCCTGAGGATGTTGTTCACCGCCCGGATGTAGCGGTACTCCTCGGTACTTAGTCTGTTGTGATACGCTACCCGACACGCGTCGGAGCAGAACTTCTTGTCGGCCCGGCCGTGGACTACACTGCCGCACTCCAGGCATTTTCTTTCTTGAGAGGGCATTTTTTCCTGGGGTCATTGTGCTTGACGAATATAATCGGTTGTACGCGATTATACTCGGATGCTATACGATTGTCAGGTTTTCCGTTTCACATCTTTACTTCTGTCGCGTTCATCCGCGGCTATGTTCAACCATCAAATTCTGCGCTATGAAAAGTTTGCGAAACAGGGTACACCTGATCGGAAGACTCGGTAAGGACCCTGAAATCAAAGTGTACAACGATCGGAAAAAAGCTACGTTCAGTCTGGCTACCACCGACACCTACAAAAACCAGAAGGGAGAGAAGGTCGAAGACACCCAGTGGCATAACATAGTCATCTGGGGCCCGCTGGCCGGGGTGGCGGAAAAGTATCTCAAGAAGGGAAAGGAGGTAGCCCTCGAAGGAAAACTCGTCCATCGCGTTTATGAAGCCAACGGGGAAAAGCGTTTTTTCACTGAAATCAACGCTGAAGACATGCTCATGCTCGGTGACTCAAAACAGTGACGTTTTGTGAATAGGCCCGCGCGTGCCTGAGCTGCTTGTTCGGCCGGCGGGCATATTTATTTAACCCCGATCGCGGGCGTCCTGTGTCTTTCCCGGCGCTGATGTCGTAGCTGGCGTCGCAAAGAGTGGTTTTTTCTTAGTTTTGTCCCTGATGACGTTTCTGTATCCTTCGTTTCTGTGGGCGCTCGCCGCGCTGTCGATTCCCATCGTCATCCATTTATTCAACTTCCGGAAGACGACGCGTGTTTTCTTTTCCAATAACCGGTTTCTGCGGCAGGTGCGGGAGGCTACTACAGCCCGTCGCAAACTGAAACATTACCTTATCCTCGCCGCCCGGCTCTGCTTTCTCGCCTTTCTGGTTTTTGCCTTTGCTCAGCCCGTGATCCCCGCGCGTGAGCAGCTCGACGCCCAGCGCAATATTGTTATCTACCTCGATAACTCGCAGAGCATGACCGCGCCAATGCCCGACAATACGCCGGCTCTCGATGCCGCCCTGGGGTTTGCGCGTGAAATCGTCGACCTTTTTCCGCCCGACACCCGCTACCGGATTCTGACGAACGATTTTGCCCCGTTCTCCAATACGTTTAAGACGAAGACGGAAGCTCTTGACCTTCTCGCCCAGATCCGCACCTCGCCGGTTTCCCGCAGTATGGAGGAAATACGAAACCGGCTAACTGAGGGACGCGCACAAACCGGGCGCGAGTACTTCTGGATCTCGGACTTCCAAAAATCCACGCTGCGGACCATCCCCGTCCAATGGGATACAACCTCGCGCTGGCATCTGGTTCCTATTTCTTTCGCTGCGGCACCGAACGTGTTCGTCGATTCGGCCTATCTGGAGAATCCTTTTGCTGCCCGCGGAGAAAAGAATGTCCTCAATGTGCGTGTTCGGAATGTTGGTCAGCAGGAGGTAGAAAACCTGAATCTCAAGCTGACGATCAACGGTGTCCAGGCAGGTACGGCTACCGTTGATATTGCTCCGGGTGGGCTTGCGGAAACGAAATTTGACCTCGCCGCCGGTTTGGCGGGTCGCAACCGCGCAGTTGTCTCTTTTAACGATTTTCCGGTCAGCTTTGACAATGAATTTTTCCTTGCGCTGAACTTCGGAAACAAGATATCGGTCGTCGAAATCAAGGCGCGGCAGGAGACAACACCGGTTGAGCGGGTTTTTGGTAATCGGCAGGTCTTCCAGTTTCGCAGCTTTCCCGTAGGGAACTTTAATTACAGTCTGCTCGACCATGCCGATCTGGTCGTCGTCAACGGACTTGACCGAAGCGATGCAAGCTTGACGCAGGCCTTGCAGGAGTATGTATCACAGGCCGGGACGCTTATGGTTATACCCGGTACAAATCCGGACGGGACAAGCCTTCAGGCCCTGACGGGTGTGGGTCGATTACAGGTAGTAACAACGCCACCCAATCTGCTGGAGCTCGATCGCCCGGACTACAGCAATCCGTTTTTCGACAATGTGTTTGAAGAACGATCCACGGCGATCGCCATGCCGCGTGCTTCCGCGGTAGTCCAGTGGGGAGTGGATCGCTCGGCTATACTTCGTTTTCGCGACGACCGACCTTTCCTTTCGCGTTTCGATCGCCAGGGAGGGCAAGTTTATCTCCTGGCTGCGCCCCTCGACGCTGCGTATACTGATTTCTATAATCACGCACTGTTTGTACCTGTGATGTACAGGGTCGCCAGCAGCAGCCAGCGTAACGATTCCCGACTTTATTATACACTTGAACAAAATTTCATCACCCTGAAATTAGACAGTCTTGTCAGTGATCAGCCTTTCAGACTGACGGGAGCGCAAGACGTGGTGCCCGCGCAGCGTGCGGTCAACGAACAGGTATTTCTCGAAATTCCCAAGTTTACCATTGAGCAGGGCTTTTACAACGTGTTGACAGGCTCCGACTCAGTGGGCCTCATAGCCTTTAATCTTGACAAAACGGAGTCACTGCTGGATCAGTTTACCGGTGAAGAAGTGAAAGAACAAATGGGGGCCGGAGACAATTTGAGTATTTTTGAAGCGACATCGACCGAAACTTTCAGTAACGAAATAAAAGAAAGATATTTGGGCAAGCCTTTATGGAAGTATGCGCTGATGATTGCATTGTTCTTTCTTCTTGCGGAAGTACTTCTGATTCGATTTCTAAAGTAACAATTGATGAAGATACTCATCCAGGCACCTCAAATCGTAGACCCGGGCTCCTCCTTTCATCTTCAGAAAAAAAATATCCTCATCGACAACGGTATCATTTCTGCTATCGGTGACAAAAACTACTCCGCCGACCAGGTTATACGTGCGGAAGGAATGTTGCTCACACCGGGGTGGTTCGACCTGGGGACTTTCATCGGCGATCCCGGCCTTGAGCACAAGGAAGATTTGGACTCCGGGGCACAGGCCGCGGCGGCGGGAGGTTTCACGGAGATCGCGATGTTGCCCAATACCGAGCCGGTTATTCAAACCAAGAATGCGGTGGCTTATGTCACACGGGGCAATGCGCAGCGACTGGTACAGATTCACCCCATGGCATCGGTAACACTTGATGCCAAAGGGGAAGAGCTGACGGAAATGATAGACCTTCACTCCGCAGGGGCAGTCGCCTTTACCGACGGACTGAAACCGATCTGGCACACGGACATTTTTCTCAAGTGCCTGCAATACCTCCAGAAGTTTGACGGTGTATTAATTGATCATCCCGAAGACTATTGGCTCAATCTGTTTGGTCAGATGCACGAAGGGCTTACCAGTACCCAATTGGGATTGAAGGGAATGCCGCGTCTGGCGGAAGAGATTGTGGTGAGCAAGCATCTGGAGTTGTTGCAGTATGCCGGTGGGCGCCTGCACTTCGCGCGTCTCTCGACGCCGCGGGCCTTCGATCAGGTGCGGGCAGCCAAGAAGAAACACCGTGTAACCTGTGATGTTGCGGTGTATCAAGCTCTTCTCGAAGATACTTTGGTGGCGGGTTTTGATACGAATTACAAGGTCAATCCGCCGCTTCGCGAACGCGCGGACAACGACAGTATTGTCAAGGCGCTGAAGGATGGTACGGTAGATGTGTTGTGCTCGGCACATCTTCCTCAGGATGAAGAAAGTAAGAACCTCGAATTTGACCGTGCTGAGTTTGGTATAATAACACTCCAGACGTTTGCCGCTCACCTGACCACGCTATCGAAGCACGTAGCGTGGGAGGCGCTGATACCCAAAATAACGAGCGGGCCCCGGTCGGTGCTGGGCATGCCCATCCCTCACGTTGAAGAAAAGATAGCAGCCAATCTGACGCTGTTTGATCCACAGGAAAAATGGGTACTTGACGAAAAGACGAACCTTTCGCGATCGAATAATTCGCCCTGGTGGGGTCAGGAGCTGACCGGCAAGGCGAAAGCCGTGTTCAACAATGGTTCTCACTGGATCGATCAATGAAACATCCCCTCGTACGCATACCTCTTCGCAACGGTCTCCTGGCCGGGTTGCTCGGCACAGGTCTGATGATCGCCTTGTACTTCATGGAGCGGCATCCGATGCTGATTCCACCGTACATGGATTTCAGGATAGTGTTGTTCGGCATATTCATCTTTTTTACCCTGCGTGAGATACGCGAGTATTACTATGCCGGAATTCTTTACTTCTGGCAGGGGATGATCGGAGGATTCTTGCTTACCGTCGGATATGCCGCTGTGGCGTTTGCCGGTGTGCTGATTTTCTCGGCGTTAACACCAAAGTTTCTTGCGGATTACATTCGCTTGTCGACGGAGCATTTGATGTCGTTTCCGCCCGAGGCTATAGAAAGTTTAGGAAAAGATGCGTTTGAACGTAATTTAGAGCTGCTTCCTGCGACTGATGCGATGGATTTGGCACAGCTGCACGTGGTGCAAAGTTTCCTGATCAGTCTTTTTATCAGCATCGTATTATCTGTAATTTTAAGAAGACAACCCAAATAAACCCACCTAATCCCTTCTTTATGGAAAACGTTAATGCACAATCTTCCGTGACTACCCGCTCCGTAGGTGTTAAGTATGGCCTCATCTCGGCATTGATCGGATTGGTTATGTTCCTTGGTTTAGCGATCGCTGGCGCGAATGCCTTTGATCAATCCTGGAGTTGGGTCGGCATTGTCGCAACTATTGTACTGCTGGTGCTGGCGCATAAGAACTACAAAGACAATGGGACAGGCTTTATGACCTACGGACAGGGGGTTGGCATCGGCTTCTGGATGGCACTCGTTTCGGTGTTGATCTCGGGCGTGATCACCTTAGTTTATGTCTCGTTTATCGATCCCGGAGCGATGGAAATTATGTGGGAGGCGCAGGCTGAGAAAATGGCGGCGCAGGGAGTGCCTGACGAACAAATCGAAATGGGTCTCTCTATCGGACAAAAGATGTTCTGGCCGATGTATTTCTTTATGGGCTTGCTTGGAGGCGTTATTGTTGCCTTGATCGTGAGTATCTTTACGCAAAAGAAGAACCCGCAGCCCGTATTTTAGGTTTGGAGTAGTAAATGAAGAATCCGGATATCTCCGTAGTCATTCCGGCGCAGGACGAAGAGGAATCTATTCCCGAATTGTGCCAATGGATTAGCCGTGTGATGGAAACACACGGCTTTTCCTATGAAGTTATTCTCATTGACGACGGTAGCACCGACAGCACATGGGAGAAGATCTTGCAGGTCAACGAGCGCGATAGTCGCTTCAAGGGCATCAGGTTTAACCGCAACTTTGGAAAATCGGCTGCACTGCAAACCGGGTTTCGCGCAGCGACCGGACAGGTTGTTATCACGATGGATGCGGATCTTCAGGATAGTCCGGAGGAAATTCCTGACCTGTATCGGATGATCAAACAGGAGGGATATCACCTGGTTTCAGGCTGGAAGAAGAAGCGTTACGATCCTGTTTCAAAAACGATTCCGTCGAAGTTCTTCAACTACGTGACGCGGAAACTCTCGGGGATTGAGCTCCATGACTTTAATTGCGGCCTCAAGGCTTACCATGTTTCCGTGGTTCGCAATATCACCGTGTACGGCGAAATGCATAGGTACATTCCGTTGATTGCAAAGTGGGCTGGTTTTACCAAGATCGGGGAGAAAGTGGTGGAGCATCAGGAGCGGAAGTACGGACGCACGAAGTTCGGCATCGAGCGCTTCATAAATGGATTTCTCGATCTTCTATCGATTACATTCGTCAGTCGTTTCCGTCAGAAACCCATGCATTTCTTCGGAACGTTCGGTACGCTGTCGTTTCTCATAGGATTTATCTTTACCGCGAAGCTCTTCTGGGACAAAATGGATTCGCTCTACTTTTCAAAAGTCCCAATGCGGCGTGATATCGCGGAGCAACCTTTGTTCTATCTGGCCCTGGTGGCTGTGATCATTGGGGTTCAGTTGTTCGTCACGGGCTTTCTCGCCGAGATGATTGCGATGCAGTCGCTGAGTAAACGCGACTATCTGGTTATTGATAAGATAGGCTTTGAAGAAGACGCAACATCGCGACGCCTGCCTTCTTTCGCAAACTGAAAACGTGGCTCCTAAGTTTTCCGTCATTATTCCTGTCTACGACCGGCCCGATGAAGTTCGGGAATTGCTGGAGAGTTTGGTGGTTCAAACGCGCAAGGACTTTGAAGTAATTATTGTCGAAGATGGATCGACGGCGCGCTGTGAGGAAGTTGCCGCGGAATTCAGGGATCACTTTCCGTTAAGATACTATTACAAGGCAAACAGCGGCCCTGGACCGTCGCGTAACTTCGGTTACGCGCACGCCCACGGGCAATACTTTGTCGTGTTTGACAGCGATTGCATCCTCCCTCCGCATTATTTCGCAGCAGTGGAGCAAGCGCTGATTACGGAAGAACTCGACGCCTGGGGAGGACCCGATCGGGGCCATCCCGACTTCAGCGTGGCCCAGCGTGCCATGGCCTATACGATGTCGTCGATTCTCACAACGGGAGGTATACGCGGAGGCAAGAAGCGTGTCGGGTGGTTTCAGCCCAGGAGCTTTAACATGGGAATATCACGAAAGGTCTACGAAGTGACACAGGGATTCGTGTTCGATCGCCTGGCCGAGGACATCGAATTCAGTATTCGCATCAAGAAGGCAGGATTCAAGACCGGGCTGATTTCCGATGCATTTGTCTATCATAAACGACGCACCCGTTTTTCGCAGTTCTTCCGCCAGGTGTGGTCGTTTGGCAAGGGAAGAGCTTTGGTCGGTGCTGTCCACGCTGAGGAGGTTAAACTCGCCCATTGGTTTCCTTCGGTCTTTACCCTGGGTACGCTTGCCCTTCCTCTTTTGTACTTTGGTGGGGGCTGGCTCTTTCCTTTAGGCGTGGGCGTGCTTTCAGTTTACCTCCTGGCTATCTTGCTTCACGCTGCTTATGTAACCCGCCATGCCGGAGTCGCTTTGCTTTCTGTAGTGGCTGCCTTGCTTCAACTGTGGGGGTACGGTCTGGGCTTTCTCACCGAGAAAATCCGTCAGAAACGCGCTACGACAAGATAGGCTACTACTCGCGGGAAAATAAAAATCTTTCGGTTTACACGACCGCGCTTTATTTCTTCCTAAATTTTGCGGGGAAAATCCGACTATGAAAAGAGTACTCAAGAGCTTCTTGCTGATTATCAATTACAAGACACTCATTGTAACTGCGCTTTCCGTGGTGTCAACTTTCGTGTGCTACCGCTACGGATTGATCGCAAACTTTCCCGATATGCTTGTTGGAGTAGCGATCGTCTTTCCCGTAGTGTTCTCGATTGGTTCGGCATACAATCGACGCGAGGCGGCGTTGCAGCGATTTGCCGAGTTCAAGGGACATGCCGTAGCGATATACTATGCGATGCGGGACTGGCCACAGGACCGGAATCACGATCTTCCGGCGCGTGTGCGTGAAGTGGTGACCGAGATGATGCGTGTTATGCGTGAGATGTTTATCTCCAGCGGACAGACCGATATCGTCGAGAATCAACGTAAGATCTACCGATATTTCTCGAAGCTTTCGGGACTGACAAATGCTATGCGTGAGTACGGCGTGCAAACGAGCGAAACTTCACGCGTCAATCAGTATATCAGCAAGATGATTATTGCTTTCGATAATCTGTTGATCGTGCACACCTATCGAACGCCTATTACGCTGCGGGCGTACAGCAAAGTGTTTATCTATATTTTTCCCATCATCTATGGTCCGTACTTCGCGAGCAATTTTGAGGAGTTCTCGGCCAATCTCGCGTACGTGATGCCCGTTCTATACAGCTTTATTCTGGTAAGTCTCGACAACATCCAAGATCACCTGGAGCATCCTTTTGATGAAATCGGAGAAGATGATATCCGGATTGATGAGAATGAAGTGTTGGCGGTGATGGAGGAGTGAGTGGTGAGTGTCGTGCGGGATTAGCGCGACACTCACTCTTCACCAATTATTCGTTAATACTACTTCGCGTATGCTACACTCCGCATTTCGCGGATAACGGTAACCTTGATTTGTCCCGGGTATTGCATGTCGCGCTCAATTTTCTGGGAGATATCGAAGCTGAGCTGACTTGCGCGTTCGTCGGTTGCTTTCTCGGCATCGACGATGACGCGAAGCTCGCGTCCTGCCTGGATGGCGTAGCATTTTTCAACGCCGTCGAAGCTGAGGCCCACGTCTTCAAGTTCACGGAGACGCTTGATGTATTGCTCCATGACTTCGCGGCGCGCCCCAGGTCGGGCACCACTGATGGCGTCACATGACTGGACGATAGGGGAGATGATATTATTCATCTCAATTTCGTCGTGGTGAGCTCCAATAGCATTGCAAACGTTCGGGTGTTCTTTGTACTTCTGCGCGAGCTCCATGCCTACAATTGCGTGGGGTTTCTCGAGTTCTTCCGTGTATACTTTGCCAATATCGTGGAGGAGGCCGGCGCGTTTGGCTTGTTTGACGTTCAACCCAAGCTCAGCGGCCATGATTGCACACAGATTCGCTACCTCACGCGAGTGCTGCAGGAGGTTTTGGCCGTACGATGAACGGAAGCGCATACGTCCGACCATTTTCACGAGCTCAGGATGCAGACCGTGGATACCCAGGTCGATAACGGTGCGTTCGCCTATTTCCACAATTTCGTCTTCAATGTTCTTGGTTGTTTTGGCAACGATCTCTTCAATACGGGCCGGGTGAATTCGGCCATCCTGTACGAGACGGTGCAGGGAGAGACGGGCGATTTCGCGGCGAACCGGGTCAAACCCTGATATAATGATGGCTTCCGGTGTATCATCGACGATTATTTCGACGCCTGTAGCAGCCTCGAGAGCGCGGATATTACGGCCTTCCCGTCCGATGATCTTTCCTTTGATGTCGTCGCTTTCAATGTTGAACACCGATACACAGTTTTCGATGGCGTGTTCCGTTGCTGTGCGTTGAATAGTTTGAACGACGATTTTCCGCGCTTCTTTCGTTGCCGACAGCTTGGCTTGCTCCATGATATCTTTGATGTAGCTGGAGGCACGGGTTTGTGCTTCGTCTTTGAGGGTCGCGACGAGTTGTTCGCGGGCTTCTTCGGCTGTGAGCTTGGAGAGGTTTTCGAGGATCTGGATTTTTTGCTGGTTGAACTTGTCGAGTTCTTCTTTGCGTTTCTTCACGTGCTCAAGCTGCGCTGCAAGGTCGGTGCGGATGTCTTCGAGTTCTCCTTCCTTGCGTTTTATGTTCTCAAGTTCTTTGTTGAAGGCCTGTTCGCGTTGTCGAAGCTTTTGTTCGTTCGCGATAATCTGATTTTTCTTGCGGTTGGCTTCCTCCTCGAACTCACTCCGCATTTTGAGAATTTTCTCTTTTGCTTCGAGAATCCGGTCTTTCTTGAGGTTTTCAGCAGCAATCTCGGCTTCCTTCAGGATCAGCTTTGATTTTTCTTCGGTTTCGAGCACGCGCTTATGTGATCGGCGTCGGCTCAGAAGATTTCCGAATAATAAGCTGAGCACAATCGTAGAGACTGCGCTCACGGCAATTATAACAAGGTTTGTTGACATAGGTTGTTAGAGGTTTATGAATAAACCCCGGTGCCATAGCGGCCAGAAGCGCAGGAGGGAAGCTAAAGTATAGATTGGGATACCAGATGGTTGAGCTGCTTGACCTTTTCGAACACAGTCTGGTCAACCGCCTGATGGGTCTCCTCAGCTGCCATTTTATCGACAAGACAATCGAAAGCCACCATCGCCATCAGATCCTGTTTATCGTCGATCCCATATTGCTCACGATAAGATTTAAGTTTTTCGTTGATGAGTCTACCAGCAGTTCTCACCCTCTCCTCGTCCTTCCGCTTTACCTTCATCGGGTATTCGCGGTCGGCAATTCTGATTTTGATTGAAAGTTCATCCATCCGGCAATCCTTACTGGGCTAGTCACCTACTTAAGTGAGCTATGCATTTGTCTATCTCTCTGATGTATTCGTCTACCTTTTTCTTCAGCTCCGAAACACTTCCGTCTTCCGGGTGTAAATTATTCACAATTTTAGTGATTTTCAGTTGATTATGAAACCCTGCAATCTGCTCGTCCCGCTGTCTGATGGCCTCCTTAAGCTCCTGGTTCTCATTGCGCAAGGCGTTGATTTCATCCTTCAGGCCCTTGTGCTCATTGATAAGCACCAGAAGTTTACGTTCCAGGCCGTTCAGATTGGCCCTGAGTGCCTCTTGGTCCATTAATTCGGGGGTTTCTAAATGCTTGTTCAAAGTTCAGCCGCACGGTTCGTCGTCACAGATATACCAGGGGAAATGAAGTTGCCTTCTATTTCCGTATCACCGCATTCAACTTTTTCTCGAAGGCGGTGATCAGACGTTGCATCGTCCCGTCAATTTCTTCGTCGGTCAGGGTCTTCTTCTCGTCCTGAAGGGTGAAGGACAAAGCGTAAGCCTTCTTGCCTTTCGGGATGTTTTCACCTTCGTAAACGTCGAAGATTCCAATTTCTTTTATCAACCGCTTCTCGGTTTGCATGATCAGATTGCGCACGTCTTCAAATGTTGCAGTTGCATCAAGAACGAGTGATAAATCTCGTCTTACCTCAGGGAATCGCGCAACCTCCTGAATTACTAACTTAGGATTTGCCAACTTGAAAAGCAAGGATGTGTCGAGGTCGGCAAAAAATAAATCCTGCTTGATTCCGAAGTCTTTTAGCAGTGATGATTTAACCCGGCCCGCGGTGCCCAGTTCCTCTTTTCCTGCATAAACCTTTACACAGTATTCGAAGAGTTGATCCTTCGTCGGTTCAACGCGAATATCCTGCAATCCGGTCTTTTGGCTGATGTTATAGACATGCTGCATCAGGTCGTAGTAGCCTACTGCCTCGCGTTTTCCTCTCCAGTGTTCGGCTTGCGTCGACCCTGTCATGTATAAGGCTAGCCGTTCGCGCTCGTGGTACTGATTGTCGCGGCGGAAGTACACTTTCCCGAACTCATAGAGTTTCAGGTCTTTCTGTTTGTGGTTGATATTATGAGCACATACTTCCAGACCGGTAAAAAGCATGGTTTGGCGAAGGATACCGAGTTCTTCGCTAAGCTTGTTCAGTATTTCGACAGGCTCGCCCTCGAAGGTAAGCGCATGCTTATGCTGATAGGCCTGATTCGTAAGTGAATTAGTCCATATTTCATAGAAGCCGTTGGCGACGAGCAAGTCGCCGATCGATCGGCGGTAACGATCCGGGCTTTTTCGGGGGAAGTCGGCCAGGTAATCGGATCCTGCCGTGTCGGAAAGCTCGATATTGTTAAATCCGTAAATCCGGAGGATTTCCTCGACAACATCGGCTTCTTGTGTAACATCGACGCGATAAGGCGGCACCGAAACAGTGTAACGGTCTGCCTGCTTGTCGGTCACATCAATGTCAAGGCGGTGGAGAATGGCAAACACTTCCTCACGCGGAATGGCTTTCCCGATGAGTCGTTCGACATTGCGGTCTTTTACAAGGATAGTGCGGTTTTCGGCGACCGTAGGGTAAATGTCGGTAATATCGGACGAGATTTTTCCTCCTGCTATCTCGCGGATCATGAGCGCTGCCCGTTTCAACGCATAGACGGTGATATTCGGGTCTGTGCCGCGTTCGAAACGGAATGACGCGTCGGTCTTCAATTGGTGATGTTGTCCGGTGCGTCGTACGTACACGGAAGAGAAGCATGCGCTTTCCAAAAAGATATCGCGAGTGTCGTCTTTTATTCCGGAATGCGCCCCGCCGAAAACACCGGCAATACACATACCCGCCTCTTTGTCGTTTGTCGCGCCGTTGCAGATAATTAGATCAGTCGCGCTGAGGCGACGCTCTTTTCCGTCGAGTGTTGTGAAAGGCGTTCCTTCAGGAAGCGTTTTTACTACCACTTTTCGCCCGGCAATCGCCCGTACGTCAAAAGCATGCAGGGGTTGGCCGATTTCATGACATATGAAGTTCGTGATATCAACAATGTTGTTGATGGGTGTAAGTCCGATAGCACGAAGGCGATTCTGAAGCCATGCCGGCGAGTCGCTTACGGTCACACCGCTTATGGTGAGGCCTGAGTAGCGCGGACAGGCTTCGGTGTTCTCGACAATCACTTCAATAGGGAGGGAGGTGTCATCTGCCTTGAAGTTGTCGACCGAGGGCCATTTTACCGGGCGGTCTTTTGCAGCGTGAATATCGCGGGCTACGCCAATGTGTGATGCAGCATCGGCGCGGTTAGGTGTCAGGCCTATTTCAATAACCTGGTCGGTCTCAATAGCAAAGTACTGGGCAGCAGGGGTTCCGTTGGGAACATCGGTGTTGAGCACCATGATCCCATCGTGGCCTTCTCCCAATCCGATTTCGTCTTCGGCGCAGATCATCCCTTCGGATACCTCGCCGCGTATTTTGGTTTTCTTTATGGTGAAGGGATCGCCCGATGTCGGGTAGAGGGTTGTTCCGGGCAATGCGACGACAACGCGTTGGCCTTTGGCGACGTTTGGCGCACCGCAGACGATAGGAAGAACGCGACCCTCGCCGACGTCGACGGTGGTCAACGATAGCTTGTCGGCATTCGGATGTTTCTCACAGCTCTTCACCTCTCCGATGACCAGCCCCGCCAGACCACCTCTCACAGTCTCGAAAGCGTGAATGCTCTCGACCTCGAGGCCGGTAGAGGTAAGGAGTTGCCCGAGCTCGTCGGGCGATTCGGGTATGTCAATGTAGTCTTTAAGCCAGTTGTAAGAAATGGTCATGCTGTGTGATTGGAATAGAGGCCCAAAAATAAGCGTTTGGCGGAAAAGCCCCTAGTGAAGCCTCCGTTAAGGTTCCGTATCATTTAAAGGTCTTCTCCCCGGCGCGTATGGCCACCGTGAGGAGATTTTCTTGCGGGGGCAGCGGGCAGGAGAAGGTTTCGTTATAGGCACAGTACGGATTGTAGGCACGGTTGAAATCAAGGGTGATTGATGCGGCGCCCGGTGTTTTGGTGACGTCGAGGTAACGCCCGGCTCCATAGCTTTCTACAGCGCTGGTCGCGTCGCCAAACGCGAGAAACAGCTGGCCGCGAAAGGGGCCCATGTCAGCCACTTCGAGAATAAGTAGGCGATTGTCAACGCCGTCAAGCTTGAAGTGCGCCCACGCATATTCCAGATAGCGCTGCGTTTTTCCGTCGTTGGTCTGCAATATTCTGGTTTTTCGCTCTTTGATCGGTTCAAGACGTGCAACCACACGGTAGCGGCTGTCAATCGGAAAATAGTTCAGTGACTTGAAACTCTCGGGATCCGACGTGAAAGGTGAGTCGGCAGATGTTTTCAGGTATCGTTCGCGTTCTTTGCGGTGCTTCTCAATCTGCCCGATGTAGGTCGTGTCATCCTGACTTCCCCTGAAGGAGTAAATCATGGCGATAAATCCGGCGGCTACGGCGACTAGAATTAGAATGTTTTTCCGTCTCATGGATGCAATTTTCACAATTCTTCGGAATTAACCACTCACCAACCAGCAAATCGGGAGACGAGCGTACAGGTTCCTGAAGTCTTTGCCACAGCAGGATCGAATCCCGGCGGTTGTAATACATATTGAAGAACATGGGTACGGCGTTGTCGACGGCGCGGCCCGCTCCGTTTGATAAAACGCAGATGCCGATGCGGCCACGGCGGTCGAGCGCGATTTCGCTCCGGTATCCTCTTACAAACCCACCGTGATAGAGGAGCGTGTCGTTGGCGAACTGCAGGACACGCCAACCCAGCGCGTAGTGGGAATCGGAGGGACCGATCCACTTTCTGAAATAGCGATTCTTTGTGCGGGCCTTGATCATAGGCGTGTAAATCCTGTCGAGGGTAGCCTCGGAGATAAAATCGTGTTTTGCTCCAAGCAGGGCTTTTAATACTTCGGCCATATCAGCGATGCTTGCATTTACGCCGCCGGCGGGACCTACATTATAATAAGTGTCCGATATCTTGGTTTTGCGCCAACCCCGCCCCCATTGCAAATGCGGTTGAGCTACATTGGGGTTTTCGGCGATCGATTCGTAGTCCATGGATGCGTCTCGCATTCCGAGGCGGTTGAATACGCGCTCCTGCATTTGTGTCTGGTAGCTTTTTCCGGTAGCGCGTTCTATTGCCGCGCCGATGAGGCTGTAAGCAACATTCTGGTAGCTGTATAATTCACCCGGTGCGGCGATGAGATCGATGTCTTTGAGGGCGGCCAGCATTTCTTCCAGGGGCTTTCCGTCTTCCACCAGTGTGGTATAGGTGTGATAGGGAAGACCTGTCGTGTGCGAGAGCACGTGGGTAAGGAGGAGACTGTCAGTAGCTTCCCGGGTTTTCAATGAGAACTCCGGAAGATGGTCGATCACGCGGTCGTTCCAGGAGAGAATACCCTCTTCGACGAGTAAGCCAGTAAGCAGTGGGGCGAATGTTTTTGAGACGGAAGCAAGTCGAAATACCGTATTGGCGTCGACCGAATCCGCCGTTCCGGCTTCGCGCACACCAAATGGCTTAAGCAGTAATATCGTGGAGTCTTGCACGATCGCTACCGCCAAGCCGGGTGTGTGGGTGCTTTCAATCAGTTCCGCTAATTCTATCTGGTACTCTGCAAGAAGCTTTTCGACGTAGGGATTGGGCAAGGCCGCTTCGATGGGTTCGGGCGTCACCAGCGGCGCTTCCACGGGTACGGGAGGCTCGTCTGTGAGCCCATAAACACCGATGGCCAACAGGGCAGCAACGATTATCCCTCCAGGCAGATATCTTTTCATTCAGCGCAAATCATGGCGCCGGCCGTTACCATACAGCCGGTGCATTTTACTTCACAAGACCAAGAGACGAGGATCAGAGAATCCCCTCGTCTGCAAAGCTATAATATTTTCGCCCCGCGACGATTAAATGATCGAGTACCTGAATTTCGAGGAGTTTAGCCGCCTGTCCGATCTTTTTTGTGAGATCGATGTCGGCCTGGCTGGGCGTCAAGTTTCCCGAAGGGTGATTGTGCGCGAGGATGATGCCGCTCGCCAGCTCGGAGATCGCCAGTTTAAAGATGATTTTCGGATCGGCGACAGTACCGGCCACGCCTCCCTGCGAGATTTGACACTTGCGGATGAGACGGTTCGCGCGGTTTAACAGAATAACCCAGAACTCTTCGTGGGGGAGGTCCTGGAGGTGGCCTTTGAGTATTGCGAAGCAGTCGCGCGAGCCTGTGATCCGGGGTTTTTCTTCCGCGTCGAGTTCGCGTCGCCGCCGCCCGAGTTCCAGCGCCGCGGCAATGGAGATAGCCTTCGCTTCGCCGATTCCGCGAAGGGTCATCAGGTCTCGCACGGAGCGACGGGCCAGTTCATCGAGGTTGTTATCAACGGTTGCAAGCAGGCGACGTGCAAGCTCTACGGCGCTTGCTGTACGGGTTCCCGTGCCCAGCAGAATGGCGACCAGTTCGGCGTCACTCAGCGTTGGGGCACCTTTTGTCAACAGCTTTTCTCGCGGACGGTCGTCCGGAGACCAGCTCTTGATCTTGAGCGGTTGAGTGGAGGGTTCGTTCATAAGGGGTCTTTTTTTTCGCCAACCGGCGGTATGAACGAATTTAAAAAGAAAAACCCTCTCCGGACAATCCGAAGAGGGCTGTATGTTCATCATGCAAACGTCTTACTGAAGGCTGTTCACGTGTCTGGTCAGCTTCGACTTTTGGTTAGCCGCTTTTTTCCAGTGAATGATGTTCTTCTTGGCCAGCTTGTCGATCATGGCCGTCACGTTTTTCAACAGCTCAGAGGCTGCAGACTTCTCGGTAGTGGCTTTCAACCGCTTGATGAATGTCCTCGTCGTCTTGTGCTGATAGCGGTTCCGCAGGCGTTTTGCCTCATTTGCCCGGATTCTCTTCTCTGCTGACTTATGATTTGCCATAATCTCTGTTCAAAAATAAGGACTGCAAAGGTAACGGGTTTTCTTTAAAATACAAAAACCATCCAAAAAATGGCGAATTGTTAACTTGAGTGTTGCCGGCATACCGCCGAAAACACGCTTTGCCATGAAAAAGACCCTCATTTTTCTGGCGATAGGCATGGGACTATGTGCTTTTTCGCCTTTCTGGGGCTTCTATGCCCACCGCAAGATAAATCGTCTGGCCGTATTTACCCTGCCCCCGGCCATGATCACCTTTTACAAGGTACATGTGAACTATCTGACCGAAACGGCTGTCAACCCCGACCGTCGGAGGTATGTGGTGGAGAAAGAAGCCCCCCGGCATTATCTCGACCTCGATCACTATCCCGACAGTGTCGAGCTCCCGAGGGGGTGGCTCGACGCGGTGGAAAGATTCGGCGAGGATTCGCTCCGTGAACACGGCATACTTCCGTGGCACATTTTCGCCATGTATTTGCGCCTTCGCGACGCCTTTATGGTGGGGGATTCGGATCTGATTTTGCGCACGTCGTCCGACCTGGGGCATTACATTGCCGATGCCCACGTCCCCTTGCATACAACGCGAAACTACAACGGTCAGCTTACCGGCCAGGAGGGAATTCACGGCTTATGGGAGTCACGGCTGCCGGAACTGTTCAGTGAAGAATACGACTTCTTCGTTGGCCCTGCCCGATATTTACATGATCCGCAGGAAGCAGCCTGGCAGATTGTAAGAGAATCTCACTCGTACGTTGAGGATGTCCTGGGCTTTGAGGCTGAATTGTCGCAGAGCTTCGGTGAAAAACGGTTTGGGTTCGAAACACGGGGAAGAAGAACGGTGAATGTTTACACGGAGGACTACTGCCGCGCTTATCATCAACGACTCGGCAATACGGTAGAATCGCGCATGCGACAGTCGATCCTGCTTACCGGAAGCTTTTGGTATACCGCCTGGGTTGACGCCGGACAGCCCGACTTAAAGTCACTACTCAATCATATACCGGAGAAGGAGGAACTCGAAGAACGTCGGGCGGCGGTGAAGCGGCTGCGTGGGCATATCGACTGATATGTTTTCGCACAGGAGCTGCCGTCATATTGTGCTGATTTTCACCATGACAGCCCTGCCCTGGCATGTCCCTTTTATGATTAATTCTCTATGTAGAATTAATCTGGTATGGTATGAAAAAACTTTTACTCGTCCTGTTATCATGGAGTTGCGCTTGTACTGCATGGTCTCAGGCCACAGAAGTCACCGGGCGGGTGCTGTCATCGGACGATGATCTTCCGATTCCGGGAGTGAATGTGGTTGTCGAGGGCACTACCCGGGGAACGACGACTGACGTCGATGGTAACTATTCTATCCAGTTACAGCCCGGAGAGAATGTTCTGGTATTTTCGTTTGTAGGTTTCACCACCGCCGAGGTGCAGGTCAACGGCCGGTCGGTAGTAGATGTTATGTTAGAGCCGGAAGTGACCGCGCTGGAGGAAGTTGTTGTAGTAGGGTATGGCGAGCAACGAAGAGTCGATATCACGGGCTCTGTCGCTAACATCGGAGGCGATGAAATCGCCAGGCAGCCCACTCCCAATCCGATCAGCGCATTGCAAGGACGAGTAGCGGGTGTACAGATTACTAACTCGGGACAACCCGGCGCCTCTCCTGAAATTCGCATCCGCGGAACCGGTACTGTTTACGGCGATCCCAATCCGCTCTATGTGGTCGATGGGGTATGGTACGACGATATCAGCTGGTTAAACCCGCAAGACATTGCGGATATCAGCATCCTGAAAGACGCGTCGTCGCAGGCTATCTATGGTGTGCGGGCCGCCAACGGCGTAGTCCTTGTCACTACACGAAAAGGACGGCAGGATACACCGGTGTCATTGTCGTACGACGGCTTTGTTGGCTCGCAGGTCATCACTAATCAGGTTGAAATGGCCAATGGGCCGCAATATGCTGAGATGATTAACGAACTGGATGTTATCAATGGAGCTGCACCCAGGTACGATGATCCTTCTTCGTTCGGCACGACAGATTGGTTCCGCCAGGTTCTTCGGGCCGGGATCATTCACAACCACACGCTATCGCTCCAGGGCGGTGGTGAGCGATCAACGTTCAATTTTTCGCTTGGCTATCTCAATCAGGAAGGTACGGTCGAGGGCAATTCTTTCGAACGTGTAACCGCCAGGTTGCAGAACGAAATTCAAGCCTTCGATTTTCTTAAAGTCGGTTATACCGTCACGGGGGCGATGAACAACTCGGTGGATTTGCCAGGTGGAATTTTTCATCAGCTTTACACAGCTTCTCCCATTACACCGGTTTACTACGCGGATGGATCGTATGGAGATCCCAGAGATTACCAGGCCGGTTCTTCTAATCTGTTTAATCCTCAGGTTACACTCGACTTCTTTGACCAGGATTCGAAGAACTATCGCATGACGGGTAATGTATTCGCTGAGCTGTCTTTCCTCAGGAATTTTACCCTGCGGTCGAGTCTTGGCGGAGATTTCGGTCAAAATGAACTGCGGAATTTTTCTCCGCAGTATGCTGCGACTTTTACGCAACGGCGGTCATCGAGCTTATTGCGACGGGAGCGCGCGGAAACCCGAAACTGGATTATCGAAAATACGCTGACATATGACTACCGGGAGGATGAAGATCATACGATTAGGGTTTTGCTTGGTCAGGGCGCGCAGGAGTATCGATTTTACAAATTGATCGGATCGATTGAAAATGTTCCCAATAACAGCCGGGCCGATCATTACTTCGCACTGGGTAGCCCCGAAAGTATGCTCATCGATGACGAAGGTGATCTCTATACTATAGCATCTTACTTCGCGCGCATAAATTACTCGTTCCGCGACCGGTACTTGTTGACGGCTTCTTTCCGGGCCGATGGCTCTTCGAAATTCGGACGTGACGACCGTTGGGGATATTTCCCTTCGGTGGGTGTTGGCTGGGTCATTAGCGAAGAAGGGTTCATGGCTAATCAATCGGTATTCAATCATCTCAAGCTTCGAGGCAGCTGGGGCAGGATAGGCAATAGCTCCGTTCCTTCCAATACGTCGGTCCGTCTGGTGACGCAGACGCCGCAGTTTATTGCCGTGTGGGGTAACGGAGCTGTGTCGCCCGGGGCGAGTATCAATACTATCACGCCGCCTACGACGGTGTGGGAAGTCGGAGAAGGTACGGATATCGGTCTTGAAATGAATTTCCTTGACTATCGACTTTACGCCGAAGTCGATTACTACATCAAAGACACGAAGGATGCGATTTTTGCGATTCCGATTCTTCGCTCACTCGGTACCAGTGGTAGCGAGATCATTGGTAACCAGGCA
>CAZHIQ010000004.1:197932-215859 GCA_964532595.1 uncultured Roseivirgaceae bacterium
CACGTGGCAGGATCAGCCCAGCGACGCTTTCTCGTACAGCATCAGCGGAAACCTTGCTATCAATAAGAATGAGGTGTTCGAAGTGTCTACTGGGGCGAATCCTATTGACAAAGCCGTGGGAATTGAATAAGAATCACACCCTGATCAATCGTCAGTACTGCATCGAAAATCCGAAGAACTTTAAGGGCTATGGCGAAGATTGCTGGGGGCTCACGGCAAGCTACTCTGTTGACGGATACTCTGCCCATCATCCTGAGAACGATTTGGGTGTCATCACCCCGACCGCGGCTCTTTCCTCCTTCCCGTACACGCCGGATGAGTCCATGAAAGTAGTTCGTTACTTGTACGACAGCCTCGGTGATCGGGTGTGGGGCGAGTATGGGTTCTACGATGCTTTCAGCGAAGAACATGACTGGTATACTCCGCGTTATCTTGCAATTGATCAGGGGCCGATCGTCGTGATGATCGAAAATCATCGTACGGGGCTGCTGTGGGATCTGTTTATGTCTGCCCCCGAAATCAAGCCTGCGTTAGACCGACTTGGATTTGAGTACGGCCAATAGCATGTCTTATGAATATCGGCGACAGGTTCGGCTATTGAAGATTAGCTGCTAAATTTGTCGAATCTTGCTGCCAGCTTCCTGGTAGCGGCCAAAATTATTCATACTTGAGACAATGACTTTTGAAGTATTCAAGGACTCGCTGAATCACGATGCTCCTCCTTCTGCGTCGATAATGCTCCACGCTCTTTGGTACGCCGCCCGCGGCGATTGGGACAAGGCACATACGCTCGTGCAGGATTATGAATCGGGCGATGGTGCCTGGATACATGCCTATTTGCATCGCGTGGAAGGTGATCTGGGCAATGCGGCTTATTGGTACCGGCGGGCAGGAAGACCTGTCTTCTCCGGCTCACTCGATAAGGAGTGGGAGGAGATTGTCAGGGAACTGATCGCACGGTGAGCGGAGATGCTTTGTCCAAGGCACTTGAAAATACCGGCGGTTTGGCTTATATTTCTATTGTTCCCTTGTATAACCAAACCCTTCCTTTATGCGATTATTTAGTGATCCCGAACAAATTCCGCAAAGCTACGGACTGCGTATTGCCGTAGGTCTTATTGGGTATTTTCTTATCATGCAAATTCTCGGATATGCCCACGTGGTAGAATTGAGATTACTCAATTTGTTTATCCTCGTGGCCGGAGTGTGGTATGCTTTGAAACGTTTCCGCGAAACACACCCGGAGATGAACTATTTTCGCGCACTCGTCACAGGTGTTGCCACTGCTGCCATCGGCGCCCTTAGCTTTGCTGCTTTTCTTTTTATCTATATGATTTCAAACGATGCTTTGATGCAGGCAATTGTTGAGAACGAGCCGATGGGTCGCTTTCTGAATCCCTATATTGTGGCTTGCATTGTGGCGCTTGAAGGATTGTTCTCCGGTTTGCTTGTAACGTTTATTCTCATCAATTACGTCGAAACAGCGGAGGTGAACCGTCCTATAGGATAGCCCCTATAGATAGCCACGAAGCAGCCGTTGAAATGGTATGCTTTTTTTGAGGGTCTATTCCAAACAGTTGTATTATGAACATTAGAAACAACTCCATTTGGGATAGATCCACTCGCATTCCTGAAATATACGGTACGCTGATATTTCTTGGGCTGCTTGTGTATTTCTTTGTCGCATACCTATTCAACTTCGTCCATATTACCGAACTGCGTTTGTTGAATCTGGCAATTATAATTGCCGGTACGTACTTCGGTCTGCGGCAATATCGGCGCACTCACCGTGGGCATATGGACTACTTCCACACGTTTACCAAAGCGATGGCGATGATTGCCATTGGCACGCTGACGTTCGCGGCGTTTCTCCTCCTCTATCTCCACATAGATAAGAACTTGATGGGGATCCTGGCGGAAAGGCAACCGTTAGGCATCCACCTTAATCCGTACATCGTTTCTTTCACTGTCTCGCTGGAGGGTGTCTTCTCAGGATTGTTTGTAAGCTTCCTGCTTTCTAATTACATGTCGTCGCGGTCTACAATACCGCAGGCACCGAAGGCCAGTGAGCTTATTCACTAGGATGCAGCCACGCCACTTTTTGAGTCGCGTTATGGGGTTTCCCCAAGATGTCGGCGTACAAGTCAGGACGGCGGGCCAGACGATAGCGATAGCCACCAGCATCGGTAAGCTTCTTCGCTGAGAGCGTTGCAGTGACTATATCGTTGTCGAGTTTCCTGCATTCAGCGATAACGTCGCCGAACGGGTCGATGATCATGGAGCAACCATTCTTCAGTTGGTCGTCGTCCATCCCGATTGGATTCGAAAAGACGGCGAATATTGCATTGTCATAGGCGCGTGCGGGCAGCCACTTCATTAGCCATGCCCTGCCTTTGAGTCCATCAAATTCAGCGCGGAGAGATGTAGGGTCATGCTCGCGATTTTTCCACAAGGCGGGGTCAACAAAGCCAGCCCCAGGGCGGGTGGAAGGCGTACACATCGTAACGTGTGGCATAAAGATGACATCTGCTCCCAACAGGGTGGTGGCTCGCACGTTCTCAATCACGTTGTTGTCATAGCAGATTAGGATCCCGCAACGCCAGCCGTTCAGATCAAATACGGTATAGCTATTGCCCGGCAGGATGTCGGGATGGATAAAAGGATGCAGCTTTCGGTGTTTGGCAATGACACCTGTTCGGTTGACGGCAACGTACGCTTTGAAGATATTGTCCCCTTCTTTTTCGAACAGACCGGCGAGCACCGTGATGTCGTAGTCGCTCGCCATTTCCTGCAGCCGCCCGATGCTTGGACCGCCGGGAATGGGTTCTGCGATATCGAGAAGCGCTTCCCGCGTAAGATGACGCGCAAAGGTATAACCGGTTATCGAGCACTCGTGGAAGGCGACGGCATGTGCCCCTTCACTGGATGCCTGTGCAGTGAACTGTTCGATGAGTGAGAGATTATAGGTTTTGTCACCGCTTTTGTTTTCAAACTGAACGGTAGAGATGCGGAGATCGTTTGGGCTGCTCATAAGACGAAGGTAAGACGTTAACGTCAACGAAAACAGCTTTTTGCTAGTCGAGGGTTTTCCGTAACATTGTGGATACTCTTAAAGGATATGCGCTACGAGAAGATTAGTCAGCAGCTTTTTGTCAACAACCGGCGAAAGTTGGCGGGGGCGCTAAAGCCCCATGCAGTTGCGGTATTGAACGCGAACGATGTGATGCCAACAAACGCCGATGGTACTATGCGGTTCAGGCAGAACAGCGATTTGTTCTACCTGACGGGAGTTGACCAGGAAGAAACCATCCTTGTTTTGTGTCCTGATGCTCCGGATGAAAAGTATCGGGAGGTACTCTTCCTCCGAGAGACCAATGATCAGATTGCCCTATGGGAGGGTCAAAAGCTGACGAAGGAACAAGCTCGGGAGCAAACCGGAATTCAGACCGTATTGTGGACCAGCGAATTTCACCGCGTGTTCAATACGCTTATGGTTATGGGCGATGTAGAGTATGTCTACCTGAACACCAATGATCACTATCGCGCTGAAATAACCGTTGACTCACGCGACCAGCGATTTATTGAGTGGTGTCAGAAGAAGTATCCGCTTCACAAATACGAACGGTTGGCGCCTATTCTTCATCGGCTGCGGAGCGTCAAGGCACCCGAAGAAATCGCGCTTATGCAGAAAGCTTGTGATATTACCGAGAGCGCTTTTCGCAGGGTCCTTAAGTTTGTTAAGCCTGGGGTCCGCGAGTATGAAATCGAGGCGGAGTATGCGCATGAGTTTCTTCGCCATGGCTCGCGCGGTTTTGCGTATGAACCAATCATCGCATCGGGTGCAAATTCCTGCGTGCTCCATTACATCGTAAACAGTGAAACGTGTCGCGATGGCGACGTTCTCTTGCTTGATGTAGGAGCGGAATATGCAAACTACAACGCTGATCTGACGCGGACCATCCCGGTCAACGGTCGCTTCTCGCCACGTCAACGAGCCATTTACGATGCTGTGCTGCGCGTGCAGAAGGCGGCGATGTCGATGTTAAAACCAGGGGTCAGGTATTTTGAATACCACAAAGAGATTCAAAAGATTACCGAATCAGAATTAATCGGGTTAAAGCTTTTAGATCGCAAGGATATCGCCAATCAGAATCCGGAAAAGCCTTTATTTACGAAGTACTTCGCGCACGGTACTTCTCATATGCTCGGACTGGATGTACACGATGTTGGGAACATGTATCATCAGATGGTGCCCGGTATGGTGTGGACCGTAGAGCCGGGTATCTATGTTCGTGAGGAAGGTATCGGTGTTCGCATCGAAAATAATGTGGTAATTGCCGATGATGGAATTGTGGATCTGATGAAGAATATCCCGCGCGAAGCCGAAGAGATCGAAGAGATCATGAACGGCTAATTTCCTAGTCTTCCGGATATGGAATGAACAGGAAGTTTGTAAACTCAATGTCGACGACGAAGAGGCAACAGAACTCATCCGGATCCTTGAATGCGGCCTTGAAGGCTTCCTGGTCTTCGATCAATTCGCGTTGCACGAATTCGTCGAGGTAGGTAGCATAGTAGTTCCACTCCGTTTGTGCCGATTGCGTGTCGATCAGAATCTGGCCAATCGGTTGTTCCGTTTTGCAAACCGGGAAAATCGGATACAGGGAAAATCCCCGTCTGCGGATCTGGTACGACGCTTCCTTCAGGGTGTCTGCTACCTTGACAAAATCGCCCGAAATGGTACCGAGATACTTTCCGTTTAGTTCAGGATCGTTGTGCATAGAATAGATGAGCGCATGCGGCCGCGCTCAGTCGACCGCTTGTCAGGGTGTTTGAGTAAGGAGCAGCTTATACCGAGAAACTCTCACCGCATCCACAGGTCCGCGACGCGTTGGGATTGATGAACTGGAAGCCTTTGCCGTTCAGACCATCGGAGAAATCGAGAGTTGTGCCGAGCAGATAGAGCAGACTCTTTTTGTCTACAAGAATCTTTACTCCCTTGTCTTCAAAAACCTGGTCGACCGGTTGAATGTTTTCATCAAAGCCCAAGTCGTACATCAATCCCGAGCATCCGCCGCCTTTTACAGAAACCCGGATATTGGCGTTCTCAGAACGGCCTTCTTCTTTTCTGAGTTCAATAATCCTTTCCTTGGCTTTGTCGGTTACTGTGATCATATTTTTCTGGACTTTGCACTATGTAACGCAATAAATCGGAATACAATTCAAATTGGGGCTGGCGGGCAGCCGCTCACCTCCAAAGTTTTCCTAAAACTTTCGTTTGAAGCAAAAAGTTTCTTGTTTGCCGGTCAAAGATAGCCATTTATGCAAAAACTCGAACACATCGGCATTGCCGTCAGGAACCTGGACGCCGCCAACGAATTGTTTGCCCGCCTGCTCGGCGTAGAACATTATAAGGTGGAGGAGGTGCCTTCAGAAGGGGTCAGGACTTCTTTCTTCCGGGTAGGAGACGTTAAAATCGAGCTATTGGAAGCGACTCATGATGACTCTCCCATCGGCCGGTTTATCGGAAAGCGCGGGGAGGGTATCCACCACCTGGCTTTTGAAGTCGCCGATGTTGCAGCGGCCGTAGATGATTTGGAGGCTAAGGGTTTCGAGCCTCTTCAACGTTCTCCCAAAATAGGCGCGGATAATAAGCTGGTAGCCTTTCTGCATCCGAAGAGCACCAACGGTGTGCTGGTCGAACTATGTCAGGAGCGGTCTGCCGACTAGTAACCCTGCCGGGCTTTACGCCCGCCGAATTGGAGGTCGTTGTAATACTTTTGCTTCCGCTTGCCTTCGGCTGTCTTGTAATAGGGTTTGCTGGTGGCACATGCTCCCAGGATAAACGATATGACAAGCAGATAAAGCAGACTTTTTCTCATGGTATGACTGTTTCCGGTGAATACCTGAAAACTGTTCGATGAAACCGGCAATTACCGGCTACCTTTGCACTTCGTCGACAAACAAAGCGACAAAGGACATTCAAATATAGGATTTATAGCTGCATGAGCGAAAAACGATTGGAAATCAGTGAATTGGGGGAGTTCGGGCTGATCCGGCGCATCCGCGAAAAGTTTACCCCCGGCAACGCAAGCTCCGTACTGGGGATTGGCGATGACGCAGCCGTCATCGATAGCGGCGACTACTATTTGCTCGTAGCCACCGATATGTTGGTTGAAGGAATCCACTTTGACCTTACTTACACACCCATTCAGCACCTGGGATATAAGGCGGTGGCGGTTAATGTCTCCGACATTGCTGCAATGAACGGGCGGTGTGAGCAAATTACCGTGAACATAGCGATCAGCAACCGGTTCTCCGTAGAAGCGATCGACGCCCTTTACGAAGGAATAAAGGCCGCGTGCGAAAATTACAAGGTCGACCTCGTGGGAGGGGATACTACCTCGTCAATATCCGGGCTCATGATATCGGTTACCGCCGTTGGGCGGGTCGCGAAAGATCGGGTCGTTTATCGGAGCGGCGCCCGGGAGAACGATATTATTTGTGTAACGGGAGATTTGGGCGGAGCTTTTGCCGGCCTTCAGGTGCTTGAGCGCGAAAAACAGGTGTTTCTGGCCAATCCCGACATGCAGCCGGCTCTTGAAAAGTACGACTACATCGTAGGACGCCAACTCAAACCGGACGCGCGAACAGAGATCGTCTTCGACTTCGAAGAGTTGGGCGTGGTACCCACATCGATGATCGATATTTCGGACGGGCTCGCTTCCGAGCTGTTACACCTTTCCAATGAGTCGAACGTTGGTGTCAGGATATACGAGGACAAGGTTCCCATCGATCAGCTTACGTTCGAGACGGCGGTAGAGTTTAAGCTCGATCCAATTACCTGTGCGCTCAACGGGGGCGAAGACTACGAGTTGTTGTTTACCATTCGCAAAGAGGACCAGGACAAGTTGAAGCGCCACCCGGAGATTCATATGATTGGATACGTTCACTCACGGCCCCAGGAGAACATTATGATTTCGAAGCAGGGAACCGTTGTGCCGTTAAAGGCGCAGGGGTGGAACCATTTGCGCCGGACAGACTGAGCGAAGGTCAGCGGTTAGAGATCTGGTCGCGGGAAGTTCGCAACCAATCAGCCGCGAAGGTCGTCAGGTCGGGAAAGAACGCTTCGAATTCGTTGGCGAAGAGATGATAATGTTCCTGCAAGTCATCAGCCGCGCGCTCCATTCCTGAAGGATGTGTTATGCGACTCGCCATTCCGGTGAGGGTATTGCGAATGCCCGCAACTGTTTGGTAACCCACCAGCCAGTTGCCGCGAACCATGTAGTCAAACATATAATTGAATCGCTGCGGAAGTACTTTCCGATAACCTTCCACGGTTCTGTAGACTTTGGAAGAAAAGTCGGCTAAGGACTGGTGGTGAAAGTGTTGCCAGCGCGCTGCGAGGAAGTGGTCGTAGAAGACGTCAACAATTACACCAGCGTAGTGGCGATATTTGGGACGGAGGCGGACTTTACTTTCCCGGACGATCTCATGCCGATCGGTGTATTCGTCAACAGCACGGTGAAGCATTACCCCCATGGCAATTCCCTGCGGGTATGATTGCAATGCCAGTCGCCCCTTGATAAAGTCACCCGCAAAGTTACCGGCAAGTATTTCAGGCTCATCACCTGATACATACGCGTGCGCGAGGAAGTTCATTGCGCTAAAGTTATTGGTAATTTCTTATTTCCTTCTTAGGTTGGCGCATAATCCCCCTGGAACTATGAGTTATCTCGCAGGCATGAAGCTTCTTATTAATCTTGCAAAGGCAGATGGACAAATTGCTGATCGCGAGAAGAACTTCCTGATCAATATCGGACGCGCGAACGGGATCTTTCCCGACGAACTTTATCCCCTTTTAACCCAGAATCACGAAAACATCGTTCCGGAGAACTTGTCGGACGACGAGAAGTTCGAGCTACTCTTCAGTCTTATTCAATTGATGAAGCTCGATGAACGGATGTACCGGGAAGAGATTGCCTTTTGCGGAGAAGTGGCCACGCGCCTGGGGTATGACCGCAACGTCATGTTTGAGCTGCTGGCCCGGGTAAAGCCTTCCACTATGGCCGCTGCCGACAAGCTTGCCCTGAAGCAGATTACCAACGATTACCTGCAAAAGGATTGATCCCGTCCCTTCGTGGCGGCCGGACTTGTCGCGCACTAGTTCACCGCGCGGATAAATTGAGTACGGCATATCTTTAAAGCGCTGGAAATTCCTACTTTTGCACCTCACATTGAGGACTGACGGGAATGGAAAACATCCGCAATTTCTGCATTATCGCCCATATCGACCACGGCAAGAGTACGCTGGCAGATCGCCTATTGGAGTTTACAGGGACACTGAGCGCTCGCCAGATGCAGGCTCAGGTGCTTGACAACATGGACCTGGAACGCGAAAAGGGCATTACCATCAAAGCGCACGCGATCCAGATGAATTATCGCCGCGACGGGAAGGAATATGTCCTCAACCTGATCGATACCCCCGGACACGTTGACTTTTCCTATGAGGTGTCCCGCTCCATCGCCGCTTGCGAGGGCGCACTGCTGGTGGTGGATGCAAGCCAGGGAATCGAGGCGCAGACGATTTCAAACCTCTACCTGGCCCTGGAGCACGACCTGGAAATCATCCCTGTTCTGAATAAGATCGATCTTCCGCACGCCATGCCCGAAGAGGTAACGGAGGAAATCGTCAATATGATCGGATGCAAGCCGGAAGACGTTATCCATGCCAGCGCCAAGGAAGGCCTCGGTATTCAGGAAATTCTGGATGCCGTAGTTGACCGGATCAATCCCCCGAAAGGGGATCCGAACGGCCCGCTCCAGGCGATGATCTTCGACTCGGTTTTTAACTCGTTTCGCGGAATTGAAGTCTATTTCCGCGTTTTCAACGGAACGATACGTACGGACGAGCGAATCAAATTTGTGGCTACCGGCCGCGAATATTTTGCGGAAGAAATCGGGGTGCTGAAACTGCAGAAGCAACCCCAGAAAGAAATTGCGGCCGGAAACGTCGGATACCTCATTTCCGGTATCAAGGTCGCCAGGGAAGTCAAGGTGGGGGATACCATTACTCACCCGCAGAACCCGGCCGAGGCAGTGAAAGGGTTCGAGAACGTAAAACCGATGGTATTCGCCGGAATTTATCCGGTCGAAACTTCTGAATTCGAAGAACTCCGCGCTTCCATGGAAAAGCTTCAGCTTAACGATGCCTCGCTGGTGTGGGAACCGGAGACATCGGCTGCCCTGGGCTTTGGATTCCGTTGTGGTTTCCTTGGAATGCTCCACATGGAAATTATTCAGGAGCGTCTGGAGAGAGAGTTCGACATGACCGTCATTACGACGGTGCCCTCGGTGCAGTTTAAAGCACACCTTACGGATGGCTCCGTTGTTGATATCAACGCCCCTTCGGAGATGCCTGATGTCACAAAGACGAACCATATCGAAGAGCCCTATATACAGGCACAGATCATTACGAAAACCGACTACATCGGTGCGATTATGAGTTTGTGCATGGAAAAGCGCGGCGTCGTGAAGAATCAATCGTATCTCACTACCGACCGTGTTGAGCTTACTTTTGAGATGCCGCTGGCGGAAATCGTATTTGACTTCTTCGACAAACTCAAAACGATCTCACGCGGATATGCTTCGCTCGACTATCATTTGATCGGCTACCGCGAATCCGATATGGTAAAGCTCGATGTGATGTTAAACGGGGAACGCGTGGATGCCTTGAGTGCGATTGTTCACCGCAGCAAAGCTCAGGAGTGGGGTCGCAAACTTTGCGAAAAACTGAAGGAACTGATTCCCCGGCATATGTTTGAGGTCGCCATACAGGCTGCAATCGGACAGAAAATCGTCGCGAGGGAAACCATCAGTGCGATTCGCAAAAACGTTCTTGCGAAGTGTTACGGCGGTGACATCTCCCGTAAACGCAAGCTGCTTGAGAAGCAAAAGAAGGGGAAGAAGCGGATGCGCCAGATTGGAACGGTGGAGGTTCCCCAGGAAGCTTTCATGGCAGTTCTGAAAATCGACTAATCATTCAACGCCGACCAATAGTCGGCGTACTCATGAGATATGACGGAAGCAACAACATATACGCTGATCGATGGAAAGAAGGTCTCCAGCGACATCAAAGAGGAGATCATTCAAAAGGTTGCCATGCGTAAGGAGCAGGGCAAGAAGATTCCCCACCTGGCCATTATCCTGGTAGGAGACGATGGTGCGAGCCAGACCTATGTGGACAACAAGGTGAAGGCCTGCAAGGCGGTGGGCTTTCATTACACCATGATGCGCTTCGCCGATACCATTAGCGAAGAGAAGCTGTTGAGACATATCGATCATGTGAATAATGATGATGACGTCGATGGCTTTATTGTTCAGCTTCCCCTGCCGGATCACATTTCCGTTGAGCGTATTACGGAGATGATTCGCTCCGACAAGGATGTTGATGGCTTTACCAATCACAACTTCGGAAGCATTATCTCAAAGAATCCATTGCTGATGCCCGCTACACCCTTTGGTGTGATGGAGTTGCTGCGCCGTTATAACATCGAAACGGAAGGGAAACACGCCGTGGTAGTCGGCGCAAGCCGGATTACCGGAGCACCCTTGAGTATGATGCTGACGGAGCAAGGACGTGCAACGGTTACCATCTGCCACAAATACACCCGGGATCTTGCATCGTTCACGCGTGCTGCGGATATCCTTGTTGTGGCGGTTGGAAAACCCGGTCTGATCACCGCTGATATGGTCAAGGAAGGAGCCGTTGTCATCGACATCGGAACGACCCGCGTAGAAGGTCCTCAATTTGCCAAGGGATGGGCCATCCGGGGTGACGTCGATTTTAAAAACGTCGCTCCCAAGACGTCTTATATAACACCCGTCCCGGGTGGTGTCGGTCCTATGACTATCGCCTCATTGCTGTTGAACACGTTGCGCGCTACTGAAGCCCGCAATCCTTAACGCGCTCCTATGGCGACTCAGGCCATTTCCGAAAAGTGGCGCCAGACTCTGCTTCCCCTTATGGAAGACTTCTATACCATTCAAGGTGAGGGAGCCTTCCAGGGCCAGGCAGCCTACTTCATTCGTTTAGGTGGATGCGATGTTGGATGCGTGTGGTGTGATGTAAAGGAATCGTGGGACGCGAATGCGCATCCTGCGGTGTCTGTTGCCGATATGGCGGAACGTGCGAAGGTTACAGGTACCCCCGTCGTTGTGATTACTGGTGGCGAGCCGCTGATGTATGACCTTGCTGACCTTACCGCTGCCCTTCACGATAAGGGTATACGCACGCATCTCGAGACATCCGGCGCCTACCCTCTGACAGGAGAGTGGGATTGGATATGCTTGTCTCCGAAGAAGTTTAAGGCACCTCTGCCTTCGGTCGCGCCGTACGCTCACGAATTGAAAGTCGTTGTCTATAACAAGAGCGATTTTGAATGGGCGGAGCAACATGCTAAACAGGTGTCCCCTCACTGCGAACTCTTTCTTCAGCCCGAGTGGTCGAGGGAGCGTGAAGTACTCCCACTTATCATTGATTACGTGAAGAGAAACCCCCGCTGGAAGATATCGCTGCAGATACATAAGTATTTGGGGGTGCCGTAGAGAGTGTTAAAGTGTTAAAGCGTTAAAGTGACGATTGAAGAATTCGGTCATACGGTGAACGAATACTCCTTGCGGGGGGAGCCGTTTTTGTTCCTTGTCGACTTCGAGATGCTGAAGCCCGAGGTGTATCTGTTGTCGAATCTTCCTGACGGAATTTTCTACAATGTCAAGGGACATACCAATGCCACATCCCGCCGTTCTGCACACTCTTCGCTCACTTTTGAGAAGAAGCCAATTGCGTTATCGGACTATCAGGCTAAGTTTGAATACGTCCAATCAGGTCTGGCTCGCGGAGATTCTTTTCTCGTAAATCTTACGATCCAAACGCCTATTGAAACCAACGCGACGATCGCGGAGCTTTTCGCAGCAAGCCGCGCAAAGTACAAGCTCTTGGTCGAAAATGAGTTTGTCGTTTTCTCTCCGGAGACTTTCGTTCGAATAGAAGACGGCATAATCTGGTCGTATCCCATGAAGGGAACGATTGATGCTTCTGAGCAAAATGCCCTTGAGAAAATTTTGGCCGATGAAAAGGAACGGGCCGAACACATAACCATTGTAGATCTCATTCGCAACGATCTCAGTGCAGTCGCGAAAGACGTTAAGGTGACGCGGTTCCGATACGTCGATCATCTTCATACGAACAGCAAAGATCTTTTTCAGGTGAGCTCGGAGATACAAGGCATTCTTCCTGAAGATTATCGGCGACGTTTAGGAGATATTCTGATAAGTTTGCTGCCTGCAGGGTCGGTAAGCGGAGCGCCAAAGCCGAAGACGCTCGAAATCATCCGCGCTGCCGAAGGGGAAAACCGCGGCTACTATACCGGTGTGTTTGGCGTGTTCGATGGTGAATCGCTTGACAGCGCCGTGATGATTCGCTATATCGAACAGCGCGGCAAAACCCTTTACTACCGGAGCGGTGGCGGAATCACCTTTCAAAGTGATCTTAAAAAAGAGTATCAGGAGGCAATTGACAAAGTATATGTCCCGATTGATTGAAACGATAAAATTGCTGGAAGGTGAGTTTCTGAACGTTTCGTTTCATGAACGGCGTATGCGGGCGTCGCTCAGAAAACTGTTTGGCGTGAACCGGCGCATCGACCTGGAGGCGTTGTTAAAGAAGTCGTATTTTCCAACGACGGGTCTTCATCGATGCCGGCTGGTGTATGATGCGCAGGCGTACGAGGTAGCCTATTGGCCTTACGTCCGTCGCCCCATCGAATCGTTGAAAGTGGTCATGGATGATTCCATTGACTATTCACTGAAGTTTGAAGATCGCAATGCGTTGAACGAGCTGCTGGAACAGCGCGATACCTGTGACGATATTCTTATTGTAAAGGAGGGAAGGGTAACGGATTGCAGCTTCGCCAATCTTGCCTTTCGCCGCGGCTCGGCGTGGTTTACGCCTGACAGACCTCTTTTGCAGGGAACGATGAGACAGAAATTGATTGAGCAGGGTAAGATCACGCCGTGCAGCATACATGTGCGCGATATTTCAACGTTTGATACCTTTAAGCTGATCAATGCGATGCTGGAATTTGAGAGTCCGGAAATTGATGTGTCCCGCATTGTTGTATAGATTTGTTATGATGCGCTTACTCGTAATACTCCTTCTGATCACAGGCTCGGTTTATGGCCAGATGCCTCTTTCTACGAAAAACCGAAAGGCGATCGAGCACTATACGGAAGCCGACAACTTTCGGGTAAGGGGTCAGTTCTCGCAGGCGATCAACCTTTTGCAGCAGGCCATTCAGCGTGACAGGAACTTCGTGGAGGCGTATTATAGACTGGGTATTGTCTACATGTCGCTGAAAGATTTTCCGAAGGCGATTGAAAATTTTGAAAAGGGTCTTTCTCTGACCAACGACATCCGAAAGCAGCGCGTTTTCTGGTACGATCTCGGCGAGAGTTATTTTACGATTGGGGAGTACGACAAGGCAGAGAATACAATCTCTTCCTTTCTGCAAGCCGAGACGCAAAACCGCCAACGAATACAGCATGCCCGGTTACTGCTCGACAACATTGCATTTGCCCGTGAAAACCAACGCAATGCATCGCTTTATCGACAGCGGCCGTTGAGCGATACGGTGAACGCTTTCGTGATGCAGTACTTTCCTGTGCTCACCGCCGATCAACAGTCGCTGATTTTTACGCGGCGACTGGGTAACGGGCCCAACGAAGATGAGGACCTCGTTATCAGTCGCAAAGATGCGCGGGGAAGATGGACGGCGCCCGTTTCCCTTTCCGACAATATTAACTCGGATCTCAACGAAGGGACCTGTACGATTTCGGCTGATGGACGGCGGTTGATATTTACCTCATGCGTGGGGCGCAAAGGATTTGGTAGTTGTGATTTGTATGAAAGTGTGAAGGTGGGTGATACGTGGTCCGAGCCCCGCAATCTCGGGCGCAATGTGAATAGTGCTGATTGGGAATCACAGCCCGCGTTGTCGGCCGACGGGCGCACGTTGTACTTTGTTTCCGATCGGCGGGGTGGCGTGGGCAGGCGTGATATATGGGTGAGTCATTTAGATGACAATGGTGAGTGGACGCGTGCTCGCAACGTCGGTAAGCCCGTGAACACCATCTACGATGAGATATCTCCTTTCATTCACGCCAATAACAGGGTATTGTATTTCGCGTCGAACGGATTAGTTGGTTTTGGTGGTTATGACATCTTTTTTTCCGAGCGCGACAGTGCGGGGTTGTGGACGGCGCCGAAGAACATGGGGAGTCCGATAAACAATCACGAGGATCAGTTTTCATTGTTCATCACAGCGGATGGAAAGAAGGGGTATTATTCGCACGAAGAATTGCGTGAGGGGTATACGCGCAGTCGGATATTCGAGATGGATATTCCCGAGGAGGATCGGGTGCGTTACGTCAGTAACTATGTGAAGGGCAGGGTAACCGACCGTGTTACCGGCGAACCGCTGGGTGCGGCCATCGAGTTGATCAATCTTGCGACACATGAAACCGAGTCGCTGGTGCATGCTGATTCCGTAACGGGCGCCTATCTTTTTGTTTTGACGGAGGGGTCGGAGTACGCGCTGTATGTGAGCATGCCGGGATATCTGTTCCGCAGTTTGAATTTCAACTATTCCGAGCAGGAGCATATGAAACCGATTTCCCTTGATGTCGCTTTGGATCGCGCGGCCGAGGGGACGACGGCTGTGTTGCAGAATATTTTCTTCGACGTTGACAGTTATGCTTTGCATGCCAAATCCCGAACCGAGCTTGAGAAGATACGACGTTTTCTCGAAGACAATCCCGGGTTGCGGGTAGAGATTGGCGGGCACACCGACAACTCGGGTTCAGTTACCTACAATCAGCAGCTCTCTGAGCGGAGGGCTCGCAGTGTCTACGATTATCTGGTCGGGGTTGGTATTGATGCCAGGCGTCTTGTTCCGAAAGGGTATGGTCCGAGCGTTCCTGTGGCGGATAACAGCACCGTGGAAGGGCGTAGTCAGAATCGCCGAATCGAGTTTAAGCTCATCCGATAATCTTTTTTAGAGAACCCACGAACAACGGTAGCGGGAACGATTTCTCACCCCTAGGGGGGTATTTTTCGCACTTTTTTGTGCCATTTTTTGGGGGAAAAGCCTTTTTAGAGCGGCTTTTTTTTCTAAGTTTGACCATAATATCCATTAACCTACCTCAATTTGTATGAAGAAAATTCTACTAATCATGACAGTGCTGTCATTGTTCGGGGCATCCGGCGCGATAGCACAGGACCTGACCATATCGGGTAGGGTTACATCCGCGGAGGATGGCAGCCCATTACCTGGGGTCAACGTGGTCCTTCAAGGTACGCAGACGGGTACAGTGACGGATGTTGACGGCAACTACCGTTTATCAGTTCCCAGCGGTGGCGGCGTGCTGGTCTTTACATTTATCGGTCTGTCCAGCCAGGAAGTGCCGATTCAAAACCGCACGGTAATTGACGTTCAGATGCAGCCGGATGTTACACAGCTTTCTGAAGTTGTTGTAACGGCGGTGGGTATTGAACGTGAAGCCAAGGCACTCGGTTACTCCGTAGAGCGTGTTGATGCCACAAAGGTTCAGCAAGTGGGCGAGATTGACCCGCTCCGCGCTCTGCAAGGTAAAGTCGCGGGTGTTAATATTACTGGTTCAAGCGGAGCACCGGGTAGCTCTACCCGTATTACCATCCGTGGTAATACATCGCTTCTTGGCGAAAACCAGCCTTTGTTCGTAGTAGACGGTATTCCCTACAACAACGCGCAAAATTCGACCTTCAGCGGACTATCCGACGGTGGAGCCTATTCGAACCGATTTGCTGACCTCGATCCTAATAACATAGAGTCGATTTCAGTTCTTAAAGGCGGTGCCGCCGCGGCACTTTACGGTTCGCGCGCTGCGAACGGTGTTGTGGTGATCACTACTAAGACAGGTAAGACAGGTGCTTCGCGCAAAGGATTGGAGGTATCATTTGCAACGCAATACGCTGTTGAACAGATCGGCAATCTTCCTGACCTGCAGAATCGCTATGGCGCAGGAACGAACTTCAACTATACCCAGGCAAATGGTTCCTGGGGCGCGCCTTTCCCGGGTGCAGTACCTTATCCGACTATTTCTGAGATCAGGCATTGGTATCACAACCGCCCTGGAATGGAAGAGTTCTGGAACACCAACGTTCCGTATCGTGCATATCCGAACAACGTGAAATCCCTTTTCAGGGATGGCTCTCTGTTTGAGAACACGCTGACGGTTTCCGGTGGTAACGAGACCTCGAACCTGACTGCTACGTTGACGCGTTCCAAGAACGAGGGTTACATTCCGGAGTCTTACTTCGACCGGACCAACATCAGTGTTGGTGGTCGCACCACTCTTGCTAACAGGCTCATAGTAGGTGCAAACCTGGCTTTCACGAAGAGCGACCAGCGTTCGCCGCAAACCGGTGTTGGTTTGTCAGGTAGCAACAACAACTCAGCCTTTGCCCGCGCATTGTTCATTGCCCGTAACTGGGATATGAGTATCCCTTATCAGAATCCGGTCGACCTTGGTAGCGAGTTCCATGTGGCTCGGGGTCAGGCTGACAACCCGTTCTGGTCTTACAAAAATGCAGGCGTTTTGTCTGATGTGAACCGTATCACCGCTGGTGTGGATTTCAACTACGATGTTAATGACTGGTTGAACCTTTCATACAAGATCGGGATGAACTCGTACAACCAGAACATTACGGACTTCATTCGCCCGGGTTCTACCGGTCCTTCAAGCAACCCAGGAGCTGGTCGCGTTGTTGAAGATTACGCACGCTTTGAAGAGATAGAGTCTAACTTCATCGTGTCGTTCAATCCTGAGATCAACGAGGATTTCTCGTTCCGCGCACTTGTCGGACACAACGTCAATCAACGTACCACGGATCGTCAGGCTTACTCCGGTATCGGATATGTAACCTTCGATATAGATGATATCGATAATACGAATGAGGTTACGCCTTTCGGCGGGAATTTCACCCGGAGAAGGCTTTTTGGCGTTTTCGCTGATGCGACTGTTGGTTTCCGCGAATGGATCTTTCTGAACCTTACGGCCCGCAATGACTGGTCTTCGACGCTGCCAAAGGATAATAACAGCTTCTTTTATCCGGCAGCCTCGCTGTCAGTGATACTTAGCGATGCTTTGGATATCTCTTCCAATACATTGAGTAGCCTTAAGTTGCGTGTTGCCGCCGCACAGGTGGGTAAAGACACGGATCCTTATCAACTCGTACCTGTGTTCCTTGTGAACCCTGCCGGACCTGGAAGTTTGCAGGATTTTCCTTTCCTCGGCGTCCCCGGTGCTTCGTTGAGCAACATAGAACGCGATCCCAACCTGAAGCCTGAGCGGACACAGGACGCTGAGATCGGTATTGACGCGGGTCTTTTCAATGGCCGTCTCAACGTTAGCGCTACTGCCTATAAGAGGAGATCATTCGATCAGATCGCTCCGGTGAGTCTTCCTTCAACCAGTGGTTTTAGTTCTTACTTTACCAACTTCGGCGAAGTATCCAACACAGGTATTGAGCTCGCCGTTGACGTGACGCCTGTATCGCTGCCGAACTCATTTCAGTGGAACCTCTACGGTACTTTTACACATAACAAGAACGTGATCGAAGAACTGACTGCGGGTACTGATGAAATTCAGTTCGGTAGCGGTTTTGCCGGTGGCGTTATCAGTACGCATCGCCCAGGCCAGGAATATGGATTGTTGCTGGGTACCGTGGCGGCACGTGATGATGAGGGTAATCTCCTGATTGATCCTGCAACAGGTCAGCTTCTTGAGGCTTTCGACCGCGCGATTATTGGTAACCCCAATCCCGACTT
>CAZHIQ010000004.1:215959-217513 GCA_964532595.1 uncultured Roseivirgaceae bacterium
GCTCCTAATTTCCCGAAGTCTGCTAATTATGACCCGGAGATCAACCAGTTTGGTAATTCAAACCAGCAGGGTATCGAGTGGGCCACGGCGCCTGGAGTGAAACGTTACGGCGTCACGGTAAGGGTAACATTCTAATTCTATAGCAATTATGAAAATACTTCAGAATATATTCAGAGTCGGGATGTTGTGCACGGCGTTTATGATCGCTTCGTGTGAGAGCAACTTCCTGGACATCAACACGGATCCGAATAATCCGACCGAGGTTCCCCTGTCGCAGCTGCTCACAGCCGCACAGGTCCGTATCGGAACGGTGACGGACATCTCTACGGGGGTGACGAACTTTACGCACCAGTACATGCAGTACACCGCAGTTCGTGGCAATCTCAACCATAATATCATTACGGGTAATGACTTTGTTGCGACATCGCCCTGGAACAACGCGTATCTCAGTTTATTGACCGATGTCAGGGTGTTGATAGAGCAGGGAACCGAAGAGGAGAGCTGGCACTATGTGGGTGTTGCTCAACTGATCAAGGCTTATGTCTTCAGCGTCCTTGTTGATTACTATGGCGACGTCCCATACTTCGACGCTAACCAGGGGTCTGTGAACCCGACGCCGAAGTTTGACAGCGGCTCAGCCATATACGCGGATCTTTTTTCTTTGATCGATGAGGCGATCGCAAACCTGGCAAAGGAATCTGTGCTCTCACCTGGTTCGGATGATGTTATTTACAACGGTTCCCTTGCCAACTGGCGGAAGTTCGGAAAGACGCTAAAGCTGAAACTTTACAATCAGATTCGCACTGTGCAGGATGTTTCGTCGCAGGTGCAGGCGCTGATCAGCGAAGGTGATCTGATCAGTTCGCGTGCAGAGAACTTTGAAATTAAATATGGCCAGTCGACCGCGCCCGATGATCGCAACCAGGGTTATGCGTCGGAATATGCTTCTGGTACGCACTCTTACATCAATCCTTACTTCTATGAGGTAATGCGGAGTGAAGACACCTTCGGTCACGGTGGGATGATGTTTGGTGTTGAAGATCCTAGAATTCCTTATTACTTCTACAATCAGCTAAAGCCTGGCGACGAGGCACAAAACCCGACTGCATATCATAACGAAGAAACCGGATTCGTCTCAATCTATTCTTTCTCTTACAACATCGACCCGAATGAAGGACATGATCAGGCGGCTTCGCAGACCGTGATCGGGTTGTATCCTGTTGGAGGACGTTACGACGAGGGAGATGGTGTGACCATCAACTTCAATGGCTTCGGTGCGGGGCCGCTGCGTCTGTTGCCCTACATGAACAGGTTGTTTATCGAGGCCGAGCTGGCGCAGGTTGGTGTTACCAACGGGGACGCTGCAGCACTGCTTGAGCAAGCCATCCGTGCTGCCTTCGCCGAAGTGAATGCAATCGCCTCGGCGGCGGGTGCTCCTTCTCTTGCGGCAACAGCCATAGACGAGTATGTGGACGCTGTAATGGCAAATGCATTTGCAGCAAGTCCGCTTGAGACCATCATGACACAAAAGTGGATCGCCAACTTTGGTGGTCC